>NZ_FQXI01000008.1 GCF_900129925.1 Anaerosphaera aminiphila DSM 21120 | reverse complement strand
GATGTTACTGTGTCTTACACGTTGGAGTCTATAGTCATGAATTCTTGTAGTAGGCTGTTTACAACAAGGACAAATACCTGTATTATTAGTAGACTTAATAGAAACTTCTATGGTTTCACTATTTTCTGTTATATTTGTTACAATAATATCTTTAATATTGAGAAGTTTTTGTATATAATTATCTTGCACGTATTTCACCCTTTCTATTTGGTTTAGTCACTTTATATGGTAAAGGATTTTTGGGATACGTGCATTCTTTTTTTGCAAAAAAATAAATGTTGGAGTATTTACCCCAACATTTATTATAGAACCATTTTGTTACGGTCCAATGTCAGATTTTTCCAAGGCTGAAATTTACTGCTAATCTTTGATTTCGTTGTGGGTTCAATTTTAAGTTTTATTAAATTCAAAATTTTTAAAATTATAAAAACAATTTGACAAAGAATAAGTATGAGTGTATTATGTAACTAGAACACTAATACTCATTCTTTTATATATAAGGAGGTGGAATATGGATTTTAATGGAAATTCTCCTATTTATGCACAAGTAATGGATTTATTAAAAGATAAAATAATTTCAGGTGATTTAAATCTTGGAGATAAGTTACCTTCAGTTAGAGACTATTCAAAGGAATTAAAAGTAAATCCAAATACGATTCAAAGGGCATATCAGGAACTTGAAAGAGAATCCCTAGTATTCACACAAAGAGGACTTGGAACATTTGTCACAGAAGATAGAGAATTAATAAATACATTTAAAACAGATGCAATAAATAAATTAATAGAAACCTTCATTGACGATATTTCAAGACTTGGATATGAAGTAGAGGACATTTTGGAAATACTTAAAACACACTTGAAAGAGGAGAAATAAAATGAACATAGTGGAAATTAATAATTTAACTAAAAAATATGGCAAAAAAATAGCCCTAGATGGAGTAGATTTAAATATTGAAAAGGGAAAAATAGTAGGAATACTTGGGCCTAATGGAAGTGGTAAAACAACGTTAATTAAAATACTGGTGGGGCTTTTAAGACCTAGTAGTGGCAGCGTTAAAATTAATGGGGAGAAAATAGGTGTAGAAACTAAGGCTATCGTATCTTATCTTCCCGACAGAAATTTTCTCTACGATTGGATGAAAATAAAAGATGCCGGAAAATTTTATAGTGATTTTTATGGTGATTTTGATGAAAAGAAATTTGAAGAACTGCTTACTTTTATGGATTTAAATAAAGATATGAAAATAACAGAATTATCAAAGGGAATGAATGAAAAACTAAATCTTTCGCTGGTACTTTCAAGAAATGCTGAACTCTACATACTTGATGAGCCCATTGCAGGAGTTGACCCCGTTGCAAGAGATCAGATACTGGGTGCAATAATTAATAACTATTCTAAAGACAGCTCTATGATTGTAACCACTCATTTAGTTAGAGATATGGAAAATATTTTTGAAGATGTAGTATTTTTGCAAAATGGTGCAATTGTACTTGAAGGAAATGCAGAAGACTTGAGAAATGAACACAACGGACAAATAGATTCAATATACAAGGAAATATTTGGATAGGAGGAAGAAATGAGAAAATTTATTAAGTATGAAATAAAGGGCAGTTATAAATTTATACTGGGAGTTTTGCTTTTGACGACGATCTTAAATTTAGGAAGCTTCACATATCTCCATAGTATAGATACGCCATATGTATCAACTATAGGTAGTATTTTCCTTGGGATTGCTTTTTTAATAATCTTTGGAATGATGGTGGCAACAGCTTTTTATATAGTGAATTTATTTAAAAAAGAACTCTATGAAGACAGAGGTTATTTAACTTTTACTATTCCACTCAGTGCTAAAAAAATTCTTGGATCAAAAGTATTTGTGGCCTTTTTATGGTTTGTAGTAATTTTTATAGGATTTATATTATCAAATGCTTTAGGTTTATTGATTATTACGCCAAGAGGTGAATTAAATTCAATATTGGAATCCCTAAAGAGTTTAAATATTTCTTGGAAAGAAGTACCTTGGATAGAAGGATTTGTGACTTTTATAGGTTTAATAATTAATGGAATGACACTTTTACTTACTATTTACTTTTCTATGACCTTGGGAAGAGTTTCAATTAGAAATAAAAAGTTTAAGGGAATATGGTTTTTTATATTTATATTTGTATCCATATTACTTTTAATGGTAATGGTTAAAGGAATAGAAATTGTACCTTATTATTTAAATGTGAGCAGACCAGGAATTGAGTCTATAAGCACTTATCACGCTCTTGCAACAGCCAATATGAATGGAGATTTACTAATAAATATAGGGTCAATTATATATAGTATTTTAGCTCCTGTACTATTATTCTTTTTAACCAGCAGTCTAATGGAAAATTCTATAGATGTGTAGAACTGGTTTATAACATATTTAAAGATAAACACAAAAATAACTCCTTAGATTTTATTCTAAGGAGTTATTTTTATAAAGTTACATTAAATTCAATCCAATTTTCCTCACTTCCGGAGATAGAAATTTTTCCCTTGTGAGTATCTACAATGGACTTGGCAATGGAAAGGCCCAGTCCATATCCGCCTGTGTCTCTTGATCTGGAGTTATCACTTCTGTAAAATCTTTCAAAGACTTTTGCTCTTTCTGATTCAGGAATTCCAATGCCGGTATTATATACGGATAAGTGTATTTTACTACCAACTTTTTTAAAGCTGACTTTAATTTCTCCATTGGATTTAGAGTGTTTTATGGCATTATCTATTAATATAGAAGCCAGTTGTTTTATTTGATTTTCATTTCCGTTGTAAAAAATATTTGGCTCAACGTCAATTTCCAGTTGTTTTTCTTCTTCGTAAGCTCTACTTTCAAATTCTAGAGCTGTATTTAAAATAGACTTGCTTATATTAAATTCTTTAAATTCAACGTCAGTTTTTCCCTCATCAGTTTTGGCAAGGGAGAGAAGGTCTTTAATCAGTATATTCATTCTGTAAGTTTGACCTCTTATATCTTTTAACCTCTTGTTTTGACCGATTTCATTTTCCAATACGTCTACATTTGTAGAAATTATAGTAAGTGGAGTTTTTAGCTCATGGCTGGCATCTGAGACAAATTGTCTTTGTTTATCAAAGGCAATTTTAACAGGTTCAACAGCCCAATTAGATAGAAAAATTGAAACTACTAATAAAATCACAGAGCTAAAAGCGGCGACGTAAAGTGAGATGTCAATTAGCTGATTTAAAAGCTGAGACTCTATACTTTTCTCTGCAAATACTATGATTTTTCCATAGTCCTTGTCTTCTATTAAGTATTGAAAGTTGTCAATAGTACTTTCAGATTTGTTTTTTTCAAGGGCACTTTTTACATAAGTTATGGAATCTTCGCTAAGTAGTCCGTCAATCATGTCTAAGTGAGAGTCTATTATATTTCCGGATTTATCGGTTTTAACGTAAAAAAACCTGGCAGCTCTTGCAGCAGGTGGAAGGTCGTAGGGGTTTTTATCATCTTGGGAGTTTGGTGGAGGTCTATTGTCTTTAAAGTTTTCTGCTCTAAACTCGTGTAAGAATTCTACTCCATCTTCTTCTGCAATTAATTCAAGCAGTTTACCTGTCTGTTCAGAGCTCTTTACCTGCATAAATACATTTAATGCAATAAAAATTGCAATAAATACAATTGACAGTACACCCATTATAATTGCAATAAACTTATACTTTAAGCGTTTAATCATTCTAAGCCCTCCAGAGAATAGCCAAGACCTCTGGATGCTTTAATTTGAATGTCTGAATTTATAGCTAGGAGCTTTTTTCTTAGAAAAGATATATAAACCTCAACAGTGTTGTATTCTGCGTCGCTGTCAAAACCCCAGATTCTTTCAATAAACCTCTCCTTTGGAATAATTTGTTTGTTATTTTGCATTAACATTTCTAAAATTTGAAATTCCTTTAATCCAAGTTTTACTGTATTTCCATTGAAACTGAGTTCGTGAGTGTTTTTACACAGTTTTGTATTGTTAAAGATGAGTTCATCTCCGACAAATTCATCTTTTCTTCTAGTCATTGCCCTAATTCTGGCAAGTAGTTCATCAGCTACAAAGGGCTTTGTCAAATAGTCATCAGCGCCAAAATCCAAGCCCTTTATTTTATCTTCTATTTCTGACTTTGCAGTTAAAAGCAAAATTGGTGTGGAAATATTTTGCTCACGAAGAGATTGTAAAACTTCAAGTCCATTTTTATTTGGAAGCATAATATCTAAAATAATTACATCATAAATGCCTGTGAGAGCTTGTTCTTCGCCTGAAATTCCATCAAAGGCAACGTCAACTGCATATTTATTTTGTTTAAACAGCTCAACTAGAGCTTCAGATAGATGAACTTCATCTTCCACTAATAACAGGTTCATATTATCACCACATTTCTTATAAATATTAATTATTATTATAGCATAGAAGCTTAAAGCAACATTGAAAAGAGATTCAAGACTCATTTAAGAAAGTAAGGTTAGTATAGCTATTGGACAGAAAAATATTTGAAAAAGGTGGAGAATTATGAAAACAACTGTAAAAAACAGAGGAAGTAAAATATTTGAAATGGAAATTAACAAAATATTATTAAATTATATAGTAGTTAAAGAGGAGTACAGCATTAAAAATTTCTACTTAAAGAGCTTAGAATTGAGAAAGAGTAAAATAATAAAACCTGTAAATTGCAAAGAAATATCTTTAAAAGAAAGCATAGGTGAGAGCTTGGAAAGTGCAGTAAGAGAAGTTTTAAATAAAAAATCTTTTAAAGTTAAGAATATAGGTCTAGATAATATAAATGCAACGATTTACGAAGACGAGGCTGATTTTGCAGTTTTAGAATTAAAAATTTAATTCAAGGTCTGTTTAAGAAAATTTATATAGTATCTATATCAATAAGAGAAGAAAGGAAAATATTATGAAGGGCAGACATGAATTAAAACACAGTTTAAACTATTTAGATTATATAGTTTTAAGAAAAAAGTTAAAATTGGTTTTACCTATAGACAAAAATGTAGGTGAAAGTGGAGAGTATAAAATTAGAAGTTTGTATTTTGATACTCCAAAAGATAGTGCACTTAGAGAAAAAATAGATGGTGTCAACTATAGAGAAAAATTTAGAATTAGAAAGTACAACGATAATAATGACTTTGTAAAACTTGAAAAGAAGAGTAAAAACAACAACTTAACTTACAAAAAGTCGGAAGTACTAAAAAGAGAAGAAGTTGAAAAAATAATAGCAGGAGATTTTAGCTGGATGTCAAAAAGCAGTTCTCCACTAGTTGTAGAATTTTACAGTAAAATTAATGGGAAACTTTTGAGACCAAAGACCATAGTGGATTATTATCGAGAGCCTTTTGTATATCCTGCGGGAAATGTGAGAATAACCTTAGATAGAGATATAAGAACAGCTCTACAGTCTACAGATTTTTTTAATGATGATTTACCAACTATTTCAGCAGGTGATGAAGTAGTTGTATTGGAAGTGAAATATGATGAGTTTTTGCCAAGTTTTATAAGTGATTTAATACAGCTTGGAGAGAGAAAGGCGTCAGCTTGTTCAAAATATGCCAACTGTCGCATATACGGATAGTATGAAAGTGAGGAAAATTAAATGAGTTTTGATGATATTTTTAAATCCAGTTTCTTAGAAAATGTAAGTAGTGTATCAATTTTAGATATGGTGTTGGCTTTAGTGCTTTCTTTTGGAGTGGGAGTATTTATATTCTTAGTCTACAAGAAAACTTATAAAGGGGTAATGTACTCTTCCAGTTTTGGAGTCACATTAATAGCACTTAGTATGATAACTACTCTTGTAATACTTGCTGTTACCAGTAATATTGTCTTATCGCTAGGTATGGTAGGGGCGCTTTCAATAGTGCGTTTTCGTACTGCTGTTAAAGAGCCCTTGGATTTGACTTTTTTATTTTGGTCAATAGCTGTGGGAATAGTAATTGCTGCTGGAATGATTCCACTTGCTGTATTTGGAAGTGTAGTTATAGGAATTGTACTCTTAATATTTGTAAATAAGAAATCCTATGACAACCCATATATTTTAGTAATAAATTGTAGGGGAGATGAAAGTGAAAGATCTATAGTAAGTGAACTAAAAAATTTAGTAGATAGAAGTGAGATTAAAAGTAAAATTGTAAAAGGTGACTCCATAGAGTTAAATTATGAAATTAGATTAAAATCTGAAGATACTTCATTTGTAAATAAGCTTTCAAATCAGCCTGAAGTAGACAATGTAGTGTTAGTAAGTTATAACGGAGAATATATGGGATAGTAGGAGGCAAATTATGTTAAAAAGTAAAAAAACTACAGTGATTTGCACATCAATAGTTGTTATTACACTTATTATAACTCTGCTATTTATAAATGGGAAAAGATTAGGTGTTGAAGAAGTTCATGCCAACCTTCCCTATGAAGACTCATTATTTTCCACAGATAAAGTTCACAACATTGATATTGTCGTAGATGAAGCTGATTTTAATGAGATGCTGGAAAATGCAATGGATGAGGAATATGTAACTTGTAATGTTGTAATTGATGGAAATGTTGTAAAAAATGTGGCAATTAGAACAAAGGGAAATTCATCTCTAAGTACTATGGCCAACTCTGATTCAGATAGATATAGTTTTAAAATAGAATTTGACCACTATGAAGATGGAAATACTTATCTTGGGCTGGATAAACTGGCATTAAACAATATAATTCAAGACAATACTTATTTAAAAGACTATATGAGTTATCAGATGATGAATTATTTTGAAGTGGATTCGCCACTATCCAGTTTTATTTGGATTACAGTAAATGGAGAAGACTGGGGACTTTATTTGGCTGTTGAGGCAATAGAAGATTCCTTTATAGATAGAACCTATTCAAATACAGATGGAGAATTATATAAACCAGACAGTATGAATATGGGAGGTGGTGGAGATAACAAAGCTCCGAAAAACATGCCGGCTCCAGAAAATATTCCTGAGGGAATGGAAGTTCCGGAAGATATAAAAGAAATGCTTGAAAAAGCGCCGGAAAACTTAAATGATGTGCAGGAAGAAGTAGGACAAGTTTCAACAGAAAAAAATCCTGAAGTGTCAACAGATAGTGAAATTAATTTAGAAACTAAGCAATTAGGAGACAATAGAGAAGATTTTAAGAAAATTAGTCCAAGTGGAATGGGCGGAGGACAAAGTGATGTAGCTTTAGTTTATACAGACGATGAATTTGACAGCTATTCAAATATTTTTGACAGTGCAAAGACAGATGTAACAGATACAGATAAAGTAAGATTAATCGAAAGTTTAAAGCAACTTTCAGAGGGAGAAAACTTAAGTGAAGTTTTAAATATTGAAGAAGTGCTCAGGTACTTCGTAGTTCACAACTATCTTTTAAATTTTGACAGCTATACGGGAAATATGATGCACAATTACTATTTATATGAGGACTCCGGAAAGCTTTCAATGATTGCATGGGACTATAATCTTGCATTTGGAGCATTTGCAATGGGTGGCAGTCCTTCAAATTCTAAAGTAGATAATAGCACTTCGTTGGCAAACTATCCAATAGACACTCCGGTTTCAGGAACGACACTGGAAGATAGACCAATGATTGGGCAGTTGCTTTCAAATGAAGAATATCTTACAAAATATCATGAGCTATTTAGTGAATTTATAACAGAGTACTTTGACAGTGGAGTATTTGAAGAAGAAATAACTAATGCAATAAGTTTAATTTCTCCCTATGTAGAAAAAGATCCTACAGCTTTTGTAAGTTATTCAGATTTTTTAGAAGCTTCATCTCAACTAAAAAGCTTTTGTGAACTTAGAACAGAAAGTATAAAAGAACAGTTAAAGGGCGAAATTCCCTCAACATCAGAGGGGCAAAGTGAAGATAGTAGTAGCCTTATAGATGCATCAGAGATAAATATAGAGTCTATGGGCTCAAACTCCTTTGGAGGTAGAGGAGACAATGGTGAAAATAGAAGACAGCCAGTAGATGAAAATATTGGTGAACTCAGTGAAAAAGAGCAACAAAGTGAAAGTACCAACTTAAGTGGCAAGACAGAGGACAGTAATAGAGAAGCTACATTTGAAACTTTAGGTGGAAAATCTTTAAAAGCAGAAGAAGTTCCGGATAAAGAAAATATAAACCAAACAGAGCGGTGGGAAGATAGACGAGACCAAAAAAGTGAGGCAGACAATTCTACCAATGTACCCACTAATCCGGGAGTTGATACCTCTCAAAGAGCTAATGAGGATAAAATAAGTGAGAGGCGAGGGCAAATGGAAGATGGTGTAAAAAATCTGGACGTGCAAAGTAAAAATGAAGAGTTTTATATAGTTGGGGCGAGTCTATTAGTTTTAGTATTGGGGATAGTAGTGGTAAAAAAATATAAAGTACACAGATAAGACAACTTTTAAATTTTAGTAAAGACTTTGAGGTTTTTAGACAGTTTGAGGTAAATAGATGTTACAATAAATACTATAGTTAGATATAATATTGTATAGAGTAAAATTAAATATATTTAAAATTAATTGTAAGCGTAGTTAAAATAATAGTAAAGATGGGGAGTACTGTGAATATAAGACCTTTAGAGAAGAAAGATTTAAGAGATGTACACAAAATTAATAATGAGTTAAAAATAATGTCCTACTGGTTTGAGGAGCCCTATCAATCCTTAAGTGAACTGGAAAGTTTGTATGAAAGACATATTAGAGATGAGTCTGAGAGAAGATTTGTAATTGAAGAAAATGACGATTTTGCAGGAATAGTGGAATTAGTTGAGTTGGACTATATTCATAGAAACTGTGAAATACAAGTTGTAGTTACAGAAAAATTTAAAGGACTTAGCTTGGCTGAAAATGCAATGATAGAAAT
The DNA here is from genome assembly GCF_900129925.1 of Anaerosphaera aminiphila DSM 21120. Lineage (GTDB taxonomy): Bacteria > Bacillota > Clostridia > Tissierellales > Peptoniphilaceae > Anaerosphaera > Anaerosphaera aminiphila. Next base: position 71,610 of record NZ_FQXI01000008.1, on the reverse strand, counting down.
AGTGAGCTATGCCTTTGACATATTAAATATGCACAAAGTTTATTTATATGTGGATATAGACAATAAAAAGGCTGTTCACATTTATAAAAAATTGGGATTTAAAGAAGAAGGTTATTTAAGAGAGCACTTCTATACAATGGGCGAGTACAAAGACAGCTATTTTATGGGCGTTTTAAAAAGAGAGTGGAATAGAGAACTTTCAGATGATTTTTAAAAATTGCCACTGTATTTAAACAGTTAAACTGAATTTTATTATTAAATATTTAATAAAGCCCCAAAGACAGTGTTAAAATTATTGTCTTTGGGGTTTTTGACAGCACTATTTAAAAGTATTTTTAACTACTAGTTAGCGACTTAGTAAATCTGTGTATTCTAATAGTATTTTGTTAAATACAAGAATTTCTTCAGCTGTAAATTTCTCTGCCAGTTTTTTATTAGTTTTTACAATGTCTAAGATGTCATATTTTTTGTGAGTAAGGGCAATTTGTGCGCCCTCATCAGTTGCATATAGAAAAAACACCTTGCCATCAGTGGTGCTATTTTCACGTTTAATATAGCCAAGTTTTAACAAACTTCTCACAGTTTGAGAAATTGCACTGCTGGTTTTTTTCCACTTTTTAGCAAGTGCAGTAACTGTAGTTCCTGGAAAGTCTGCAATATCGGTGAGTATGTGCACTTCAACCATTGTCAAAGACTCCTTTGCACCGTAGTCCTTGCGTCTGTTCATATAGTTGTAATACATTAAAACAAAGTCATATACAATTGTAGCATGGGCATTTAAGAGTTCATATTTTTTATTGATAATTTCCTCAGATTCATCACCGGAAATCCAAGAGTTTAAAATTTCCTTTTTAAAAGTTTCTATGTCCACAATCCCACCTCATTAAATTCATTAGATTAACAATTATAATATCACATATTTTATAGATGTGTTAAAATTTATATTGTCTAAATAACTCCAAAATTAAAAAACTTAAAAATAATTTAATAATTTATTGATTTATCACAGTAAAAGTGATATATTACATTTAATAGTTAATAAGCTTAATAGTTAAGCGTCTAAAGTAAGGAGAAAATTATGAAACATGATTTTGAAACACTACTATCAAGAAAAGAAAAAGGCTGTGAAAAGTGGGAGTTAATGTATGATTGGAACTCAAAGGTAGATGAAGATGTAGTTCCACTATCTGTGGCAGATATGGAATTTAAAAATCCACCGGAAATAACAGAGGGACTAAAAGAATATTTAGATGAAATTGTCTTAGGATACGCTCAATCCTATCCGGAATATGTAGAATCAGTTATTTCATGGCTAAAGAGAAAGCACAACTACAATATAAAAGAGGAGTGGATTGTAAATACTCCAGGTGTAATAAATGCAATTTATGGAGCAGTAAATGCCTTTACCAATGAGGGTGATGGAGTAATAATCTTTAGACCGGTATACTATCCATTCACCAGTGCGATAAATGCAAACAACAGAACATTGGTAAACTGTCCGTTAATAGAAACAGATGGATATTATACAATAGACTACGATAAATTTGAAGAGTTGGCAAAGGATGAAAATAATAAGTTATTAATTTTTTCAAATCCTCACAATCCTGTTGGAAGAGTGTGGACACGTGATGAGCTTGAAAGACTTGGTAAAATTTGTATAGAAAATAATATTATAATAGTTTCAGATGAAATATGGAACGATTTAATAATGCCGGGATATAAACACACTGTATTGGGAAGTATTTCAGAAGACATTGAAAATATTACAATAACTTGTACTGCGCCATCAAAGACATTTAACTTAGCGGGTTTGGCAACGTCAAATATAATAGTTAGAAACGAAAGTATTAGAAAACCTTATATAAAGGCATTAAAGAGAATGAGAAGTACACAGTTAAACGTACTTGGATACAAGGCATGTGAGCTTGCATATAATAGCTGTGAAGAATGGTTAAATGAATTAATTTCAGTAATAGACCACAATCAAAGAATGGTTAAGTCATTTTTTGAGAAAAAGCACCCTGAAATAAAGGCTTACTTATCTGAGGGAACTTATTTACAGTGGCTGGATTTTAGAGGGCTTGGATTAAATAATGAAGAGTTAGAAGAATTTCTGCACATGGAAGCACAATTTTTTACAGATGAGGGATGCGTCTTTGGAGAAGAAGGAAGTGGATATGAGAGAATAAATCTTGCTGTTCCTACGTGGGCTCTAGAGAGAGAATTAAATAGATTAGATAGGGCATTAAACAAGTTAAAGCAAAAATAGTGAAAATTTTATTAGCTTAGAGTATTTTAAAAATATAAATACTATTTAAAGTGAGAGTATATTTTAATAGTATTATACATTTTTATTTAGTAGTATATAAATATTAGGCACAATTTGTGAAAAGAGTAAACTTTTATTTAAGACAATAGTGTAATTATATTAAATTACTATATACAAATTTCCAAATTGTCCTAATATTAATTATAAAAATATTATATGGAGGGTACTAATATGACAAATAATCAAAACACAGAAAACAAAAAGTACGGACTATCTGCATTTATACCCCTTTTGGTTTTTCTGGGACTGTACATAGGAAGTGGGTTGACGTTTACTGTTCTTGGATACGACAATGCATTTTCACAATTTCCAAGGCACGTTGCCTTACTTATAGGTATAGCTGTAGCACTTGTTATGAATCCAAAGATGAAACTATCTGATAAAATTGATGCATTCTCTGTAAATGCAGGAAATCCTGGAGTAATGTTAATAGGGCTAATATATTTATTGGCAGGTGGATTTCAAGGCGCAGCAAAGGCAATGGGTGGAATGGACTCTATTGTAAATATGGGTCTGCACTTTATACCACCTTCACTATTAATGCCGGGAATATTTCTACTATCAAGCTTTATAGCAACAGCTATAGGAACTTCTATGGGAACAATTGCGGCAATGGCTCCCATTGCAATAGGAGTTGCCACAAAGGGAAATTTAAACTTGGCAATTGCCTGTTCTGCTGTAATAGGTGGAGCGTACTTTGGAGATAACTTATCTGTAATTTCAGACACTACTATCGCTGCAACTCAGGGAGTAGGCGCTGAGATGAAAGATAAATTTAAAATGAACTTTTTTATTGCACTTCCTGCTGCAGTAGTTGCAATGGTACTATATGCAATAGTAGGTGGAACGGGAGTAATTGAAGAGACACTTAGTTATAGCGTTATACTTATAATTCCATATTTTGTAGTATTAATAACTGCTCTAATGGGTTTTAATGTGGCAGGAGTACTATTTATTGGAATTGTAATGTGTGGAGTAATAGGACTTGCTACAGGTTCAGTAGGATTTTTTGAATATGTTCAATCTATAGGAAGTGGAATGGAGGATATGTTCAGTATTACAATAATAGCAATACTAATATCCGGATTAATTGGACTTATAAAAGAATATGGTGGAATTGACTGGTTAATTGGAAAAATTACATCTAAGATTAAGGATAGAAAGGGAGCAGAATACGGTATAGCATTTTTATCAGGACTGCTATCTATTTCACTAGTTAACAACACTTTGGCAATTATAATTTCAGCACCAATTGCAAAAGAAATAGGTGGGCAGTACCATATAGCACCTAAGCGTATAGCAAGTTTACTTGACATATTTGCCTGTGCATTCTTGGCACTATGCCCTCATGATGGAGGAATGTTAATAGTAACGGGACTATCGGGAGTATCACCTATTGAAGTATTAAAATATTCATTCTATATGTTTGCTTTAATAATAGCCACACTTGCAACTATACATTTTGGACTGTTAAGAACACCTGAAGAAAAAGAATATGAACTACAACATAAAAATGCAGATTAAATATAACTTATATGAAAATTAAAAGTAAAACTAAAATTCTATAAAGAATAAAAAAAGAGCAAATTTGCTCTTTTTTTTATTTTAAATGAAATATCTAATTATATAAAGTACTGTTAAGTGCAGTGGATAGAATAAGTAGTATCCATATTTAACCCACTTTGGTGAATATCCTCGATTGCCACTATATTTAAGCAAGAGTGGAATAGTTAAAAACATTCCAAGCATTCCAACTCCCTCAATAAAAAACAAATTACTAAATGAAGGGTCTGCCACTTTGGCAATTACTGTAATTAAAAGAAATGGCAGAGCAATATAAATAGAAGGCATCATTATTCTTTTTTTCTCGTCTTTAATATTGTAGTACCAAAAAATAATTAAAACTCCAACTAAGCTCCAGTCAGAATTTACAGTTAAGAACATAGAAAATACTACAATGCAAAACCTTAAAAGTGAATTTTCCGTCTTTTCACATAGTACTATCATTATTAAACCTACAAGTAGTGTAAATAGCACATTGTTAAATAAGTCTAAGAATGTAAAATTCCAATTGTTAAAAAAATAAATGTGAAAGGGAACTATTGAAAGTATCCAGAACAACGCAAGTCTTAGAATATATTTTTTTAAATTTCTTGTGTGGTAAAATCCCTCAACCAGTAAATAGGCCATAATTGGAAATGTCAATTTTCCTATAGTCTCTGTAAATAAGTATATCCACGGATGCGAAAGACCTATTTGAAATCCACTGCCAATGTGATTTAACAGCATTGCAATTATGGCTATTAATTTTAAATGAAAGGCATCTAAGGTTTTTTTATGTGTTATCTTAGTATTTTCCATTTATTTACATGAATTAATAAATTCAGTTAAAAAATCTCTTTGAATTTCAGATTTTTTGTATAGGTATTCAGGATGCCATTGAACTCCACATACAAATTTTTTATCTTCTAAATATATTCCCTCAACTATTCCATCAGATGACTTAGAAAAAACTTTTAAGTCATCTCCCAATTTTTTAACTGCTTGGTGATGAAGAGAGTTAACTTCTATAGACGTATCTTTAAATAATTTTCCATAAAAATTGTCTTTAATTATTTCAACTTTGTGAAAAGTATTGCTAAAGGGTTCGCCTTGAGTGTGATCTAATGGATTTTCATATTCTGTTTCTAAATCTTGATAAAGTGAACCACCTTTTACAATATTTAACATTTGCATTCCTCTGCAAATGGCAAGTATGGGAATATCTCCATCTAAAGCTTTCTTTAAAATGTCAAATTCAAATACATCTCTCTTTGGACTAAGGGAGAAGCATTTTTTATTTGGAAATTCTCCATAGTAAATTGGATTTATATCGTGTCCGCCGGTAAATACTATACCGTCAATTTTATTTAAGACTGTGTCAATGGACTCTTCATCGTAGTTATAACTTAGTATAATAGGCGTTGCACCTAGTTCTTCTAAGAAATTAAAAAAATCACTGTTCATGTTTATATCTTCCCAAAAAGTGTCAACTCTTGGTGTAATTGCAATTAGCGGTTTCATATTAACTCCTTTTAAATTTATGGCTGATGGCCCATTTAAAAAATGTCCAGCCGGGTTGCGGATCGTCCCAAGCCCAAGTAGAGTTTACTTTTTTAAATCTGTAGTCTTTTACTACCTCTCCAAGGGTCATTTGTTTTGTATTTAAATATTTTTTAATAGCTGATATATCTTCGTATTTGTATTTCCAATAGACTTCTCTGTCCTCTTCAATTTTTGGTCCCTCAAAGGGCTCATCAATGGAGTCTAGGAAGTACATCATAGGTGTGTTCATATCCATGGCACATTGAAGTTCGACAAAGTTTACAAATCTTACATTTACTTCTATTAAGTAAATAGTACCTGTTTTTTCATCTCTTTTTAGTTCAACTTCGGCAAATCCTCTGTACTTTACAGCTTTAAAAAGAGGTACACAAATATCGTATAGCTCTGGAATATAATGCTGCTTAGCATAGGTACTGGCGCCAAAATTTATAGGCCATTGACGTATTTTATTTGTAGTCATATAACTTGCTACATTTTGATCTCTATCCATATATACGTCAAAGGAATAGCAATTTGTCTCAGGACCCTTTACTATTTTTTGAACGAAGACTTCCTGTCCGTCTCTCTTACACATTTCAATTTTTTCAATTAGCTCTTCTTCAGAGTTAATAAAGAAAACTTTGCTTCTATACATATTTACAAAGGGCATTGAATCCTTAGGTTTTACAATACAAGGGTATCCAAGTTCTTCTGTAACTTTTGAATATAAATTTTCCGTATCCATTGAAATAATTTCAGGTGTTTTTATTCCAAGTGGCTCAGTATATTGTAAAAGAGATTCCTTGTCCATTAAACTTGCAAGTAAACCCTTTTGTTCATTAGGCCACAGATAATATTCTTTTAAAGCGTCAAAGTTGTTTTCCATAAATTCCACATATAAATCAGCTGTGGGAAAGAGTACAGGTTTGTGAGCTTGCTTTGTAGAGTAGTCAATTAAAAACTCAACTAATTCCTGCTCTTGGTCTTTATAGTGAGGTGCAATTAATCTTTCTTTTACATATTTTGAAACGCCGTAATTAGAGTCTGCATAGTCTACAGTTACTACTTTAACGCCGTTTCTTCCAAGGTTTCTTATAACTCCAAGTCCCACATAGTAATTAGAGCCAAGAACCACTGCCTTGTGTTTATATTTCATTAACTTCACTCCTAAATTTGTACTAAAGGTATTATATCATTGTTGTCTAGATTTAAAAAGTTACACAATTTTAAGAATTTGAAAGTTAAGGTTTTAGAAAAAGTTGGGTATACTACTTATGTATATGCGTAGGTTTAATTAAAATTAATTTAATAAATTAGGAGGTAACAATTATGAAAGTAAAATTTGGCGGCGATGAAGTAACACTAGTGGGAAATCAAGTAGCAGTAGGAGAGGTGGCACCTGATTTTAAGGCAGTTAACTTGGATTTATCAGAGTTTGACTCTAAGAGCTTAAAGGGAAAGACAATAGTTTACTCAGTAGTTCCATCAATAGATACAGGTGTTTGTTCTATTCAAACAAAGTTCTTTAATGAAGAAGCTTCTAAACTTGGAGATGACGTTGCAATCGTAACTGTTTCAGTGGATTTACCATTTGCACAAAAGAGATTTTGCGGAGTAGAGGGAATAGACAGTGCAATAGTAATTTCAGACTATAGAGATCACGATTTTGGCAAGAAATATGGATTTTTAATAGATGAATTAAAACTATTATCAAGGGGTATTGTAATTGTAGATAAAAGTGGTAAGATAGCATATGTTGAATATGTAGAAGAAGTAACTCATGAAGTAAACTTTGATAAAGCATTGGAAAAATTAAAAGAGCTAATTTAGGAGAAGATTATGAAAACCTTAGTTGTAGTAGATTGTCAAAATGATTTTATAAGTGGCAGTCTTGCTTGTTTAAAGTCTAAAGAGGCAGTAGAGAACATAGTCAGTGAAATAAATAAAAATCTCTATGATAGAGTTGTTTATTCCATGGACTACCATTCGCCAAATAACAAGTCATTTGAAATAAATGGTGGAATTTGGCCGGTGCACTGTGTCGCTGAAGAAGAAGGTTCCTTTTTATCCCAAGAGTTTGAAAAAATAGAAGAGATAAAATTTAAACCGCAAGCTGAAAATATTTACAAAAAAGGTTTAAATGACGACATTGAAGAGTACTCAGCTTACTATGCTAAAGACAGTAGAGGTAATAGCATTAGTGAAATTGAGTCAGAGGAATTTGTTATTTGTGGACTTGCCAGCGAATACTGTGTAAGAGAGACGATACTGGAATTTCAAAAGAACAATAAAAATGTTAGCTTTTATTTAAAGGGAACAGGCTATGTCAATGAAAGAGATCATGAAGAAAATGTTATAGATCTAAAGAATAGAGGCATAAAATTTAAATGAATATTAACATTATAGCTGTTGGCAAGGTAAAGGAAAGTTATATTAAAGAGGGAATTGATGAATTTATAAAAAGACTTACCCCTCATGCAAAGGTAAATATAATTGAAGTTGCAGATGAAAGTGCACCTGAGAATCTCTCAGAAAGTGAAATTGAAATTGTAAAATGCAAAGAAGGAGAGCGAATTTTAAAGAAAATTAAAGAAAGTGACTATGTAGTTGCCCTTGATATTAAGGGAAAGAAACTTTCCTCTGTGGAATTTGCTCAGAGAATAAAATTCACTCAAATAAGTGGGCACTCCACAATTGACTTTATAATCGGAGGTTCAAACGGACTTGCAGCAAAAGTGCTAAAGAGAGCAAACTTTTCGCTTTCATTTTCACTTATGACATTTCCCCATCAATTGATGAGGCTAATACTGTTAGAGCAAGTATATAGAGCATTTAGAATAATAAATAACTATCCCTATCACAAGTAAAATTAAAGATATAGTAAGAGCTCTTAGTTAATTCTAAGGGCTTTTGTTATATTTATTTTTATATTTTAAAGTTAAAATAGTGTATATAAAAAAGAATGTAAATTTACCATTTCGATACTAAATTAAACTGGAAAAATATTGTATTTGTGATACACTAATATCTAATTATAATTAATTAAGGGCTGTTTAAAGGTTTTGAAGAGGGGGGAATTAGTTTTATTTACACAGTACTGTTAATTATAAAATAGATAATGAGGGGGTAAAATTATGGAAATGTATAGAGAAATAATAACTCATCCTGCCGTTGCATTTTTTGTGGTACTTTTATTTTTAGCGCTTGGAGATGTTGTAGCAACAAAGACAAAGGCATTAATACCATCTATTTTTATATTTGTAATGTTAATTTTAATAGGCGTGTGGACAGAAGTGCTTCCAAAGGAAATAATTGAATTAGCAGGATTCTCATCATATTTTCTAGATATGGTAATAGTGGTAATAGTAGTAAATATGGGAAGCTCTCTAAAAATTAGAGACTTAAAAAGAGAGTGGAAGACAGTGGTAATTGGAGTTTCGGCAATTGTAGGTGTTGGGGCAACTGTACTTACAATAGGAACTGCACTTTTCGGATTTGAACAATCTGTAGTAGTAGCCCCTCCAATAACAGGAGGATTTGTTGCAGCTTTTGAGATGTCTAAAGCGGCACTGGCTCTTGGAAGACAAGATTTATCTACTATTGCACTTTTAACTTTGGCACTTCAAAGTTTTCCGGCTTATTTTTTAATACCGACACTGTTAAAAAAAGAAGCTAGGACTCTACTGGTGGGCTATAGAGGTGGAGATAGAATAGTGGCGGGAAATGAAGAAGTTGAAGTTGGAAAACAATTACTTCCTAGAATCCCTGAAAAGTACAACACTGACAATATGATTTTGGCAAAGTTGGGACTTCTTGCAGCTATAGGAGTTGTACTATCTAAATTTTCGGGTGTACTATTTGGGGCAGCAGGAATTAGCTTTTCAATATCCCCAACTATATTTGCACTGTTTTTAGGAGTAGTGGGAAGTGAATATGGATTTTTAGAAACTCAAGCACTACAAAAGGCAAATGCCTTTGGATTATTTATGGTAGGTTCAATAGTTACTGCAGTAAGTGGACTGGTAGACAGTTCTCCTCAAGAAGTGTTTTCAGCCGGAGCAATAATTATTGCCTACTTGGGAATTGGAATTGTGGGAATGGGAATATTCTCATCACTTGCAGGAAAGTTTTTGAAGGTTTCTTGGAACATGGCCTTTGCAATTGGGCTAAACTGCCTAGTGGGGTTCCCGCTAAACTATGTATTAACAGGTGAAGCGGCAAAAGCGGAAGCTTCCAATCAAGAAGAATATGACTACTTAGTAGACAAGATGTCGCCAACGATGCTGGTGGGTGGATTTACTACAGTTACAATAGGATCTGTAGTATTTGCAGGAATACTTAAGAACTTTATATAGAAGTTAAAAATAAACTAATAGGGTGTTTTGCTCTATTAGTTTATTTTTTTGTAATGTCATAGTCGTAAAAAGTAATGGTAAAAAATAGTATTTATCATTTTCATCAATTATAAAATCTTTTAAATAAGGTTCAAATAAACTTGTAAAACTATTTTTATTTGTGTATTGAATTTTTTCTAATATAATAGGTTCATTTAATTTTACTGGGGATATATCCTTTTGTAAAAATGTCGTTGAGGAACTTCTTTTTTCAGATTTAATAAATTCACTATTAGGAAAATTTGAAATTGCATTGACATTGCCATTGATACTTATTGAAAATTTATTGTCTATAACTCCAACCCCAACACTGTTAAATTCTTCTTTTGGAGTAATTTTAAAATTATCAAAAGTTTCAAAGCTCTCTTTAACTATTTCTTTTCCGTCATTTTGGAATACAGTAATAGACCATGAAATAGCTTCTTCAGGAACTTTTATATTAAAAAATTTTATATCACCAAGAACCGCTCTATACATTTTAAATTCCTTAGTGTCATTTTCTATTTCCAAGGGTTTAATATATGAGCTGTTTTCATTAATTTCTTTTTTAGAACACCCTGCAAGTGTCAATATTACCAATAGTATTACTATGTATTTTTTCATTATTTACCTCTAATTGAATTATATATTAAAAGTTTATTAAGTCAAAAAATCTTTTAAAAGATTGAAAATAAAACTAATAAAAAAGTTCCATTAGTTTTATTTTTTAGTTATGTCATAGTCGTAAAAAGTAATGGTAAAAATATAGTAGTTAAAATTATCTTCTGGTCTAAAGTCCTTTAAGTAGTAAGAGCCGTTGTCGTGAATAGAGTATGTTGAAGAAAAATATATAGTTAGAAGAATTAAGGGCTCATTCATTTTAGAGGGGCTATATTTTTGGGAAAGCCAATGGTATCCTGAAACAGGTTTTTCGTTTTCAGATATCCAAACTCTGTCTTCGTCAATTCTGTGAACACTATCGTCAATTTTAATTACAGGAGTATTGGAAATAGTTCCTACACCTACTTGAAAGTTATTCTTATTCAAATTTTCAAAATTTTCAAAAATTTGTGCTGTAGCTTTTAAATTATTTTTATCTCCCTTATAAACGTCTATTGAAAAAGATTTTGCCTTTCGAGCTTTAACTTTGTAGTAGAAAATTTGATTAGAAGATGAATTTTTCAATTTAACATAACTTTCTTCTATTATAAAATCTTCTAAGTTTTGTTCAGCTTTTATAGGTTTTATATAGGGATGTGGAAAGAATAAGTACAGAGCTACTCCAACAATAAAAAGTACAACAATAAATATTACTATGTATTTCTTTTTCATTTTTCACCTCGAATTGAATTATATAGTTAAAAGCTGTGCATAAGCTATATAAAAAGTTACTTTGGTAACAAAAAAATGTTAATAAGGCCATAAACTGTGGATTGTTTTTCCGAAATTTAGGGTCTTATTAACATTTAAATTTTAATTTTCTTTAATAAAGTTTTTTATGTGAGATATTACTTCATCAATATAAGTGTCATCTCCGGGATAGCCCACTACTAAGTGGCCGTGTTCTTTTACTTTTCCAATAATCATTTGGTTTCTATAGAGGTGATTTTCTCCCGTTCCCTGATATCTCATGTCTGTAATTATTCCAATAATCATTCTGGGAAAATTTGAATTTATATTGTATTCTTCTTCTATTTCAGCCATTACTCCATGTGCCATTATTTCAGCTGCAACTCCATCGTCAATAGAAAGTCCGTCAAGGCAAGCTATAAGTATATTTGATTTTTTAAGTTCTGCAGTGTCGGCTTTTGAAATTGAAATGTCTGTTATAATGTCATCGTTATTTTTTTTGTCGTTTATATCTGAATTTCTCTGTGGAACGTATAGTTTAATATTAGTTTCACTTTCTATTCTACTGGCAACTTTTTCTGTCCATTCAAACATTCCTGCATTAAAAAAATGAGATGCAAAATAACCTGTAAAATTTTTCATTTTATCTCCTTTAAATTAAGCTATTTTTTAGATTTATTTTTATTGTTCTTTGGAGGCTCACTGTTCCAAGTTTTAATTAGTAGAGCTCCAATTAATATCATAACTAAGCTTGCACTTATTTGCCTGTCAATAATTCCCTTAATGCCCCCTAGAATTAAGAGAACACCTACTATAATTTTTAATATTTTCATAATGATATACTCCTAACTAGTTGCTTTTTAAATTTGCAAACATAAGTATTAAAACAAAGTGAACGGCGCTAAAGAGAGCTATTAACATGTAGTCATTGTAAGTTGTGTTTAAAACTAAGTAGTTTATTATTTCTCTTATTTGGAATATATTCCAAGAGTTATACCTTAAAAATCTGCCAATATATACTGCAACTCCACTTAAAGCGGAAAATAGTATAAGCATTATAAAACTTGCAAATTTATATTTATAGCATCTTATAATTTTTAAAATATTTATAAAACTTTCAAAACACAAAACAAGTGAAAGTACTACCAGCAGAACCATAACTCCCAATTTTACCCAGTTTAAATAATTAGTTACATAGACCATTTCTCCACCTGAATAGGAGTAAAACTCTCTGGAGCGTATGTGGATTAAGTCTGTGAACATGTAAATTGTGTTTGGATAAAATACAATTGAAACGAGAGTAATTGGAACGCAAATTAGTCCCTTGTGTTTCATATTTACACATAGAGAACTCAGTAGATATGGAATAAAGGAAAGCCCCACATTAAACAGCAAGTATTTAATATTAAAGTTAAAGTAAATTACGCATGCATATAGAGCCATGTAAAATAAAAAGTATATAAAAATTTTTTTGTAGTTGTTAACTGTTTCTCTATTCATAAAATCGTCCATTCAAGTTTATTTGGTGATACTTTACATTTTATAGAAAGGCAGGGATAAATTCAAGTTGAGAATATTTTTGAAAATAAAAAAGAGTGTGTATTTTTAAATACACACTCTCTAAATTTAATCGGCTTCTTCTAATCCGCCGGTATAGAGTTTCGCATATACACCATTTAGTGCAAGTAGTTCGTCATGACTTCCTCTTTCAATTATCTTTCCTTGAGATAGAACAATTATTGCATCGGCATCTCTAACTGTTGAAAGTCTATGCGCAATTACAAATGTAGTTCTATTTTTCATAACTCTATTCATACCTTCTTGTACTAACATTTCAGTTCTGGAGTCAATTGATGATGTTGCCTCATCAAGTACGAGAACAGGTGGGTCATATACTTCAGTTCTTGCAATAGATAGAAGTTGGGATTGACCTTGGGATAGATCAGATGTAGTCCCTGATATTATTGTGTCGTAGCCTTCAGGTAGAAGCTCTATAAAGTTGTCTGCTTGAACTTTCTCAGCAGCATCTTTTACAGCTTGTTTGTCAATGTGGTTTCTACCATAGCTTAAGTTGTAGTAAATACTTCCTGTAAATAAGTTAGTATCTTGAAGTACCATACCTAGTGAACGTCTAAGGTCCGCTTTTTTTATCCTCTTAGTGTCAATTCCGTCATAGGTTATAGTACCAGAGTCAATTTCATAGAATCTGTTGATTAAGTTTGTAATAGTTGTCTTTCCGGCTCCTGTTTCTCCAACAAAGGCAAGTTTTTGGCCAGGCTTTGCAAATAGAGAAATATCGTGGAGCACATCGTGTTTTTTATCATAGGAGAAGTTTACATTGAAGAATCTAATGTCACCTTTTAGTTCAGTATAAGTTGGAGGAGTTTGTGATTGATCCTTCCAAGCCCAAAAGTTCGTTCTCTCTTCACATTCTGCCATATTTCCTTCAGCATCTTTAGTTATTCTAACCAGACAAACATCTCCACTGTAATCTTCCTGTTCTTCATCAAGCAAGTTAAATATTCTTCTAGCTCCTGCAATGGCAGATATTATTACGTTCATCTGTTGGGCAATATTTCTAATTGGCCCTGCAAATGCTCTGGACAACTGCAAGAAAGCTGCAATTGTACCTACAGTCATTCCAAATTTTCCGCTAATTGCAAGTAGTCCGCCGGCTACTGCAGTAATTGCATATTGAAGATTGCTAATACTAAATACAATTGGAAGTAGTATTAATGAGTACATATTTGCCAAAGTTGTATTTTTTGCCAACTCGTCATTTATTACATCAAAGTCATCTACAATATTATTTTCATGGTTAAATACTTTAATAACTTTTTGTCCGTCTATCATCTCTTCAATGTATCCATTTTCTTTACCTAGAGATTCCTGTTGTCTTAAGAAGTATTTAGAAGATCTTCCACCGATTTTATTCATTACTAATAAAACTAATAAAAATGAAAAGCCTGCAACTATACTTAAAACTACTGAAGAGTAAAGCATTGCAGAAATAACTGCAATAAATGTCAATACTGAAGAAAACACTTGTGGTATTGAACTGGTAACCATTTGTTCAAGTATTTGTACGTCATTTGTGAAATGACTCATAATATTTCCATGTGAGTGAGTGTCAAAATATCCAATAGGAAGTTTTTGTAAGTGTTCAAATAGTCCATCTCTAAAATCTCTAAGAACATCTTCAGATATATCTACCATTATTCTAGTATAGAAGAATGATGCTGCAACTCCCAGTGCATAAATCATTGCAAATGTAATGATTATACTCACTAAAGGTGCAAAGTCAGGAGTATCTTGAAGTAGCATTGGAGTTATATAGTCATCAATTAATATCTTTACAAAGAAAGAAGTAACTACACCTATACAGGAAGAAATAGCAACAAATATAGCAACGATAAGGAGCTTAACAGGATGTTTTTTAAATATAACTGCTAAAAGTCTCTTTATTGTAGATAAGTTTTCAGGAGATGTGATTTTATTTTCACTGCTTTTTTTATTCTGCTTCATCAAAATCCGCCTCCTTATCCTGACTTATAGCAATTTCTCTATAAATATCATTTGAATCTATAAGTTCCTCATGAGTTCCAATTCCGTTAATTTCACCTTTATCTAAGACTATTATATAGTCACAGTCGGAAATAGATTTAATTCTCTGAGAAATAGTTATTCTAGTTAAATCTGGAAGTTTTTCATTTAAGTTGTTTACTATTAGTCGCTCTGTAGTGTTATCAAGAGCAGATGTAGAGTCATCTAAAACTAATATCTTAGGTTTTTTTAGAAGAGCCCTTGCAATACAAAGTCTTTGCTTTTGACCACCTGAGAAGTTTGTTCCACCTCTCTCAACTCTTCTGTCATATCCTTCAGGAACTTGGGTAATAAAATCATCTGCTTGAGCAATTTTAGCTGCTTCAATCACTTCTTCAAGTGTTGCATTTTCATTGCCCCATCTTAAATTTTCTATTACAGTTCCCGAGAAAAGTTGATTTTTTTGTAATACTACAGCTACATCATCTCTAAGAGAAATTAAGTTGTAGTCTCTTACATCTCTGCCGCCAACTTCAACACTTCCGCTAAATACGTCGTAAAGTCTTGGAATTAAACTTACAAGTGTACTCTTGGATGACCCGGTTGAACCAATAATCCCCACATTGTCTCCTGGATTAATTTTTAAATTAATATTCTTCAGGGCCAGCTTATCTGCTTTTTTACTGTAAGAAAAACATACATCTTTAAATTCAATGCTGCCATCTCTTATATCAGTAACACCAGATAAGTTTTCATCAAGAGAAGTTTCTCTATTTAAAACTTCTACAATTCTCACACCACTGGTTCTAGCAACTGTCATTTGAATAATCAACATAGAAATCATCATAAGTGAGATTTGAATTTGATATGCATAAGTTACTAAGCTAAGTAGTTGTCCGGTTTTAAGGCTATGGTCTACTACGATATACTTTGCTCCAAACCAACCAAGTAGCAATACTACAAAGTAAATTGAAGCTTGCATTAATGGATCAGAAAGAGCGGTTAACTTACCCGCCTTAACATAATTTTTGTAAAGTGATGTTGAAACTGTTTTAAATTTTCTTGTCTCATGATCTTCTTTTACAAAACTCTTTACAACTCTTATTCCAAGTAGGTTTTCAGAAACAACTGTATTTAACCTGTCCATAGTTCTAAAAACTCTATTAAATATAGGAAAGACTTTTACAATTATAAACATTATTCCAATACCTAGTATGGGAAAGATTGTAAGAAATACAAGTGCAAGTTTCGGATGAAGACTAAAGCTCATAATAAAGGAAAAAATAAGCATTAAAGGAGACCTAAAGGCAAGTCTAATAGACATTTGAAAAGCTACTTGAATGTTTTGAACATCAGTTGTAAGTCTTGTAACTAGTGATCCTGTGGAGAAAGAATCAATGTCCTCAAAGGCAAAACTTTGAATTTTTTCAAACATCTCATGCCTGAGATTTTTAGCAAGTCCTGCAGAGGACTTCGTTGCAAAAGATCCGGATAAAATCCCTGTTACAAGTGCAATAAATACACATATAAACAAATAGATTCCCAAGTGAATGATATTTTCTTTTGAAGATGTGTAAATGCCAGTGTCTACTATTTGTCCCATTAAAAAAGGTATGGCAATATCCATTGCTACTTCCATCACTACAAAAATGGGAGATAGGAGTGCATATTTTTTGTATTCTTTTACATTTGATAAAATTTTTCGTATCATATTAACCCCCCAATTATACAAAATAAATACATACTATATATATTAACTCATTTAAAATTTTTTGGGAAGTGGTTGAGGTTGCTTTTACACATATTTTTATAAATGTTTTAAAAGTGGAATGATAGTATTTTACAAAAATGTAAGATATTATTTATCTATTTGTAAGATTAATATAGTATTATATAGACACTGGAATTTTAATTACTAGATTAGAGGTGTGAAATGAATTTGGAAATAGAAATTTTGAAGTATATAAGTGGGTTACATATGCCACTGTTAGATAAAATTATGATTTTTATTACAAGTCTTGGAAATAGTGGACTTGTATTTATAGCGATTGGAATAATTTTAATGCTTAGGAAAAAAAGTAGAAGAGAGGGAATCAATATTCTTTTGGCACTTGGAATTTGCTTTATCTTTGGAAATGTAATAATGAAACCTTTAATTGCAAGAGCAAGACCATTTACTATAAGTGAAGTTGAACTTTTAATAAAAGCTCCAACGGATTTTTCCTTTCCCTCAGGGCATACCTACTCTGCCTTTGCAGCTGCAATGAGTTCTTATTTTTACAATAAAAAAAGGAGTATAGCACTTTTTATCTTTGCAATTGTAATGGGTTTTTCGAGGTTATATTTATATGTACACTATCCTACAGATGTCTTTGTAGGTGCGCTTTTTGGAATTGGATGTGCTATTTTAGCAAAGTATATTTTAGATACATTTACTAAAAAGACAGGTATTGCAATTTAAAAGTAAATTACTTTTTTTCTCTAATACTTGAAAAGAATGAAGAGAGTATTTTAGAGCACTCTTCTTCTAAGATATTAAATTCAACTTCAGTTTTGTGGTTAAAGTCGTGAGATAGTAAATTTAAGTTACTTCCACAACATCCAAAGCGAGGATTTTTAGCGCCGATATAGACTTTTTTTAGTCTAAAGTTTATTATTGCCCCGGCACACATTGCACAGGGTTCTAATGTGACGAACATTTCACAGTCTTCAAGGTGGTAGGTTTCAAGGTGCTTGGCTGCATTTTTTAATGCCATAATTTCAGCGTGTTCAGAAGCATCTTTTAAAAGTTCTTTTCTATTATATCCACTTCCCACTATTTCATTATTTAAAACTACTACAGCACCAATGGGCACATCGTTATTTTTATAGGAAATTTCAGCAAGCTTTAAAGCTTCACTCATAAATTTTTCTCTATTCATAGTATCACCAAGTTAATTTTAACAAATAACTATAAAAAATCAAAATAATTTAAAAATTTTTGATTTTTTGTGTTTTAAATAGAAAGTGCAGGGTATATTAGTAATACCAAGTAATATACTTGGTGTGAAATTTGACAATTTCATCTAACTAAGAAGTAAGAGTGCCAATAGGGCGTTTATATAGATGTTAGTTTTAGTTTAGTAATAGATAAAAGAATTGCTAATTTAAGAATGACAGCTATGTTGGTAAGTTATATGACTTTGGAGTTCTCCAAACTTAGAGTTGAGTTTGGGAAAGAGAATGAAAGAGAAGTGAACTTACAAAAATAAGAAAAGTAAATCGTGGATTTAGAAGAATGTATGGATTGTGTATTAGAAGTACTATGAAACTAAAGAAACAAAGTACTAGAGAAACAAGTTAATAAAATTAAGTAAAAGATAACTTTATTAAAGAAACAAGAAACGAAGTAATAAGAATTAAGAAACAAATTAACAAATTAAATAAAATTAGGTCAAAGATAATTTTATTAAAGAAACAAGAATTAAGAAACAAAAATTAAGAAACAAAATTAATAAAAATTAAGAAACAAAATTAATAAAAATTAAGAAACAAAATTAATAAAGTTTAAGTAAAAAAATTTATTAAGGTAACAAAGAGTATTAAAAGCAACAAAAAAAGTATTGAAGAAACAAATCTAACGTAACAGATTAAATTTAAAAATTAATATTGTTAAAGTTAAAAAAACAGTAAAGGCAAAAGGTAGAATAGTGACAGAACCAAAAGATTTAAGTTGGATGAAATTGTCAATAAATTAAGAGAATGAATTAATTGTAATTTATTATATTCATTCTCTTTTTTGTTGTCTAAAACTTGAATTGTCTTAAAAATATAGAACCGGCGATGTGATATAATAGAGATGGTGATAATATGGATTTAAATTTAAAATTAAATCAGTCTCAACAGCTAAATCTTACAACAGAACTTATTCAAGCTATTGGAATAATGGAATTGAATTTAGTGGAATTGGAAGATTTTTTAATGAGAGAATCTGAAGAAAATATATATGTAGATTATAAGCCAAAATCGGAAGACGATAGGGTAGTAAAATTTTTAAAAGAAAACAGAAAAGATAGAGAAGACTTTTACGAAGCTCCTGTTGATGAAGAAAATTCCTATGAAAAGTACGTCTCATCAGAAGTTTTACTAGTTGATATTTTAATGGAACAGTTAAACACTTTAAAATTAACTGAAAGTGAGAGGATAATCGGAACATTTTTAGTTGAAAATATTGATGATGATGGTTATTTAAAACTCAACTTAAATGAAGCTGCAGATATGTTAAATGTAGATGTACACGATGTATTTTACATACTTAAAAAAATTTGGACCTTTGAACCCAGGGGGATTGGCGCCAGAAATTTAAAAGAGTGTTTAATTTTGCAAACTGAAGAAAACGGAAAAGTACTAAGGGCAATTATTGAAAATCACTTAGAGGACATATCTAAAAATAGAATAAATAAAATAGCAAAGAGTTTAAACATATCTATAGAGGATACTCTCTACTACATAGAAGAAGTTAAAAAGTTAAATCCGAAACCGGGTTCAGGCTACGTTACCTCTTCAGAGCCAACACCGTATATAAGACCTGAAATATTTGTAAATATAGTCGATGGTGAACTGGTTGTGGAAATTGAAGAGTCAAGTAGTTCAAATGTGACTATTAACAAATACTATTTAAATATGCTGGAAACAGACATAGATGAAGATACCAGGAATTATTTAAATACTAAGCTCTCCAGAACTATGTTTTTATTAAAATCCATTGAACAGAGAAGAGAGAATATTTCAAAAGTATCTAATGAACTTGTAAATAGACAAAAAGACTTTTTTTTAAAGGATTCATCTCTCAAGCCAATGACATTAAAAGACATAGCAGATACTCTAGG
The DNA here is from genome assembly GCF_900129925.1 of Anaerosphaera aminiphila DSM 21120. GTDB lineage: Bacteria > Bacillota > Clostridia > Tissierellales > Peptoniphilaceae > Anaerosphaera > Anaerosphaera aminiphila. The sequence continues at coordinate 52,063 of NZ_FQXI01000008.1, read as the reverse complement.
TATTTCAGAGTCTACAGTTTCAAGAGTTACAAAAAATAAGTACTTACAGTGTAAAAAGGGAGTGTTTCCCCTAAAGTATTTTTTCTCCACATCTATAGGAACAAAAGATGGAAAAGTTTCAAGAGATTACATAGAGAAGATAATAATAGACATAATAGATGAAGAGGATAAGTCAAAGCCCCTATCAGATCAAAGTATTACAGATATAGTAAATAAAAAGGGCATAAACATTAACAGAAGGACAGTTGCAAAGTATAGAAGTGAGTTAAATATTGCATCTGCAAGCTTTAGAAGGAGATTCGATGGTATCTAAGAAAAAGAAAAATAACACTGGATGTGGTTGCCTATTTTTTGGGGGTTTAATACTTTTAATTTTGCTCTTCATATTTGTTTCAATAGAAAATAGAGTGGACTATAGGACAGAATATATTGAAAATACAAAGTATTTGGCAACAGATATTTCAAAAAAATACAATTTATTTCCAAGTGTGGTACTTGCTCAATCAGCACTAGAGAGTAATTTTGGAACCTCGGGGCTGTCTTCTGAATATAAAAATTACTTTGGAATAAAGGCGGGTAAAAAAGATAATTCCGTAAATTTAGACACAGCTGAATTTATAGATGGAAAAGAAGTAACCATGAATGAGGGATTTAGAAAATACAACACAAAAGAAGAGAGTTTTAACGACTATGCAAGACTTATTACAGAGGCAAAGAGATATGAGAGAGTAAGAAGAGCCTCAAGTTATAGGGAGGCTGCCACTGCACTTTATGAGTGTGGCTATGCTACAGATCCAAATTATTCAGAAAAAATAATATCTATTATTGAAGACTATGGGCTGGAAGATTTGGACTTAGAAGTATTAAATTAATGTTCTTGTAAAAAACAATTTACAACTGTGGATTGTGGAAATAATTTTTTCAAAGGAGTATAATGTTTTATTATTGAGTTCTGAAAGAGATTTTTAAAATTAAGTAGTTTTCAGAAAGCTGAAAGAAGGGATAATTTGAAAAGTCAAATTAACAAAGTACTTGAAATTGATGAAAAGACTCAAAAATTAGTAAAAGACACAGAAAAAAAGATTGAAAAAGTAAGAGAAGAGTTTAGAAAAAGGGCAACAGATATGGAAAACTTTGCCTTAGAAGATGCTAAGAAGACAGCTCAAGAGGAGTTTGACAAAATTATTGAAGAAGCTAAGAGTATAGCAACTAAAAAAGAAGATGATGATAAGGAAAAACTTAAGGAAATAGATGAACTATACAACAAAAATGAAAAAAAATTAATAGATAGGGCTTTTAATAAGTTTATTTTAGGTGAGGATGATTGAAGTGGGTAAAACAGCAAGTTTATCTGCTGTAAATGCAAAAATAGGAAAATTAAATTCCAAATTCCTAAAAGATGAAGACTATATAAACTTATCTCACTATAAAACCACTAGGGATATTCTAAATTACTTAAAAGAAAACACAGATGTGGGTGGCGAGCTAAGTCTGTATGACACGACTTATGAGGCCGAGCTTAAAATGAGAAATTATAGAAGAGCTCAACTGGAAAAAATAAGTCATTACTTTTCGGGAGACTATAAGGAACTTTCAAATGCACTAATGTCAGAATTTGAGATTGAAGACATTAAAAAAATACTTAGAGTTTTACAAAGAAAAAATGACAGTCAAATTTTAAATTACAAAGATTTAAATATAGATATTGAAAGATTTAAAATTGACAGGAATTCTACAATACAAACTTTTATAGATAGTTTGAAAAATACTAAGTATTATAAAGTATTACGTGCTTACGAAAATGAAAGCGATGATGTAATACTTTTTTATATGGAGATGAATTTGGATAAAATTTATTACTCTTCACTTCTAGAGGCGACGAAAAAGTTTTCAAAGGCTGATTTGGAAGTAGTTTCAAAGTTGATAGGAAGTAAAATTGACCTTTTAAATGTAACTTGGATTTACAGAGGTTTAAAATATTACAGTCTGTTACCTGAAGAGTTAATTAATTTTTGTATTCTAGGCGGAAATAGATTAAATTACAATAAGTTAAAAGCTCTGTGCTATGAGGAAACTGTAGACAGTTTAGTTGAGACAATATTAAAAACGGAGTACAAGTTTTTATTTGACGCAGAAAAAAGAGATATATACATGGATAGAAGAGCCAGCAGATATCTATACTACACTGCAAAGAGAGAATCTATAAGAGGAGTTTCAAATATTGGAAAATATCTTGGATATACTTTTTTATTAGATTATGAAGTTAAAGATATAAGTGCCATTTTGGAAACTACAAGATTTGATATTGATTTTGAAGAAAAACTTAAGTTTCTAGTAAGAAGTTATAAAGGAAGTGAATTATAGATGGCTGTAGAAAAAATGAAGAAAATGAATATAGTTGGAGACTTGTCTGTAATGGACAATGTGATAATTGATATTCTCAAAACTAAAAAAGTCAATATAATCAATGCTCAACTAGAAATAGACAACAACGAATTTACATTTAATTTAGAAAAGCAAAAAGACTTGGAAAAAGTGCTGGAATTAAATAATATTGTTCCCTTTGAAAGGGATGAGTCTAAGGACGTTATTGTAAAAGAAGCAAGAGAGCTAATGGAGTTCTTTGGATTTGACTCCATTGAGAGCAAGTATATAGACAATGTAGATGGAGATATAGACTTTGAAAACTACTACGAAGAGCTAAAGCCAAAGGTAGATAGATTAAATGAAATAAACAGAATTTTAAAAAACAATGAGAGAATTGAAACGAACTACACTCTCTTTGAAAACGTTGATATTGATATTTCAAATTTGACTAACTTAGAGTATTTTAACGTCAGATTTGGAATATTAGATAGAGAAGCCAGATTAAAGCTAAAGAAGAACTACGGAAATATTATAGCGCTGATTTTTCACACAGGCACTATTGAAAAAAGTGAAGTATTCTTGGCAATTTATCCAAAGGAAGTAACTAATGAAATAGACAGAATTTTAAGGAGTTTAAATTGGCAAGACGTAGATATTGCAGGACAGTACAAGGGAACAGCTCAGGAGATTTTAAGTAAGTACTCCAAGGAGAGTGACTTGCTTTTAGAAGAAAAGAAAGAAATAGAATCTTATAGAGACAAATTAATATTAGACAGTGAAGACACTATAAAAAAAGTCTTGGCTAGAATGCTCTTAAGTGAAAAAATTGAAGAAGTAAAAAAACACATGGTGAGATCTAAAAAATATTTTTATCTCTCAGGTTGGATAGGCGTTACAGACTACGAAGAAATAAAAGATAAACTGTCTAAGTACAAAAATTTAACTTTTATATTTGAAGAGCCTGACGAAAAAAAAATAACTCCACCAACAAAGTTAAAAAACAACAGTTTTTTTAGACCCTTTGAAATGCTTTTAAAGATGTATGGAGTTCCAAACTATGGGGAAATTGACCCTACGACATTTTTGGGAATAACCTATATGATACTCTTTGGCTCAATGTTTGGAGATGTGGGACAGGGGGCAGTGTTTTTAATAGGTGGCATTATAATTTCTAAAAAAATTAACAAGGGCTTTGGGGCAATACTCACAAGGCTTGGGATTTCTTCAATGATATTTGGGGTTTTATATGGCTCGGTATTTGGTTCTGAAGAGTTAATACCGGCACTTTGGATGAGGCCTTTTGATAATATTAACCAAGTGCTCATAATATCTGTGGCATTTGGAATTGTACTATTGTCAATTTCCTACTTTTTAGGATTTATAAACAAATTTAAAGCGGGGAATATAGAAGAACTGTTATTTGGAAAAGATGGAATTTGCGGATTTATTATATTTTTGCTAATGACAAACTTAGGTGTAGGTTATATGGCCGGAATATCAATAGTTCCAACAAAAATTTCAGTGGGTGTGATACTAGTGGCGCTAGTGCTTATGATATTTAAGAGACCACTTGCCCAAAAGATAATGAAGCAAAAAGTAAGTTATGAAAACGGAGATGTGAGTGGATACTATATAGAAGGTTCATTCTCTCTAATAGAAGCATTGATTTCAATACTTAGTAATATAATTTCATTTATTAGGGTTGGAGCCTTTGCAATAAACCACGTTGGATTGTTCTTGGCATTTCAGACAATAGGAGAGATGACAGGAAGTGCAGTTGGTAATTTTATAGCTTTGCTATTTGGAAATATATTGATAATAGGTCTTGAGGGACTTATTGTGTTTATTCAAAGTCTAAGACTTGAATACTATGAAATGTTTAGTAAATACTACACAGGTGATGGGTATGAATTTGTACCTGCAAAAGTAGATTTGGAGGAAAAGTAAAATGGGAAAAGTTTTGGTTGTTGCTACAATTATTGTATTGAGCACTATAGGATTTGGAATTTATCACAATCGTTTAAAGACAAAGGGAAACAGTAAAAAGTTAAAGAAAGTAATGGGAATAAACTTACTTGCATTTGTACCGACTTTGGTAGTTGCTTTAATAGTAGTAATACCTCAAGCAGCAAGTGCCGCTCCGGCAGTATCCGGAACAGCAAGTGGCCTTGGATATTTGGGAGCTGCGCTATCTACAGGACTGGCTGCTCTTGGAACAGGAGTAGCTGTAGGAAATGTAGGTTCATCTGCAATAGGAGCAGTATCTGAAGATTCATCAATGTTCGGTAAAACTCTTATATTTATAGGATTGGCAGAGGGAATTGCAATTTACGGTCTTATAATTTCTATTCTAATACTAGGTAGATTATAATGAAATCACTTACAATTTCAAGAAGTAGAGATGTAATTATAAGTTTGAGGCTTGCAGGAATTGAAGGTGTTTATTGTAAAAATGAAAGTGAACTTAAAACAAAGTTTAAACAGTATAAAGAAGACGAAAATGTGGGAATTATTATATTAATTGAAGACGACTTTAAATTAATAGAAGAGGAAGTTATAGAAGTTAAACTTTCAAAGAAATTGCCTTTAGTTGTTACAATACCTGATAGAAATGGGTTAAAAGACAAAGATTTTATAATGAGATATATCAAAGAGTCTGTAGGCGTAAAGGTTAATTGATGAGGTATAAATATGATTTTACTTGAGAACAAATTAGATATATTTGAAAAAATAGTATTTTTAGATAAAGAAAAAGAATGTCTTGAAAAACTCGTTGAAGAAAAAAGTAAAGTGCAAAAAGACTTAGAAGATAAGGAAAAAGAGCTAGATGGAGTAAAGGCTGAAATAATTGAAAGAAGAGTAAATCTTGCAAATAGACAAAAATATGAAATGATTTCAGAAGTAAATGAAAATAGCAGAATACTTGAACTTCAAAAAGATGAAGAGCTGTTAAGTAAATTAATAGAAGAACTCTATAAAAAAGTGCTTTCCTTTGTAGAAACAGATGAGTATTTAAATTTTGTAGCAAATAAATTTAAAGGTGCTGTCTGCGATTTAAAACAGGGAAAATATATAGTGGGCATTCTAGACGAAGACAGAGAAAAACTATCTAAAAAACTTATAGAAATAGCAGAAGATAAAAATTTAGAATTGGAATATGAAAAACTACCAACACAGTACTTGGGAGGCTTTACAATATCAGATTATAATAAGACCTATACTATTGACGGTTCTTTTAAGACAATGATAGAAGAGAGTAGATATGACATCGGAAAATTGCTACATTCTACACTTAAAAAAGCAGGTGGGGAAATTTGAAAAAAGGCTATATAAAGACAATTAATGGGCCTGTAGTAACTGGAAGTGACATGGGCAGCTTTAAGCTTAGAGAAATGGTAGTAGTTGGAGAAAAAAAATTAATAGGAGAAGTTATTTCCATAGATGGAGATTTTGGAGTAGTTCAAGTCTATGAAGAGACAGAAGGACTTACAAGAGATGAGGAAATAATTTCAACAGGAGCTCCACTATCAGTAAAATTAGGGCCGGGGATGCTTTCAAATATGTTTGACGGCATTCAAAGACCACTGGATAAAATAAAAGAAAACTATGGAAACTTTATGCCTGAGGGAATTGGACTAATCTCCTTGGATGAAGAAAAACTTTGGGATGTAAAGCTAACAGTAAAAGTTGGAGACAGTGTTTCAGAGGGAGAAATTTTTGGAACAGTTCAAGAAACTCCAATTATAGAACACAGGCTTTTAATTCCAATAGGAGTAAAGGGCAAGATTACAAAATCTCTTGAAAGCGGAAAGTACAACATAGAAGAAGATTTAATGGAAGTAACAGATGAAAATGGCAGAGTTCACAAGATAAAAATGTATCAAAACTGGCCTGTTAGAGTTCAAAGACCAATGAAGGAAAGACTTCAAATAGGAAAGTTACTGGTTACAGGACAAAGGGTATTTGACGTGTTCTTCCCCATAGCAAAGGGCGGAACTACTGCAATCCCGGGAGGATTCGGAACAGGAAAGACCATGACTCAACACCAAATAGCTAAATACTGCGATGCAGATATTATTGTGTATATTGGCTGTGGTGAAAGAGGAAATGAAATGACAGAAGTATTGGAGGACTTTCCAAAACTAATAGACCCCTATACAGGAAACTCTCTAATGGACAGGACAGTGCTTATTGCAAATACTTCAAATATGCCCGTTGCAGCTCGTGAAGCCAGTATTTATACAGGAGTTACTATAGCTGAGTACTTTAGAGATCAAGGATATCACGTAGCACTAATGGCAGACTCCACATCACGTTGGGCTGAGGCATTAAGGGAGATTTCAGGACGACTTGAGGAAATGCCTGCGGAAGAGGGATATCCTGCTTATTTGCCATCCAGAATAGCTCAGTTCTATGAAAGAGCGGGCTATGTAAAGACGTTTTCAGAAAAAGAGGGCTCAGTAACCCTAATAGGAGCAGTTTCTCCCGCAGGAGGAGATTTTTCTGAACCAGTTACTGAAAATACAAAGAGATTTGTAAATGTATTTTTAGCACTGGATAAAGACCTTGCCTATGCAAGACACTATCCGGCAATAAATTGGAATAATTCCTATTCAGGATATATTGCACAACTGGAAGACTACTACGACATGAGATTAGATGGAGATTTATTAGAGCTTAGAAAGAAATTTTTAGACTTACTTCATCAGGAAACTAAGTTAAATGAAATAGTAATGTTAGTTGGAGAAGATGTGCTTCCCGACAACCAAAGGTTGATTTTGGAAATATGTAAAGTTATTAAAGTTGGATTTTTACAACAAAATGCCTTTAACCCAATAGATACTTTCGTTCCATTGGAAAAACAATATGAAATGTTAAATACAATAGATATTTTATATGAGTGCGGAAAGAGTGCAGTAGAAAAGTCCATTCCAATATCAAAAATAAAAGATGAAACTATATATTCAGAAGTAATAAATATGAAGTACAACATAGAAAACGACCAACTTCAAAAATTTGTAGCTTTAAATAACGAGATAAGAGATTTTTACGGCAGCTTGGAAGATAGATATGCAGAGCAGGTGATTAAATGAAAAAAGAGTATTTACTATTAGATAAAGTAGAAGGATCTCTTATAGAACTGTCTAATTTGCATAAAGTGTCCTATGGAGAAGTAGTTAGAATTAAATCTACAGATAAAAAAGAAATGATAGGGCAAGTTATAAAAATAGATGGAGATTCTGCATTAATTCAAGTATTTGGGGATAACTTGGGCGTTTCAACAGAAAATTCAAGAGTGCTATTTGAATCAAAGCCCTTTGAAATACCCCTTTCAAAAGATATACTAGGTCGTGTATTTGACGGCATTGGAAGAGCCATAGACAAGGGTGGAGACATCTACTCAGATAAATTTTACAATGTAAACGGAAGACCTATAAATCCAGTTGCCAGAGAGTATCCAAGAAACTTTATACAAACCGGAATTTCTTCTATAGATGCACTAATGACACTTATAAGAGGGCAAAAACTTCCAATATTTTCAGGTTCCGGACTTCCACACGATGAGCTTGCCGCACAAATAGTAAGACAGGCAAAAGTTTCAGAAGGTGGAGAGGACAACTTTGCAATAGTATTTGCGGCAATAGGTGTAAAACACGACGAGGCAAATTACTTTAGACAGGCTTTTAACAATGCGGGAGTTTCTGAAAAAGTAGTAATGTATATAAATTATGCAGACGATCCCATAATGGAAAGACTAATAGCGCCTAAGTGTGCACTTACTGCAGCAGAGTATTTGGCCTATGAAGAAAATAAACACGTTCTAGTAATAATGACAGATATAACTTCCTATGGGGAAGCGCTTAGAGAAGTGTCCTCCTCAAGAGAAGAAGTTCCATCTCGTAAGGGATATCCGGGACATCTCTACTCAGACCTTGCAATGTTATATGAAAGAGCGGGAATGATTAAGGGAATAAACGGTTCAGTAACTTTAATTCCGATTTTGACAATGCCAAATGACGACATTACCCATCCGATTCCGGACTTGACAGGATACATTACAGAGGGACAAATTGTACTTTCAAGAGACTTGGACCAATCGGGAGTTTACCCTCCGATAAACGTACTTCCATCACTTTCCCGTCTAATGAAAGACGGAATAGGAGAGGGATTTACCAGAGAAGACCATCCCGATCTTTCTTCACAACTATTTGCATCCTATTCAAAAGTACAAGACATTCGAGCACTGGCACAAATTATAGGTTCAGAGGACCTTTCAGATTCTGATAAGAAATTTTTGGAGTTTGGAGCAGAATTTGAAAATAAATTTTTAAGTCAAAGTTTTGATGAAAATAGAAGTATGAACGAAACACTGGACTTAGGTTGGAAACTTTTGAGAATTTTACCTGAAGAGAGTTTAGATAGAATTAGCCCTAAGCTAAAAGAAAAATATTTGCATAGTGAAGTGAAGAACGATGGCAAATAAAATAGTTCCAACTAAGGCCAATTTAATATCAACAAAGACTTCTTTAAACTTGGCAAAAAAAGGCTATGAACTCTTAGACAAAAAGAGGACAGTACTAATAAAGGAAATGATGGACTTAAACAAAGAAGCCCAAGAAATTCAAAAAAACATTGAGCGTGAATTTGCCGTTGCCTACAGTGCATTTGAAAATGCAGTTGTTACAATGGGCTCAGAAGAAATGTATAATATATCATACTCAGCAAGTGAAGAAGAACCCTATGAGATAATTTCTAAATCTGTAATGGGAGTGGAAATCCCCAGAATAAAATACAAGAGGGAGTCCTTAAAAACAGAGTATTCAATTCACAACACAACTACTGCCTTTGACGAAGCATCTGAAAATATGAGTAATATAAGGTATTTAATATATGACTTGGCGCAAATAGAGACAAGTGTATTTAGGCTTGCTCAGGAAATAAAAAAGACACAAAAAAGAGCAAATGCCTTGGATAAAATTCAAATTCCAAGATATATAGAAATAGTTAAAGAAATAGAAGACACACTTTCAGAAAAAGACAGAGAAGATTTCTTTAGATTGAAAAAAGTAAAAGACAGAAAAAATAAAAAAATAAAAAAGTGAAAACGAAAGTTTTCACTTTTTTGCTGTTTTATATTGGTATTTGTGAGAAAATAAGAAATGAATACATTAAAAATAAAGGGTGGTTTTATGAAGATATATGATCTGACAAATAAAAAAATAGAAGAAAATATTGAAGAATTTAAAATGGAAAATCAATATTTTATTATTTCAAATATAGAGGATTTTAAAGAAGTAGCTAAAAAAATTCCAAACTTTGAAAGATATTATAAAAAATATGCAGAAACTACAGAAGAAATCCACTTTGAATCCCTAATGGAATTTAGTATTTTAAACTTCGTATACTATGAAATACATAATAAAAAATTTACCTTTGAAAAAGTACATTTAATACTCTATAAAAATATTATAATAATTATTTCAAATAGGGAAAAGTACTTATATGAAAAGTTTATTAAGGGGATTATAAGTGAAATTATGATGCCGGAGTTTACTATAAATAGAATAAATACAATGGTATTTATATACTACCAATTTTTAAATAGAGTATTTTCTAAAATGTTTGAATCACTGTCAATTTTTGAATCTGACTTGGCAGAAATAGAAAATCAAATTTTAGCAGACCACAACAACTTTGAACTGGATAGCATTGTATCAATAAAAAACAAGAGTTTTTTAATTCAAAAGCTAAATCGACAATTGCTATATGTGGGAGATCAACTAATTTTAAATGATAATGAATTTTTTTCTAAGGAATATATGAGGTATTTGCACAACTTAGATGCCAGAATAAACAAATTATATGAGTACTCTGACGATGTCTATGAAATGTCTGAAAGTTTAATGGAGCTCTATGACAGTAGTGTCACATCTCATACAAATGACTTAATTAATAAACTTACAGTGTTTACAGTTATAGCCACACCACTTACTGTAATAACGGGACTTTATGGAATGAACTTTAAAAATATGCCGGAGTTGCAAAATGAACATGGCTATTATATAGCCCTTGGAATAATGGCTTTGAGCATAATTATTTCAATACTGATTTTAAAGAAAAAGAAAATATTATAAAAAAGTAAGGCTTGAGATAGCTCAAGCCTTACTTTTTTAGGAAGTTTATTAAGAAATTAAATCCAGTGCACTTTGAGGCACATAAACTTTTTCACCGTTGTGTATTACTAAGCCCCCTAGTTCTATTTTTTTGCCATCTTTTATTCCATAGTTTTTATACATTGGAAATTCAATGGTTATATTATCTTTTGTAACCTTTAGAACAGCATTTGATTTTTCGGAATTATCATATTCTACAGTTGCACCCTTTTCTTCAAATTTTTCTCTAGCAGGCAAGTACAATTTATCAGTTAGTTCTTTCAAGTTTAAATTAAATAAGTCTTCCATATATTTTCCAATGTCTGAATTGTGCACAGTTCCTGAAATTATTTCGGCGTTAGGGTCAGTAGAATAACAGTATAGCGCCACATCTCCTCCAACGTGACCACCAGTAGTCCAACCTATATTTGCTCTGGAACTTACAATTTTTCCAACTGCTTCTTGAACATCTTTAGCTGATTTAATACTTTCAATTTCTTTGTCAGTAATATCGTCAATATTGTAATTTTCAAGGAATAGTTCTCTTATGTTGGACTTGTCAGAATTAATTTTACTTTCAAAGCCCTGACCTGTTATTTTTGCATTTTTAATATACTTTGTAAAACTATCTAAGGGTTCTCTGTCATAGCCCTTAGCTATGTTGTTATTTCCAAAAGTCATTCCTCCTGTGCCGTGATCAGCTGCACAGACAATTACTGTATCTTTATTTTTGTCGGCAAAATCTCTTGCAACTTTTACCGCTTCGTCAAAGGCTATAATATCTGACTTAACTCCAACAGGGTCATTTGCATGAGCAGCCCAATCTATTTTAGAGCCTTCCACCATTAAGAAAAATCCATCTTTATTTTTGGAAAGTACATTTAAAGCTTTGTCAGTCATTTCGGCAAGAGAAGGTTCTTTTTTGGGGTCTCTGTCTATTTCGTAGCTGAGTTCAGATTCGCCAAACATTCCCCATAATTTATCTCCTGAAAAATTTTCAAGTTCACTGGGACTGGTTACATAGCCATATCCAAGAGACTTTATTTCTTTAACTAAATCTTCACCGTCAGCTCTGTTTTTACCTTCTAAATATTGAGAGCCTGCACCCAGTACAACGTCAATATTTTGGTACACTTGCTGTTCGCCAATTTCCTCATAGGCATTTCTGTCTAAATGGTGGGCTGAAAAGTCGGCAGGAGTTGCGTGTTGTATGTTGGAAGTAGATATAATGCCTGTGGACTTTCCAAGGCTTTTTGCACCCTCTAGCACATTTGCTATTGGCATATTAGAGCGATTTTCTTCAAAAGTTTCAGCACCGGGCATACCTGCACTTGATGGGTAAGTTCCTATATATGGAGACTCTGTTTTTATTCCCGTTGCCATAGAAGTTCCAGCAGGTGCAGAATCTGCAATAGGTGTATTTGCATTGTTAGTTCTCACAAGACCTGTTGCCATAGAGTCCAGAGTGAGTGTGTAATCATCAGTCATCCACCTTGCGGTAGTAAGAGATTCTACATTCATTCCATCAGGTATCATTATAATAATGTTTTTTGCACTTCCATAGTCTGCTTTTTCAGCAAATGCAATGCTGGGAAGTAAAGTAAATATTGCCAGTGCGGTAGTAAAAAGTTTTTTAATAAATTTCATGTATATCCTCCTTAATTTGTATCTAAGTAAAATATAGCATGTCAATGTAAAGAGAGTGTATTTTTAAAGTAAAGAACTTGTCAAAAATTACTTGACCTGTCGTAGTACTTTATATATAATTACTATGACAGGTGAAGTAAAAGGAGTGATAAAATGATTTCAAGTGATATTATGAGAGGTTATAACGATATAATTATCCTTTCAATATTAAATAGTGAAGATAATTATGGATATGCCATATCTCAAACAATAGAAAAAATATCAGATGGAAATTATACAATAAAAGAAACAACACTCTATTCAGCTCTAAACCGCTTGGAAAAAAAGGGATACATATTGTCCTATGATGGTACGAAGACCTTTGGAAGAGCGAGAACTTATTTTAAAATAACTGAACTTGGAAAAATTTATTTAAGAGAAAAAGTTGAAGAGTGGAAATTGACTAGAGAAGTAATAAATAACTTTATGGAGGAGTACAATGGATAAAATTATAGTTTTTATAGATAATATGTTTTTAAGCCTTCCCAAGACAGAGGAGATGGCAAAATTAAAGTCCAGATTAATTGAAAATTTAACAGATAAATATGAGGATTTAATAAAAAGTGGACTAAGTGAAGATGAGGCCTTTGGAAGAATAGTAAGTGAATTTGGAAGTATTGAAGAAATAAAAAAAGAATATGGAATAGTAGACAGTGAAAGTAATTATAGCGGCAGTGAAAGTGAATCATCAAATAAAGAAAATAAAAAGAGAAGAGAAAATTTTAAGGAAAACTATATAAATGCCTCTGATGAATTTAAAAACTATCAAAGAGAATTAGATGAATATAAACCGAAATTTGGAATTTTAATAGCAGTGGGCGTGGCTCTTTGCATTATTGGAGTAGTAATAATGAACTATATTGAGTCAAGAAACTTAAGCGAAACACTATCACTTGCAGGACTGTTTATTCCAGTTGCAATAGGAGTTGCCATATTTATAACCTCAGGTTTAAAATTTAGTTTTTTAGAAGAAAAAGTAAAAAAACTGGGAGAAATTGAGGGGATTTTTGAAAGTCGTGGAGGAGAAAATTCTAAGATAAATTATATAAACGCCTCAGGTGAATTTAAAGAATCGCTAAAAAATTTAGATGAATACAAACCAAAATTTGGAATTTTAATAGCAACAGGTGTAGCTCTATGTATGGCAGGGGTTGTAGCGACAAATTATATGGAGTCCAAAAATTTAGGTGAAACAGCAGAGATGATAGCCTTATTTATTCCGGTGGCAATAGGAGTTGCTATATTTATAACATCAGGCTTAAGACTTGGATTTTTAGAAGAAAAAGTTGAAAAATTAGCAGAAATTGAAGGAATATTTGAATATTCAAAAGGTAATAAAGATATAGAAGAAAAAGAAAGCCCATTTACAGGAATAATATTTATGTTGGCAACGGCAATTTTCTTGGGAGTTGGATTTTTCTTTGGCTCATGGTACATTGCTCCCGTAATTTATATATTAGCCTTTGCAATAGATCAAATGGTGAAAATTATAGTATTAAAAGAGAATAGATAATTTGAAGTGTAAAATAAAACTGACCTTAAAATTGGAATTAAATCCAAGAATTAAAGGTCGGTTTTTTATTACATACAATTATAATATTATGTTTAAAAAGAAGCGAGTTTATTTAGTATATACTATAAATAATTTAAAACAAATATTTAAATCTAATAAGTTATTTTTTTAAATTATTTATGAATTTATTAGTTGTGATATAATTTAACCAGAGTTTATATTTTTTTAGGGGGAAAAAGATGGACAGTACATCAATAATAGCTATTATATTCATAGTTTTGGGAGTTATATTTTTTTATGGAGGAAGATTAATAGGAAAGAACCACAAAATTGAACTGTTAAGACCTTTTTTATATAAAAATGTAAAGAAAAAAGAGCGAGATAAATATTGTGAAGAGTTTTCTTTTGTAATATATTTTATAGGTTTTGGAATGGCAGCCTTAGGAGTAAGTTATTTTTTGAAAATTGAAAAAATGGGAAATCTAATATTTATACTTTCCATAGCCGCTGCAATTATAAATTTAATTATAGTTCAAAAAAAATATTCAAAAAAATAGACTGTTTAAATATATGAGGTAAAATTTTAGAGAGGAGTGTTAAAAAATGGAGCACAAGAGCATGAGTTTATTATTTACTGCAGATGAAAATTGGGCAATAGGTGTTGATGGCCATATGTTAGTTAGAATAAAAGACGATTTAAAGAGATTTAAAGAGATGACCTATGGCAATATAATAGTGATGGGTAGAAGAACGCTTGAGGCTTTACCTAACGGAGAACCTTTAGAAGGAAGAATAAATATAGTATTTACCAGGGGAGAAAGAGAAATTAAAGAGGGAAACTACATTGTTCGAAGTGTAGAGGAATTGGATTTACTCTTAGATAAAATAAATGGAGATAATAAAAAGACGATTTTTGTAATTGGTGGTGGTCAATTAGTTAAGTTATTATATGATAGGTGCGACAAGGCATACATAACAAAAATATTTAAGAGCTTTGAAAGAAGTGACACTTCAATGATCAACTTAGATGAAGACAGCGATTGGGAAGTTGTGCAGGAGTCTGAAGTGAAAGTTGAAAATGGGCTAAAATTTCAATATGTAGATTATAAAAGAAAAAACTAACATAAATGTTAGTTTTAGACTGTTGATAAAGTATAAATAAACATAATGTTATCTATGTTTTTCATTTAATTTCAAATTAATTTTTAAAATTTTTGGGAGGGCGAAGGAGATTGCGATTTCTCCTCATGCCCTCCCAAACCCTCCCATTTAACAATCTATAGAAATCCGCGATTTCGCAATAGATTTTATGCAAGAATTCTCCACGAGCATTAGCGAGAGGATAGAATTTACTGCTACACCTCTGAAACGCTTTTGGGTGGATTAATAAGTTTAGTTGTTTTTTAATTTTAAAGTTTATTAAAGTTCCAAAGTTAATTATTTTTATAGGAAAGATGCAATAAAAATAATTTGCAGTATTTGTCTTCACTCTGAAAACTAACTTAGATGTTAGTTTTATTTTTTTGTATAGAGTTTTAAAGGATAGGATTTATCAATTAACAGTGCTGTGATAAATTATTAAATTATTTTACAAAAAGAGTGGAAATTTATAGTGGTCATGGTGTATAATCACTTATACAGGAATGAATTCAAACCAAAGTCTAAATTAAATGGCATTTGTGGTTTAAAATCATTCCGAAATTACAAGATTTTAGCAAATTTCTGTTAAAATTTCAAAATTAAGGTGGTTCATTTGGAAATTAGAAGAATAAAAATAATCTTTCATATAAATAGACCACATCTTACCTTTGACATATTGAGCATTTTAAAAAAGTATGATGTCTATATTGTATCAATGGAAGTTTATAGCAACGTGATTTATTTAAAACTACCTTATATTTCTGATAATACTCTACAAAAAATTGAAGAAGAATGGAAGGACGTATATGGATTTGACCACATGGAAAATGTAGACGTCATGGCCTTTGAAGAAAAGGACATTGAACTTCGCGGAGTATTAAATTTGATGAGAGAAGGAGTAGTGATATTAAGCGTAAAGGGCATTGTAGAGTACTTTAATAATAAAGTTCCAGTTGCATTAAGAGACATTAAAGTTGGAAGCAGTATTTTTGACTTTATTGAAAATGAAAATTTAAAAAATTTTATTGAAATGAGCGGTGAAGTATCAAATTTTGGGACAATGAGAAATGTAGAAATTGAACTTGACTCAAAGAACTACTTGTTAAATGTAGACAGCTTGTATTCTGAAGATAGGATTTTTTCCGGATTTTTACTGACATTAAAAGAAATTACACTGGATTATTCTTTTGACAATTACATAACATTTGAAGACCTTGTAGGTGAAGATGAAAAGTTTAAGGAGAGTATTGAAAAGGCTAAAAACGCATCTAAAGTAGAGAGTCCTGTACTCCTAGTTGGAGGCAGTGGCACGGGAAAAGAAATGTTTGCCAGAGCAATACATTCCAACAGTGATAGAAGCACTAAGGCATTTGTGGGAATTAACTGTGCAGCTATGCCTGAAGAACTTTTAGAATCGGAACTCTTTGGATATGAGTCAGGTAGCTTTATTGGAGCAAATGGAAATGGCAAGAGGGGTATACTTGAAATTGCCGATGGTGGAACAGTTTTCTTAGATGAAATTGGGGAGATGAATTACCATATTCAATCCAGACTCCTTAAAATTATTGAAGAGATGGAAGCAGTTCCAAGGAATTCAAGTGAAGAAGTGCCACTGGACATTAGAATTATCGCAGCTACCAGCAAAGACTTAGAAAAGCTAATTGAGGAGAAAAAATTTAGAGTAGATTTATTTTACAAGTTAAATATACTAAAAATAGAAATTCCAACAATTAGAGAGAGACCTAAGGATATAGAAGTACTAATCGAATATTTTTTAAAGGTATTGTCAAAGAGGTACGGAGATAAAAAAATAGAAATTTCTCAAGGGGCAATTGACAAGATGAAGAGTTATTGTTGGCCGGGAAATATTAGAGAAATGCAGAATGTTCTTGAAAAGGCCTTGGTCTTATCAGATGGAGGAGTAATTGAATCCGAGAACATCACATTTGACACCAGTGAAGTTTATAATAGAGAAATGACAGAAGGAGCTGATTTAAACTCTGCAGTAAGTTATTTTGAACGCAACTTTATTTTAAAGGCACTTAGAAATAATAGCTCAATAAGAGCTGCTGCAAAAGAATTAAATGTCACTCATACGCTGTTATTAAACAGAATTAAGAAATATGAAATAAGGGATGAAGATTGGAAAAAATAAGAATGAAAACTAAATAGGGGGAGTGAACGTGGAAAACAAAAATAAAAAGGGTAATTTTTTAGCACTTGTTCCGTTTATAGTATTTATAGCTACATACCTTGGAATAGGAATTATGCTTGTTCGTGGCGGAGATCCAATGGGATTTTATGGATTTAAGGCACCAATTGCAGTAATCGTAGGAATTATAGTTGCATTTTTCTTAATTAAGGGAAGTATAGATGACAAGTTTGACATATTTGTAAAGGGCTGTGGCGATGAAAATATAATTATAATGTGTATAATTTACTTACTTGCAGGAGCGTTTTCAACTGTTGCAGGAGCTATGGGTGGAGTTGAATCTACAGTAAATTTAGGACTTTCAATAATTCCACCGGGACTTATAACAGTGGGAATATTTATAATAGCAAGTTTCTTGGCTTTGGCAACAGGAACCAGTGTTGGAACTATAACAGCTCTTGGACCTATAGCAATTGGATTTGCGTCAAAGACAACTATATCTATGCCGCTTATAATAGCAACTCTTATTGGAGGAGCTATGTTTGGAGATAACTTATCTATAATTTCTGACACTACAATAGCTGCAACTAGAACTCAAGGTGTTGAAATGAGAGATAAGTTTAGGACAAATATTGCAATGGCAGTTCCGGCAGTTATAGTAACAATTATACTGCTATTAATATTCGGAAGACCGGAAGTTGCTCCGGCAGCTCAGGTTTATGAGTACAATTTTATAAAAGTTGTTCCTTACTTATTTGTATTAATAGCTGCAATTGCCGGAATGAACGTATTTATGGTACTTACGCTTGGGACAATCCTCGCTGGTGGAATAGGTATATTCTATGGGGAGTTTGCAATTATAGAGTATACAAATATTATATTTGAAGGATTTAATGGAATGTTTGAAATATTCCTACTTTCTCTTTTAACTGGAGGACTGGCAGCGCTAGTTACTCATGGTGGAGGACTTGATTGGCTTCTCAATAAAATAAAGGGCTTTATAAAAGGTTCTAAATCAGCAGAGATTGGAATTGCATTAATTACAATGTTAACAGATGCTGCAACAGCAAATAACACTGTTGCAATAATTATAGATGGGCCAATAGTTAGAAATATCTGTGAAGAGTACAAGGTAGACCCTAGAAGGTCGGCTTCACTACTGGATACTTTTGGAGCTGTAATGCAGGGATTTATTCCCTATGGGGCACAATTGCTAATGGCGGTTCAATTTACAAATGGACAAGTGAGTCCCTTTGACGTAATGCCATTACTATGGTATCAATTTGCACTTGCATTTTTTGCAATACTTTCAATATTTATTCCATTTGCCAATGGATATATTAACAAACATCCATGGGATTTTGAAAAATGGCAATTAAAATCTGAAAGTAGTGCGAAGTAAATATAGACAGAAGTAGGATAGAAGGAAAATAAAAAACAATTAATAAAATTTTAGGGGGATTTAAAAATGGAAAACATGGAAAACAAAGGATTCGCAACAAAACAAATACACGCAGGCGTAAAACCAAATCAATATGGAGCACTTTCAACTCCAATATACCAATCATCTACATTTATATTTGATTCAGCAGAACAAGGTGGAAGAAGATTTGCAGGAGAAGAAGAGGGATATATTTATTCTAGACTTGGAAATCCAACTAACTCAGTTGTAGAAGAAAAACTTGCAGTACTTGAAGGTGGAGAAGCAGCAATGTCAACATCATCAGGAATGGGAGCTATCTCATCTGTAATGTGGACTATGCTTAAAGCCGGAGATCACGTAGTAGCATCAAAGACACTTTATGGCTGTACATTTGCACTATTAAGTCATGGACTTACTAAATTTGGCGTAGAAGTAACATTTGTAGACCCAAGAGATCCACAAAACTTTAAAGATGCAATGAAGGAAAATACAAGAGTAGTATATGTAGAAACTCCTGCTAACCCAAATATGTATATAACAGATATAGAAGAAGTTGCAAAAATAGCTCACTCAAACAATTACGGTGTACTTGTAGTTGACAATACTTACAACACTCCATATATTCAAAAACCGTTAGAGCTTGGAGCAGATATAGTAGTTCACTCTGCAACAAAATACTTAAATGGACATGGAGATGTTATTGCAGGATTTGCCGTTGGAAGTAATGAGTTAATAAATGAAATAAAATTATTTGGACTTAAAGACTGTACAGGTGCTGTGCTAGGAGCTTTTGAAGCATTCTTAATTCAAAGGGGAATGAAGACACTTTCAATTAGAATGGAAAAACACTCTGCCAATGCTATGAAGGTTGCTGAATTCTTAGAATCACATCCTGCTGTAGAATCTATAGCATATCCTGGACTTAAGTCATTCCCACAATATGAACTAGCTAAAAAACAAATGGCTCTTCCTGGCGGAATGATTTCATTTGAAGTTAAGGGTGGAAGAGAAGCTGGAATAAAATTAATGGACGCTGTTCAACTTTGTTCAATAGCAGTAAGTCTTGGAGATACAGAAACACTTATTCAACATCCAGCAAGCATGACACATTCACCATACACTCCAGAAGAGAGAAAAGAATCAGGAATTGCAGAAGGACTTGTTAGAATTTCTGTAGGTCTAGAAGATGCAGAAGATATAATTGCAGATTTAAAACAAGCTTTAGATAGTATAATGTAAGTTATAGTAAAAAATTAGAATAGTAATAGATTTATAATATAGGTAATTTTTTAATTACCTATATTATAAATTTTATAGGATGTGTATAATGAAGATTGCAGTGGTAGCTGGAACAAGAGTTGACACTAAAATGGGTGTGAACTTATTAAAAAATGTTGGCATTGGAACTATATCAATAGCAATGGCAGACAATTGTACAGACCAGACAGATATGCAATATTATTCATCAGAAGAACTTGAACAGAGGGTAAAACTTGAAATAGAAGGTGCCAAGGCAAAGGGTGCTGAAAAAGTATTTATCTATTGTAATTCACTAAGTGCAGCAATAGACTATGAAAAAATATCTAAAGAGACAAAAATTGAAATAATAACTCCTTTAGAGACTTATAAAAATTTACCTAAAGAGAGTAAAAACATAGTAGTTATTGCAGCTAATGGACTTTCAGCTTATAAGATAGATAAAATTATTAAGGACTCAGACAAGAGTAAAAATATTATATCTGTTGGAAATATGAGTATAGTTGAATTAATTGAAGAGGGACTAAATCCAAGTGAAATTGTAGAAAGACTAAATCTTGGAGGTATGTTAAAATATATAGAGGGAATAAGTGATGAAAAGTTTAAAGTGGACAGCATTTTACTTGGATGTACTCATTTTCCGTATATAAAGAGTGAACTTAAAAATCTTACAGACCTAAAAATAATAGATCCGGCGGAAGATATGATTGAGAAAATTTTTAAGTGATTTTATTAGGGGGGTTTTAAATTAATGAAAAAGATGGTAACTATGAATGGAAATACGGCAGCTGCAACTGTAGCTTATGCTTTTACAGAAGTGGCACCGATTTTCCCTATAACTCCATCATCAGATATGTCAGAACATGTTGATGAGTGGGCAGCAAATGGTAAGAAAAATATATTTGGAGAAGAAGTTCAAGTAACAGAACTTCAATCAGAAGGTGGAGCAGCAGGTGCAATGCACGGTGCGCTTTCTGCAGGGGCTCTTTCAACAAGTTTTACATCATCTCAAGGATTGCTACTTATGATTCCAAATATGTACAAAATGAGTGGAGAGCTACTACCAGGAGTGCTTCACGTAGCAGCAAGAGCACTTTCAACTCAGGCACTTTCAATATTTGGAGATCATCAAGACGTAATGGCTTGTAGACAGACTGGATTTGCAATGTTGGCATCTAGCTCTGTACAAGAAATACTAGATTTAGGAGCAGTAGCTCATTTGGCAGCCATTAAAACGAGAATACCTTTCTTACACTTCTTTGATGGATTTAGAACATCTCATGAATTTCAAAAAGTTGAATCTGTAGACTATGAAGACTATGCAAAGCTTTTAGATAGAGATGCGCTTCAAGAATTCAGAATGAGAAGCATGAACCCTGAAAGACCATATACAAAGGGAACTGCTCAAAATCCTGACGTGTACTTCCAAGCAATGGAAGCATCTAATCCAATGTATGAAGAAGTAGTTCCAGTAGTTGAAGACTACATGAAAAAAATGGGAGATATTACAGGAAGATATTATAAGCCTTTTGACTACTATGGAGCAGAAGACGCCGACAGAATAATAATGGCTATGGGTTCTGTAAATGAAACTATAGAAGAAACTATTGACTACTTAGTAAAACAAGGCGAAAAAGTTGGAATGATAAAGGTAAGACTTTACAGACCATTCTCTAAAGACGCTCTTTTAAGAGAAATTCCAAAGACAGTTAAATGTATTTCTGTTTTAGATAGAACTAAAGAAAAGGGAAGTCCTTTTGAACCACTACACTTAGACGTTATTGGTGCATATGCTGACGAAGAATATAAACCTGTAATAGTTGGTGGAAGATACGGTCTTGCATCTAAAGATACAACACCTAGTCAAATTAAAGCAGTATTTGACAACATGAAAGAAGAAAAACCAAAAGATAGATTTACTATAGGTATAGTTGATGACGTAACACATACAAATCTTGAAATTAAAGAAGAAATATCAACTGAACCGGAAGACACTATAAAGTGTAAATTCTGGGGATTTGGATCAGATGGTACAGTAGGAGCTAATAAGAGTGCAATAGCCATTATCGGTGATGGTACTGATATGTATGCACAGGCATATTTCTCCTATGACTCTAAAAAATCAGGTGGTGTTACAATATCTCACTTGAGATTTGGAAACGAACCTATTAAATCCACATATCTAATTACAAAGCCTGACTTTGTAAGTTGTTCAAAGCAATCATATGTATATAACTATGATTTATTAGAGGGTTTAAAAGAAGGTGGAACATTCCTATTAAATACAATTTGGAATGAAGAAGAACTATCTACACACCTTCCAGCAAAATTAAAAAGAGAATTATATGATAAAAAAGTTAAATTCTATACAGTAGACGCTACAGAAATTGCAGAGGAAATCGGACTTGGAAATCGTACAAATATGATTATGCAAGCAGCTTTCTTTAAACTTTCAAAAGTGTTACCATTAGATGACGCTGAAAAGAGACTTAAGGATTCTATAAAGGAAACTTATGGCAGAAAAGGCGATAAAATAGTTAACATGAACTACGAAGCAGTTGACAAGGGATTTGAAGAAATTGTAGAAATTAAAATACCTGAAGACTGGAAAGATGCAAAAGATGAAGTAGTTACAGAAGACTATCCTAAATATGTAAAAGATATTTTATTCCCACTTAATGCACAACAGGGAGATAAAACTCCGGTATCAGCATTTAAGGGAGTAGAAGAGGGAATAATGCCAACTGGAACAGCTCGATATGAAAAAAGAGCAATAGCAGTTACTGTTCCTAAGTGGGATTCATCAAAGTGTATTCAATGTAACCAATGTTCATTTGTATGTCCTCATGCAGTAATAAGACCATTTTTACTAAATGAAGAAGAAAGTGCAAATAAACCTGAAAGCTTTACAACTATACCTGCAAAAGGTAAGGGATTAGAGGGAATGGAATACAGAATTCAACCATCTATACTTGACTGTACAGGTTGTGGAAACTGTGCTGACGTATGTCCTTCAAAGGAAAAAGCTCTTACAATGGTACCTTTAGAAGAAGAAATGTACCAAAAAGAAAATTGGGAATTTGCTATGACAGTAAGACCAAAAGAAGATTTAATTCCTGACAACACTATTAAGGGCAGTCAATTTAAACAACCACTACTAGAATTCCATGGAGCTTGTGCAGGATGTGGAGAAACACCATATGCAACACTTGTTACAAGATTATTTGGAGATAGAATGCTAATAGCTAACGCATCAGGTTGTTCTTCAATTTGGGGCGGATCATATCCGTCATCAGGATATTGCAAAAATCAATATGGAAGAGGACCGGCTTGGGCTAGTTCACTTTTTGAAGACAATGCTGAATATGGATACGGCATGGCATTGGCAGTTAAAAAACTTAGAAATACTATAAAACTTCACATGGAAGAGTATATTAAAGAAAATCCAGGAAGTGAAGCTGAAGGTATATTTAAAGAGTGGATTGAAAACATGAAAGATCCAGACAAGACTAAAGCTCTTAAAAAACCAATTGAAGACTTTGTAAAAGACTCAAAAGATAAGAACTTGCATGAAATTGACAAGTTAAAAGACTACTTGATGAAACAAAGTATTTGGAGTTTTGGAGGAGATGGCTGGGCTTATGATATAGGTTACGGTGGACTTGACCATGTAATGGCATCAGGAGAAGACTTTAATATATTAGTATTTGATACAGAAGTATATTCAAATACAGGTGGACAATCATCTAAATCTACTCCAAGAGCAGCTGTTGCTAAATTTGCAGCAGGTGGTAAGAAAGTTAGAAAGAAAGACCTTGGCGCAATGCTGATGACTTATGGATACGTATATGTAGCTCAAGTAGCAATGGGCTCAAATATGAATCAACTTATAAAAGCACTAAAAGAAGCTGAGAGTTATGATGGTCCTTCAATAGTTATTTGCTATTCACCATGTATTAACCACGGACTTGTAAATGGAATGGGCAAGACAGTTGCACAGGAAAAATTTGCAGTAGAAACTGGATACTGGCACCTATACAGATACAATCCAATGTTGGAATCAGAGGGAAAAAATCCTTTTGTACTGGACTCTAAAGAGCCTACAAAACCTTTCCAAAGTTTCTTAGACTCAGAAGTAAGATATACTTCTCTAAAGAAAACTTTCCCTGAAATAGCTCAAGAGCTATACAACATGGCAGAAGAAGATGCAAAAGTTAGATACAACAGATATAAAAAAATGGCAGAAGTTTAATATAGAAAAGAGACTGTTTAGAAATAAACAGTCTCTTTTTTTATTTTTTATTGAACCATAGTAGTATTTGAAATCCAACCACTATATGAAATTCCCGTTTCAGCATCAACAGCTTCAACTTTACACCAAATTCTATCAATTCCCTCAATTTTAGTTTCTTGAATATACAAGTCTGAATCAGTAGGAAGTATAGTAACTATTTCAGCATCAGTTGAAGGGTTAACTCGCAGATTGGCCTTTTCAGCAACAACTTTTTGATAAGTGTTTAAAAGGGCATCTGCTTTTTTACTCATTTCAGCTCTTGTCTTATCTAATTCCACGTCTTCTTCATTTATTAAAGATCCTGAGTCAGGCTCTTCAATTTCCTTAGCGTTATTTTGAAGTATTAAATCCTTTAAATTTAAAGCATTTGCAGATTCAGGTACAATTTTTAAATAGTTGTCTATTATACTCACTGCTCCTGGGGTATTTCCATCTTCAAATGTCTTCTTGGCATCTTCAAGAATTATATTTTCCAATTCTGTTATTTTATCTTGTGATTTTGAGTAGTTTAAAGCGTCTTCAGGAGATACTTTTTTAAAAGATTTTACAGCTTCAAAGTAGTCATCTTTTAAAATTAAACGATTACCCTCTTCAAAGAAATTTTGAGATTCAAGTAGTTTTTTTGTCTTTTCAATTTCAGTGTTGACTTCATCTTCTAAGTCCACATCTTTTATTTTTTTAAGCACTTTTAACGCATCTTCATACTGACCTTGTGTAATTAGCGTCTTTGCACTATTCATATTTCGGTCAGCTCTTATATTTTCAGTAAACTTAAATACAAAAATTACAACGATAGCTAACAGCAGTATTATTATTAATCTGGATACTATTTTTATTAGCACATTAAAAATACTTTTTGTTTCAATATCTTCGTTTTCATTGTTAATTCTTGTTTCGTTTAATGAAGTAGTTGTAGGAGCAACTTTTGTCAAGTGAGTTTGAGTCAAGTGACTTGCAAGGTTCTCCAAATTTTCACTTTCATCTGTATCAGTTTCAGAAAGCACATTTAAAAGCTTCATATTAATTAACGGTTCAGTTAAGTTATTTAGTACAAAGTTTTTATTTCTACCACAGAAAGCACATTCTTCGTTGTCCTTTGAATTGAAGGCACCGCAAACGCATCGCCATCCATCCATTAGGTTTTCGCCATATCCTATTATTTCAGGGCCAAGGGCAGATTTCATCTTTTCCTTTTTGCTTTCCGAAATTAAGGGAAGAGTATATTGTCTTTCTTCTTTTTGGTTAAAAATCATTATGTCACTGTCAGAAAAAGAAATTTCCTTTATTCTAATGTCAATTCCACGTGCGTCTTTAAATCTTTCATCTATTGGGAAAGGATCTAAGAAATAATTTTTTTTAGGCATTATTTCGAGATTCTTAATATCATAGTACACCTCTGTAGCATTAAAGAGATAGTTGTTAAATTCATCTTTGTAGACTACAGTAAAACAGACTCTGCTAATAGGTTTACTACTAATGCTTAAAAAGTCTATTGCGAGATTTAAATCGCTGGTAATTTCAGCCTTTATAATTTGTAGAGGCTGATCTGGAACTAAGGATACATTAGTAGGAAGGGTCTGAAAGTTGGAATCCATTAACATTCCCCCTTATATATTATTTTTACATTATATTACATATGTAAAGTATTTTCAAATTTTCCTAAGATGTACACTAATGTGGTTTGCCATGGCTGGATAATTGGGTATAAACTATCTATTAAAATATAAGAGTGTTTGAGGTGTAAATATGAAAGTTGCAATGGTAGGAAGAGTAAATGAAGAGCAAGTAAGAGAAATTAGTAAGTTGGGTTTTGAAATGGAACACATTACTCCGGCAGATGTGGACTCGGGAAACTATAAGACAGATGCAGTTGTAATCTGTGGCTCAATGTTATTAGCTAAGATGGACTTGTCAAAGTTTAAAAACTTGAAGTATATATTTTTATATTCAATGGGAATTGACTATTTGCCAGTAGATTATATAAGAGAAAACAACATAGTTGTGACAAATAATCATGGAGCCTACTCAGAGCCAATAGGAGAGTGGACTGTATTTAATTTACTTGAAATGACAAAGATGGCAAAAGTTGATATTAGAAATCAAGATAAAAAGCTTTGGAAGTATAGATTAAAGTCGGGAAATTTATATGGCAAAAAAATATTATTTTTAGGTACAGGTTCTCTAGCTCAGGAGGGGGCTAAGAGATTACAGGGCTTTGACATGGAAATTGTGGGATATAATACTTCGGGAAGAGATGTTAAATATTTTGACTACTGTGTTAAAGACGACAATTTAGACAGCGAACTTTCAAGTGCAGATTTTATAGTTATGGTACTTCCGGCAACAGAGTCAACTGATGGATTTTTAAATGAAGAGAGATTTAAAAAGTTAAAAGATGGTGTATCTATAGTTAATATTTCTAGAGGTGCTGTAATAGATGAAAGAGCACTTGTGAAAAATTTAAAAAGTGGAAAAGTTAGAGCTGCTGCCTTAGATGTATTTGAAGTAGAGCCTCTTTCAGTGGACAGTCCTCTTTGGGATATGGATAATGTATATATTTCTCCGCATATTTCCTCCAGCTCAGAAGATGCTGAAGAGAGATTTTTACGAGGAGTAGTAGCTAATTTAAAGAATTTGAAAGAGGGAAGAGACGTAGTAAATATTGTAAATTTTAATAGAGGGTATTAAAAAATAAAATATGTTTAGCTTATAAATATATAGTTTAACAAGAGGCAGTAAAAATAAAAATTTGTTGATTAAATATAACTTGTAAAAACAGCTCTACAGTTAGATAAACTAATAGAGCTGTTTTTTTATTTTAAAAATTCTGCAATTTCAGAAACCAGTTTTTTGTTATCTTCTTCTTTTAAAATACAAAATCTAAAGTGATTTTTAGTAAGTCCAACGAAGTTAGAGCAGTCTCTTATTACAATTGCCTTTTTAAGCAGATGTTCTCTAAGTTCGTGGGCGGTTATATCATTTAATATTTTACATAGTATAAAATTTCCTTGGGAGCTATAAACTTTTAAATTTTGCAGTTTTGAAAGTTCGTCAGTCATATAAGTTCTCTCAGCTTTTATAAAGTTAAAAACAGTGTTTAGATATTCGCTGTCGGAGAACATAACTTGTCCCATTAGTTCTGCAAATATATTTATACTCCACAACATTGAGTTGCTGTTAAAGTGAATCTTCGTATTTTCATCAGAAGTTATTGCATACCCCAATCTTATTCCAGGGGCTGCAAAAAATTTACTCACACCTCTTGTAACAAATAACTTGCTGTATTTTTTTGTAAGTGGAATTGAAGAAAATTCATCTGTATTTGTAAATTCCACATAAGTTTCGTCAATTAGTAAAAAGGTATCTGTATTATTTAAAATATTTTCTATTTCACTTCTACTTAAAATTGTTCCTGTTGGATTATTTGGATTTGCAAAGATTAACAAGTTTATTTTATTAAGGTTAATTTCACTTATTAAGTCTTCTACATTTATTTTAAATTCCAAATCTTCATTTAGTGCATAGTGAAATATATTTGAATTTATTTTTTTTAGTTCGCTTTCATATTCGCTGTAACAAGGTGATAAAATCATTGCATTTTTCGGGTTTATATACTGTATATATTCTTTTAAAAGTTCTGTAGTTCCACTTCCCAGAAATATATCTTCCATATTTGAATTTGTGTAATTGGAAATAGCGCTTTTTAAATCAAAGTATTCAGGGTCGGGATAGGTGCTTATTAATTCCAAGTTGTTTTTTAAGTGCTCCATAGCTTTTTTAGAAGCTCCCAAAGGATTTATATTAGATGAGAAGTCTAGTATATCTTCGATTTCAAATCCGTATTTTCTTGAGAGTTCAAATATATTAGCTCCATGTTTATTTTTCATATTTTCTCCTCTATTAAAATTTATTATTAACTTAATTATATCACAGTATTTAGCTTAAATTAGGTAAGTTTAAGTGAATAGGCACTTATAATTGTTAATATTTTAAAGTAGAAACAGGGTCTATATGTTATAATTATTGTAATTTGGAGGTGTAAATATGAATGTTTTTTTAAATGATTATAATGACCTATGTCATGAGGAAGTTTATAAAAAATTGGCAAGTGTAAGAGAAAAGGCGAATATTGGATATGGAAATGACGAGTACACCAATAGGGCTAAAGAATTAATAAAGAGAGATTTAAAAAGAGATGACATTGAAATTGAATTTTTAGCCGGGGGAACTATTGCAAATATTATAGGAATTTCTGCAAATTTAATGCACTATGAGGGAATTATTGCAGTGGAGTCCGGACACATTGTAGGGCACGAGGCAGGCTCAATAGAGGCGACAGGACACAAGGTGGAGCTAATACACTCAGAAGATGGAAAGTTAAGCGCAGATGCTCTAGAAGAAAGATTAGAGGATTTCACAGAGGAGTACCATATAGTTCCAAAAGTCGTATACATATCTCAAACAACTGAGCTTGGAACAGTATATAGCTATGAAGAAATAAAAAGTATCTATGACGTATGTTTAGAGCATGGACTGTACTTATATATAGATGGAGCTAGAATGGCAGTGGGCCTTGCTGCATCGGGAATGGACGTGGCTGACTTATGCGAAGTGTGCGATATTTTTACACTGGGTGGAACAAAAAATGGAGCACTTTACGGTGAGGCACTGGTAGTGGTGGAAGATGAGTTAAAGCAAAATTTGAGAAACTTTATGAAGCAAAGAGGAGCTGTAATGGCAAAGGGATTCGTAATGGGAGCTCAATTTGAAGCGCTCTTTGAAAATGGACTTTACTATGAACTTGGAAAGAAAGCCTATAATAGCAGTTTGAAGTTAGCAAAGGCAATTGAGGAGACTAAAATAGAGTTTTATCAAACGCCTAAGAGCAATCAAATATTTATCATATATCCCACTTCAAAAATAGAAAAATTAAGAGAGCAAAACTTATTTGAAGTAAGCCCTTATGATAAAGAAAACAAAGCACTTAGATTTGTTACAACTTATAAGACAACTGATGAAGAAATAGAAAGTTTAAAAAACTGTCTACTAGAAATTTAATATAGTATTAAAAATAAAAACTCCTTACAACATTACCTTGTAAGGAGTCTTAATTTTCTAAAAAGTTTAAAATATCACTGTATACAATTTCTCTATTATCTTCATTTAAAATTTCGTGGCGCATATTTTTATAAAATATTAATTTTATATTTTTAAATCCCTTTTTTTTGTACTTGTTGTAGATTTTTAAAACGCCTTTTTTAAAATTTCCCACTGGGTCATCTTCTCCTGAGACAAAGAGAATTTTAGTTTCTCTGCTGGTTCTATCTATAGTTAAGTGAGTATTTATTTTAAGTAAGTACTTCCCAAGAGTTCTATATCCGTTGACTGTGAAAGAGTAATTACACAGTGGGTCATTTGCAAATTTTTCTACATTTTCTCTGTTGTAACTTATCCAGTCATAGGTATCACCTCTTACTTTCTTAGCGTAAGCTCCCGTGGAGAGTTTTACTAAGAGTTTACTTATGTATTTGTCGCCTTTGACTTTAGAGATAAAAATTGAAAGTAAATCCAACACAGTTGCAGAGAAGTCGTCAATATATCCCGTACCCATGAGAATGCACTTTTCTGCACTGTACTTTGATATAAAGTATCTCATTATAAAGGAACCCATGCTGTGTCCCAAGTAGTATATGGGAAGGTCATATCGCTCTTTTAATATAAGGCTTAGTTTTTCAATGTCATCTACGGCGTGGTTTAAGTTGTCACCTTCTCCAAAGTATCCGAGAGTTTCTGCACTTCTGCCATGTCCAAGGTGATCATTTCCCGCAACTACAATGTTGTGTTTATTTAAGTAGTTGGCAAAATCCTCATATCTGGTAATATATTCGCACATTCCATGGGCAATTTGTAAAACACACTTGGGATTTTCGCAATTATAAATTTCGGCATAAATATTATTTATGCCGTTACTTGATTTATAATATAAAATTTCTTTCATGGTGTTAGCCTAAACCAAAATGTGTAGAGTAAAAAAGCTGCCATAGCTACATCTACAGAAATTGAAAGTAGAGGTTTTAAATTTGTCTCTTTGTTTTGAAGTAAGTTCATGGCTTTAAATATTATAAAGACAATGAAACTTGCATTTAGAAATCCAAGAGATATATAGCTTAAAAATCCTTCAATAGATTTTTTATCGCCTATAAAGAAAGATAAAAAGAGAGAAAAAACTAATGTTGCAAGAAGAATTTTATAAGCAAACTGTTCTCTTTGGCTCCATAAGTTTACTTTTTTATTCATTATATGCACTCCTTATATGTGCTCTTTCAAGCTTTTAATAAGTTGATCATTTGTCAGGTCATATAGAAGAGGTGTAACTGTAGCATATCCTTCATCTAAGAAATAGCGGTCAGTTTCACTTGCATGTTCGCAGTGATTTCTGCCATGCAGCTCTAAAGTATATCCATTAGCTGTCTTGTAACTTGTGTACTTGTCCATTACAGAACCGCCTATTCTACAAACTTCTATACCCTTAACGTCTTTATAATCAACATTTGGAACATTTACATTTAAGACTTGAACTTTTTCAACTTTGTCACTGAGTTTGTTAAATACATCAACTGCAATTTTAGAGGCAGTCCTATAGTTTGGTCCGGTTCTACTAAATTCAGTTGATACTGCAATTGAATTTATTCCAAATACATTTGCTTCAATGGCAGCTGAAACTGTCCCGGAATATAAAATGTCCATTCCAGCATTATACCCCAAGTTACATCCTGAGAAACAGTAGTCAAAATTATTTCCAAGTATTTCCAAAGCTGCTCTAACGCAGTCTGCAGGTGTTCCAGAAACGCTATATGCCAAGCAGTCTAAGTCTTCTATATCTACTAAACTAAATCTTAGTTTTTTCATTAGTGTAATGGCGTGACTCTTGCCTGAATTTTCTTCTTCAGGGGCAACTATTGTAACGTGGTGACCCTCTTTTAAAAGTCGTCTTCCAAGTTCCTTTATGCCCGGTGCAAATACGCCGTCGTCATTGGTGAGTAATATATTCATAATACCTCCTAAAGTTCATGAACTATTGAAGCCTCTTCTCTGGGAGAAACTTCAAGTATATAATCAGTACCCTCTAAAATATTCTTGTTTGAAAGAAAATCTCTTACAGTTCTCGTTGCAAGTCTGGGCAAGTTATTGTCGTTTGAAAGGTGAGAAAGCATTACAATTTCCTTTTTCTTATTAATTAATTTCTGAAGAGCTTCAGCGGCATTTACATTAGATAAATGACCTCTGTTTGAGATAATGCGCTGTTTCAAACTCCAAGGGTAACTGCCATTTATAAGCATGTCATAGTCGTGGTTTGCCTCAATATAGTAGAGACTTGAATTTTCCATTTTTTCCAACAGTTCAGTGTTAATCCAACCTGTGTCAGTTACAACTGAAACTTTTTTGTCTCCGGTTACACTAAAACAAGTTCCGTTTTCGCAGTCGTGAAAGGAATTAATAGGATCTATATATAAATCTTTAAAGTAAAAGGGTTTTGAGTTTTCAAATAAAAAAGAATTTTCAGTTTTTATATCTTTTATAGTAGGCAACATGTTGTGAAAAGTTTCGCTTGTGGCAAATACTTTTAAGTCATGCCTTCTAGATAAAACTCCAACGCCCTTTATGTGATCTAAGTGCTCATGTGTTACAAAAATAGCATCTATCTCACTAATATCTACATCTATGGATTTTAATAAGCCTTCAATTTTTTTCCCGGAAAGTCCGGCATCTATTAATATTTTAGTATTTTTATATTCAATGTATTCACAATTTCCATTTGAACCACTTGATAAAGAACAAAATTTCATAAAAACCTCCAGTATTTTATTTTACCATATAAACTAAATTAATTGTGAATACTTTTAATAAAAAGAGATGGACTTAATAGTTGTCCACCTCTACATTTTCTCCGTCTGAAAACTGAATTCTCCATGCGGGAATTGCACGTCCCTGTATTGCTTCAAGGTATCCTTGAGCTTCAGGGTCAAAATAATAGCATTCGTCAATTTCAACTATTGTCTTTCCGTAGTTTGAACTATCATCAAGTAAAGTGAGTAGTGCTCTAGGTGCAGAGCTAAGAGATATGTCAGTTTGAGATTTATCTATTACATTTAACCAAAGTCTGTCCATGGAGACTACACCTATTTTTTTATCAATTACAAATTTAGTGTAGGATCTTTCAATGACTACATCGTCAAAGGTTTTAGAGTATATTAATTGATATTTTCCATCTTCTTCACTTCTAAAGGTACACTTCATATTGGAGATATCAAAATCCTTTTCAATTAAAAATTTTTCAGCTAAGTCCTCAGCCTGTACCATGTCAGAGATATTTAGGGAGCCGCTTTTAGTTGAGTTTTCATATCTTATAGTTCTGGAGTTTATAATTCCCACTAGTTCATTATCGGAGTTGATTTTAGTGTAGCCGGAGTTTGGCTCTTCAACATATCCAGTAGAATTAAAAAATCTTTTGTTAATATCAGATGCAGAGTAGGATTCAAATTCAACTCGTAGAGATGGAAGTTTATTTTTGTTTTTTGGAATATAGGCATCTTCATGAATTTTAATGTCCTTTTCAGCAAGTAACTGAGAAACTTCTTTAACAAATGCAGAAGTTGTAGTTTCATCTCTATTTTGATAGTAGTTAAAAGACAGGTATCCAAACAGCACTATATTTGTAATGAGCAGGGCTATAATTAATATTTTTTTAGATTTATACCAATCCATATTATCTCTCCATTATAAATTTGCCTGATTCTGTAGAAAAAAACAGCTCTCTATTGTCGTAGTTTATTTTAACTGCAATGCTAAGTTTTTGAAATTCCTCTTTTGGAAAGTCATAGAGATAAACTAAGTCAATGTCTTGAATTTTCGCTAAGATATCTTGAACTGTGAGCTCACTTAGTTCATCTACAAATAAAATTCTATTTTTGTCTACAATACTTTCAAGAGGAAGTACTCTGGTGTTGGTGTATTTAATTTCAGGGTCGTTTTCAATTTGTCTATAGGCCTGTTGATAGGACCTTATGTGATCGGAAAAAACTTGCAGTTCAATATAGTTTTTATATTTTTCTCCGTTTATAACTACGGGAACAGAATCTTCTGAAATGTTAAAAGAAAATTTATAGCCTAAGTTTTTGCCTAATTCAATGGGCTCTATTTTAGACAGAGATAGACTTTCAACAGTTCCGACTTTATTTGCAATAAAGTTTATAGAACTATTTAAAGAGGTGTATAAGTTTCTGTCTTTAGATTCTATATTTGATGAATCCTCATAGTATATAGCGCCATTGTTATTTAAAGTTAAAAATTTATCTTCATATACAAATGTAGTTCCATTGTCTTGAGTGATTTCTTGAATGTAGTCTATACTTTGACTTAACAACTTTTCAGCAAGGTTATTTTTTGTCTGTTGCTCCACTTGAAGTAAGTCACTGGAGTAGTAAACATCTCTAACTGAAATAGAGGTTTTTTGAGGAAATAGTAAGTTCTTTTTAATTCCATATAGTTCAAAGAAGTTGTTGTAATTTTCGTAGCCCTGATTTTCTATAGTAGATAAGGTAGTGGCTATGCTCTTATTTATAGAGATATTGGACTTAAAGTATCCGTTGGCATTTCCTATTATTACATCTGAATCTGAAATATATATATTTGAAATGGGTATATTGTCATTTTTTTTGTTGCTCTTATTTGAAAAGCCCAGTAAATTTCTAAATATATTTCCCGTTATAACTCTATTAAATTCAAAGACTATAGATCTCTTTTGCTGAAAGTCCAAATATTCTTCAACAGTAATTGGAACTAAACTGTCTTCTTCAGTTTCATTAAAGATTGTAAAAATTGTATCTAAATACTCCTTGTAGGTATCGTCAAATTTATTTAGTATGGTATGTCTTTGTTCTCCAAAGTTTACAATTAATTTTTGAGGTTTTAATATTTCAATAAAGAGCTCTTCAGGGTTGTAGGACTCTGTAGCTTGGTTTGACGTTTCTCTTTTAGGAAGATCAATCCACAAAAAACTGGACTGGATTATTGTCAGAGCTACAAGAACTATTAAAATTATATTTAAAATAATATTTTTTTTATTCACATTATCACCTATGCAGTTTCAAAAGTTAGAGTTACTTTAGTTCCCTCGTTTAGTTTAGATTCCAACTTAATGTCTCCATTCATTGAGAGGATAAGTTCCCTAGCTATTGAAAGGCCCAGTCCTGTTCCGCCTTGAGCTCTGCTTCTGCTCTTTTCCACTCTGTAAAATCTTTCAAAAATTCTATCTATGTCTTCCTCTGGAATTCCTATGCCATGATCTTCAACTACTATCTTTACGTTAAAGTAATTTGAAGTGGCTGAAATTTTAATTGTGCTGGAGTCGTCACTATACTTAATTGCATTTGAAATTATGTTCATAAGAACTTGTTCAAGTGCGTGTCTGTCAGCGAATATGTCTTTTATATCCATTGGGATGTCCAGTTCAATATTTTGATGTTTTTCTTCAATTAGCACAGACAGCACTTCAAGTATTTCGTTTATTGCAAAGTAAGTGTCAATTTCCTCATAGTTCCAGTTGGAGCTGTTATAGTCTAAGTTGGAAAGTTGAAGTAAATCTGAAACCAATCTTCCCATTCTGTTGTTTTCTCTATTTATAATACTTACAAAGTGATGTACATCATCTTTATCTAAAGGTGACTCCAATATTGTCTCGCTATAGGATTTTATTGTAGTGATTGGAGTTTTAAGCTCGTGGGAGACATTTGCCACAAACTCTTTTCTCATTAAGTCTAATTTATGTTCCTTGGTTATATCTTGAAGCACAACAATAAGACCGGAGTTTTTCCCGTCTTCTTTTTTATAAGGTGCATATTTTATTTTGTAAAAACTGTCTTTTATATCTACTTTAGTTTCGCCCTCCAGCGTGGAGTCGTCATAGTAGTTTATGTCAAAGATGTTTAATTTAGTTAAATCCTGTTTTTTATAGAAGTACTCCTCATCAAGAGATAGAATATTTCTGGCTATTGGATTTGCATGTAGTAAGAATCCTTCTCTATCAACGGCAATAACGCCTTCTGCCATGTAGTTAAAAATTGTGTTCAACTTACTTTTTTCAAGGTTAACTTGATTTATAGTAGAGTCTAATTCTTCAGTTAAGTAGTTAAACATGGAGCCCAATTTTCCGATTTCATCATCACTTTTAACTTCAAACTTTTGATTAAAGTCGCCTTCTGCCATTTTACTTGCCTTTTTTGTAAGATCTCTAATGGGAACTGTAATAGAGCTGGCAAGTATATATCCAAGAACTATAGTTATACCAAGAGCCAGTGCTGTAGCGGCAGATAATACTATCTTTGCATAGTCAATCACCTTGTATACAGATGACAGGTCTGCCGTCATATACAAGACTCCATTTACATCTCCGTCAGAAGATAAAACAGGCTTGGCAACGTGTTTTTCTTTTTGATTTGTATTTTTATTTGTGGTTATTTTGTCGCCTTCTTCTCCTGAAAGAGCCTTTAATACCAAGTCGGGTTCAATTGATTTAGATGAGAGGGCGCTTTTATCGCCGGCTGAAGCCCCGCTAGTAGAAGATGCTAAAATTAAAGGATAGTCAGTTGAGTCCACAATTGCATAGATTGCCTCTCCCTGAGAGAGGGGCCAGTCATCAAGAGTATTTTCAAATTGAAATTTTTGACTCTTCCAATTAGAGTTGTACATATATGCTGAGGCGCCTGACATATTATTTAAATTGTTGTTAATATTATCTGAGATATTTTGAATTTGTTGAGATTCAAGTCTGTTGATAATAAGAGATCCAACAATGGAAATACATATGAGCATTAACAAAAAGTATATAGTTATAAATTTAGACTTTATACTGTTAAACATTATTATCCTCCAAAGTAGTATCCCACACCGCGCTTAGTCATTATATACTTGTAGTCTTTGTCCTTGTCCTCTATTTTTTCTCTAAGTCTTCTAACAGTCACGTCTACTGTTCTAATATCCCCGTAGTAGCCGTATTCCCACACTTCATTTAAAAGTAACTCTCTGGAAAAAACTTGGCCGGGGTGAGAAGCTAAGTACTTTAAAAGTTCATATTCTCTAAGGGTGAGTTCTATTACCTTTCCCTTTTTTCTAATTTCATATTTTGTCAAATCTATAATTAAATCTTGGGCTTCTATTATTTGAGGTTCTTCAATATTGGAAACTTCAAAGTCGCGGCGTCTTAAAATCGCCTTAATGCGAGCAGTTAGCTCTCTCATGGAAAAAGGTTTGACAACATAGTCGTCAGCCCCAAGTTCAAGTCCTAAGATTTTATCAACTTCTTCTTCCTTTGCAGTGAGCATAATAACAGGTGTACGATAGTTTTTTCTAAGTTCTTTTAAAACTGTGAATCCGTCGATTTTAGGCATCATGACATCCAGTATTATCAGATCAAAACTTTCCTTGTCTAACATGTCAAGGCCTTCTCTTCCGTCAAATGCTGTAGAGACACTGTATCCCTCACGTTTTAAATTATATTCAATTATTTCAGCTATTGCCACTTCATCGTCAACAACAAGAATTTTTTCGTTCATAAAATCCCTCCTTTTCTTATTATATCAAAAAGACACTATACTTTCGAATATATACAATTGTAGCAGATTAATTAAAAAATTAATAATAAACTTTAGTAAAGCTTTAAGTTAATATGTAAAGAATGATAGAATAGAAGTTGAAAATATAATTGTAAAAGAGGAAGATATGAAAGATAAATTTATAATTGGAGCACATCAGTCTATGGACGAGGGATTTGAAGGTCTATTTAACTATTCAGTGGAAGCAGATTCAAATACTTTTCAATTTTTTATGAGAAATCCAAGAGGTTCAAAGGCAAAAGAATTTGACTACAAAGATGCAGATAAGCTAAAAGAGCTTTTATCAGAAAATAATTTTGGAAAAATACTTTGTCACGCTCCCTACACCTTAAACCCATGTTCAGATAAAGAGTATGTTAGAGAATTTGCATTTGAAGTTATGGAAGATGATTTAAAGAGAATGGAGTACTTTGCCGGAAACCTATATAATTTTCACCCGGGAAGTCATCTCAAGCAGGGAATAGACTATGCAGTGGAGGAAATTTCAAAATTATTAAACAATATACTATTTGAAGATATGAACACAACGGTACTACTTGAAACTATGAGTGGAAAGGGAACAGAAGTTGGTAGCAAGTTTGAAGAGCTAAAAATGATAATTGACA
The DNA here is from genome assembly GCF_900129925.1 of Anaerosphaera aminiphila DSM 21120. Lineage (GTDB taxonomy): Bacteria > Bacillota > Clostridia > Tissierellales > Peptoniphilaceae > Anaerosphaera > Anaerosphaera aminiphila. The sequence continues at coordinate 14,802 of NZ_FQXI01000008.1, read as the reverse complement.
GAGTAAACTTAAAAGACAAGTTGGGAGTTTGCTTGGATACTTGCCATGTTTACGATGCAGGATACAATATTGTAGATGATTTAGATGGAGTATTGAAGGAGTTTGACAGAATTGTAGGATTGGATAAATTAAAGGCCATTCACTTAAACGACTCTAAAAATCCAATGGGCTCACACAAGGACAGACATGAGGAAATTGGCAAGGGAAGTATTGGAATAGATGCTTTTAAAAATATAATTAATCATCCAAAATTAAGAAATTTGCCATTTTATTTAGAAACGCCTTTAGATAATTTAGGACATAGAGAAGAAATTGAACTCTTAAAATCTCTAAGAGGTGAGTAGCTTGAAAAAAGGTAGAAATTATTATGTGGATATGGTTAGAGGGCTTATGATTATAAGTATGGTAATCTACCACATACTCTATGATTTAGTTTATTTTTTTAATTATAAAATTGAATTTCTACATGGAAGAGTTGCAGAAGTGTGGCAAGTTTCCACAGTTATAATATTTTTAATTGTATCGGGAATAAGCCTTAGGTTTTATAAAAGCTACAAAAAAAGAGGTGCATATATTTTTGCGCTGGGCTTTGTAATAACTATTGCAACTTATCTATTTGACTCCGATGACTATGTACTATTTGGAATTTTAAGTTTAATAGGTGCTTCTATTTTTATAATAGGGCTAATTGAAAAAGGCCTGTTAAAAATAAATAAGTACTTGGGAATTTTAATGTTTTTACTGTTGTTTGTGGTGTTTTATAACTTGCCAAGTGGATATTTAAATTTGGGATTTACAAAAATAAATGTACCTGAATTTTTATATAGTTTAAAGTACACTTTTATAGTTGGACTTCCTCACGCGGGATTTTCGTCAGTGGATTATTTTCCAATAGTGCCATGGTTTTTTATCTTTGTAGTTGGATTTTATATGGGAATAGTGGTAGAGGAAAAGGGATACTTATCTCCTATGGGAAAGCCAAATATACTCTCATATATTGGAGAAAGAAGCCTTATAATATATTTGCTGCATCAAGTTGTAATATACGCCGTGTTATTTATAATAAGTAAATTTATAACATAGTGAAAGATTACTATATAACTTTGTTTAGGCTTTTTAGATTATGAAAAGCCCAAGATTAGACAAGTTATAAAACAATTTAATCACTTCAAAAGCGGGGTAAGAGAGGTTAGAGAAAATTTTGGTTTTCTCTAACCTCTCTTAATTATTAAAAATATTTTACTAAAATTCAATGATTTTAGTTTCTGTGTCCATTGATGCATTATAAAAAGCTTTTTTTATTTTTATTTTAAAATAAGTAAAAGGTAACCTTGAATTTACCACATAAGAAGAAAATTCAGGTGTTCTCTCTAAAAATATTTTAGTATAGGTATCTTTTTCAGATTCTGTAGGTTCACAAACTTCGCCATCAATAGTTGAAAATTGTGGAAGTGAAGAAATTGAGAGACTGATGTTTTTATTTTCAGATAAGTTTTTAGCCTTTATAGAATCCGGGTAAGTTGCGAATAAAATTGAATCATCAACAATTATGTATTCTACAATTGATGCTCGAGGGGAGTGACTAGAAGATGTAGCTAAGGTACAGATTTTGTTTTGATTTAATAATTCATAAAATTCTTTCATAGTTGTAAAATCTCCTTTTCTATTATAAGACAATGGTATTAAAGTATGACTAATTAATCAAGTAGGCACTTTTATGTTAGTTGGTTTTATTGAGGTAACCATTCTAAGATGTTAAAGTGGATTCTTTTAAAAATTCACAGTTTTATATTGAAATATTAATATAGAAAAGATGTTTAGCTTCTAATTTAATTCAGTGTCTTTTATGTATTGAAGAAAAGAGATTGAGAATTTACTGTGTTAAGTGGTAAATTATTTTATTTACAATATAAGTTTTAATAAAAAATACGCCTTCTAAGCTGGAAGGCGTATTTTTTATTATTACATTTCTTCTTTTGGTATAGGTCTTTTAACAATGTATTTATAGTATATTTTTTCTACCATTATTGAAACGGCGTTGTCGCCAGTTACGTTGGCAGCAGTTCCAAAGCTATCTTGAGTTATATATAGAGTTATCAAGATTGAAGCCAGCGGACTGTCTGATGCAATTCCTACTACTGGTAGGAAAGGAAGAGCACTCATTACAGCTCCACCAGGTGCACCAGGTGCTGCAACCATTGCAATACCTAAAATAGCTATAAACTTAATTATAAGTGCATAGTTATGTGGCATTTGATACATTTCAAGAAGTGTATACACACAGGCAGTAAGTGTAATCATTGAGCCAGGTAAGTGAACTGTGGCACAAAGTGGAATTACAAACTCCCTTATTTGCTTAGAAACTCCCATCTTCTTGTTACACTCCACGTTAACCGGAATTGTAGCAGCTGAAGATTGAGTTCCAATTGCTGTTAAGTATGCAGGTAGTGCTTCTTTAATAGACTTAAATGGATTTTTACCGGTATATGCACATGCAACTATGAACATTGCACTTATGTACAATATGTGAAGAGCTATTATACATACAAAAATCTTTAAGAATATTTGAAGTATTGCAAATACAGAACCTGAGTAGGCCATATTTGTAAAGTTACCAAAGATAAACAGTGGAAGTAGTGGAATTATTGCTTTTTCAAGTACCATATTTATGATTTCATTAAATTCGTTGATAAGCTTATAAAATCCATCTCCAGAGCCTTTTTGTCTAAGAATAGACACACATAGTCCCAATAAAAATGCAAGAACTAAGGCTGCAGTAACATCAATAATAGGATTAAGTGGTATTTCAAAGAAAGCGGCTAAGTTTTTATCAGTAGCAGTTTGAATTTGCTCTACCATTTGTGGTTCTAAAAAACTTGGGAAAATTGTTCTTGCCATAGTGTAAGAAAGCGTACCAGCTATAAGTGTTGATAAGTAAGCTATTAACACAGTTACAAGAAGTAGTTTTCCGGCACCTTCTGATAAGTCGGCAATCCCTTTAGTTACAAATGCTATAATCATCAGCGGTATGATAAAGTTTAAAAATTTACCAAAGTTTGCTGAAATTGTAACTGCAATTTGAGTGATAACTGGTGGGAAATATGAACCAACCAATATACCAAGGATAATTGCAATTAAAAGTTTTGGGATAAGCCCTAACTTAAATTTCTTTTTTGTTTCAGTCATTTTTTGCATCTCCTATTCTATTTTGTTCCTAAAAATTCTCTCCTTATCCTCTGACCGGTTTTAGTGCCTGCAAGTCCGCCTATACCAGTTTCTCTTAGGGACTCAGGCATTGCACGTCCGACTTCTCCCATTGCTTGAGCTACCTCGTCAAAGGGAACTATGGAAGTTACGCCAGCTAGCGCCATATCAGCTGAAATAAATGCATTTATAACGCCGGACGCATTTCTAAAAGTACAAGGATATTGTACTAGGCCGGCTATAGGATCGCATACAAGTCCCAGTACGTTTACTAGGGTTATACTTGCTGCGTGAAGAGCTTGTTCAGGTGTTCCACCAAGCATTGTTACCAGTGCACTTGCAGACATTGCTGAAGCTGAACCGCACTCTGCTTGACATCCGCCCCCAGCACCAGCAAAGGTGGCGTATTTAGCTATTATCTGCCCAATAGCAATAGAAGTCAACATACCATTTTGAATAGTTTCATTGTCAAGGTCGTATTTTTCCTTTGCAGCTACAATAGTAGCAGGCATAATACCTGAAGATCCAGCAGTAGGCGCAGCTACAACTTTGCCCATTGCATCATTTACTTCACTAGTGGAGAATGCCATTGCCATAGTTTTCATTAAGAACTTTCCAATGATAGGTTCTTTGTTTTCCTGGTATTCATTGCACATTTGTGCGAAACCGTCAGTCATTTGAAATCTAGTAGTATTTTTTTTATTTAAATTTTCAAGAGAAGAGTTGACCATGACTTCAATTATTTCATCAAGGTGAGCTCTTATGTCATTGTCACTTTTTTTTGCTCTCTTCATTTCTTCTGCGAGAACTAAGTCATAGATGTGACAGTTTTTTTCCTTGCAGACATCTAAAATTTCCTTTGCAGTATTATACATTATTATACCTCCACATATTTTGTTGATAAAAATCTATCTACATCTAAAATTGCAGCCTTCAAGTTTTCTGTTAGAGGTTTATTTATCTCTATAGTAAGCGTTACAACGTCAGTAAGCTTATCTTTTTCAGTGTTAATAGATTCTATATTGTAATCATTTCCCGACAATAGTGAAGACACATAGGAGATAACTCCCTTTTGTTCTTTGTATTGAAGTAGAATTGTAGGGAATTCTCCCCTAAATTCGATAGGAACCCCATTAATGTTTACAATAGTTATTGCTCCGCCTCCAATAGACGTACCAATAATATATTCGTCAGGTCTATCTTCAAAGCGAAATACAATTTTTACTGTATTTGGATGATAGATTTCACCAAGATCAGTAGTTTTAATTTCATAGTTTATTCCCTTTTCTTTTGCTATTTCAAATGACGTTTTAATTCTATCGTCATCGGGCTCATATCCCATAATACCACCAACAAGAGCCTTGTCAGTTCCGTGACCTTTATATGTGAGAGCAAAGGAACCGTGTAGTAAAAATTCAACAGAAAGAAAATCGTTTCCACAAATTTTCATTGCTGTATTGGCAATTCTACAAGCACCTGCAGTGTGTGAGCTAGAGGGACCAACCATTATTGGACCCAGAACATCAAAAGCACTATATTCAGCCATATAAAAAACCTCCCCATTTAATTTATTCTATAATTATAATACAGCAAATGAGTAAATATAACAATATATATATAGGAAGAGAAATAAGATTATTAAAAAGTTATAGATTGATAAAAATGAGTCAATTAGCGAAATAATCTTATAAAAAAGTTTGTAAAACAAAATGTAAATTTACTTTTACAAAGTACAGGAGTAAATGAATGTATAAAATAAATATTAAAAAAACAAACGATTGCAGAAAGCTCAACACATATAGTATAATTTAGTTTATAAGGAGGTATAAGTATGAAAAATGAAAAACAAAAAAACAGTCAAGAAATTGGTGGTTTTTTAAAAGGCGTTGAACGAATTGGTAATAAACTACCGCACCCTGCAATATTATTTGTTATTTTATCAGTTATAGTAATTATTGCATCAGAAATAGTTTCAAGGGTCGGACATCCTGTAACTTATTATGATGCAAAAGCGGCAGAAGAAGTTACTGTAAGTGCGTTTTCACTTTTAAACAAAGAGGGGTTAAGTTACATATTTAACTCAGCTACGACTAATTTTACAGGATTTGCTCCATTGGGAACAGTTCTTGTTGCAATGCTTGGAGTAGGTGTTGCTGAATGGACTGGACTTTTTGACGCAACTCTTAAAAAATTACTTTTAAATGCAAATGCGAGAATTTTGACACCAATAGTTGTATTTGCCGGAATTATGTCAAATATTGCATCTGACGCAGGATATATTGTAGTTGTTCCTATTGGAGCTATGATATTTGGAATGGCTGGACGTCATCCGCTAGCAGGTCTTGCAGCAGCATTTGCAGGAGTATCTGGAGGATTCTCAGCAAACCTTTTGCTTGGAACTACAGACCCACTACTTACAGGTATTACAAATGAAGCGTTAAAGGCTTCAGGAATTGATATGGTGTTAGCACCTACTTGTAACTGGTACTTTTTAATTGTGTCAACATTTGTACTTACAATAGTTGGTACAATTATAACAGACAAAGTAGTAGAAAAGAACTTAGGAAAGTACACTGGAGACTATGTACCAGACAACACACCTGTTTCAGATTTAGAGAACAAAGGGCTTAGAAATGCTCTTATAGGTCTTTTAATTTATGTTGTTATCATGGCACTTTTAATGTTCCCAGAAAACGCAGTATTTAGAGCACTTGATGAAGCAAGTGGAGAAATGAAGTTAAATAACTTCTTAAATAACGGGTTAATACCTGGAATACTATTGTTGTTCTTAATACCGGGTCTTATTTATGGTAAGACAATTGGTAAAATTAAAACTACACATGACTTAGTTTCAGCAATGACATCAGCAATGGAGTCAATGGGAGCATACATGGTACTTGCATTCTTTGCTTCTCAATTTGTTGCATACTTCAGTGAGTCAAAACTTGGAGTAATAGTATCAGTAACAGGGGCAGAGTTTTTACAAAGTATAGGACTAACAGGTCTTCCACTGGTAATACTATTTATATTTATTGCTGCATTCCTAAACTTATTTATGGGTTCAGCATCAGCGAAGTGGGCTATTATGGCTCCAATATTCGTACCTATGATGTACAGACTTGGACTTCACCCAGCACTTACTCAAGTTGCATATCGTATAGGAGATTCATCTACAAATATTATAACTCCACTTATGAGTTACTTTGCAGTAATAGTAGTATTTATGCAAAAATACGATAAGGATTCAGGACTTGGAACACTAATTTCAATGATGCTTCCATATTCAATGGCATTTTTAGCATCTTGGACAGTGTTGATGATAATTTGGATGCTTTTAGGACTTCCAATAGGACCTGGAGCTCCACTATATGTTTAAAAAATAAAAATAATAATAAAAATAACCTGAGGATTTTATACCTTAGGTTATTTTTTGTTTGAAGTATTTTGAAATAAATATTGTGTAGCTTAACTGGATTTTAAAAATTTAAAACTGTAGTTTAGATATTAAAAATATACACTACATAAATATAGCTTTAATTTCTAAAAATTCTTCAAATCCATAAATGCTACCCTCTCTGCCAAGTCCAGACTGTTTATATCCACCGAAAGGTGCGTTTTGACTAAAGACTCCATCATTAACTTGAATTTGACCTGTGCGAATTTGTCTTGCTACTTTAAGTGCATCTTCACCAGGGCCAAATACCATTCCAGATAATCCGTAAATACTGTCATTGGCAATTTCAACAGCTTCTTCAACAGTATCGTAGTATATGACACAGAGCACTGGACCGAAAATCTCCTCCTGGGCAATTCTTGCCTTTGGAGAAACTTCTGTAAAAATAACAGGGCCGATGTAGTATCCATTGCCCTTTGGAACTTCGCCTTCATAGAGAAGTGTAGCTTCTTCTTTTCCAATTTCTATATATTTGCTCACTTTTTCAAGTTGTGCTTTAGATTGTAGTGAGCCAACGTCAACTTCATCTTCTAATGGATTTCCAAATTTATAAGTTTTTGTAAGTTCAATTAAAGTTTCTTCTACTTCTTTTTTTAAACTTCTTGGTGCAATTAATCTGCTTTTTGCAGAACAAGTTTGACCTACATTTAAATAGACTGTGTCGAGGACTTTTTTAAGAGAGTCTTTTAAATCTGCCCCAGGTAATACTACGGCAGCTGACTTTCCGCCTAGTTCCAACGCCAATTTTTTGACACTGTCTAGCGCTAGTTTTCCGACTTCTTTTCCACCGGAAGTAGAGCCTGTAAAAGTTACCATGTCTACATCAGGGTGCTTTGCAAGTACATTTCCAACTTCGCCACCTCTTCCAGGAAGAAGTTGAAATACTCCTGAAGGAAGATTTGCATATTCAGCTGCAGCTGCAAAGTAGTAAGCAGTAAGGGGAGTTCTCTTGCTAGGTTTTAACAGTATGGTATTTCCTGCTAATAGTCCCGGAATTACTTTTTTTACAATTTGTCCAAAGGGGTAGTTCCAAGGTGTAATACAAGCTACAACGCCAACGGGCTCCTTATAAATAGTATAGTCTACATTAGTTTCTACATAGGAGTAACCTGTTGCAATTTCAAGGTAGTTTTCAATATTTAAGAGATAGGGTTCAACGTGACGAACTTTTGCAAAATCAAGAGGACATCCAAGTTCAAGAGAAAGAGTCTTGGAAATTTCATCTTTATTTTGAACGAAGTAGTCGTACATTTTATTAACGTAGTTTAAGCGCTTTAAAGGTGCAGTTTCACTCCATTTGGAGAAACTTTCTTTGGAACCTTTTATTGCCATTAGAACGTCGCTTTCTGATGCAGCCGGAACTTTTGCAATAATTTCTCTTGTAGCGGGATTTTCAACTTCAATAAAATCTTTTTCTTTAGATACAGTCCACTTTCCATTAATGTATAAATCATAGTTTTTCAAAATATGACCTCCATTCTTTTTTGAATATATACCCATATGTGCAAAAAGACTTCGAAAACCATGCTATTTAAGATAAAACATGTAAAAATAAAAGACCAATCACCAGCTTTATATAAAGCCTATGATTGGTCTTAATATTTATTTTTCTTTTGCCATTTCTATAATTAAAACATGTGAAGAATTGCCTGCATATATATTTATATCCTCTTCAACTATTTCAAGAGCATCTCTTTCTTCCAGTAAAATACTGTTAATTTCCATTTCACCTTCAACAGCTACAAGGTATGCCTGTCTGTCTTTTCCAACTTTAAAATCTATTGAATCACCAGGTGTTAAATAAGTTGCATATACGTTGACGTCTGCATGAACTTGAATCGGAAAAGTTGAATCTCCACTTCCTGAAGCTATGGGCATCCACTTATTTACTCTGTCTTCAAAATCAAAGAGTACGTCACCGTAATTAGGAATATATCCCTCTTTATCCGGGAATATCCATATTTGTAAAAATCTTAAAATATTATGACCGTAGTTGTGTTCACTGTGAGTTACACCTGTTCCTGCACTCATATATTGAACTTGTCCTCTTTTTAAAACTCTCTTGTTGTCCATGCTGTCAGCATGTGTAAGTTCACCGTCAACAACATAGGATATTATTTCCATGTCCTTGTGTGGGTGAGTGTTAAAACCTGTAGTAGGAGCAACCATGTCATCATTTAAAACACGAAGCACCCCAAAGTTTATGTTGTCGGGATTGTAATATGATGAAAATGAAAAGTGGTGGAAGCTATCTAACCAGTGTTCATTGCTGTGACCTAGACTATCTCTTTTAATTAAATTTATCATAATTAACTCCTTATAAGTTTATTTTGTTCAAATCCATAATACCCAGAGGATATATATTTTAATCACATAGGTGTATCCTTGGAATAAAGCCGATAAAATAAGGGTGTTTTTCAGAGAGTTAATTTTATAAAATTTAAAAAAGTTAGGAAGTAAGTTTAATTCTTAGTAAGGCATAAATTGAACTAAATATTATTTTTATTTAATCTACATCCTTTAATTCTTCTAAGTCGTCTTCATCTATAAAAAAAGTAACTTCACCAGTTTCCGTATTAACTTTAGCTTTTACTTCCGGACCGGAATAGAAAATTGAATTACTTGTTTTTATCCTAAGAGGACTATTTGGTCCATAAGCAGTTGTTTTAAATATTTTTTCCATAGTTATCATCTCCAATTTAAAAATTATGTTATACAGCCTTAATTGTCTACTTGCTCTGTGTTAAAAAATAAAAATAAGGCGAGAAAACACAAATGACTAAAATAAAAAGTGTATTTCTAAGCAACGTAAATTGCTAAAAATACACTTTAGTTTGGTGCACACAAGAGGAATCGAACCCCCGGCCTACGCTTTAGGAGAGCGTCGCTCTATCCTACTGAGCTATGTGTGCCTAATATATTAATTTTAGTATAATAAAAAATGTATGTCAATAGAAGAAAAGTGACTCGATGAATTTAGAGAGCCACTTTTTAAATATTTTTTAAATTTAATTGTTATTATTTAACCATTTGACGGTCTTTAACTATTAATTCACCTTTTTTGTAAACTTCGCTACATAAGTTTGTTGCAAAGAAATATAAAGTGTAGTCAAGGTCAGGTGCTTCAAATATAGTTATATCTGCGTCTTTTCCAGCATCAAAACTTCCTATTTTATCTTCTCTGGCAACAGAGTAGGCAGCGTTTATAGTAACTGAATTATAAACTTCTATAGGTGTAAGTTTCATTGCAAAACATCCAAGTTGCATAATAAATTGTAGGTTTGCCATTGGACAAGATCCTGGATTGGAATCTGTAGTTAATGTAATAGCCATTCCTGCGTCTAACATTTTTCTAGCTGGAGCATACTGTTCAGCCATAAGTGAAAATGTTGTTCCAGGAAGCAGGTTTCCTATTACTCCGGCATCAGCTAGTTTTTTAATGTCTTCATCAGTGATTACCATTAAGTGTTCTGCACTTGTAGTTTTAAGTTCTGCTGCAACTGAACTTCCGCCAATTGAATCAATTTCATCTGCGTGGATTCTGGTTTTAAAGCCTTGTTCTTGAGCTGCTTTTAACAATTTATATGATTGTTCAGCTGTAAATACTCCTGTTTCACAGAAAATGTCTACGAATTCTGCAAGGTTATCTTCTTTTACTTTTGGAAGCATTCCTATAACTTCGTCTATAAAGGCATCTGGATTGTCAGCGTATTTTTTTGGAATTGCATGTGCGCCCATAAATGTTGATACTAAGTCAATAGGCATATCTTCGTCTAATTTTTTAGCTACTTCAAGTTGTTTTTTTTCATTTTCCCAGTCTAAGCCGTATCCTGATTTTGCTTCAACTGTTGTAACTCCGTGGAACATCATATGTTCAAGTAGTTTTTTAGACTTTAAATATAAATTTTCAAATGAAGCTTTTTGAGTAGCTGTTTGAGTTGCAAGAATTCCGCCACCTTCTTTTAATATGTCTATATAGCTAACTCCATTGAGCTTTTTTGCAAACTCATTTTCTCTACTTCCGCCATAGATTAAGTGAGTGTGACAGTCTATTAAACCTGGTGATGCAACGTGTCCTGAAAGATCAGTCATTTCAGTTGTTTCGTCTATAAGTGTCTTAGGAACATTTCCTTCTCCTACTTCTAGGATTTTTCCGCTTTTTATTGCAATATATCCATTTTTTAAGATTTTAGCTTCGTTCATTTCTGAGCCCTTTAATGGATGACCAGGGTCTATTGGACAAAAAATTTCGTTTAAATTATACAGTATTTTATCAGCTGTCATTATGTTAACCTCCTATTTAATTAACTTTTAATATCAATAACTTATAATTATTATATCATTAAATATTACTAATAATTGTTACTAATGATATTAATTAATTAAAATCTAATTAGTGTCAAATAATTTATTGTTAAATTGAGCATTACTTATCTATTAAAAAAGTAACATTTTTTTTAAAATGTTTTGAATGGACACTTTAAAGACGATGTCAATATAACATGGTATCAAAAGTCTAGTTAAAAGATGATTAATAAATAAGAGGAGGAAAATAAATGATTAACAATAATGATATTGAAAGTTCAATGAAAATTAAACTTGAATTTGACGAACTACCAGAAATGCCTAAATTCCAAGAGGGAATTCGTAGAGCACCAGATAGGGGATTTCGTTTAACACAAGCTCAAACAGAAGTAGCTCTTAAAAATGCGTTGAGATATATTCCTGAGAGATTTCACGAAGAATTAGTTCCGGAATTCTTAGAAGAGCTTACAACTACAGGAAGAATTTATGGTTATAGATTTAGACCAGAAGGAAGACTTTACGGAAAGCCAATTGAAGAATATAAGGGAAAATGTTTAGAAGGTAAAGCTTTCCAAGTTATGATTGAAAACAACCTTGACTTTGAAATTGCTCTTTATCCATATGAATTAGTTACTTATGGTGAAACAGGACAAGTTTGCCAAAACTGGATGCAATATAATTTAATTAAAAGATACCTTGAAGAATTGACACAAGATCAAACTCTAGTAGTTGAATCAGGTCATCCTCTAGGATTATTTAAATCAAAACCAACAGCTCCAAGAGTAATAATTACTAACGGACTATTAATTGGTGAATATGACAATCTTGAAGATTGGGAAGTTGCAGAAGAAATGGGCGTTACAAACTACGGTCAAATGACTGCTGGTGGTTGGATGTACATTGGACCTCAAGGAATTGTTCACGGAACATTTAACACAATTCTAAATGCAGGTAGATTAAAACTTGGAATTCCAGCTGAAGGAGATCTAAGAGGTAAATTATTCGTAACATCAGGACTTGGTGGAATGAGTGGTGCTCAAGGTAAAGCTGGAGAAATAGCTCACTCTGTAACTATAGTTGCTGAAGTTGACATTTCAAGAATTGAAACAAGACTTGAACAAGGATGGATTTCAAAACTTGCTGAAACTCCAGAAGAAACTTGTAAAATGGCTAGAGAGTATCTTGACAAAGAAGAAGCAATGTCAATTGCATATCATGGAAACATAGTAGATTTACTTGAATACATGAATGAAAATAACTTCCATATTGACCTTCTTTCAGATCAAACTTCTTGCCACAACGTATACGGTGGTGGATACTGTCCATCAGGAATTACTTTTGAAGAGAGAACTAGACTTCTAGGAGAAGATCACAATAAATTTGTTAAATTAGTAGATGAAACTCTTAAAAAGCACTTTAACGTAATTAAAGCCTTAGTAGCTAAGGGAACTTACTTCTTTGACTATGGCAACTCATTTATGAAAGCTGTTTATGATGCTGGAGTTACAGAAATTTCTAAAAATGGAATAGACGATAAAGATGGATTTATTTGGCCTTCATATGTTGAAGACATTATGGGACCTCTTCTATTTGACTATGGATATGGACCATTTAGATGGGTTTGCTTAAGTGGAAAACACGAAGACTTAGTTACTACTGACCATGCGGCAATGAATGCAATAGATCCTACAAGAAGATATCAAGATAGAGATAACTACAATTGGATTAGAGATGCAGAAAAGAATCAACTAGTAGTAGGAACTCAAGCTAGAATTTTATACCAAGATGAAGAGGGAAGAGTAAACATTGCCCTTGCATTTAATAAATTAGTAAGAGAAGGAAAAGTTGGTCCTGTTATGATAGGTCGTGACCACCATGACGTATCAGGAACAGACTCACCATTTAGAGAAACTTCAAACATTAAAGACGGTTCAAATGTAACAGCAGATATGGCAGTACAATGTTATGCTGGTAATGCTGCTAGAGGAATGAGTTTAATAGCTCTTCACAATGGTGGTGGAGTTGGAATCGGTAAATCAATTAACGGTGGATTTGGTTTAGTGCTTGATGGTTCTGAGAGAGTTGATGAAATCATTAAATCAGCAATGAGTTGGGACGTAATCGGTGGAGTTGCTAGACGTAACTGGGCTAGAAATGACCATGCAATGGAAGTTTCTATTGAGTTTAACAAGAAACATGAAGATGAAGCTCATATTACAATTCCATATTTAACTGACGAAAACTTAGTTAAAGATTCTGTTTCAAAAATATTTAACAAATAATAATAGAAGAAAATATAAATAAAAATAGGGAAGGCTTAGAGCTTTCCCTATTTTTATGACTAACTTATAATTTAAAATACAACTAATTACATAAAATTATGGAAAAAATCAACCTAGTAGTATAAAATTAAAATTATAAAGCGAGGTTATAGAATGAAATTAAAAATAATTGCAGACTCGGGATGCGACTTAAATAGAGAAATAATTGATGAACTTAACATAGATATTCTAAATATAATAGTTACCAGTGATGGGGTAGAGTATAGGGATGGCATTGATATAAAAAGTGATGAGTTGTTTAAAAAACAAAGAGAGGGATCAGACTTTAAAACAGCTCAAATTCCTCTCTATGATTACTTGGAAAAATTTGATGCTCTAGCATCAGAAGGAAAAGACTTCATATATATTTCTCTTTCTTCAGGTATAACAGGTGGATATAACAATTCACTTTTAGCTCTTGAAGAGATGAGAAAGAAATATCCAAATGTAAAGATGGCCTCAGTAGATTCTTGTTCAGCATCTGTTGGATTTGGTCTTGTAACTTATTATGCAGCACTTGCTGTAAAAAATGGTGCCAACTTTGAAGAAACTGTAGAATTTCTAGACTTTTTAGTAGAAAATGTAAGACATATATTTACAGTATTTGACATGGAGTACTTATATAGAGGAGGAAGAGTTTCCAGAACAGCTCGTTCGGTTGGAAAAATACTCAATATTAGACCGCTCATTAACGTCAAGGAAAAAGAATTGCAGGTTCGAGAACTTTGTAGAGGAAACCACAAGTCTTATAAGAGAATGTTGGAAATAATAAAGTCTTCCATAGATCACGAAAGAAGTTTTGATGTGATATATCCAATATACGGAGAAGATGAGGAGACGATAATGCCCTTTCTAGAACTATTAGAAAGTGACTTAAGTGCAGAGTTAGTGCCACAGTCTTTGGGATGTGCAATAGGAGCTCATACTGGGCCAGATATAATAGGGGCGGGATACTTAGAAAACGAGATACCATCAAAGTTTCACAAGTATTTAAAAAAAGAAATATAGGACCAGGTAAAAAAACCTGGTTTTTTTAATGAAAAGGTATTGACAAAGTAGTTGAAAATGAATATACTTATAAAGCTGTCAAAGAGACGGCAAAACTTTTTAAAGAGAAGTTTAAGAGAAATAAAAAAACTTTAAATAAAAAGTAAAAAAGATGTTGACATTAAAGCGTAGACATAATATAATAAATAAGCTGTTTTAAAGCAGCGAACAACCTTGATAATTAAATAGTGTAAGAGAAAGAATAAGCAAACAAGCAAAAATGCTTAGCGGAAATAAAGTCAGTGAGAATTGACTGAGCAAATCAAATTTTAATTGAGAGTTTGATCCTGGCTCAGGACGAACGCTGGCGGCGCGCCTAACACATGCAAGTCGAGCGATGAAAATTCGACAGATTCCTTCGGGATGAAGATGAATTGGATTAGCGGCGGACGGGTGAGTAACACGTGAGTAACCTACCTTTGACATGGGGATAGCCTCGGGAAACTGGGATTAATACCCAATGAAATTAAT
>NZ_FQXI01000018.1 GCF_900129925.1 Anaerosphaera aminiphila DSM 21120 | reverse complement strand
GGTACCCCAACTTGTCTTGCTAACAAGATATGTTCTCTTGTTTGTGGCATTGGACCGTCTGCTGCACTTACTACTAGGATTGCTCCGTCCATTTGTGCTGCTCCTGTGATCATGTTCTTTACATAGTCAGCGTGACCTGGACAGTCTACGTGTGCGTAGTGTCTATTTGGTGTTTCGTATTCTACGTGAGATGTGGAAATTGTTATTCCTCTTTCTCTTTCTTCTGGTGCTTTGTCTATGTGTGCATAGTCTACGAATTCTCCGCTACCATATCTCTTATTTAATACTAATGTTATTGCTGCTGTTGTTGTTGTTTTACCGTGGTCTACGTGTCCTATTGTTCCTATGTTTACGTGTGGTTTTGTTCTTTCAAATTTTGCTTTTGCCATTTTTATTACCTCCTTAAGGATTTAATTATCTTTTTTATCTCCAAGCACTTCTTCTGCTATGCTCTTTGGCACTTGGTCATAATGATCAAACTGCATTGAATAATTTGCTCTTCCTTGAGTGTTAGAACGAAGTGATGTTGCGTAACCAAACATTTCTCCAAGTGGTACATAACATGTTAGTATTTGTGCTCCACCTATAAGTTCCATGCCTTCCATTCTTCCACGTCTTGAGTTTATATCTCCAATTACATCTCCCATATATTCTTCCGGAGTAGTAATTTCAACTTTTTCAACTGGTTCAAGTAATACTGGGTCTCCCTTTGTAAGTGCATCTCTAATAGCCATTGAACCCGCTATTTTAAATGCCATTTCTGAGGAGTCAACGTCATGATATGAACCATCATAAAGTGTTATCTTTATGTCTAGTACTTCATATCCACCAACTATACCTGATTTTAATGCTTCTTCAATTCCTTGATGTATAGGATTTATAAATTCTTTTGGAATTGATCCACCAACAATTGCATTTTCAAATATAATACCACTACCTGGTTCTAAAGGTTCTACCTTTATCTTTGCGTGTCCATATTGTCCACGTCCACCTGATTGACGTACGTATTTTCCTTCGCCTTGTGCTGGTTTTGTTATAGTTTCTCTATAAGAAACTTGTGGATTACCAATATTAGCTTCTACTTTGAATTCTCTTAAAAGTCTATCTACGATTATATCAAGGTGAAGTTCACCCATTCCTGAAATAATAGTTTGACCAGTTTCATCGTCAGTATGTGTTCTAAATGTTGGGTCTTCCTCTGATAGTTTTTGTAGCGCTATGGCCATCTTATCTTGTGATGCTTTTGTCTTTGGCTCAATAGCAACAGATATTACAGGTTCTGGGAATACCATGTTTTCAAGTATTACAGGACTCTTTTCATCGCATAGAGTATCTCCAGTAGTTGTATCTTTAAGTCCTACTGCTGCTGCAATTTCTCCTGCATATATTTCTTCAACTTCTTCTCTCTTGTTAGCATGCATTAAAAGAATACGTCCTATTCTTTCTCTCTTGCCTTTTGAAGAGTTTAAAACATATGAACCTGATTTTAAAGTTCCAGAATAAACTCTAAAATATGCAAGTTTTCCCACATATGGGTCCGTAACTATTTTAAATGCTAACGCTGATAGAGGTTCACTGTCAGAAGGATGTCTATCAACTTCTTCTTCTCCATCAAGTGATGTTCCAACTATTGCTGGAATATCTAATGGTGAAGGAAGGTAGTCAATTATAGCATCTAACAGAAGTTGAACTCCCTTGTTTTTGTAAGAAGAACCACATGTTACTGGTGTAATACCAACTTGTATAGTTCCCTTTCTAATAGCTGATTTAAGTTGATCTTTATTGATTTCTTCACCTTCAAGATATGCCATCATAAGGTCTTCATCAAATTCAGAAACTTTTTCAACTAAGTTGTCTCTATATTTTTCTGCTAATTCTCTATATTCTTCAGGAATTTCAGTAATTTCAATTTCTGTTCCATCGTCATTTTTGTAAATTTCTGCTTTCATTTCAACAAGATCAATCATTCCAATAAACAATTCTTCTGCTCCCATTGGAACTTGAATTGGAACCGGATTTGCACTAAGTCTTTTTCTAATAGTGTCTATTGATCTGAAGAAGTCTGCTCCCGTAATATCCATCTTGTTTATATGGGCAATTCTAGGAACATTGTATTTATCAGCTTGTCTCCAAACTGTTTCGGATTGGGGCTCAACACCACTTTTAGCGTCAAATAGTGCAACTGCACCATCTAGTACTCTAAGAGATCTTTCAACTTCTACAGTAAAGTCAACGTGCCCAGGTGTATCAATGATGTTTAATCTATGATCTTTCCAAAAAGCTGTCGTTGCCGCTGAAGTAATTGTAATTCCTCTTTCTTGTTCTTGTGCCATCCAGTCCATTTGAGCTGCACCTTCGTGGGTTTCTCCAATTTTATGAATTTTTCCTGTGTAGTATAGAATACGCTCAGTTGTTGTTGTCTTTCCGGCATCTATGTGAGCCATAATACCTATATTTCTTACTCTCTCTAAAGGTATTTCTCGAGCCATCGGCTTCCTCCCTTATTACCATCTATAGTGAGCAAAGGCTTTATTAGCTTCTGCTGTTCTATGCATTTCTTCTTTTCTCTTAACGCTTGCACCAAGTCCATTAGATGCGTCTAAAATTTCTTTAGCTAGTCTTTGCTCCATTGTGTGTTCCCCTCTAGCTCTTGCAAATTTAACAATCCATCTAAGTCCTAATGTTTGACGTCTTTCAGGTCTAACTTCGATAGGAACTTGGTATGTTGCTCCACCGATTCTTCTACCTTTAACTTCTAATACTGGCATTGCATTGTTTAATGCCTTGTAGAATACTTCTAAAGCATCCTCTCCTGTTGTCTCTGCAACAGTTTCAAGAGCTCCATAAACTATTCTCTGTGCTGTACCCTTTTTTCCGTCTAACATTACGTTGTTAACAAGTTTCGTTATAACAACGTCGTTATAAATTGGGTCAGCCATCACTTCTCTTTTTTGTATATGTCCTTTTCTTGGCATAACTTCCCTCCTTAACTATTTATAGTTGATTCATTGGTACTCAGGAATACCCGTAAGCCAAAAATCTATATAAAAGCCTTAAAAATCAAATTTAATTCTTTGGTTTTTTAGTACCGTATTTAGATCTTGCTTGTCTTCTTGTGTCTACACCTGCAGTGTCAAGAGTTCCTCTAATAATGTGATATCTAACTCCTGGAAGGTCTTTAACTCTTCCTCCACGTATTAAAACAACACTATGTTCTTGAAGATTGTGTCCAATTCCTGGAATATAAGCCATTACTTCGTATCCGTTTGTTAAACGAACCCTTGCAACTTTTCTAAGTGCTGAGTTAGGCTTCTTTGGTGTTACTGTTCTTACAGCTACACACACACCTCTTTTTTGTGGTGAATTTACTTCTGTTTCTACTTTTCTAAGTGAATCGTAGTTAACATCAAGTGCTGGTGATTTTGACTTTGTTTCAACCTTTTTTCTACCATTTCTAACTAATTGGTTAATAGTAGGCATTAAGGCACCTCCTTGTTTTAAATTTATATTATTACTACTTTAAAGTAGCATTAACACCCAGTAAAATTATGACTATACACTATTAAGACTACCTGAAACGGTAGTCTTAATAGTGTACTGTCAAATACTAAATAATTTTATCATTCACCGAGCTTTAAGTCAACAGCTTTTTCATCTAGTAAGTCTGAATTTTCAAGTAAATTAAAGTTTTCCTTCAATTTTTTAGATATTCCTATTTGAACTTTACTGTTTTGCCTAATTCCCGTTCCTGCTGGAATTAACTGCCCAATAATTATATTTTCTTTTAATCCTGTCAGTTTATCTTCTTTTCCCTTTATTGCAGCATCTGTCAATACTCTAGTTGTCTCTTGGAAAGAAGCAGCTGAAAGGAATGAATCCGTTGCCAGTGAAGCTTTTGTAATACCTAGTAAATTAACTTCTCCTGTTGCAGGTTTTTGTTCCTGTATTTTCATTTCTTGATTTACTCTTTTAAAATCATGAGCATCTACTAATGAACCTGGTAAAAATTCAGTATCTCCCGGATCATCAATTTTATATTTTGAAAGCATTTGTTTTACAATAATTTCAATATGCTTGTCATTTATGTCTACCCCTTGCAGTCTATATACTCTTTGAACTTCTTTTATTATATATTCTTCAACGCCCTTAGGTCCTTTTACTCTTAACAAATCTTGGGGGTATACAGAACCTTGTGTAAGCTCATCGCCTTTTTCAACATAATCTCCATTTTTAACTTTGATTCTAGAGCCATATACAACATTATAAGTGTCTCTTTCTCCATTACCAGAGTTAATAATAATTTCACGTTTACGATTTTGCTCTTTAATTTCAATTGTACCATCTACTTCTGCTATTATAGCAAGTCCCTTTGGTTTTCTCGCTTCAAATAACTCTTCAACACGAGGAAGACCTTGAGTAATATCTGATGCAGCAGCAACTCCACCAGTGTGGAAAGTACGCATTGTAAGTTGAGTGCCCGGCTCACCTATTGATTGAGCAGCTATAACTCCTACAGCTTCTCCTGTACCAACTTTGTTTCCTGTTGCAAGGTTTCTTCCATAACAGTGTGAACATACCCCAGATTTACTTTTACAGCCTAATACTGAACGTACTTTTACTTCTGTTATTCCCGACTCCACAATTCTTTCAGCATCGTCATCACTAATTTCTTCATTTGCAGCAACGATTAACTCTTTATTTCTAGGGTCATATATATCTTCAAAGGAAAATCTTCCTTCAATACGATCTTTTAATCCTTCAATTAATTCTTTTCCATCTGTAAATGCCTTTGCCACTAAATATTCATCTGTTCCACAGTCTTCTTCTGTTATTATAACTTGTTGTGATACGTCTACAAGTCTTCTTGTCAAGTATCCAGAGTCAGCAGTTCTAAGCGCTGTATCTGCTAGACCTTTACGAGAACCGTGAGCTGACATATAAAATTCAAGTACAGAAAGGCCCTCTCTAAAGTTTGACTTTATTGGAACTTCTATAGTTTTACCAGATGGTGATGCCATTAGACCACGCATACCTGCTAACTGCCTAATTTGGTTTTTAGAACCTCTGGCTCCTGAATCTGCCATTATATAGATGTTGTTTAATGGGTCAAAGCCTGCCATTACATCATCTGTAAGTTCTTCTGTAGCATCATTCCATATTTCTATTACTTTTTCATACCTCTCTTCGTCAGAAATTAAACCTTTTCTATAGGCATTTTCATACTTTTCAACTTCTATATCTGCTCTGTCTAATATCTCACCTTTTGTATCTGGAACTTCAACGTCGCCCATTGAAATTGAAATGGCACCAATTGTTGAATAGTGATATCCAGTTTCTTTTACATGGTCAAGTAACTTTGCAGTTTCAATGTTTCCATGTTTTCTATAAGTTTTCTCTATTATTATACCAATAGTCTTTTTATCTATTGGCTTATCTACTTCCAGTGAATACTTGTCAACATTTCTGTCTACAAATCCGAGATCTTGAGGTATAAATGAGTTCATTATAAATCTACCAACTGTAGAATTTATAATTTTACCTAATTTATCATTTTCATCTGCAAACAGTCTTACTCCAACATGAGATTGTAAGTGTAAAAATCCACAATAGTAAGCTTGCATCATTCTATCGTAGTCTTCAAATATCATGCCATCACCTTTTAATTTGTCTGTTCTATCTATTGTAAGGTAATAACATCCCAAAATCATATCTTGAGTTGGTGTTGCTATTGGCTTTCCATCTTTAAGACCTAAAATGTTGTTTGTAGCCAGCATTAATAATCTGGATTCAGCTTGTGCCTCCATTGAAAGTGGTAAATGCACTGCCATTTGGTCTCCGTCAAAGTCAGCATTATATGCTGTACACGCTAGAGGGTGCAGTTTAATTGCCTTACCTTCAACTAACACAGGCTCAAAAGCTTGAATACCCAATCTATGAAGTGTTGGAGCACGGTTTAACAGTACAGGATGATCTCTTATTACATCTTCTAATACATCCCATACTTCAGACTTAGCTCTTTCAACCATTCTCTTTGCACTTTTTATATTGTGAGCATGACCTCTTGATACAAGTTCCTTCATTACGAAAGGTTTAAATAGTTCAAGTGCCATGTTTTTAGGAAGTCCACATTGGTAGAATTTAAGTTCAGGTCCTACTACGATTACACTACGTCCAGAATAGTCAACACGCTTTCCTAAAAGGTTTTGTCTAAATCTACCTTGCTTTCCCTTTAACATTTCAGAAAGAGATTTTAAAGGTCTGTTTCCAGGTCCTGTAACAGGTCTTCCTCTACGTCCGTTGTCAATTAAAGCGTCTACTGCTTCTTGAAGCATTCTCTTTTCATTTCTCACTATTATATCTGGTGCATCTATATCTAATAACTTTTTAAGTCTGTTGTTTCTGTTAATAATTCTTCTATATAAGTCATTTAAATCAGATGTTGCAAACCTACCACCATCTAATTGAACCATAGGTCTAATATCCGGAGGTATTACAGGTATTGCATCAAGAATCATCCATTCAGGCTCATTGTCTGATTTTATAAAAGCTTCTATAACTTCAAGTCTTCTTGAAATTCTAACTTTTTTCTGACCTGTAGCTGTTTCAAGATCTTCACTTAGTGTCTTAGATTCTTTTTCAAGGTCTAATTTTTGTAAGAGTTCTCTTATTGCCTCAGCACCCATTTTGGCTCTAAATTTATCTTTGTACTCAGCTCTGTATTCTCTGTACTCAGTTTCAGTTAAAAGCTGTTTTTCATATAGTACAGTTTCACCCGGTTCTACATAAGTTACAATATAAGAGGCAAAGTAAAGCACTTTTTCCAAAGCTCTTGGACTCATATCAAGGATTAATCCCATTCTAGATGGAATCCCCTTAAAATACCAAATATGTGATACCGGAGCTGCAAGTTCAATGTGCCCCATTCTCTCACGTCGAACTTTAGATTTAGTTACTTCAACGCCACATTTTTCACATACAACGCCTTTGTATCTAACTCTCTTATACTTTCCACAACTACATTCCCAATCTTTTGTTGGTCCAAATATTTTTTCACAAAACAAACCTTCTTTTTCAGGTTTTAAAGTCCTATAATTTATAGTTTCAGGTTTTTTTACTTCTCCATAAGACCACTCTCTAATTTTTTCCGGTGAAGCAAGCCCTATCTTTATAGAATTAAATAATCCATGTTCGCTCAAGGAGCACTCTCTCCTTTCATAGTAATATAAAATTACTCTTCATCATTTGGCAAGTCGTCTGTCAAGTCATCTAAAGAATCAATGTCTTCTTCAAAACTTCCAGCAAACTCTTCTTCTTCATCAACATCGTCATCATCGTTTTCAGAATCGCCTAAATCATCACTTGATATTCTTCTTATAGATCCCTGTACTGGCGCCTTAGTATTTTCAATTAACTCTGCTATTTCTTCAGTTTCATTTCCAATAGAGTCAATTCTATCTAAATCGTCATCATCTGCTTGAAGGTCTATTTCATGTCCCTTATCATCTAATACTTTTATTTCAAGTGCCAATGATTCAAGTTCTTTAATTAAAACTTTAAAAGATTCTGGTACTCCTGGTTGAGGTATGTTTTCCCCTTTGACAATAGCTTCATAAGTTTTTACTCTTCCCGCTATGTCATCACTTTTTACAGTTAACATCTCTTGAAGAGTGTAACTTGCACCATATGCTTCCAGTGCCCAAACTTCCATCTCTCCAAATCTCTGTCCACCAAATTGAGCTTTACCACCTAGAGGTTGTTGAGTAACTAGTGAATAAGGTCCTGTGCTCCTTGCGTGAATTTTTTCATCAACTAAATGGTGAAGTTTTAACATATACATATATCCAACTGTTACCGGGTGATCAAACTCTTCTCCGGTTCTTCCATCTCTTAATTGAATTTTTCCATCTATAGGATAACCTGCCTTATCTAGAGATTCTATAATATCCTGTTCGTTTGCACCGTCAAATACTGGAGTTGCAACGTGCCATCCAAGCTTTTTAGCAGCTAGACCTAAATGCACTTCCAAAACTTGTCCAATATTCATTCTAGATGGAACTCCAAGAGGGTTTAAAACCAATTCAATAGGTGTTCCGTCAGGCATATATGGCATGTCTTCTTGAGGTAAAACTCTTGAAATAACACCCTTGTTACCATGACGACCACACATTTTATCTCCAACTTGGATTTTTCTCTTTGTAGCTACAAAAACTCTTACCATTTCATTTACACCTGGTTGAAGTTCGTCTCCGGCTTCTCTGGTAAATGTCTTTACATCTACGATTATTCCGTTTTCTCCGTGAGGAAGTCTTAGAGATGTATCTCTAACTTCTCTTGCTTTCTCGCCGAATATCGCCCTAAGAAGTCTCTCTTCAGCTGAAAGTTCAGTTTCTCCCTTTGGAGTAACTTTTCCAACTAAAATATTTCCAGGATTGACCTCTGCTCCAATTCTAATAATTCCTCTTTCATCAAGGTCTTTTAGCATATCATCGCCAACATTTGGAATATCTCTTGTAATTTCTTCAGGTCCCAGTTTTGTATCTCTTGCCTCTAATTCATACTCTTCAATGTGAAGAGATGTTAGGACATCTTTTATTACAAGTTCTTGATTTACTAATATAGCATCTTCATAGTTGTAACCTTCCCAGTTCATAAATGCTATTAATATATTTTTTCCTAAAGCTAATTCTCCTAAATCCGTACTAGGACCATCAGCTATAATTTCACCTTTTTTAACTTTTTGGCCCTTTTCAATAATAGGTCTTTGGTTAATTGTAGTTCCTTGGTTGCCTCCAACGAATTTGTGTAATTTGTACCTATCTACAACGCCATCTTTTTCTCTTTTTAAACTGATTTCTGTAGCATCTACTTTTACTATTTCACCATCGTCAGTTGCAATTATTACAACTCCAGAGTCTTTGGCAGCTCTGTACTCTATACCTGTTCCTATAATTGGAGATTCCGTAGTAAGAAGCGGAACCGCTTGACGCTGCATGTTAGCTCCCATAAGAGCTCTATTTGCGTCATCATTTTCCAAGAATGGAATCATTGCTGTTCCAACGGCTACTATCTGTTGAGGAGATACGTCCATATAAGTTATATCCTTCGCCTCGTAAATATCTACGACGCCCTCGTGGCCTCTGGCAACAATTCTATCACTTACAAATTTGCCATTTTCATCTAATACTTCATTAGATTGAGCTATAACTTGTTCATATTCATAATCTGCTGTTAAATATTCAATTTCATCTGTTACTATTCCCTCTCCTACTTTAACTTTTCTGTAGGGAGTTTCTATAAATCCGTACTCATTAATTCGAGCGTAGGTTGTTAACGACGTTATAAGTCCTATATTAGGTCCCTCTGGGGTTTCAATAGGACACATCCTTCCGTAGTGTGAATTATGGACATCTCGCACTTCAAATCCAGCTCTATCTCTGCTCAACCCACCAGGTCCTAGTGCAGACAACCTTCTTTTGTGAGTTAATTCTGATAGAGGATTATTTTGATCCATAAATTGAGATAATTGTGAAGAACCGAAAAACTCTTTAACTGATGCAGTAACAGGTCTAATGTTGATTAGAGACTGTGGTGTCGTTGCGTCTACATCTTGCACTGTCATTCTCTCACGAATAACTCTTTCCATTCTGGAAACCCCAATTCTAAATTGGTTTTGCAATAGTTCTCCTACACTTCTAATTCTTCTGTTTCCAAGATGGTCAATATCATCTATTTCTCCAACTGAATACGATAGACCGAACTCATAATTTACAGCTGCTATAATATCATCTACAATTATGTGTTTAGGACTTAGTAAGTGTACATTATTTTCAAGTTCTTCCTTTAATGCTTCTATATCATTTTCTTTTTCTTCTACAATCTGTTTAAATAGTGGATAGTAAATTTTTTCCTTAAAGCCCAGCTCTTCAATGTCAAAAGGCAATTCAAAAGCATCTGCGCTAGAAAAGTTATTTCCTATTACTACAACTTCTTTGTCTATTTCACCATCGTGAGTTGAACTTATCTTTACAACTACTCTATTTATTCCACTGTCTTCGATAGCTTTTGCAATTTCTTCACTTATTACTTCTCCTGCAGACACTAAAATTTCTCCGGTTTCAGGATTTACAATGTCTTCAGCAGAATATTTATTTAATATTCTAGCACTGATACAAAGTTTTTTATTAAACTTGTACCTTCCAACATGAGCAAGGTCATATCTTCTATTGTCAAAAAACATATTTTCAAATAGAGACTTTGCCGAGTCAACTGTTGGTGGCTCTCCAGGTCGTAACTTTTTATAAATTTCAAGCAAAGCTTCATTTTTATTAGAAGTTATATCCTTTTCTAAAGTCTTTGAAAGTGTTTCACTTTCACCTAAAAGTTCTGTAATCTCAAGATTGGATTCAACCCCAACTGCTCTTAGCAGTATGGTAATGGGAATCTTTCTAGTTCTGTCTATTCTTACATTGATTACTCCTTGAGCATCTGTTTCGAACTCTAGCCAAGCTCCACGATAGGGAATTAAAGTTGCGGAATATAGTCTCTTTCCGGTTTTATCTGTCTCAACTTTATAGTAAGTTCCCGGACTTCTAACTAACTGTGATACTACAACACGCTCAGCTCCATTAATGATAAATGTACCATTTGGAGTCATTAGCGGAAGATCACCCATAAAAACTTCTTGCTCTTTAACTTCTCCGGTTTCAGTGTTTATTAATCTCACTTTTACTTTTAAAGGAGCACTATAGTTAGTATCCCTCTGTTTTGCATCGTCAACATCATACTTTATTTCATCAGAAATATAGTAATCAATAAACTCCAAAATCAAATTTCCAGAATAATCCTCTATAGGAGATACATCTTCAAAAACCTCTTTTAATCCTTCTTTTAAAAACCATTCAAAAGAAGAAGTCTGCACTTCAATAAGGTTTGGAAGACTTAATACCTCGTCTATTCGAGAAAAACTCATTCTCTCTCTCTTCCCATATTTCACAGGATGTACCATTAAATTATTCACCCCTCAAATTCTTATGCAGGCTTAAAACCTGCCATCTAATTTAGAGAACACTACTCCACTCTAACTTAATATTATGCAATTAATTATACTATCATTAATCAACTAAAATTGCAACTTATTTTTTAATTCCCCCTTTTATGTTTTAAAATATATAATGTATGTAAGAATAATAATTTTGGAGGTTATTATGGCAAGTATATACACTCACAATAAATTCGGATTGGATTTAATAGATAAATTAAACCCAACATTAAAAGATATATCAACTAAATACAATAGTTACTATTTATTGGGACAACAAGGTCCTGACTTTTTATTCTTTAACCCTAAGTTGTTTATTAAGAAAAATGCACCAGGAAACTACATTCACGCTCAAAGTTTTAAAAGTTTTCTGGATTTAAACAAAGTATATTTAAAGTCCCAAAATTTAAGCTCACCACTTATGGCATATTTATTGGGTGCAACTTGCCACTTCATATTGGATTCTAAAATTCACCCAACTGTCAATTCTCTAGCAGAAAAACAATTTTCTCATCAAGATATAGAATCTGAGCTGGACAGATACTTTTTGCTAATTGACGAAAATGACCCAATAACATTTCACTTGGAAAATTTAATTCCAAGAGACAAAACTATCTTTAAAAACGTCTACCCACTTTACAAAAAATACAAAAATATAAACTACAACGACTTTTTAAAATCTATGGAAGACTTTTATAAGTGGAAGAAATTTTTCCACACAGAAACTTTGCGAAAGGAAAAAATCATCTTAAATACAATGAGTTTATTTAAAGTTAAAAATATAATTGGCGGTCAAATAATAAGACAGACCCCCTTTGATCAAGCTTATAATTCAAATAAAATTTTATCTGAAACATTTACAAGTGCCTTAAATGCTGCACCTAAACTATTGGAAAATGCCCTTGACTACATTTATAATGATGCTCCACTTTACAGTGAATTTTTCATGAATTATAATGGCATTAAATAAAATTTATATTGTTAATTTAAATATTTTAAACTGCTACTTAAAAGACACAAAAAACTGTGTCTTTTTTTATTGAAACTTTATATTTATATCCAACTTATTTTAAAAATATTTTAATAATTGAATAGGTATTATTAAATACCAACTGTATTTAATATAATATCATATACAGCTTTAAAGTACAGGTATAGAATAGTTATGTATCCACGTATTTAATGCACTATATTTTATATTATTTTTACACTACTTACTTTTAAAACTATTTATAAATTCACTCCTTTTTAAAATTAATATCTTAAAACTCTTATTATGAATATTAAACCAAAAATAAGGCTCTGAATTTAAAATCTCAGAGCTTTACTATATGAATACATATTTTTAATTCTTAAAACAAGGTAGATAACTTTTAAAAAAATTCTTCGCCCTCTTTATTGTTGTTCATATGCTTATAGGATAACTTGGGATATCTGGCTTTTGGAACCAGTGAATTTTGCATTTCCATTTCTCTTTCCAGCCATATTTTTCTGAAGTCGTCTTTTGGCGATAACTTTATAGGACTGTCAAATACTATTCTAGTCGGCTCATAAATTGACGCCTGTTCAATAAACATATTTAAAATTGGAACATCTGTCTTATTTGAAATCTTTTGAGCAATCGGAGAAATCCTCTCTAAACTGTTGTTGTTAAAATCGGAAATTGTACCCTGGCTAAATACTAAATAGTGTTTATTTTCATCACCGTCATTAAAATAGTGAGTTGCTTCCGTTAACAAAGTACGCAGACTCTGTAGAGATGTTCGCTCAATTCCACATAAGTCATAGTGTAAATCCAAAAATTCTCTTAGTTTTTTATTATTTATCCAATCGTTTTTTGCAACAATTCTAATTTTAGGATGTAGTAAGCCCAATATAATTGCATCTAAATCACTTACATGATTGGGCGTAAGAATAAATCTATTGTTATTTAAATCAGGCATATTAATAACCTCTATATTAAATATAGACATTATTCCACTTTTAAGATCTTCAGTTTTCATGGGATCAAGCCCCATGTCCTTAACTACTTTTAATAATAACTTTATACCTTCCATAGCCACTTCTCCATCAAAGGAGTAAGTGTAATCTGTTTTTTCAACAAACTTTTCAAGCAGCATAAAATCTTCACTGTTAATATTTGGCGATTTAAGTTTCATGTCTACAAACCTTCTTTTATATTTAAATTTTATATAATTACAATGATTTTACCACTTCAAAAAAATTAGAGCAAGTAAGCCGATTAAGATAGAGTTTATTAAAGGACACCTATGCTTTTATAGGTGTCCTTTGCTTTTATTTTCTATTTTTAAATTTATTTATAAAATTATAAATTTCACTTACTTTTAATACTATTAACATTATTAAATAAGATATTCCCGCTGCTATAATTGCACCAAAAAGAGAGATTGTATTTCCAAAATGTCCTATTAAAAATACAAATGCCAACTTTGATATAACTCCCATTACAACTGTGGCTATTACAATTTTTACTAGGTCAATTGCAGTTTCTCTCGTTATGACACTGCCCAGTTTGTTTTTTAAACTGTAAACTATTAGAACTGCGCCTATTATAAAAGATACACTTGTTGCAAGAGCAAGCCCCACTATTCCAACTGCATTGGAAAGTCCAATACTAAGCACTACATTTATAACTACCATTATTACAGAGTTAATTACAGGTGTCTTAGCGTCCATTATAGTGTAGAAAACTCTTGAAACTATTTCTCTAAATCCTATCCCTATTATTCCAATGGCGTAAAACGAAAGTACAAGCGCTGTAAGTTTACCGTCTTCTGCTGTAAAAGCTCCTCCTACAAATAAAAGATTTACAATTGGCTCTGCAAACAAAAATAATCCCACTGATGCAGGTATTACTAAAAGAGACATAGTAGATATTGCATCTGAAGTAGTGGTTCTAAGCCCTGCAGTGTCTTTTAATGCCCCTCTTCTTGCCATTTCAGGGTATACTGCTGTTACAATTGAAGTTATTACAATTCCCGTTACAAAACTTTGAAGCTTGTAAGCGTAGTTTAGTGTGGAAATTGCTCCTCCAAACAATGAAGATGCCAAAGACTTTGAAATAATAAAATTAAGTTCTATTACAGATGTGGAAATTAAAACCGGTATTATAACTTTAAATAAATTCTTTATATTTTCATCTTTTAAATTAATTTTAAAACTGTGCATGTAACCCGACTTTTTAATGTAGGGCAAAAATATAATGTACTGAAATACAAATCCCGCTAAAATTCCCCAAGCAAGGTAAGTTGCTCCCAGTTTATAGCTGATTGCCATTGATGCAATAATAATTAAGTTCATTACTATTGAGTGGCATACTGAAACTATGAAATGTTTTTTTATTTGAAGATATGCCTTAAAAATTGAAAATACACTTGTAGCACAAATACTCAGCATACCAACCCTAGTCATAAATACTGCAAGTTCAAGTTTTTCCCCTGTAAATCCGATTGCCATTGCCCTAACAAGAGGTTTGGCAAATATAATTCCTACAATTGAAATTAAAAAAGTAACTATAAAAACTATATTAGATAAATTTGCCGTAAATTTATTGGCTGAATTTTCATCTTTCTTCTCTAAAATATTGTTATATAGAGGTATGTAGCCATTGGCTGTAGCTCCACTTATAACATTTGTAAATGTCATTGGAATTTGAAAGGCCACTAAAAATACGTCTGCCACCATTCCAACTCCAAAAAAATATGCAAGAGCTTTTTCTCTAACTAGCCCAAATACCTTTGAAATTACAGTAACTACCATTAATATATATGAAGTCTTCATTAAACTGCACCCCGATTCTTTCTTATATTGTAACAAATAAATTAAACTTTATACATAAACAATATTATTATATAAAAAATATAGGTGCATTGCCACACCTATATTTTTATAATTTATTAAGTTATTCTATTGTGAATGGTATTTCAAAGAGAATTTCATTAGGTGCATTTTCTAATTCTTCTTCATCTATATTAAATTCTTTTATAGCTCTTTCTAACAAATCTTTATCTGAGTAGGTCGATGTTTTTCGCATTTCTACATACATTTTATAATTTCCAGAATTTAAAGGCTTACTTCTCCAAGTTGCCTCTCCAAATTCAGGAGTTGCTTTTCCTGCTCCTCCTTGTAATTCTATATAGTTAACTTCATTTATAGGTTTACCTTTGTCATCTAAGCTTGTTATCTCGTCTTTTCCATCAACTATTAATACACTATAATTACTGTATAACCAGACAGGAAAATCATAGTCGCTCCAATAATTTATTGTAAAAGCTATCCCTAAGTCATCTACTAATATTTTATTAATTTTCGCGTAGTACTTATCTTTTTTATCTGTGAAATCATTTACTAGAATTTTTCCGTTTAGTTGTTTTATTGGAAATTCAAATTCCCACTTTCCCTTAATTAATTTTTTTTCTTTTAAGTTGTAATCTTCATCAAAAATTTCAATATCTTTCAATTTTAACTTTGCTTCCAAATTCTTAGGAGGCTCTTTTAGAAAATCGACATTCATATTCAAATAGCCTATATAAGTATTATTTCCTTCATATTCTATTCCTAAACCTCCACCTAATCCATCTTTTTTTGTACCTTTAAACCTTAAATCAAAATCTGTACTTATCTTTTCTCCATTTAACTTATCTGACTTTATTTCAAAAGTAACTGCAATTTCATTCCCTGAATATACTGCATCCACAAGTGTAAATGTAACTCCATTATCTGTTACTTCTTGATTTATAGCTGTACTTGCACTTTGATAATTTTCCATTCCAAAAAATTCAAATATTTGTGAGTACACCGGTAAATTTTTAGTGTATCCCGGTACCGTAAAACCAAGTATAAATATGCACATACAAGCAGCTACAGCGTATCTAAGTTTGTGCTTTTTCTTCTTTGGCTTGTTATATATATTTTCTTTTATTTCATCTAACTCTTCCGGCACAGAAATATTATTTAACTTATCTAATTTCATAATTTTCCTCCTTCACCTTTTTCCTAAGTTTTGAAAGAATTCTTGAAAGCTTACTCTTAACCGTTCCCTCTTTTAATGATAACTTCTCTGCAATTTCTCTAACTCTTAAATCTTCAAAATATCTACAGTATAGTAACTCTCTTTCATCTGCAGGAAGTTTATCTAATAAATTAATAAGGTCCATTGTCTCTTCTTTTTCAGTCTCTATAGATTCCACTTCTATTTCATCTTCATAGGATATATACTCTCTTTTCTTTCGCAGGTGATCTTTGCAAGTATTAATTAAAATCCTTATAACCCAAGTATCAAAATATGTATAGTCCTCAAGTAAGTCAAATTTTAATAGGGCTTTTAAAAGCGTGTCTTGCACTACATCTAAAGAGTCAGCTTCATTTTTCATGTAAGAGAATGCAATTCTATATAATTTGTCTTCACGATTTAACATTAATTCTCTAAATATTTCATTTTTCTCCATAGAACTTTCCCCTTTCACCTATTAGACGTTTTAACTCTTAATAACGTTGCATAGAATATAAAAAAAGAGGGCATCCCCTCTTAATTTTAATATATTTAAATAAAACGCACTCCAATGTATACAACTAAGCCGTAGACAACTATAAAGAGCAGATAGTATTTTAAAACACTTTTTAATATTTCATTTTCTTTTCCTACAGTATTTGTTGTTGCAGTGGCAATGGCAATACTCTGTGGAGATATTATTTTTCCTGCCGTACTTCCCACAAGGTTTGCAGCAACCATCCAAGTTACATCTATTCCCAAATCTACAGCTGTATTGGCCTGCATTTCTGTAAACAGTACTACGCTTGAAAGTCCACTACCAGTTACAAAAGTTCCAATAGAACCTATAAAGGGCGAAACCAGCGGATAAAACCGCCCTGTATAAAGCACTATAAAGCTTGCAATATCAATGGTCATTCCACTGTATCCCATTACTTTAGATGTTGCTAACACAAGTACTATTGTTAAAATAGTTTTTGACGTCTGAACTATAGTTCCTCCTAAAATTTTTATAATTTCTTTTAATGGACACTTTTGAATTAAGCCACCAATTGTAGCTGCTATAATTATTAAAGTTCCCGGTGTAGAAACCCAATTAAAGATATAGTCAACTGCACCTGTTCCTGAATAAATTTTAACTGAAGAACTTATAGATGCAAGTACACTATTAATACTTGGAAATAAACTTGAAGTCACAAGTAAAAAAATCAGCACCATTATAAATGGACTCCAGGCAATTAAACCTCTCTTAAGGGTAATTTTACTATCAACGGAATCGCTGCTTACATTAAAATTAGAATTCTCCTTATTTTTATAAAACTTTGCAGTCAATATTGTAAGTAACATAGAAAACATTGAACCTATTATGGCAGAAAGCTCTCCTCCTATAAAGTAAGCCGTTAAAAACTGGGCAACTAAAAATCCAACTCCTGAAATCAATGTAATAAATCCAACACCCTTAAAGGTCTCACGAATATCTTTGCCCTCATTTTTCCCAACCATATATACTATTATAAAAGGCACCAACACCGTCATAAATGCCATTTGAATAATTGTAAAGATACTTGTAAGCTGAGGACTTGTCCCGGCTAAATCAGCCGCTGTAATTGCACCTAATCCTATAGCTCCAAAGGCAACAGGCGTTGTATTTGCTACTAAGCACACAATTGCAGAAAAAATCGGATCAAGTCCAAGACCCATTAATATTCCCGCCGGAATTGCCACTGCAGTTCCAAATCCTGCCATTCCCTCAATAAAGCCGCCAAATCCCCAAGCAATTATTAAAACTAAAATTCTCTTATCTTTAGAAACAGATGTTAACATCTGCTTAATAACTTCCATATTTCCCGTACTTAAAACTATATTATAAGTAAAAACTGCTGCCACTATTACTAAACTAATTGGCCAAATCCCCATTGCAAAGCCCTCTAAAGCTCCAGTGAAAATATCCACAGCTCTTTGATTCCATATAAAAAAAGCTTCTAATACAGTTATTAATAGTGTTATTGCACAGGCTTTGTGACTTGCCATTTTTAACGGCACCAGTGCGATTATTAAAAATATAATTGGAACTAATGCCAATAAAAAGTAAATCAAAGACTTCCTCCTAAACTTATCTATGTACATAAATTTCTTACACTACACTTTCATGTTACAATAGTATCAACTTAATATTAAAGTGAATCTCTAACTACGTCAAGGTAATTGAGCTTATTCTAAATTAAAAGCTATTCACTTTTACAATGTCTTTAAAGTTTTCTGCACATAAACTAACAACATGTTACTATATTAAAACTAAATATATTAAATTATATAATATATAAGTAATCTCATTATATTTGGAGGTCTTATGAAAAATCTATACTATCCAGATGATAACTGGCAAAAAATATCTCCACCAGAACTAGGTATTAACCCTCAATTTGAAGAGGATTTAAATACAGAAATACAAAAAAACTACTACAGTTTAAACGGAATTATTATTTTAAAAAACGGATATACACTACTGGAAAATTACTACAACAATAAAAATAAAACTGATAGATTTAATGTGGCGTCAGTTACGAAAAGCGTACTATCAGCTCTCATTGGCATTGCCATTGACAAGGGGTATATTAATTCTTTAGAAGACAAAGTTGTAGATTACTTTCCTCAGTACAAGCTAAGTAAAAATAGAATTAGAAATGAAGTAGCTATACACCAACTGCTTTCTATGACGGCTCCCTATGCACATAAAAATTCAAAACAAAATTTAGGCAAACTCATTCACAGTGAAAACTGGATTGAGTACTGTTTAGAAGCTCTAGGTCTTGGAGGAAATAACAGTGAGTTTAATTATTCTGATGCTTCGGCTCATTTACTCTCCGGAATTTTAACTGAAGTCTCCGGATTAACTGCAAGAGAATTTGCAAATAAGTATTTGTGTTCACCCATTGGCATGAATGAAATTCCTGACGTAGAAATAGCTTCCTTTGAATTAAAAGATATGCTCTACACTGAGCTTAAAGGGTGGCTTAAAGATAAACAAGGTCTAACTATCGGTGGATGGGGACTTACTATGACCCTTCAAGATATGGCAAGGTTTGGTCTACTTTATTTAGACAACGGATTTTGGAATGGCAATTCAATTATTTCTACAAGTTGGGTAAATAAAAGTATTCAAAACTACAGTAGTAACTATGGAGATTTTTGGTGGCTTAAAAATATAAAAGGTGTGTCCATTTACTACGCCATGGGAACAGGCGGAAATATGATTGTCTGCATACCCGATTTAAATTTAAATATTTGCATTGCATCAAATGTCATTCGAACACCTATTTCCGATAGGTGGAAATTAATAGAAAATTATATTTTGCCTTACTTTATATAATTTAAAAGAAGTGTAAATTCTCTTAGGAGTTCATTTACACTTCTTTTATTCTTAGCTGTTATAACTTAGAAAAGTCAGTAGTCCGTTTTCTGTATTAAAATAAATAAAATTTACAGTTGAAAGTTTAAAATATCTACCACTTTTATTTATTATTTTAAATATCCCATCTTTAGGATTTATATCTAATTCCACCTTTTTCTTATCTAATCTATTTTCTGAATTAAACAACTCATACATTATGTTATAGTCATTTTCATTTACTTTAGACAATTCTTTTCCCTCTAATATTTTTCTAAAATTATTAATTTCATCTTTAGGAATCCACACTTGTATAATATCAACTTCGCCTCTATCAGGATTAGATTTTCCCAATATTTCAACTTGAAGCTCACTATTTTTCGGAAGTATAATATTTAATTCTCCCTTTACCCTTCTAATTGGTTGTGGTCTGAAATCTGAAAAGTACCATAGTACTGGTATTATAGCTAAAAATAATACTAATATTATCTTCACAATCTTCTTATATTTTTTTCTGACATTTAACTTTCATCTCCCTCATATCGAAGAATATCCCCCGGCTGACAATTAAGTACTTTGCATATTACTTCAAGCGTAGAAAATCTTATTGCCTTAGCCTTTCCAGTTTTTAATATAGAAAGATTTGAAATAGTTATTCCAACTTCTTCCGACAATTCTGTTAAACTCATTTTTCTTTTCGCCAACATTACATCTAAATCTATGATTATAGCCATTTTTCACCTCAAATTGTCAGATCATTATCTACTTTTATTTCTATGCCCTTACTAACTACATCTGCTATTAATTTAAAAATTTGGTTCCCCAAAGAAAATATTATTACACCGAATAACACATATAAATTTGTTATAGAACCACTTACATTTATTTCTGTGTAAATAATAATTAATATTTGAATTAATACTCCTACAAAAAAAGAAAGACTTGAACCTTGCAAATATCTAACTGTTTTTAACTTGAAAACTTCTCCACTTCCATATTTTCTAAGTGCCAAAAGTCCAAAACCTATTGCAGACATTGCAGATAATACTACACTTACACAAAGTATTAGCATTGGAATTCGCATATATGAAAATGTCGGTTCAATATTGGCAACTTCTTTCGAAAAATTTGACAACAATGGAATAAACAACCCTAAAACAATTAATAGCAATAATAATAAAATTTTAATAAAAGTTACATTAAATTTTTTCACAAATTTTCACTTCCTTTATGCTTAAAATTATATTAAATTTTTTCACGATTATCAACTAATTTTTATTGTTTATCAATAATTTTATTACACTTTAAAAATTGTAATTTTTTTAATTTGACACTATAATTTTTCTTTGCTATTATATGAGGGAAATGAATACTCTCGCCGGAGATAGTTTGTTTGTGAGATAGGCCTACGTTCACAACGCAGGACTATCTCCTTTTTTTATTATTTTCAAAGTTTAAGAAAGGATGATTTTATGCAAATCACAAAAAAAGAACTTGGCAGATACATCGGTCCGGGAATTATTGGGCTTTTATTCAACTCTCTTTATATTGTAGTTGACGGAATATTTGTTGCAAAAATTCTAGGCAGTGATGCACTTGCAGCTGTAACTGTGGTAGTACCGGTGGTGGAATTTTTAATTGCACTAAGCCTTATGATTTCAGTTGGATGCGGCGTTTATATTTCAATTAATAAGGGAAAGGGCAATATCCAATTATCTCGTAATTATTTTAATCACGGACTTTTAATTTCTGTTGTTCTGGCAATTTTCATTACTATATTTTCATTGATTTTTAAAAATTCAATTGTCTCTATTTTAGGCTCAACTGAGAAAATTCATGCAGAGGCTGTGGAATATTTTGTTTGGTTTATTGCATTCGTTCCATTTTTTGTACTTAATTATGCCCTTGGAACCTGGGTGCGAAATGACGGAAAGCCCGAACTTGCAATGGCAGGTCAAATTATTGGAGCAGTTTTAAATATAGCACTGGACTATATTTTTATGGCACCTCTTCAAATGGGAATAAAAGGTGCTGCTATCGCAACAGGACTTGGACCAGTTGTGGGAATTTTAATATTAATGCCTCACTTTTTATTAAAGCAAGGTGACTTATATATTGAAAAAATAACTGTAAAGTTTAAAATTATAAGGGAAATTATAATTGGCGGCATTCCGGCTTTTACAATGGAATTTGCACTTGGACTTACTACATTTTTCTGCAATTTATTTTTATCTCGCAAATTACAAGAAAACGGACTAGCAGCATTTGGCGTAATAGGGTATATAAATTTAATTTTACTCTCTGTGTTTTTGGGAACAGGTCAAGGAACTCAACCTCTTATTAGTAAGTACTACGGAATCGGTGATAATGCAAGTGTATCCTCAATATACATCTTCTCTGTTAAAACTGCAATTATAACAGGTGTTTTAGGATATGTCTTACTATTTATTTCTAAACCGATTTTAGTTAGTATATTCTTATCCTCTTCTGATATAGAATTGTTTAACATGACATTAAAGGCTATTAATATATTCTTTATAGCACTGCCTATAGTAGGAATTAACGTAATTACTTCTTCGCTATTTGCATCAACACAGTCCTATATGTCTTCAATACTAATTTCTCTATCCCGCTCTGCAATATTCTTAGTTCCTGCACTTTGGGCTATGAGTAAATTTTCCAATCCTATGATGATTTGGCTGGGAGTTCCCATAGCAGAAATAGCTGCCTTTGTCTTGGCCGTTGTGCTTTTGAGAAATAGAGGAGCAATTAATCTTCACAGAAGAAAAAAAGTATTATAAAATACTTTTCTTGTTTTATAAATTTTAAAATTAAAAAAGCAACAAGTGATAAAAAAACTCTATCACTTGTTGCTTTTTACTACATTTGTTTACTCTTTTGGTTTATCCTTTATAAACATTCCGCTTTGCAACTCTGCAAATGCTCTTTCTAATTCAGCCTTAGTATTCATTACAATTGGTCCACCCCAAGCTACAGGCTCATCTAATTTAGGTGCACTTAAAAACAGTATTTCAATATTTTTATCCAGTGCTTCAATATCTATACTAGTTCCAGGCTCTGTTGCAACAGCTGTTTTAACCGGAATGTGTTCTCCGGCTACAATTGCATCATTTTCCAACAAAAACAAGTAAACTTCTTCGTCTTCTTTTGTAGGTATTGTAAAACTTTTACCTGCTTTTAAATGAATGTCATAGAAGTCCACCGGTAGGTATTTTCCCTGAAAAGCACTGAACTCTTTATAACTTCCACTTATTAGGCGAAGTAATCCACCTTCAATTTCTATTTCTTCTATTAAATCTCTTCCTATTTCATGGTATTCAGGAGTTGTCATCTTGTCTTTTTGTGGCAAATTCAACCAAATTTGAACTCCCAACATTCTCTCTGCAGCCTGTGGCATTTCCTCGTGAAGTATTCCTGAGCCTGCTGTCATCCACTGAACTTCTCCCGGACGAATAGTACCTTCATTTCCCAAGCTGTCTCTGTGAACTATTTCTCCACTTGATAAAAAAGTTATTGTTTCAATCCCTCTATGTGGATGCATTGGAAATCCTGCAGTATAGTCATTAGGATCTTTGCTGTCAAATGAATCCAACATTAAAAAAGGATCATATTGCTTTACTGTAGTATTTCCCAAAACACGAACTAAGTTTACACCAGCTCCATCTTGCGTTTTAAAACCGGTAACTTTCCCTTTTACTTTTCTCTCCATATATTATTCCTCCTTGTTATTCTTATAATCAATTTATTTATACCCATACATAAGTTTATTAATTAAGTAGATATTTATAAGTATTGTTTTTAAAAACTAGAGGTAGCACACAACTTGTATGCCACCTTTTATATTTCTACTTCGTGAATTGAACCTCTGCTCACTGTTTGAAATTTTCCTGTTATTTTATATAGATAATCCGATATATAGGGTTCATGTCCCACTAATATATAGGTACTATGGTCGGATTCTCTTAAATCACTTAGTACAGTTTCTAAACTTGCTCCTGCTAGATGGTCTTTTATTTCATAGTCCGTATCTAACTTTTCACATAAGATTTCACAAGTTTGAATAGCTCTTACAAGTGGTGAACTATAAATTTTATAGTCATCACTTGTAAATTCTCTTGCAAAGTTGTCAAAGGTTTCACTTAGTTTAATTCTGCCCTCTGTAGTAAGCTCTCTTTCAAAGTCCGAATTGGCAAAGGCTTCCGCTATTCCATGTCTTATAAAATAAATTTTCATTTTTTTAAGTTGTAAAAACTGTCAAAACCCTTGTACTCTCCTACGTCTCCAAGTTGGTCTTCTATTCTCAAAAGTTGGTTGTACTTAGCTACTCTTTCAGATCTTGCCGGAGCACCGGTTTTTATAAATCCTGCATTTGTTGCAACGGCTAAGTGAGCAATTGTAGCGTCTTCAGTTTCTCCTGAACGATGAGAAATTACTGCTGTCATGTTATTTTGCTTTGCAAGTTCTATTGCATCTAGTGTTTCTGTAAGTGTTCCTATTTGATTTAACTTTATTAAAATAGAATTTGATACACCTTGTTCTATTCCCATTTTAAGTCTTTCTGTATTTGTTACAAATAAGTCGTCTCCAACTAATTGTATTCTTGAAGACAATTCGTCTGTCATGTACTTCCATCCAAGCCAATCATCTTCGTCTAATCCATCTTCAATGGAAATTATAGGATATTCGTCCACTAGTTCTACATAGTAGTCAACTAATTGTTTATAATTAAATATTCTGTCTTCGCCCTTCATATGGTAAGTTTTGTTTTCATTGTAAAATTCAGAAGCTGCCACATCTAGTGCCAAATATATGTCTTCTCCAGGCTTATATCCTGATTTTTCAATGGCTTCTACTATTATATCTAGAGCTTCTTTATTGCTACTTAAGTTTGGTGCAAATCCGCCTTCATCTCCCACTCCTGTAGAAAGGCCTTTTTCATTTAAAACTGCTTTTAAATTGTGATAAACTGTAGCTCCCATTTCCAATGCATCTGAAAAGCTATTTGCTCCCACTGGCATTATCATAAATTCTTGAATGTCCACATTGTTGTCGGCATGTTCTCCACCATTTAAAATATTCATCATTGGAACAGGTAAAACTTTTGCATTTACTCCTCCAATATATTGGTAAAGTGGAATTCCAAGCTCCATAGCAGCAGCTTTTGCCACAGCTAGAGAAACTCCAAGTATTGCATTTGCTCCAAGTTTTGACTTGTTTTCAGTTCCATCTAATCTTCTTAAGTAATTATCTATAGAAGCCTGTTCAAAACAATTAAAAAAAGTTAAGTCCTTTTCAATCTTTTCATTTACATTATTTACTGCATCTAACACACCTTTTCCAAGGTATCTTTTTCCACCGTCTCTAAGTTCAACCGCTTCGTGAATTCCAGTAGACGCTCCACTTGGAACACTTGCCCTTCCAAATCCACCTCTTTCAGTTCTAACTTCTACTTCAACAGTGGGATTTCCCCTTGAATCTAATACTTCTCTTGCATAAACACTTGTTATAAAACTCATTTTATTTCTCCTTTATCAAACTCTTTCCAGTCATTTCTTCAGGTTGTTCTATATTTAACAGTTGAAGAATGGTTGGAGATAAATCACAAAGTCTTCCCTCTTCTAATTCAACATCTTCCACTCCAAATAAATAAAGTGGAACTAAATTTGTAGTATGACTTGTCACCGGTTTATTGTCATCTGTAAGCATTACTTCACTGTTGCCATGATCAGCTGTAACCAGTGCGGCTCCACCAACTTCTTTTAATTTGTCCAGTATTTTACCAAGACAGCTATCTACAGTTTCTATTGCCTTTACTGCTGCAGGTATTGAACCTGTATGCCCTACCATATCCGGATTTGCAAAATTTAAAATAATGCAGTCATACTTTTTCATATCAAGTCTTTCCAATACATTTTCGGTAACTTCTTCAGCACTCATTTCAGGCTTTAAGTCGTAAGTTGCAACTTTTGGCGATGGAACCAGCACTCTGTCTTCTCCTTCAAAGGGCTCTTCTCTCCCTCCATTAAAGAAAAATGTAACGTGTGCATATTTTTCCGTTTCTGCAATTCTAAGTTGTCTCTTGCCATTTTTTGCCAAGACCTCACCTAATGTGTTTTGTGGAATTGTCTCGCTAAAGGCAATGTGAACATTTGGTATAGTCCTGTCATACTGAGTCATAGTAGTTATATCAATTTTTCTAAAGACTTCTCTCTTAAATCCACTGAAATTTTCATCAGCTAGAGCTCTTACAATTTGTCTTGCTCTATCAGGTCTAAAGTTAAAAAATATTAAACTGTCATTATCTTCTATAGTGGCTATTGGCTTTTCATTTTCCAAAATAGAACCCGGAACTACAAATTCATCAAATATATTTTTCTCGTAATTTGACTTAATAAGCTCCTCTGCACTACTGAAGTTTTCTCCATTTCCAAGAGTATAAGTGTCATAGGCAAGTTTAGTTCTCTCCCACCTATTGTCTCTGTCCATGGCGTAATATCTTCCACTTACAGTGGCTATTTTTCCAAGTCCAATTTCTTTTAAATTTTCTTCCAACTCTCTTATATCTTCCAATCCAATATTAGGCGGCACATCTCTACCGTCAAGTATTGCATGGATATAAACTCTTTCTAAGTTGTTGTCCTTTGCAAGTTTTACAAGGGCAAGCAGATGATTCATGTGAGAATGAACTCCACCTTTAGATACAAGTCCCATTAAGTGAAGAGCTGAACCATTTTTTTTACAATTTTCAATTGAATTTAAAAAGTGTTCATTTTTATAAAAACTTCCATCTTCTATAGACTTTGATATTCTAGTTAGGTCTTGATATATAACTCTACCTGCCCCAATATTTAAGTGTCCTACTTCTGAATTTCCCATTTGTCCTTCTGGAAGACCCACTGCTAGACCTGATGCTTTTAGCGTTGTATTTGGACAGTTTTCCCTTAAACTATCTATCACCGGTTTTTTGGCAAGATACACTGCATTTCCCTTGTATTCTTTTCCCAATCCCAGTCCGTCTAAAATAATTAACATTACCGGTTTCATCTTATTCTCCAAAATTTACAAGACTTTGAAAATCTTCTGCTTTTAAGCTGGCTCCACCAACTAATGCACCATCTATATTTTCATTACTCATAAGTTCTCTTACATTGGAAGGTTTTACTGAACCTCCATAGAGTATTCTCATATTGTCAGCTATTTCACTGCTGAAAATATTTGCTACACTACTTCTAATAAATTTACACATACTCTCTGCATCTTCGCTGCTACAAGTATTTCCCGTTCCTATTGCCCAAATTGGCTCATAGGCAATTACAATGTCTTCTGTGTTTTCTGAAATTTCTCTTAGTCCCTTTTCAAGTTGAGATTTTACTACTTCTTCATGTCTGTTTTCTCTTCTCTCTACTTCATCTTCTCCAACACAGAGCACAGCCTTTAAATTTTGAGAAAGTGTTCTTTTAATCTTTTCATTTACAATTTCATCAGTTTCACCATAGTAAGTTCTTCTTTCAGAGTGTCCAATTATTACATAGGAAACACTTAAATCCTTAAGCATATTTGTGGAAATTTCTCCGGTTCTTGCTCCGTCCTCATATTCACTTACGTTTTGTGCTCCCAATTTTATATTTGTACCCTTTAGTATTTCACTAGCCGCTTCCAAAGAAGTAAAGGGCGGACAAATTAATGCTTCAACTTCACTATTTAAGTTTTTTTCTACAAGTTCACTTAACATTTTTCTAGTGTCTGTAACATTTAAATTCATCTTCCAATTTCCAGCTATAAGCTTTTTTCTCAAAAAATCACTCCTCATCTTCTATACAATCAATTCCAGGTAAAACTTTTCCCTCTAAGAGTTCTAAACTTGCTCCTCCTCCTGTAGATATGTGAGAAATTTTATCTGCCACACCAGCTTTTTCAATTGCCGATGCAGAGTCTCCGCCACCTATAATAGTAGTTGCACCCTCTAGATTTGCAAGTGCTCTTGCAATTGCAAAAGTCCCCTCTGCAAAATCCTTAAGTTCAAATACTCCGGCAGGTCCGTTCCACACTACAGTTTTTGCACCTTGAAGTTCATCTACTATAAGTTCTCTAGACTTCACTCCTATATCTAAGCCTTCAAGGTCTTTTGGAATTTTATCAAAATCTACCGTCTTCTTACTTATACCCT
The DNA here is from genome assembly GCF_900129925.1 of Anaerosphaera aminiphila DSM 21120. Taxonomy (GTDB): domain Bacteria; phylum Bacillota; class Clostridia; order Tissierellales; family Peptoniphilaceae; genus Anaerosphaera; species Anaerosphaera aminiphila. The sequence goes on along the minus strand of NZ_FQXI01000018.1, from coordinate 5,162 downwards.
CTTTAATTTCTGTAGCAACTACAAAATCAATTGGCAGTATTAATTTTACACCTTTTTCCTTAGCTTTTTCTATTAAACTTTTCGCAAGGTCCAACTTGTCATTTTCAACTAGTGATTTTCCCACTTCATATCCCTGAGACTTTAAAAAAGTATATGCCATAGCTCCAACGATTATTATCTTATCAACTTTGTTTAATAGGTTTTCTATTACTCCAATTTTATCTGATACTTTTGCCCCACCAATAATTGCAATAAAAGGGCGCTTCGGATTTTCAATTGCATTTTGAATATATTCAACTTCTCTTTCAACTAAAAGCCCAATTCCTGACGGTAAATACTTTGAAACTCCAACATTTGAAGCATGAGCTCTATGGCTGGTTCCAAAGGCATCATTTATATAAATATCTGCAAGATCTGATAATTTCTTTGAAAATATATCGTCGTTTTTTTCTTCACCTTCAACAAATCTAGTATTTTCAAGTAAAGCAATATCTCCACTTTTCAGTTTTGCCACTTCTTTTTCAACACTTTCATCTACAACTTCTTCGCTATTTAAAAATTTAACATCTCTATTTAATAGTTCAGATAATCTATTTGCAATAGGTTTTAGTGAAAGATTCTCCACATATTTTCCCTTAGGTCTTCCCAAGTGACTCATTAGTATTACAGTTCCACCACTATTTAAAATGTATTCAATAGTTGGAAGGCTCTTTACTATTCTATCGTCATTAGTTATTTTATCTCCATCTAAAGGCACGTTAAAGTCTGCTCTAACTAATACCTTTTTATTGTTAAAATCAAAATTTTTTAATGTTTTTTTCATTTTTTCCCCTCAAATATAAATAAGCGAAAACTCCTATAGAGTCCTCGCTTTATTTTTATAGTAACCTGCAACTTTTGACGTTAAGTCAATAACTCTTTGAGAATATCCCCATTCATTATCATACCAAGACACACACTTAATTAGTCTATCTTGAACTAAAGTAAGGCTTGCATCAAAAATTGAAGAGTGTGGATTTTGAATTATATCACTTGAAACTAACTCTTCCTCTGAGTACTCCAAAACACCTTTTAATTCATTTTCAGCAGCTTTTTTAACTGCAGCATTTATTTCCTCTTTAGTAGCATCTTTTGAAATTTCAAAAGTAACATCTACTATTGAACCTGTTGGAACTGGAACTCTAAGAGCAAATCCTGTTAAAATTCCCTCAACTTCCGGAATTACCTTTGCAACAGCTTGAGCAGCTCCTGTAGTTGTAGGAATTATATTTTCAGCACCCATTCTTGCACGTCTCATGTCTTTATGCATTGCATCGTGAATTTTTTGGTCATTTGTGTAGGCATGAATTGTATTCATAAGCCCTCTTTCAATTCCAAAGTTATCAAGAATAACTTTTGTAACTGGAGCTAGACAGTTTGTAGTGCAAGATGCATTAGAGATAATGTTGTGAACTGCGCTGTCGTATTTGTCATCGTTAACTCCCATTACTATTGTAATGTCCTCTCCCTTTGCAGGAGCTGTTATAATAACTTTTTTTGCACCGGCTTTAAGATGGCCTTCAGCTTTTTCTCTTTGAGTAAATGCGCCTGTTGATTCAATTACAACATCAACACCAAGTTTTCCCCACTCCATATCTTCCGGAGCTTTTCCGTTTAACACTGTAATTTTTTTGCCATTTATTACAAATCCATCTTCAACTACTTCTACAGTACCTGGGTACTTTCTATAAATTGAGTCATATTTAAAAAGATGTGCATGCTCTTTAATGTGATCAACTGCATTTATATCTGCAATATACGCAATTTCAAATCCAGGATTTTCTCTTAGGGACCATCCTCTTAAAACATCTCTACCTATTCTTCCAAAACCCATAATAGCAACTTTTACTGACATTTTTTACCTCCTAATATTAACAATTCTCTTTGCTGCACTTTCATCTATCACTAAAACCATATCAGACCTTAAAGTTGAAATACTCATTATTGCCTCTGATTTCTCATCTCCACCGGCAACTCCAATTACATTTGGAATCTTTAAAAATTCTGATATTGTAATACCAATACTCTGTGAGTGATAAACCTTTTCACCTTTAATATTAAAGTAGTGTCCAAAAGCTTCTGCCACTGCTCCACTTTTTAAAATACTACTCTTAAGTTCATCACTACTTCCTCTTCTTCCAGTCATTACATCAGCTCTACCCACACCAAAAATTAAAACATCTAAGTTTTTTAACTTTTCATAAGCTTCTTTTACCTCTTGGTTGTCCATTAACATTTTCATTGCCTCTTCTGAGGCTGTATCCGGAACCGGAAGTATTTGGTACTCTGCATTTAATTTTTGAGCGAGTTTTGATGCAATTGAATTAGATTGATATCCAACACTTCTTCCAAGAGAACCTCTCGCCGGAATGACAGTCAAATTTTTTCTCTTTGTATTTAAGCTCATCTCATCTGCAATTGCAGACAGCGTCCTGCCACCTGTAACTCCAATTTTATATCCATCTTGAAGTATGCCTTCTATTAACTTCGCCGTTGCAGAACCCAGACTGTCAAAAACATATTCATCTTTTGAAACATCACCTTTGACAACTATAACTTTTTTTACATTTAAAATCTCTTCTACAGTTCGCTCCAGTTCTGTCAAGTTGTTAAATTCTCTATATAGTTCTAAAAAACTCTTTATTATATTTTTGCCACTATCTGTAATAGTAACTCCTGCTGAAGAAACCAGCACAAGTTCCATTTCTTTTAATTTATTAATTTCATCTCTTATTACTCTTTCTGAAAGATTCAGTTTTGTAGAAATAGTCCTTCTACCAACAGTCCCCTCTTGAGAGAGCATTTGGAGTATTTCATACCTTCTAATAAAATATTCTTTAAATTCCGGCACAAAAGAACTGAGCAAATCTATATTCACATAATCACCACCGGCACAGATTTGTCCTGCTAGTTAGTTTTTGTTCCCACTCTAATTAAAAAAGAGAACTCTTCCAAAATAAATATACCATATTGAAGGCATATTATCAAATATTTATAGCTATAAAATAGAAAAAAGCAAAAATATTTTTAAAATTTAAAAAAGATGTTCTCTAAAAATACTTTTAAATTTATTCTACTTTATTAATTTAAAATCTTCTAAAAATTAAAGAGAAGCCAGTTAAACCAGCTTCTCTTTAAACACTACATATATTTTGCTACTTCATTAAGTCTATTTAACAGTCCTTCTTTTCCAAGTAAAACTATTATATTTTTAAGCTCCGGTCCATGAACATTTCCTGAAATTGCGGCTCTAACTGGCATAAATAAATTTTTCCCCTTAACGCCGGTTTTCTTTTGAATTTTCTTCATAACGCCACTTGCAAATTCCATATCCACTTCATCAACTTCATTTAACTCTTCTTTAAATGCTTCAATTAAGTCTGGTACTTGACCGCCTTTTAATTCATTAAGGGCATCTTCTTCTGTAACTTCCAAGTCGCCAAATAAAAATGATATTTTTTCCGGAACTTCTTCAAGTACATCTAGACTCTCTCTAATTGTATCTATTAAAAGCAAGTACCAGTCATATTTTTTCTCTATTTCTTCTTCAGTCATAAGCCCTGCATCTACTACGAATGGCATTGACAACTCTGCAATTGCATCTAGTGGGTACTCTTTAATATAGTGAGCATTTACCCAATTTAATTTTTCCTTGTCAAAAATTCCACCGGACTTTCCAACTCTTTCAAAGGTAAACTTTTCTATCATTTCATCCATAGACATTATTTCTTCTCCGTCTTCCGGACTCCAGCCTACAAGTGCAAGGTAGTTTACAAGTCCCTCAGGAAGATATCCTCTACTTCTAAAGTCCTCAACTGAAACGTCTCCTTGTCTCTTTGAAAGTTTTTTTCTATCTTTATTTAAAACTGTTGGAAGATGGACAAATTCCGGTGCTTCCCAGCCAAGTGCTTCAAATAAATATACGTGCTTTGGAGTTGATGGTAGCCACTCTTCACCTCTTACAACGTGAGTGATTTTCATTAGATGGTCATCAACTACAACTGCAAGGTGGTAAGTTGGAAATCCATCTGACTTCATTAAAACTTGATCGTCCATTTCATCAGAGTTAATAGTAACTTTTCCTCTTACAGCATCCATAAATGATATGTCTTTATTTCTAGGAAGCTTTAATCTCACAACGTGTTCTTCCCCTGCAGCAACTCTTTTTTTAGCTTCTTCTAAAGAAATTCCTCTACAGAATCCATCATATTTTGGAACTTGACCTTTTATTCTCTGTTCTTCCCTAACTCTATCAAGTCTTTCTTTTGTACAGAAGCAGTAGTAAGCTTCACCTTTTTCTATTAGCTCATCTACGTATTTTTCATATATTTCAAGTCTTTCCGACTGAATGTAAGGGCCCATGTCACCTTTTTGAACAATTTTTCCATTTTCTACAAATACACCTTCATCGTAGTCAATTCCGGACCACTTTAGTGAGTTTATAAGATTTTCAATTGCTCCTTCTACAAATCTGGTTCTGTCTGTATCTTCTATTCTCAAAATAAACTTACCACCGTTTTTTCTGGCAAACAGATAGTTGTAAAGCGCCGTTCTAAGACCGCCAATGTGTAAATATCCAGTTGGGCTTGGTGCAAATCTAACTCTAACTTCTGACATTTTTATCCCCCTAATTTCTCATATAAATTATTTATATTAAATTTCACATTTATATTATTATAACATTACAATTATATATAAAATTTTCCAAATTGTAAAATAATATGACATAATAGAATGTTTAATATTTCATTCTCTAAAAAGTACTTACTAAATTAATTTTAAAGGTTCATTGTCAAATGTTGGGGTAGGTTTTTTCCTACCTCAATTTTTATTATAATTTTTTGTTTAAATTAACTGCAACACCACAAAATCCTCTTCTTAAAGGTCTCAAAATTACGATATCCATAAGATACTCGTTTAATCACTTTGATTTTATTGTTAAATCCTTCCGTTCTTCCGTTGGTAAATCTGCTTTCAAAATAATGAAGTATTTCTTCTTTCCAGTTTTCTAAAGCTTTAATACATGCTTTGAATTCAGGTATTTTTGATTGTTTCGCTCTTTCTATCCATTTCTCTAATTCTTTCCTAGCAATATTTTTATTTTCTGCATTTAAAAATAGATA
>NZ_FQXI01000004.1 GCF_900129925.1 Anaerosphaera aminiphila DSM 21120 | reverse complement strand
CTTCAAGCCATCAGTAATTTTAGACTTTCTACCCTTTTTCATAGAAAGTTCTTGGTAGTACTTTTGAGAATCTACTGCTGAATATTCGGCTTTACACCTTTTAAGTTCTCGACTAATTGTTGAATGATGAAACCCTAATATATTGGCAATTTTTCTAGCAGAATATCCTTCTTTATTCAACACTTCTATTTTATTTCTATCATCCATGGTAAGATATTTATGACTCATAACAGATTCCTTTCGTGATTGTTTTTTGTGGTAATTAACATTTTACACGAAATACAAATTTGTTATGAGTTTTTATTTTAGGTGTCGCATTTAATTTTACAATCTATCAAAGGGAAATAAGAGGAGAAATAATATATTAATTCTTGCCATTGCTCTAACTTGTATACTCTTCACTACAATGTTTACTATGCTCTTTGGCTTTAAAAATATTTATGGTGAGAGTATGGCAAGAAAATTGGGAGGAAGAGAAGAAGCAACAATTGAACTTCTTTCTAAGGAAATGGCAGAAGAGTTAAAAAGCGACACAAAACTTAAAGGTGTAGCAGAGGGAGTTAAAATAGGAACTATTACATCTCCAAAACTTGCAGGAGAATTAATTGAAATTCAATGGGGAGATGAGCAGTTTTTAAAAAATAGATTTGTAAATTTAGTAGAGGGAAAGTATCCTGAAAAATTAGGGGATATTGTAATGGATACTCAGTCATTGGAATATCTTGGATATCCTGCTAAAATCGGAACAAAAATGAATTTAAACTTTGAATTTATGGATAAGAGGGGAAATGAATATGACCATTCAATTCAAAGTAGAGAATACACTCTATGCGGATATTATAAAGCGCCAATAGAAAGTGATACTTATAAGGGTCAGTCCTATATTTCAAAAGAGGATTTAGATAGTTTAAATGTTTCAAAATACAATTATGTCCTTGGAATTAATAATATGAACAAATGGAACCTAAGGGAAAATATTAGTTCAATAGTTAAAAGTCATGGCATGGAAATAGAAGAAGATTATGCTACTTACAAACCTGGAAAGGTAAAAGTGGGAATAAATCCTGCAAATGAATTAAATATTTCTAATTTAGATATTTCTGTAGTAATTGCAGCAGTAATATTTTTAATACTGGTAATGGGAATGGGATACCTTTTAATTTACAATGTGCTTTCAATTTCAGTAGTTGAGGACATTAAGCTCTATGGACTGTTAAAGACAATAGGAGCAACTTCAAAACAGCTAAAGAAAATACTTATAAAACAGTGTTTATATTTATGTGTAGTTGGAATTCCCGTTGGAATATTAATTGGATATTTTGTAGGGAGGGGATTTTTACCTCTTATACTTAGAGAGATGAGCTATGATGGAAAGGGAATGATTGAAAACATTTCTTACTTTAATTTTGGAATAATAATATTTTCAGCGCTATTTTCAGTCCTTACAATTTATATATCCTGTTTAAAACCTGCTAAAATGTTAAAAAAATTAAATCCCATTGAATCTGTAAATTATCAAAAGATAAATTCTAAGGGAAGTAAAAAAGTTCCAAAGATTTCAACTCTTTCAAAGAGATATGCCTACGAAAGCAAGGGAAGATTTTTTATAGTGTTGCTTTCAATTGCAATGTCTATAGGAATATTAAACACAGCATTATCTGTTGCCACAAGACTGGACGTTGAAAATATGTATAGCGATGAACTAAAGACAGATTATCTTGTAGCTGACGGAAGTTATTTTAGGTATGAATATGGAGCAAAAGCCAAAAACATAGTTGATGAAAATTTAATTAAAGACATTGAAAGTCAAAGTGGCTTTATCAATGGGGGAAGGATTCTCTTTAATGGATATAGGTCAGATAACAGCGGCGTTTGGAAATACCATTTAAAAGATAGTGAATACTTTCCTGTGTTTTATGGAATGGATAAATATTTATTAAGTAAACAAAATTATTTTGAAGGAGGAGTAAGTGAAGAGCCAAATTCTATTTACTATAGTACCTATGAAGATTATTATTCAAAGGGAGAAAATTTATATTCAGTTGGAGATACAGTAACGGTTACATTAGGAGATGGTAGCCTGAAGGAATATAAAATTGCAGGAGTAATAGAGACAAGTCCTTCAAACAATGCCAGATATTTTGTAATGATAAATAGAGAGGGAGTTGAACCTACAGGGAATAGAGAAGAAGATGCAAAAAATGAAGTGGAGACACCAAATTTTTATTTAAATACAGCTGACTATATTGACTTAATAGGTGAAGCACCTGTTATGACCTATAGTTTTGATATTGAAGACAGTGCAAGGGAAAGTTTTGCAAAATATATGGATAGTAAACTTGAAGAAAATCCAAGACTTAGATACGATTCCATGGATACAAAGATGAAAGATGGAGAGAAGTTTAAAAGTGCAATACTTTTAATGGGAGCTACTATTTCTGTAATTTTAGTAATACTGGGCTGTTTAAATATGGTAAATTTACTCACTACTAATTTGATTAAAAACAGAAGAGAGTATGGAATACTTGAGGCAATAGGACTGGACAACAAACAAAGAAAGAAGATGTTTTTATTGCAGGGACTTGCCTTTGTAGTACCTTCACTAATTTTGGGAATAGTTGTATCAGTGATTTCAGAACTTACAATTGTAAGTGGAGTTGGAAATTACTTGCCAATGAAAGGTGGAATGTCCTTTTTAGGAATTGGAATACTTTCTCCAATACTAATACTAATCGCAATATTTTTACCATATAGACTTCAAAAGAGAGAAGAAAGTCGCTCATTAATAGATAGAATCAACAATTAATGGTAAAATAAAAATGGTGATGTTATGAAACTTTTAATAGTTGAAGATGATATAGTTTTATCTCAAGGTTTGAATATATTTTTCCAAAATAGATACAGTGTAACTCTTGCCAAAAATTTAAGTGAGGCAAGAGTTATCTTGCGTGAAAATAGTTTTCCCCTTATGATTTTAGATTTAAATCTGCCTGATGGAGATGGACTTGCGTTTTGCAGAGAGTGTAAAGAAAAGTACAATATGGGGATAGTCATATTGACAGCTAGAGACTTAGAAGAAGATGAAGTAAGAGGTCTTAAATTCGGAGCTGACGACTATATTACAAAGCCCTTTAAACTTTCCATACTGGACGTGAGACTTGAAGCTGTTGGAAAGAGATATAAAGCAGAAAAGGTAGAAAAATATATTTTTGACTTTGAAAGGCAGAAATTTACAGTTGAGGAAAGGGAAATCTCACTTACTCAAACAGAACAAAGACTTTTAAAGTTGTTAATTGAAAATAAGGGAAGAGTAGTTACTAAGGAAATTATAATGGAGAAAATTTGGTATGACAGCGAAACTGACAATATTATTTCCGTAACACTTAATCGCCTGAGAAAAAAAGTTGGTGATGATTTAATAACAAATCACTATGGAGTGGGATATTCATGGAATGGATAATTGGATTTTTAATTTTAATAATTATTGTTTTAGTTATAGTTAATTTAAAATTTAAGAGAGAACTTAATTTAATAGACAGTATTTTAGATGGAAGTATTCTTCAAGAGGAATTTGATGAAAAAATGGTATCTAAATTAATAACTAAACTAAAAAAGAAAGTTCAAGCACTAGATTTAAGGGAAGAAGAGGCGATGTCTCAAAAATCTAACACCCAATCCTTGATTTCAGATATTTCTCATCAGACAAAAACTCCACTTTCAAATATAAGTATGTATATTGACTTAATGGAGAGGGGAAAAACTTTAGAATACCTGCCAATTTTAAAATCTCAAACAGATAAGCTGATTTTTTTAAATGAACAGCTAATAAAGGGCTCAAGACTTGAACAGGGCATGATAGCACTTCACAGAGAACCTGTTTTACTTACTGATTTAATAAACACTGCATCAGCAAGTGAGAATATAAAGGTAAATTTAAAAGACAGTGATTTAAGAGTATTCGTAGATGAAAAGTGGACATTAGAGGCAATTTCAAACGTCTTTAACAATGCAAAAAAGTATGGAAGTAAAGAACTTAACATAAATATAAAGAGGGGCTCAGTCTATTGTTACATATCTATAGAAGATGAAAATAAACTTATACCGGAAAGTGAATACAGCAAAATTTTTCAAAGGTTTTACAGAGGTAGTGATATAGAAAATCAAGAGGGCTATGGTCTGGGACTTTATATATCAAGAGAAATTTTACTTTCAGAAGGTGGAGGAATAAAAATTCAAAGGGGAAATTCGGGAAATATATTTTTGATAACTTTACCACTATATTTAGATTAAAAAACACCTGCATTAGCAGGCGTTTTTTAGTTGCTTTCTTCAATTAATTTTAAAATGTTTTCAGGGACGTCTTCTTTTGAGATAATTTTTTGACCTGTAGAAAGTTGTTTACTCATTTCTACTTTTAGATAAGTGCCCGGCTTATAGTATTCTTCCGGATTGTCAGAGATTACTTCAAATTCTGCTATTCTCTCATTACCACTTTCATTGTAGACTTTAATGTTATATTCTTTGCCATATCCCATTTCTCTATTTTTGTCACCGTATAGCATTTTAGGCTCCATAGACATAGTTGTAGGGATTTTTCCATAGTAGGTAGAGGCGACGTATCTGTCGTTATAGTACTTTTTTGCATTTACAGTTCCAAAGCCTATAGTTATTAAAAGAACAATAACTACAAGAGCATATTTAATTGTTTTATTCATAAATCCTCCTTTTAGAATTTAGTCAAAATTTAATTCTCTGGTTTTAAATATTTGTATAGATAAAAGTGTTGGGATAAATATATAAGCTATACAAATTAATAGAGCTAATACATCTACTTCCCCTATAATTAAAGAGGAGGTGAAATTTGCAGATGCATTTGATAAAAATATAGGTTCATATATGGCACCACTTATTGACATTGCATTTAGAGCAACGGAGCCAATAGATTTTACAAATCCAACTATTAGTAGTAAGACTACTACTATAGAAGGCGCTGTGTTTTGAGTTAAATAAACTATTATTGAACCTATAGCACAAAAGCCTAAAACATTAATATAGTTTCCTAAAACTTGCAAAAATATTAAATTAGTTTGCTCAGGTGAGAAAGTATAGCCAAGTATTTTACACTCTCCAATTAAAACAACTGTTAGAAAAATATATGCAAGTAGTGTCAAAAACCATATAATTATTTGTTTTGAAAGAACTATCTTTTTTCTAGACTGTCCCGTTGCAATAGTTGCAACTAGAGCTTTAGACTTAAAGTCGTCAAGGTAGACAAAAGAAAATACCAGTACTCCAACAAATACAACTGATAAATTTAGTGCAGTAATAACTGTCTGTAGGTAAAAACCTGCAGTTTTATCAGGCGAATTTACAACAAATAAAACAATAAATGGCAATATAACAGCTGCTAATAAAAGTAAATAGGTAATTTTTTTGTGAAAAATTCGATATAGTTCTGCGTTTATATATTTTGACATTTTATCAACCTCCTATAATATCGAAAAAATAATCTTCCAGTGTGTGAATCTTAGGGTTTAGCTTAAAGAGATTAATATTATTTTCTACTAGCTTTTTAGCTAAGTCATTAGATTTAACTGTAGGGGAGTTAATAATTATCTCCTCTTCATTTTTTAAAGTAATGTTTTCAACTCCCAAGCTCTCAAGAATATTAATAGTTTTTGTAACATCGTCTACTTCCAGCACTATTGAGGTAATATCTTCATGCTTAAATTCATTTTGATTGATTTCTTTTACAAGTTTACCTTCATTTAAAAATCCAAAGGTAGTTGCCACCATTTCCAACTCATTTAAAATATGAGAGGAGATAATAAAAGTTATTCCATTTTCTTCATGAAGCTTTTTTATAATTTTTCTTATTTCAACAATTCCCTCAGGGTCCAGTCCGTTTACAGGTTCATCTAAAATAATTAATTCTGGATTTCCTATAAGTGCATTTGCCAAGCCAAGACGTTGTTTCATTCCAAGAGAAAATGCAGAAAATGGTTTTTTAACATCTTTTAGTCCAACAAGTTCTAAGAGTTTTGGTATTTCTTTTGAATTGGAGACACCTTTGATTTTGGAGTAGTATTTTAAATTTTCTTTAGCAGTTAAATAGGGAAAGAAAACCGGACCTATGAAACTGCCGATTTTTTTTCGGGAAATGGTGTTATTTTTCTCTGAGGAATTTCCGAAGAGAGACACATTTCCTGAAGTGGCATTTGTAAGTCCAAGGAGTATTTTAAAAAGTGTAGTCTTGCCTGCTCCGTTTTTTCCAACAAGACCATAGATGTCGCCTTTATATACACTCATATCAACGCTGTCTACAGCCGTTGAATTTGAATGTTTTTTTGAAACACTATTAGTTTTAATTAATAAATTTTTATCTTCATATTTTACTTTATCATTCATAATATTCCTTTCTTTCCTTGAATAAGCTATTTGGATTTTGTAAATTTAACTAGTAGAGTATAACAAGATATGAATTGCGAAACAAACAAAAAAATAGTTAAAATGTCAAAGAACCGAGAAAAATGATAATAAGACAAAGCAAAATACTTTCGCATATGTAATGTGAATTTAACTAACAAAAGTGCTAAATATACTATATAATAGTAATATTAAAAGGGGTGGAAAGACAATGTTGAAGAGAACGGGGAAAATATTTGCAGTTTTGTGTTTAATAGTTACACTCTTTGTGGGAAAAGTATATGCAAAAGAAGATATTCAGGTTGTATTTGAACAGCCAGCAATTTATTCAGCATCAGCGGGAGATATTTTAAACTATAAATTAAATATAAGCCTACCTGACAATTATGAGAATGATTATAGATCTTTTGCCATTACAGTTTTAATGGATTCTAACTTACAAGTTACTGAAAAGAACTTATCAGGCGTGGAATTAAAAACCGGAAAAATTGATTTGAGCTTAACTAATGTAAAGAAGAATACACAAGACCTTGTCACTTTATCTGTAAATGATACAGCTTCATTAAATGGAGTGAAGGAGTTAAGTGTAAACATTAAAGCTAAGGTAAAAAACAATATTAAGGGAGAAGATGCTCTTAAAAACTCTTTTGTGCTAACTTATGTTGATAAGACCGGAAATGAAAACTCAGGACAAACTAATTTAGAGAGCAATACAAAAACTCAAGATGGAGATATGACAGTATACAGTATATACAACAACTCCACTGTAGTAACGGGAAAAACAGAGAAGAGTGCAAAGGTAAAAGTTTTTAAAGGCACTGAAGTTTTAGGGGAAGCAACAAGTGACACAGAGGGAAATTTTAAAGTTACTATAAAACCTCAGGAAGTTGGAACAGAGCTAAATATTGTGGGGTATTTTAAAAAAGATAAGGAAGACAAAACAGCCAGCAGTATAATACTTGTAAAAGATGTGAAAGATTCCTATGATACAGAGCCCTTAATTGACGATGGAATGAAGACTACCGTAGACGAGGATATGGAAGTTTTAAATGACTATTATTCAATGGCTAAGAGTATGAACATATCAAATGTAGATAAAGAAGATGCAGCCAGAATTACTGCAGCAATTGCCAACGCACAGTATATAAAAATAAAATCTGATGTAGTGCAATCTGAAATATCTGATGCAATTGAAAAATTAAACATTGGAATTAAAGAAATTAGAGTGCCAATTATGAACGGTCGAGCTAAAGATAAATTTGGACCTAAAGAAGAAATGAAGAGATCAGAAGTGGCAAGTGTATTTGCAAAAATTTATGCAGGTGAAGAATCTACCGGAACATATTCCAGCTTTAAAGATGTGAAACAGACAGCATGGTATGCAGATGCAGTTGGATTTATGGAAAAAAATGAATTTATTGCGGGCTATAAAGACGGAGAATTTAAACCTGATAAATCTATTACTCGTGCAGAATTTGCAAGTGTCTTAGTTAAAGTGGCAGATTTAGAAAGAGAATCAAGTGCGGTTATATTTAAGGACATAAAGTCTAACTTCTGGGGAAAAGATGCAATAGACATAGTGACTTCTAACGGACTTATGAATGGGAGAAGTAAAGACAAATTTGCTCCAAATGAGCCTATTAACAGAGCAGAAGTGGCAACTGTACTAAATAAGTTGCTAGATAGAGAGCCTAATAAGGAGTTTATAGATAAATACAGCAAGAATCCTTTTAAAGACGTTGCCAAGACGTTCTGGGCATACTATGAAATAATGGAAGTTACAGGAAATTAAAAATATCTTAAAGAATTCTTAATATTTTAAAAACAATTAATTAATAAGTTTAGTGTATATTATATTTAAGGTGATAGTTGTGAAAGTTAAAGATTTCAAATTTATTAAAAGTAGCACAATTATAAATATAATTACTATTATTGGTTTGTTTTTATCTATATTTTTAATGTTTTGGGGATATAAAGCTGGACTCTTTACGTCTCAAGAAAGGCTTAATGCGTTTTTATTAAATCTTGGAACATTTGGACCCTTGATTTTTATATTGCTTCAAGTAGTTCAAGTGGTAATACCTGTAATACCCGGAGGTGTTTCCAGTATTGCCGGGGTTTTAATATTTGGACCCTTTAGAGGAACGATATATAACTATGTTGGAATAGTGACAGGCTCTTTTATAAATTATTTTTTAGCTAGATACTACGGAAGAGGTTTTGTTACAAATATAATTGGAAGTAAAAAAATGGATTCTTATACAAAGTATTTGTCAAAGGGAAAGAAATTTGATAACTTTTTTGCACTGGCTATATTTTTACCCATAGCACCTGATGATGTACTGTGCCTATTTGCAGGACTTTTAAACATGAATATAGTTAAATTTACATTGATAATATTGTTTTTAAAACCATGGAGTTTGTTAATTTACACTTTAGGTGGTAAATATTTTTTAACGAAATTTTTATTTAATTAAAGTAGGTTTACTTATTTGTTAAAAATGGTGTAAATAATTGGATAAGGGGTAACAATATAGAGTAAATAAAGATATGTAATATATAAATTTGGGAGGTATAAAATTGAAAAAAATAACTGAAACTGTACAAGCAGGAGATTGGAAAAACGAAAAACACGTACCTGTAATTCATGCAGAAAATGCAGGAGAAGAATTGGTAATTAAAGCTATGGTAGGTGAAGAAATAGAACATCCAAATACATTAGAGCATCATATTGGTTGGATAAAATTATTTTTCCAACCAGAGGGAGCAAAATTTCCAATAGAAGTGGGATCTTTTGACTTCAAAGCTCATGGTGAAGAAGAACTATTTACAAAACCTGAAGTAGAAGCACATATAAAGACAAATAAAAAAGGCACTGTATATGCAATAAGCTATTGCAATATTCATGGTCTTTGGGAAAATTCTCTGGAAATTTAATAAAACTTTAAATTATAAGAGCATAGAGTACTTATGTTAAAGTATTTATAAACCTTGCAAAAATTTGCAGGGTTTATTTTTTTTTAATATTTTACTGTTCTTTGTTTGATTATCATAAAATAATATTATTTTTAATGTGTCTCTGTAGCAAAGCTAATTTACTAAAAGTAAAAAAAATGATATAATAAAACGTCGAATGGTTAAAATTATTTAAGGAGTTTTAAATCTTTGATAAAATTTAGAAGTTTGTTAAATGATTCTTAATTATTATGCTGTATAATTGATTATTATAATTGAGGTATACATAATTTAACGGGAGGCTAAGAGTGGAGAAAGTAAAAAGTGTATTAGGAAAAGTTAAAGGATTCATAATTAGAAATAAAAAGAAAATAATAATAGTAGCCATAGTTTTAATTGCAGTTTGGTTTTTATTTTTTAGATCAAAGGGGAAAAGTGACTATACAGTAGTTTCCAAATCAGATACAGTTTCACTTACAAGAGAAGATTTTACAAGCTCAGTTAGTGAAACAGGAAAAGTAAAAAGTGAAAAATCAAATCCGATTTATCCGGAGAAGGCATTGCCAATTTCTGAAATAAACGTAAAGGTCGGAGATGTTGTAAGTGAAGGAGATGTTATTGCAAGACTTGATGACTCTACAATAAGACAACAAATTGCTCAAACACAAGCAACTATTGGAGCAACTAGTAAAAGTGCAGGAGCTCAAATAGACAGTGCAAAAACCCAACTAGATGGAGCACTAAAAAACAGAGAAAAGGGAACAGATGCTGCTATATCAGGAGCAGATAGTAGTGTTGACAGTGCCTATGATGCATGGCAATCTGCTGAAAAAACCTACCAAGATTTTAGAAAATCTTTAGATGAAAGATATAATGACGCATTAATTGCAGCAGAATCGTCAGAAGAAACAACAAATAGCGGAGTGCAGAGTGCAGAGTTAAACTACACACAAGCTCAAGAAGAACTAAGAGAAACACAAGACACAGCAAGTAAGAACAGAGAATGGGCTAGAGATGAACAAAGAACAGTAGATAGATTAGATGATGAAATTAAAAGTTTAGGAATGCAAGCTAAGAATACTAATACTGGTAGTGGTAATGTTGCAACTGGAGCTTTAGAAAGTGATGTTCCAACTTCTGGTACTAGATTAACAGATGCACAGACCGAATTAACAGAAGCTAAAAGTAAATTAGCAAAATATGAAGCAGCAGCAGAAGCGGCTGAAAATTCAATATCAACTTATGAGAGAAAAGTTGAACAAATGAGACTTGCACTAGAAACTGCAAGAAAAACTGAAGAAACAGATAAAAATAAGACAGAGAGAAATGAAAAGTCCAGAGAAGATCAACTTGAAACATATAGAAAAGCTGCTGAAAGCGCAAAGAATTCCTATGACAATGCACTTAAGAACTTAGAAGTTACAAGAGTTAGTTCTGAAGATCAAGTAAAGGCCTTGGAAAACAGTTTAAAAATTGCACAGGCAAGTGGAGATACTTCAACGAGCCAAGTAAGTCTTAAATATCTATATGAAGATCTTGATAAGACAGTAATAAGAGCACCTATCTCAGGTACTGTTACAGCAGAAAATATGGAGTTAGGACAAACTCCTACTGGTTCTCTATGTACCATTGAAACTGTAGATGATCAAGTTATTGAAAGTAGTGTAAAAGAATTTGACTTAAATAGCGTTAAAGTTGGAATGAAAGTTATAGTTACAAGTGATGCTCTTGGAAAGTCAAAACCTTTTGAAGGTAGAGTTATTTCAGTTGATCCAGCACCGGCACCAGCAGAAACTCTACCAACAGGAACTTCAGCCGGAAGTGCTAAAAATGTAACTTACAATACTAAGATAAAATTAGATACTCATTCAGAAGAGCTTAAACCGGGAATGACTATCAGAGCAAAATATATACTGGAAGAACAAAAAAATGTTTACTCAATTCCTACTACTGCTATTTATGAAAAAAATGGAAAAGACTTTATATTAGCAGCAACTACAAATAAAAAGGGAACTAAGTTAAAAGAAATAGAAGTAATAACCGGACTGGAAAATGACGTAGAGATAATTATTCAATCTGATAAATTAAAAGATGGAATGGTTGTAATAACTTCTCCGGATAAGTACAGCAGTGAACAGGAAGTTGAATTTGTAGATGATACACAAGTAGATATTTAAGCTTAGTAAAAAAAGCACTGGAGGTATAAATGAGTAAAGTCATTGAGATGAAAGACATAGTAAAAAGGTTTTATATTGGCCAACCAAATGAGCTTGAAATTCTACATGGAATTAACCTAACTGTAAATGATGGAGAATTTATATCTATAGTTGGAGCATCAGGTTCCGGAAAGTCTACTTTTATGAATATAATAGGTGTTTTAGATAGAGCTACTTCTGGTCATTATGAGCTGGCAGGTGTAAATGTGGCAGAGGCTAAAGACAGTGAACTCTCCCAAATTAGAAATAAAAAAATAGGATTTGTATTTCAAAGTTTTAATTTAATACCAAGGTCGAATGCTCAAAAAAATGTGGAACTCCCAATGATTTACGGCAAAGTTCCGGCAAAGGAAAGACATGAAAGATCTATGGAGCTTTTAAAACTTGTTGAAATGGACGACAGAGCTCACCATCAACCTAATGAGCTCTCAGGAGGTCAAAAACAAAGAGTTGCCATAGCAAGGGCAATGGCAACCAACCCTGATATAATCTTGGCAGATGAGCCTACAGGAGCTCTAGATAGTAAGACTGGTAGGGTTGTAATGGATCTATTTCACAGATTAAATGAAAATCAAAAAAAGACTATTATACTAATAACTCACAACAGAGAACTTGCTGATGAAACTGGAAGAATATTAACTATGAGAGATGGATATTTAGAGGAAGATTAATGGATATATTCGAGAGTATAAAGCTTTCAATAGAGGGCTTAAAGACAAATAAAATGCGTTCATTTCTTACAATGCTTGGCATTATAATAGGTATCGCTTCTGTTATTGGGATTATGACTATTGGAGATGCTATGAGTAACTTTGTAAATAGTGAGTTTTCTTCAATGAGTAATCAGTTTGTGATGCTGGTAAGTGAAAAAAATGATTCAGGTGGTACTACTAAAGAGTCAGACTTAATAAATGATACTATGATTGAAAATATTAAAACTAAATTTGGAAATAGAATAAGCGGAATAGAAATTTCCGGACCAACTTTTTCAGGGGAAATAAAAGATGAAAAAAAAGATGCACCTGTTAGAATTAACTCTTCAAGTGAAGGTGCTATGTCAATGAACAACTTAAAAATGCAAGCCGGAAGATTTTTAACTGAAGACGATGTATTAGAAGAAAAAGGCGTTGCAGTAATTTCCTCTGAAGTTGTAAAGGAAATCTTCGGTGGAGACTATGGAAAAGCTATAGGGAGTGAAATAGACGTAGATACTGACAGCAATGGGCTTCAAGTTTTTTCTGTAGTAGGTATTTATAAATATGAAACCAGTACAATGGAAAGCATGATGGGTGGGTCGGCTGATAAGCCAACTACTAATGTGTATATACCTGTTAGTACGGGAAATAGAATTAGTCCCCCTGAAATGGAAGGGTATCAAAGTGTAATGATGTCTGCAAAGGATAGTGGTGATGTAGCAGCTCTTTCGGAAGAAATAGAAAATTATTTAAATGAAAATTACTATGCTGAAAATGAAAACTACAACATAATGATTATGACAGCTGAATCACAACTTAGCAGTATAAACCAAGTAATGGGCACTATGAATATTGCAATAGGTGCTATAGCTGCAATATCTCTTCTAGTTGGAGGAATTGGAGTTATGAATATACTTCTCGTGTCAGTTACTGAGAGAACGAGAGAAATTGGAGTTAGAAAGGCACTTGGAGCTACTAACAGTAACATTAGAAGTCAATTTATTGTAGAGAGTATAATTTTATGTATAATTGGTGGAGCAATTGGAGTTATACTTGGAGGAGGGCTTGGATATGTGGGAAGTTCCCTATTCAAAGCTCCAACAACACCTTCAGTAACGGCAATAATGGTAGCAGTAGGATTTTCTACATTTATCGGGGTGTTCTTTGGATACTACCCTGCAAACAAAGCGGCAAAGTTAAATCCTATAGATGCACTTAGATATGAATAGTTTTATAAATGGACTGTGGTTTTATTTCACGGTCCTTTTATTATAAATTTCATCTAAATATTTGAAATGAACTAAAAATGTCAGATTTTTAAAAACTGTAAAGCAGAAATAAAATTTATTTAGTTTATTTGATAACAATGTGTTAAAGAAATAAATAACACTGTTTAAAGATGAAAATTTTGGAGGAAGATTAATGGATATATTCGAGAGTATAAAGCTTTCAATAGAGGGCTTAAAGACAAATAAAATGCGTTCATTTCTTACAATGCTTGGCATTATAATAGGTATAGCTTCGGTTATAGGTATTATGACAATAGGTGATGCAATGACAAACTTTGTAAACGATGAATTTTCTTCAATGAGTAACCAGTTTCAATTAATGGTAAATCCAAAGGGTGAATCTAATGAGTATAATCCTCAAGAATCAGATATGGTAAGTGATACTATGATTGAAAATATAGAGGAAAAATTTGGAAGTAGATTAGAGGCTATAGTTATTTCAGGACCAAGCTTTAGCGGAGAAGTAAAAGACGACAGGAAAGATGCTCCTATTAGAATTAATTCTACAAGTGAAGGCACTAAGTTAATTAACAATGTAAAAATGCAAGCCGGAAGATTTTTAACTGAAGACGACATATTAGAAGAAAAGGGCGTTGCAGTGATTTCCTCTGAAGTTGTAAAGGAAATATTTGGTGGAGACTACGGAAAGGCACTGGGAAGTGAAATAGACGTAGATACAGACGGCAACGGACTTCAAGTTTTTTCTGTAGTGGGTATTTATAAATATGAAACCAGCACTATGGAAAGTATGATGGGTGGAAATGCTGACAAACCAACAACTAATATATACATACCATATACTGTGGGAAATAGAATTAGTCCTCCGGAAAAAGAAGGCTATGAATACTTAATGATGTCTGCAAAAGACAGTAGTGATGTAGCAGCTCTTTCAAGTGAAATCGTAAAATATTTAAATTCAAATTACTATGCTGAAAATGATAACTATGAAACAACTGTATATACAGCGGAGTCAGAGCTTAGTACCATAAATCAAATGATGAGTACTATGAATATTGCAATAGGAGCTATAGCTGCAATCTCTCTTTTAGTTGGGGGAATTGGAGTTATGAATATACTTCTTGTTTCAGTTACTGAGAGAACGAGAGAAATTGGAGTTAGAAAAGCACTTGGAGCTACTAACAGTAACATTAGAAGTCAATTTATAGTAGAGAGTATAATTTTATGTATAATCGGAGGAGCAATTGGAGTTATACTTGGAGGAGGGCTTGGATATGTGGGAAGTTCCCTATTCAAAGCTCCAACGACACCTTCAATGACAGCAATAATGGTAGCAGTAGGATTTTCTACATTTATTGGTGTGTTCTTTGGATACTACCCTGCAAACAAAGCAGCAAAGTTAAATCCTATAGATGCACTTAGATATGAATAATTTTTAAAATTGGACTGTGAATTTGCTTTCACAGTCTTTTTATTTTTGGTGTATTAAAAAAGATTTCATTGTATAATATTTTAGAGGTGTAAAGATGGATGAAATAAAAATAATAATAACTGTAAACTTTGGGCTTGAAGCCGTTGTCAAAAGAGAACTTTTAAATTTGGGATATGACAACTTGACTGTAGAAGATGGTAGAGTTGAACTTGTTGGAACTCTTAGAGATATAGCTATTTTAAATTTAAGACTTAGAACTGCAGAGAGAATTTTAATAAAACTTGCTTCTTTTGAGGCGCTTACTTTTGAAGAATTATTTGATAAAACTTTTGAGTTGGACTGGAGAGAAATTATATCTAAAGATGGTAATTTTTTAGTTCAAGGTAGAAGTGCAAAGTCAAAATTATTTTCTGTTTCAGATTCTCAGAGAATTGTTGAAAAGGCAATAATTAAAAAACTTCAAACTAAGTACGATATAGAAACTTTTTCAAAAAGCGAAGAGAGATACAAGCTTGAAGTTGCACTTTACAAAGATATAGCAACTATAACATTGGACACCTCTGGAGACGGACTGCACAAGAGGGGATATAGAGAGATGGCTTATAAAGCTCCCATATCAGAGACTATTGCAGCATCTATGGTAATGCTCTCTTATTGGAATGACGAAAGAATGCTATGTGACCCGTTTTGTGGAAGTGGAACTATTCCAATAGAGGCAGCTATGATTGCAAAAAATATTGCCCCGGGAATTACCAGACACTTTGACAGTGAAAAATTTATGTTTATGGACGAAAATATATATAAAGAAGAGAGAGCCAAGTGTTATTCTGAAATAGACTATGATAAAAAACTACAAATTTTTGCAAGTGATATATCTTATAGAGCTATAAGTGTTGCAAAGGCAAATGCCGAAATTTTAGGACTGGAAGAGGACATAAACTTTTTTGTAAAAGACATTAGAGAATTGGATTTGCCAGATGACTATGGCGTTATAATTACAAACCCACCTTACGGAGTTAGAATTGGTGGCGATGAAACTGAAGAACTGGAAGTGGAGCTGGGAAAACTCTATAAGAGCATTCCAACTTGGTCACTTTATGCAATTTCTTCAGATGAGTCTTTTGAGAGAAATTTCGGGAAAAAATCAAATAGAAATAGGAAATTATACAATGGTAGAATAAAAACTTATTACTATCAGTACTATGGACCTAGACCATTAAAAGATTAAATAGGACAGGTTAATTTAAAAATTTTAAAATATGTTTAATCTACAATAAGTAAAATCCATATGTTATAATTTGTTAAAGGAGTTGATGATATGAGTTTTGTTTATAAAGAAGATATTTTTAACAATGCTAAACTTAATTCTCAAGCATTAAATAGCATAGCTGATTTGATAAGGGTTTTAAATGCTAATAATGAAGTTATTTTTGTAAACAAGGCCATGGACGAAGCTCTAAATTGCGAAGTGGGAAAATTTGGAGATTTTACTATAAGCTCTGATATTACTAGAAGAACTATAGAGACAGCAGAGATAATTCAAAGAGAAGAACTACTTTGTGGCAACTACTTTTCAGTGAAGTGTTCTCCAATATTTGGTGAATATGGAGAAATAGTAGGAGCGGTGGAAGTCTTTAGAAATATAACAATGCAAAAAAGTCTTCAAAAAGAAATTGTAGATAAAAATAAAGAACTGACAGAGGAAATGATAAGTGCTCAGAAAATTCAAAATTCTCTACTACCTGAACGAGGTTTTTTTAATAATATAAGCGTGGATTATTTTTATAAGCCATCAAATATTTTAAGTGGAGATATGTTTGATATTTTTAAAATAAATGAGGACAATATTGGAATATATATGGCGGATTCTGTTGGACACGGTTTCGCAGCATCAATGATTACAATGTTTATTAGGATTATTATTAGAAATATCTCCAGTTACAAATTACTGTCTCCTTCAAAGACACTTTCAGAGGTAGCAAAAAAATTTGCGACTTTAAATTTGGACATTGAACTTTATTTTACTTGTTTTTATGGAGTATATAATAAAAAATTGTCTAAATTTACTTTTTCAAATGCAGGGCATTTTCCGGCGCCAATTTTATTTCAGGAAGATGGAGAAATTGAATTGGAGTCTAGCGGATACCCTATAACCAGATATTTTAAAAATGTAAAATATGAAGATAATTCTGTAAAAATAGATAATTTTGACAAAATACTGTTAATGACAGACGGGGTTGTAGATGCACAAAACAAAAGGAAAAAAAACTATGGCTCAGATCAGGTTTTAAATATTATTAGGGACAATTCAATTGATGAATTAAAAATATTAGAAGATGACATAGATAATTTTATTAAGGGAAAGCAAAAAGATGATATGACAGCTTTGCTTTTAAAGGTGTGGTAAGGTGTTAACATTTATAGATGACTATTTAGACGAAGAATTACTAAGAAAAAATAAGGAATTTGTGAAAGAATCTGTAGATAAATTATTAAAAGACTATGAGGGCTTTTTAGGGTGGGTTGATCCTATAAAGCCTAATTTAAACATAGAGGAAGTTTTAAAAGTTACAGAGGAAATTAAAAAAGAGTATGACTGCGTTTTAGTTTGTGCAATAGGTGGTTCTTTTTTGGGCTCTAAGGCAATGATAGATGCCATTTATGGAGAGCTATATAATTTTAAAATAAGTCCGAAGATTATATTTATTGGAAATTCGCTATCTTCAGGTTATGTGGAAGAAGTATTTAAGATAATAAAAGGATACAATACTTGTATGGTGGTAATTTCAAAGTCCGGCACTACCATTGAAACCTCTCTTAACTTTAAAATATTTAAAGATTATTTTTTAAAAGAGTATGGGAACTATAAGGACAGAATATATGTAGTTACCAGTGAACACAAGGGATATCTTAGAAAGGCCACAGATGAAGAAGGATATAAGAGCTTTTTAATTCCCGAAGATGTTGGCGGCAGGTATTCCGTACTTACAAATGCAGGCTTAATACCAATGGCAATAAGTGGATTGGATATAAAAGAAGTCTTAAGGGGAGCAAATGACTTATACAATAAAATAAAAGATGTGAAATATGAAGAAAATCCCTGCGTGAGATATGCTCTGTGCAGATATTTACTCTATAGAGAAGATAAAAATATTGAAATACTCTGTTGTTATGATTCTAAATTTGAATATTTTTCAAAGTGGTATGTTCAACTTTTTGGAGAATCTGAGGGAAAGTCAAAAAATGCAATATTTCCAAGCTACTTAACTTACACTCAGGACTTACACTCTATGGGACAGTACATACAGGAAGGGCCTCAAAATATATTTGAAACAACTATAGATGTAGTATCTTATGAAAGTGATGTAGATGTAAATTTAATAAGTAAAGACTACACGGAGTTAAATGAGTGCAGTTTTAATAAATTAAATAAATTGGTAATGAAAGCTACTAATCTTGCTCACGAAGAGAATGAAGTTAAAAACTTAACAGTGCAAATAGATAGAGTAGATGAGTACAATATGGGACAGCTCTTTTATTTTTTTATGTTTAGTTGTGCAGTTTCGGCAACTTTATTTGGCGTTAATCCATTTAACCAACCTGGAGTTGAAAAATACAAAGATATATTAGAAGAGTTAGTGAGATAGAGTAGATATAAAATTAAAACTTAGAATACAAAAATCTTTTATTATAGAAAGATTTTTTTGTTTTTAGAGAAAATTTAATTATAAAAGTATTTAACTTATAAAAGAATGCTTGAATAAATTGCAACAAGTGGTATAATTAATTTTATGGCATGTTATTTTATTAACATTCTTTTGAAACTGAATTACCAAAAATGTAAGGGGGATTTTAAATGGATTTTATGATGGATAAGGAACACCTTCTACTAAAACAAATGTATGAAGCATTTGCAGAAACGGAAGTAAAACCTGTAGCTCAAGAAACTGACGCAACAGAACAAGTTCCTATGGATAATGTTAGAAAAATGGCTAAATACGGATTTTTCGGTATTCCATTTCCAAAGGAATACGGCGGACAAGGTGCTGACTACATTGCATATGCAATGGCAGTAGAGGAATTATCAAAAAAAGACGCTACAACTGGTGTTATAGTATCAGCTCATACATCACTTTGTGCAGCTCCTATTTATGAAAATGGAACAGAAGAACAAAAGCAAAAGTTTTTACCTGCACTACTAAAGGGAGAAAAAATAGGCGCTTTTGGATTAACTGAACCTGGTGCGGGAACAGATGCTGCAGGACAACAGACAATTGCTACATTAGATGGCGATGAGTACGTACTTAATGGAACAAAAATATTTATAACAAATGCTGGTATTGCAGATATATTTATAATAATAGCTATGACAGATAAAACTAAGGGAACAAGAGGAATTTCAGCATTTATCGTTGAAAAGGGAACTCCTGGATTTAAAGTTGGAGAACCAGAAGACAAAATGGGTATTAGAGGAAGTTCAACTTGTGAATTAATATTTGAAAACTGTAGAATTCCAAAAGAAAATTTACTGGGACGTGAAGGTAAAGGATATGGAATAGCTATGAAGACTCTTGATGGTGGACGTATCGGTATTGCTGCTCAAGCTCTAGGAATTGCTGAGGGAGCTATTGATGAAACTGTTCAATATGTTAAAGAGAGAAAACAATTTGGAAAGAGAATTTCTCAATTCCAAAACACTCAATTTGAACTAGCTGATATGAAAACAAATGCTGAAGCTGCACAACTATTGGTTTACAGAGCTGCTGATATGAAATTTAAGAAACAACCTTATGCACATGCAGCTGCAATGGCTAAGTTATTTGCTTCAGAAACAGCTTCTGATGTTACAAGACGTTGTCTACAATTATTTGGAGGATATGGATACACTAGAGATTATCCAATTGAAAGAATGATGAGAGACGCAAAAATTACAGAAATCTATGAAGGAACTTCCGAAGTAATGAAAATGGTAGTTTCATCATGGATGGGTGTAAATTAATCGGAGGTAGAGAATTATGAAAATAGTTGTTTGTATAAAACAAGTTCCTGATACAAATGAAGTAAGACTTGACCCTGTTACTAATACTCTTATTAGGGAAGGGGTTCCAAGTATTATAAATCCTGATGATAAAGCTGGACTAGAAGCAGCTCTTCAATTAAAAGATAAAGATCCTGAAAACACAACAATTACTGTTGTTTCAATGGGACCACCACAAGCAGATTTAGCTTTGAGAGAAGCACTTGCTATGGGAGCAGATGATGCTATTCTTGTAACTGATAGAGCATTTGGTGGAGCTGACACATGGGCTACTTCATGTACAATTGCAGGAGCACTTGAGCACTTAGAATATGATTTAGT
Organism: Anaerosphaera aminiphila DSM 21120; assembly: GCF_900129925.1. GTDB lineage: Bacteria > Bacillota > Clostridia > Tissierellales > Peptoniphilaceae > Anaerosphaera > Anaerosphaera aminiphila. Next base: position 102,393 of record NZ_FQXI01000004.1, on the reverse strand, counting down.
AATTACTGGACGTCAAGCAATTGATGGAGATACTGCTCAAGTAGGACCACAAATTGCTGAACACTTGGGAATTCCGCAAGTAACTTATGCTGAAGACATTAAAGTTGAAGGCGACAGTGTAATAGTTAAAAGACAATATGAAGATAGATATCACATTATAGAAGTAAAAATGCCTTGCGTTGTTACTGCTATAACTGAGCTTGCACCTCCAAGATATATGTCAGTAGGTGGAGTTTTTGACGCATATCAAAAAGAAGTTACAGTTTGGGGTCTTGAAGATATTAAAGACAAACTAGACCTTGCTAACATTGGACTTAAAGGATCACCTACAAAAGTTAAAAAATCTTTCCCTAAACAAGGAAAAGGTGAAGGTGTAATTTTAACAGACTTAACTGCTGATGATGCGGCAAAGGCGATAGTAACTAAGCTTCAAGAGAAGTATATTATCTAATAAGGGAGCGTGTGATAAATGAGCAAAGATGTATTTGTATTTATAGAACAAAGAGATAATGTTCTACAAAAAGTAGGAATAGAACTATTGGGAAAAGCAAGAGAGCTTGCTGATGATCTTGGCCAAAATGTAGTTGCAATGCTTCTAGGTGAAAATATTAAAGATGAAGCTAAAGTTTTAATTAGCCACGGAGCAGATAGAGTTATCTATGTTGAAGATCCAATGCTTAAAGAATATGCTACAGAACCATATGCTAAGGCAACTTATGAAATTATTAAGGACAATGATCCTGAGATAGTTATTTACGGAGCAACGTCAATAGGACGTGACTTAGCTCCACGTTTAGCTGCAAGAATCCACACAGGACTTACAGCTGACTGTACAAAACTAGAAATAGACCCAGAGAGCAAAAATCTTTTGATGACTCGTCCAGCATTTGGTGGTAACTTAATGGCTACTATACTATGTGAAGACTTCAGACCTCAAATGGCAACAGTAAGACCTGGTGTTATGCAATCACTTGACAATGATGCTTCACGTAAAGGTGAAATAGTTGAAAAGAAGGTTGAATTTAAACCTGAAGACATGAACATTAAAATTAGAGAAATCTTAAAAATAGAATCAAAGAAAAAAGATATTACAGAAGCGAATATCTTAGTTTCCGGTGGACGTGGAATGGGTGGACCAGAAGGATTCCAACCTCTTGAAAAACTTGCAAAAGTTCTTGGTGCAGAAGTTTCTTCTTCAAGAGCTGCAGTTGATGCAGGATGGATAACTAAAGATCACCAAGTAGGACAAACAGGAAAGACAGTAAGACCTGAAGTGTACTTTGCAATGGGTATTTCAGGAGCTATTCAGCATTTAGCTGGTATGGAAGAATCTGACTTAATTATTGCAGTAAACAAAACTGAAGATGCACCTATTTTTGGAGTAGCAGACTTAGGTATTGTTGGAGATGTAAATGCAATAGTTCCAAAACTTACTGATGCAATTGAAAAAGAAAAAGCTGCTAAAGCTGAAATCTAAAACTTATAATTTAAGAGGGGAGAAATCCTCTCTTTTTTTATGGAAATAAATAGTATTTACAAAAGAATTGTAATGTATAATGTACTTGAGGGATGTTATGGAAGAAATAAAATTATCAGTTCACTCACTAATAGATTTTGTAATGAGAAGTGGAGATATAGACAACACTTTTACAGGAACTAGCAGAATGAGAGAAGGTCAGAAAATTCATCAAAAACTTCAAAGAGAATATGGAAAACACTATGAAAGTGAAGTAGTTTTAAAAAATGAGACAGATTATAAAGAGGTACACTTTGTAGTGGAAGGCAGAGCAGATGGAATTTACCATGGAGAAAATGAAGTTCTAATTGATGAAATAAAATCTACAACTAGGGATTTAAATGATTTAAAATACAACTCAAATCCACTGCACTGGGCTCAAGCTAAATGCTATGGATATTTTTACTGTGTAAAAAATTATATAACTGAAATAAAAATACAACTTACATACTACCAAGTGGAGACAAAGGAAATAAAGAAAATAGTAGAGAGCTTTAAAGTTGAAGAGTTAAAGGATTTTTACGAAGAACTGTTGGACTTGTACTTAGATTTTAGTATTATGATATTAAAATTTAAAAAGTTAAGAGATGAACATATTGAAGATTTAAAATTTCCCTTTAAAGAGTATAGACGTGGGCAGAGAAATATGGCAGTTGGAGTTTATAGGACAATTGAAGAGGGAAAAGAGCTGTTTGTTGAAGCGCCAACGGGAATTGGAAAGACAATGTCTACAATATTTCCTGCAATAAAGGCAATTTCCAGAGGACTAACTGATAAAATATTTTATTTGACAGCCAGATCAACTACCAAAGAAGCTGCAAGTAGTGCAATAACTAGATTATCTGAAAATGGACTTCAAATAAAGACGGTAGTCATAACTGCAAAGGATAAGATTTGTATAAATGATGAAGTAAAATGTAATCCAGTGGACTGTATTTATGCAAAGGGACACTTTGACAGAGTAAATAAAGCAATTATAGACATATATGAAAATGAAAACATAATAGATTTAGAGACTATTATAGAGTATTCAAAAAAACATAGAGTATGTCCAATGGAATTTCAATTGGATATGGCAATATATTCAGATATTGTAATTTGTGATTATAACTATGTATTTGATCCCGTGGTTTACTTAAGGAGATTTTTTGAAGGAACAGTTGAAAAATACACATTTTTAGTAGATGAAAGTCATAACTTAGTAGATAGAGGTAGAGATATGTACAGCTATGAGCTGTCTACTAATAAAATTGAAAACATAATAAAATTATTAGTTGAAAATAACTTTAAAATAGGCGATAGGCTTATAAAAATATCTGATGAGATAAGTGAACTATATAAACTTTCAAAGGGTAAAGACTTTTATATTCAAAATTATTTAAGTGAAGAGTTTTTAGATGAAATAATTGTTGCTATGAGGCTTATGGAGAGATTTTTGACTAGCAAAAAAGACAGTGACTTCTATGATGAAATGCTTGAACTATATTTTGACTTTTCAAAGTTTATAAAAATATCTGACTACTATGCAGAAAACTATGTAACTTTAGTTTTAGAAAGAGATGGAGACATTATTTTGAAAATGGTCTGTTTAGATACGGCGCCAATATTTAAATATATTTTAAAAAGAGCGGAGTCCTCTATTTTCTTTTCAGCTACACTTTCTCCAATTTCATTTTATGCAGAAGTATTGGGAGCAAAGGACTACTATGAATTGGTTCTTAGTTCGCCCTTTGATCCAAGTAATTTAAGTGTTGGGATAGTGCCAATATCTACAAGGTATCAGGACAGAGAAAAAAATTACAATAGAATTGCAAATGTGTTGGAAAACTACACAGCTAAAAGTGGGAATTATATGCTGTTTTTTCCCTCCTATAAATTTCTTGAGGAAGTTTACAACAGATTTAATAGAGAAGATAAAAATATATTAAAACAGGATTCAAGCTTAAGTGAAGTAGAGCGAGAAGAATTTTTAAGTAAATTTAAAGAGGGTTCAAATTTAACTGCCTTTGTAGTTTTAGGAGGAGTTTTTTCTGAGGGAATAGACTTAGTTGGAGAGAGATTAAATGGAGTTGCAGTGGTTTCGGTAGGTCTTCCGGGACTTTCAATAGAGAGAAATTTAATTAAAAAGTACTATGATGAAAGAGAAGAAAAGGGATTTGAATACAGCTATATATATCCGGGGATGAATAAAGTTTCTCAAGCTGCAGGCAGAGTTATTCGCAGTAAAGAAGACAAGGGTTCAGTGCTTTTAATAGACGATAGATTTTTAAAATTTCCCTATAGAAATTTATTGCCAAAGAGTTGGGGAAATATAAGTATTTTAAATTATTAGAGTTTTATAAGGAGGACATCATTGAAATTAAATAGAATGTTTGAAATGCTATATATACTCCTCTATAGAGAAGTTGTATCTGCAGCAGAATTTGCAGAGTACTTTAATGTTTCCACAAGGACAATATATAGATATGTAGATGAGTTGTCCCTTGCAAATATTCCGATTTATATGAAGAAGGGCAAAAATGGAGGAATATCTCTCCTGCCGGACTACACTTTAAATAAAGTATTTTTATCTGATGATGAAAAAAGTGAAATAGTGGCATCTTTAAGAGCATTTACAAATTTACAAAATGAGAAGAACAGTCAATCTACTATTAACAAACTGTTAGGGCTTTTTAAAAGTACCCAAGCTGATTGGTTGGAAGTGGACTTTTCAAGGTGGAAAGATAGAAAAATTTCAAAGGACACATTTGATTTAATTAAGTCAGCTATTATTTTTTCTGAAAAGTTAAAGTTAGACTACTATAATTTAAAAAATCAGAGAATAGTTAGAGTTGTAAGACCTATAAAATTGCTTTATAAGTCAATGGATTGGTACTTATATGGATATTGTGAAACCAGAGAGGACTATAGATTTTTTAAATTAAAGAGAATGAAAAGTGTAAGTATGACTGGAGAAAAATTCGAGAACAATCTAAAAGATACACTGCCTTTAAATTTAGATTATAGTGAAAACAAAGATGAAAAAATTGAAGTTATATTGGAAATAGATAGTGCACTGTCTTTTTATGTAGTGGAGGAATATGAAAACTATGAGCAAAACTCCAAGGGGAACTACATAGTATCTTTAAAGATTGGAGTTGATGAACTACTGTCTAATATTTTATCCTATGGAAGTTTTTGTAAGGTTCTATCTCCTGAATTTGTAGTGGACTTAGTGAGAGAAGAACTTAAAAATAATTTAAATAAGTATTTATAATATGACATTCTACTGTCTTAACACAATGATATATTTAACATAAATTAAATAAGGAGGCAGTAAAGTGAAATATGAAATTGTAAATTTAGAAGGTAAAACTGTAGTGGGGATAAGTGAAAAGACAGGGAACTCAGATCCAAGAGCAAGTGAGGTAATAGGAGGACTTTGGAGTAGGTTTATAGAAGAGGGAATTTATAAAAATATAGTAGAAAAGAAAAGCGAATATCCAATTTGTCTATATTCTAACTATAAAAACACAGACGTGTCAGGTGAAAAATTGGAATATGACTTTACTATTGGGTATGATGCGCCAAGTGAAAAAAATTTAAACTTTATTTCAAAAGTAATTCCAAGTGGAAAATATGCCAGATTTTTAGTTAGGGGAAATATGTCAACTGCAGTTTCAAAAGCATGGAGTGAAATTTGGCAAATGGACCTTGAAAGAAGCTATACAGGAGATTTTGAAGAGTATTTAAATGAGAGTATGGACAGTGCGGAAATAGCAATTTATGTGGCTTTAAAATAAGTTATAAAAACGCAAAAAATAAAAAAATAGAAACGTTGTCAAAAATAAAACTTTGAAATAATGCTTTACAGTGTGAAATAATTATAGTATAATAACTCCTAATTACCATAAAGCAACGGGAAAACCGGTATTTTTAAAAGTTTGTAGAGAGTCTCTGTTTGGTGAAAGGGGACAACTAAAAAAAATACGACTCATTTTCTCGCTTCATCTCTGAAGTCTATTAGGAGGTGACGGCTAATAACCGTTATAAAATTAAGAGCGATTGAAATTTATTTCAATAATGTGGGTGGTACCGCGATAATTCGTCCCAGAGAATACTAATTCTCTGGGCTTTTTTATTAGGAGGGAAGAATTAATGATAAAGATTTTTGACACTACTTTGAGAGATGGTGAGCAATCACCGGGTTGTTCCATGAATTTAAATGAAAAAATTCAAATGGCAAGACAACTGGAAAGACTTGGAGTGGATATTATTGAAGCAGGATTTGCCAGTTCTTCTCCGGGGGATTTTAAATCAGTTGAAGAATTATCCAAAGCCATAAAAAATTCCACAGTTGCATCTTTGGCAAGATGTGTAAAGAATGATATTGATGTTGCTTATGATGCTGTAAAATTTGCTGCAAAACCAAGATTGCACATATTTTTAGCAACTAGCGAAATTCACATGAAGTACAAACTTCAAATGAGTGAAGAAGAAGTTTTAGAAAAAGTAAAAAAGTATGTAAGCTATGCAAAAAGTAAGTGTGACGACATAGAATTTTCAGCTGAAGATGCCACTAGAAGCGATGTTGAATTTTTATGTAAAGTCTTTGCAGTAGCTATAGAGGCGGGAGCTACTACGATTAACATTCCAGATACTGTTGGCTACATTACGCCAAATGAATATGCTGACATTATAAAAAGAGTTAAAGAGGGAACTAAGGGGATTGAAAATATAGACATTTCAGTTCACTGTCACAATGACTTGGGACTTGCAGTGGCAAATTCACTTTCTGCAATAGAAGCCGGAGCAACGCAAGTTGAATGTACGGTAAATGGAATTGGAGAAAGAGCTGGAAATACAGCCTTGGAAGAACTGGTCATGGCACTAAAAACTAGAAGGGACTACTATAAAAAAGATACAAATATAGTAACTGAAGAAATTATGAACGCTTCAAACTTACTTGCACAAATAACAGGAGTGAAAATTAGTCCTAATAAACCAATAGTTGGAAAAAATGCATTTGCACATGAGTCGGGGATTCATCAACATGGAGTACTTAAAGAGAGAACAACTTATGAAATTATGGATCCAAAGTCTATAGGTTTAAATAAAAATTCTATAGTACTTGGAAAACACTCAGGTAAACACGCCCTTAAAGACAAGTTAAATGAACTGGGATATGAAGTAACGAGCGATGAACTGGAAAAATTATTTATTAAATTTAAAGAGTTGTCAGATTTAAAGAAAACTGTATTTGATGAGGACATTCGAGCAATAATGGTGCGAGAACTTCAAAATGTTGAAGATGGATATGAACTAGTAGACTACAATGCCTTTACCAGTGATGGAAAAGATTCAAAGACAGTTATTAAAGTAAAGAAAAAAGACGAGATAATTGAAATGGTGGGTTCAGGTAAGGGACCTATAGATGCAGCTTTTGACTGTATGGCAAAAATTACAGGTTCTGAAATAAAGTTAAAAGAATTTTCGATTTACTCAGTTACTCAGGGCAAAGACGCTCTAGGAGAAACAATTATAAAAGTTGAAAACAACGGAAGAACTTATGCAGGAAAGGGAATTAGCAGTGACATAATAAAATCGGGAATCCTTGCCTATATAAGTGCTGTAAATCAATTTAATGGAGGTGAAGTAAGTGAAGACGTTATTTGATAAAATTTGGGATGAACACGTTATTGTATCTAAAGATGAAAAAGACTTGTTGTATATAGATCTTCATTTAATTCATGAAGTTACATCACCTCAAGCTTTTGAAGGATTGAGGTTGAAAAATAGAAAACTTAGAAGACCGGATAGGACATTTGCTACAATGGACCATAACACTCCCACTATAAAAGAACACAGAAGTAATATTGGAGATGAACTGTCAGTTGAGCAACTCGACAGTTTGGAGAGAAATTGTAAGCAGTACGGAATTGAACTATATGATATGGACAGTGAGTATAATGGCATAGTTCACATGGTAGGTCCGGAAATGGGACTTAGTATTCCGGGAAAAACTATAGTATGCGGCGACAGTCACACGGCTACACATGGAGCTATGGGAGCAATTGCCTTTGGAATTGGAACCAGCGAAGTTGAAGAAGTATTTGCAACGCAGTGTCTGTGGCAAAAAAGACCAAAGACTATGGGAATTAAAATTACGGGAAAGCTTTCTGACAATGTATCTGCAAAAGATGTAATTTTACACCTTATAAAAAAATACTCAACTTCTTTTGGAACAGGTTATGCTCTTGAATTTTATGGAGACACTATAGAAAATATGGAAGTGGAAGACAGACTTACACTTTGTAATATGGCAATAGAAGCAGGTGCTAAATTTGGAATTATCAAACCTGATGAAAAGACTATAGACTATATAAAAAATAGAAAATACACACCAAAGGGAGCGGACTTCGAAAAGTATTTAGAATATGTAAATACACTTTTTACAGACAGTGAAGAATTATACGATGAGATTAAGGAAGTAGACGTTACAAATTTAAAACCTCAAGTGAGTTTTGGAACTAATCCTTCAATGACAGTTTCCATTGATGAAAAGTTTCCTGAAATTACAAGTGAAGAGCTTAAAAAAGCTTATGACTACATGGATTTAAAACCGAATATGACGGTGGAAGATGTACCAATTGAAGTTGTATTTATAGGATCTTGTACAAATGGAAGAATGCAAGATATGAGAATAGCAGCTGAGATTTTAAAGGGAAAAAAGGTTCATAAAAATATAAAGTGTATAGTAGTTCCCGGGTCAATGCCCGTTAAAAAACAGTGTGAAGCAGAGGGACTGGACAAGATATTTTTAGATGCGGGATGTGAATTTAGAATGCCGGGTTGTTCTTACTGTTTAGCTATGAATGAAGATAAAATTGAAGAGAAAGTTCACTGTGCTTCAACTTCAAATAGAAACTTTGAAGGAAGACAGGGACACTTGTCCAGAACACATTTAATGTCTCCATATATGGCAGCAAAGTGTGCAGTTGCGGGGAGGGTGGAAATTGAATAAAAAAATTAATACTGTAAAGTCAAAGGCAAGTGTAATTTTTAAAGACAACATTGACACAGACATACTAATCCCCAAAAACTTTTTAAAGACTACAAAGCGCACGGGATTTGAAGATGCACTATTTTTTCCTTGGAGATATGATGAATCCGGAATGGAAATAGAAGATTTTGAACTAAATAAAAAAGATAAAAAAGATAATTTAATTTTAATAGCAGGTGAAAACTTTGGCTGTGGTTCATCTAGAGAACATGCAGCATGGGCGCTACAAGACTATGGATTTAAAGTAGTAATAGCGGGCAGCTACTCTCCAATATTTTACATGAACTGGATTAATAATTTAAATCTTCCAATTGTATTAAGTAGAGAAGATAGAATTAAATTAATAGAAGAAGTAAATAAGGGAGAAGAAGTTACAGTAGATCTTGCCGAGGGAAGTGTAGCTTGTGGAGATGTAAAATTTCAATTTGATTTTGAAGAGGCATTTAGAGAAAAACTTTTAAAAGGTGAAGACAGTATAGAAGAAATATTGACACATCTTGATAAAATTGAAGAATATGAGGAGAAACACCGCCTATGAAAAAGAAAATAGCTGTATTAAAAGGGGATGGAATAGGTCCTGAAGTTGTAGATTGCGGCATTGAAGTCCTAAATAAAATTGAAGAAATTTCAAATGTGGAATTTGAATACAACTTTGCAAAAGTTGGAGGAGATGCCATTGACAACTATGACGATCCATTTCCAAGAGAAACTGAAGAAATTTGTAAAAGTTCAGACGCAATTTTACTGGGAGCAGTAGGCGGAAAGAAGTGGGATGAAATTGAATCGGAAAAAAGACCTGAAAAGGGACTTTTAAGACTTAGAAAATCTCTTGAAGTATATGCCAATTTAAGACCTTGTAAAATATACGACTCTTTAAAAGACAATTCTCCTTTAAAACCTGAGTACATTAAAGATGTGGACATTGTAATAGTAAGGGAACTAATGGGTGGAATATACTTTGGAAAGAGAGATACACTTATAGAAAATGGAATAAAAACGGCTTATGATGAAGAGAGATACAATGAAGTTGAAATAGAGAGAATTGCCAGATATGCCTTTGAAATGAGCAGACTTAGAAGAAAAAAAGTCACCTTAGTTGACAAGGCAAATGTACTGGACTCTTCAAAGCTTTGGAGAGAGGTAGTTCAAAAGGTTGCAGCAGAGTATAGTGATGTAGAGCTGGACTTTATGTATGTGGACAATGCTGCAATGCAATTAGTCAGAAATCCGTCATCTTTTGACTGTATCCTTACAAACAACATATTTGGAGACATACTATCAGATGAGGCAAGTCAAATTTCAGGATCTATTGGACTTTTACCTTCGGCAAGTCTGGGAGAAAAACTTGGACTTTACGAGCCGATTCACGGTTCAGCACCTGACATTGCCGGGAAAAATTTGGCAAATCCACTTGCTACAATACTATCTTGTGCAATGATGCTTAGGTACTCTTTTAAAATGGAAAGAGAAGCACTTATTATTGAAAGAGCAGTGGAAGAAGTGTTAGAAGAGGGATTTAGAACTTTTGACTTAGACAGTGAAAACTACTTGGGAACAAAAGAAATTACAAGAGAAGTGATTAAGAGAATAAAATGATTGAATATAAAAATGTATCATTTATTAGAGATGATAGGAAGATAATAGACAATGTGAGTTTTAAATTAAACAGTGGTGAAAACTGGGCAATACTTGGACCAAACGGCTCGGGAAAGTCTACACTTTTTTCAATGTTAATGGCATATACAGTACCCTCAAGGGGAAGCGTAAGTGCTTTTGGAACAGAGTTTGGAAGGGGAAATTGGAACACTGTAAAGAGTCAAATAGGAATAGTATCTTCTACAATGGACAGATTTGACGAGGTGTTAAATAAACAAAGTGTCTTTGACATAGTTCTGTCAGGGATAAAAAAGACCATAGGAATTTATGACGAAGTAAGAGAATTTGAATTTGAAAAAACTGTTGGCTATATTAAAAAATTTTCTCTAGGGAACTTGTCAGATAAAAAATATGGAAATTTATCACAGGGGGAGAGAAAAAAAGTACTGGTTGTGAGAAGTTTAATTTCAAATCCAAGAGTACTAATACTGGATGAACCCTGTGCATCACTTGATTTATATCAAAGAGAAAATTTGCTTAGAACTTTGGAAAAAATAGATGAGCAAACAAATTTAATTTATATAACTCATGACATTAATGAAATTATGGAATTTATAACAAATGTAATGCTGATAAAAGATGGGAAAATTTACAAATCAGGATTAAAAGAAGATGTTTTGACAAGTGAAAATCTGTCAGGACTCTATGATTTAAAGGTAGAGCTGGAATGGAACGGGAAAAGAGCTTGGGTTAAAGTAGAAGAATAATTTAGTAAGTGCTTAAGGAAGGTGATTGTGTGGAATATAAAGGAGCAGATATAATAATAAAAACACTTATAGACGAGGGTGTTGAAACTATTTTCGGATATCCAGGTGGTGCCGTAATAGATATATACAATGCTCTTTATGATTATAGAGATGAGATTAATCATATATTGACATGTGATGAAAGCGGAGCTGCACATGCTGCAGACGGCTATGGACGAAGCACGGGTAAAACCGGAGTAGCTTTGGCAACCAGTGGACCGGGAGCTACAAATCTTGTCACGGGAATTGCAACTGCCTTCATGGATAGTATTCCAATGGTGTGCATTACAGGAAATGTACCAACAAGTTTAATTGGAAAAGACAGTTTTCAAGAAATTTACATCACCGGAATAACAATGCCAATAACAAAGCACAATTTTGTAGTAAGAGACATAAGTGAACTACAAGATACTATAAGAAGAGCTTTTAAAATTGCAAATACGGGAAGAAAAGGACCGGTTCTTGTAGATGTTCCAAAGGATATAATCCTTAGCTATACAGAGTATGAGCCAAAAGAGAGATTGGAAATTCAAAAAAATGAAAGTTTTGATGAAGGTGAGTTGGAAAAACTTGCTGAACTTATAAATAAATCAGAGAGGCCGTTTATATACTGTGGTGGTGGGGTTACAAATTCAGAGAGCTATAAAGAGCTTAGAGATTTAATTAATAAAAATAAAATCCCTGCCTGTAATACACTTATGGCAATAGGTGTACTTGGATATGAAGATGAACTCAACTTTGGAATGGTTGGAATGCATGGCAGAGTTAGCAGTAATTATGCAATGGAAAATGCAGACTTAGTACTTGCCATAGGAGCAAGATTTTCAGATAGAGTTGCATTAAATACTAAACACTTTGCTCCCAATGCCAAAATTGTCCAAATTGACATAGACAAAAGTGAAATAGATAAAAATGTACTTGTTGACTTTGGAATAGTTGGAGATATAAAAGTAATTTTAAAGAATTTACTTCCTCTAATTGAAGAGAGAAACAGAAGTGAGTGGTTAGCCACTCTTAGAAAGTACAAAGAAAAAGACTATGTTCCCGAAGACAGCGAAGATGAAATAAAACCTCACCAAGTTATGAAGTACGTATCTGAAGTGCTGGGAGAGGACTTTATTATAGTTACAGACGTAGGACAACATCAAATGTGGGCAGCTCAGTACTGTGGAAAGACAAATCCAAGAAGTTTCCTTACAAGTGCGGGGCTTGGAACTATGGGATTTGGATATGGAGCTTCAATTGGAGCTAAACTTGCAAATCCAAATAGACCTGTAGTTTTAATAACGGGAGATGGATCTTTTCACATGAATATGAATGAAGTTACCACTGCTGTAAAGTATGGAATAAAAATTATAACTATTGTAATGAACAACAATAAACTGGGAATGGTTAGACAGTGGCAACACTTTTTATATAGTGACAGATATAGTCAGACAGACTATGACAAACAAACTGACTACGTTAAATTAGCTGATGCCTTTGGGGCCAAGGGGTATAGTTGCAGTAACATTGAAGAATTTAGAAATAGCTTTGATGATAGTGTAAAACAAAATGGTCCAACAATAATAGAAGTTAAGATAAATGAAGATGAAGTAGTTTTACCTATGATACCAGCAGGTGGAACTGTAGAAGACTTAATATTGGGGTGGTGAGATGGCTAGTTTTGAAGTTATAAGCATATTAGTAGAAAATAACGCAGGGATATTGGCGAGAATCTCTTCACTGTTTGCCCGAAGGGGATTTAACATAGAGACACTTACAGTATCGGCAACAGATGATCCGGATTTTTCAAGAATAACTTTAACAGTTATTGTAGAGAAAAATGAACTGCACCAAATTGTATCTCAAACTGATAAATTAGAAGAAGTTAGAGATATAGAAGTGCTGGATCAAAGAGAGTGTGTATTTAGAGAAATTGTACTTGTAAAGGTAAAGACAGACGAAACTAACAGAGCAGAGATTGCAGAAATTGCAAAGATATACAAGGCAAGTGTGGTAGACTTATCGCCAAGCAGTATGATAATTGAGTTGACAGGTAAACCTGTAAAAATCAATGCCTTTTTAAAAGTACTGGAAGAAGATTATGAGATAGTGGAAATTTGCAGAACCGGCGTAACTGGTATGAAGAGAATTTAGGGGGATATAAAAATGGTAAATAAATATTATGATAAAGATTGTAACTTAGAGATGTTGGCAAATAAGACAGTGGCAATAATGGGATTTGGAAGTCAAGGACATGCTCATGCACTGAACTTAAAGGAAAGTGGAGTTAATGTTATAGTTGGACTTGGTGAAAACAGCAAATCAAGAAAAGTTGCAGAAGAATTTGGAATAAAAGTATATAACGTAGAAGAAGCTGCAAAAAAAGCTGACATGGTTATGATGCTTGTACCAGATGAAATATCAGCAGACCTATATCATGAAAAAATAGAGCCAAATATGGAAAAGGGAAATACATTAATGTATGCTCACGGATTTAACATACATTATAATTTAGTAACTCCTCAAGAGGACATAGATGTAATAATGGTAGCACCAAAGGGACCTGGACATACTGTAAGAAGTCAGTATGAGTTAGGTCATGGAGTTCCTTCACTAATTGCAGTTTACCAAGATGCCACAGGACAGGCAAAGGAAAAAGCACTGGCATATGCATCCGGAATCGGAGCTGGAAGAGCTGGAATTCTTGAAACTACATTTAAAGAAGAAACTGAGACAGATTTATTTGGAGAGCAAGCTGTACTTTGCGGTGGCGTTACGGAACTTATGAAAGTTGGATTTGAAACTCTTGTAGAAGCCGGATATGAACCTGAAATGGCATATTTTGAATGTATACATGAAATGAAGCTAATAGTTGACATGATCAACGAAGGTGGATTTGCAGGAATGAGATACTCTATATCAAATACAGCTGAATATGGCGACTATGTAGCTGGAAAGAGAGTTATCACTGATGAGACAAAACAAAATATGAAAGAAGTTTTAAATGACATTCAAACAGGAAAATTTGCAAGTGACTTTATGACAGAGTTCTCATCTGGAAGAAAAATCAACTTCTTAACTACAAGAAGAAAAGAAAGTGAACATCAACTTGAAGAAGTTGGAAAAGAACTAAGAGATATGATGAGCTGGTTAAAAAAATAAAGGTTAAAAAATAGGGGAGTATTTATGAACTTAAGAAGTGATGATGTAATAAGAGGGGTAGAGAGAGCGCCTAACAGGAGTTTATTTTACGCCATGGGATATGTCAAAGAACAACTTGATAGACCCTTAGTGGGTGTAATAAGTGCCTTTAGTGAGATAGTTCCGGGACACGTCAACCTAGATAAAATGGTTGAAAGTGTAAAGACGGGAGTTTTAATGAATGGCGGAACTCCAATAATGATTCCATCAATAGGTGTATGTGATGGAATTGCAATGGGACATATTGGAATGAAGTACTCCCTTCCAAGTAGAGAATTAATAGCAGACAGCCTTGAATCAATGGCAATTGCCCACGGATTAGATGCACTGGTACTGGTTCCAAACTGCGACAAAATAGTTCCGGGAATGATTATGGGTGCACTTAGGTTGAATTTACCAACAGTACTTGTAAGTGGAGGACCGATGTTGGCGGGTTTAAATGGAGGAGATGAAATAAGTTTGTCTTCTATGTTTGAAGCTGTGGGAAGTTTTAAAGCGGGAATGATTACTGAAGAAAAACTATCTGAATTTGAACACAATTCCTGTCCAACTTGTGGAAGTTGCGCCGGAATGTACACAGCAAACAGTATGAACTGTCTTTCTGAGGCAATAGGCCTTGCACTTCCAGGAAATGGAACTGTTCCGGCAGTTTATTCTGAAAGACTTGCACTTGCAAAGAAAAGTGGAATGGCTGTAATGGATTTATTAAGAGAAGATATAAAAATAAGGGATATTATAAATGACAAGTCAGTTAAAAATGCTCTAGTTTGTGATATGGCTTTGGGCTGTTCAACAAATACTGTGCTTCATCTATTGGCTATAGCTCACGAGGCTGAAGTGCCACTGGACTTAAATTTAATAAATGAAGTAAGTGAAAGAGTTCCAAATCTCTGTCACCTTGCACCGGCAGGACCTACTCATATGCAAGAGCTATATTTTGCAGGTGGAATAGGAGCAGTGCAAAAAGAACTGACTAAGAGGGAATTACTTGACACCAGTTTAATAACTGCATCGGGAAAATCAGTAGGAGAAAATATTAAAAATTCTTTTATAAGGGATACTAATATTATAAGACCTATAGATAATCCATACAGTGAAACAGGTGGCTTGGCAATTTTATGGGGGAACATAGCAAAAAAAGGTGCAGTAGTTAAGAGAAGTGCCGTAGCAGATGAAATGCTTGTACACGAGGGACCGGCTAGAGTTTTTGACTGTGAAGAATTCGCCATTAAGGCAATTTACAGTGGAGAAATAAAAGCCGGTGATGTAGTGGTAATTAGGTATGAAGGTCCAAAGGGCGGCCCTGGAATGAGAGAGATGTTAAATCCGACAAGTGCCCTTGCCGGAATGAAATTGGACAAATCTGTAGCACTTATTACAGATGGAAGATTTTCAGGTGCATCAAGAGGAGCGTCAATTGGACACGTATCTCCTGAGGCAAGCGCCGGAGGAGAAATAGGAATAATAAAAGAAGGCGACATTATTGAAATAGACATTCCAAATTATTCCTTAAACTTAAAAATAACTGACGATGAACTAAATGCCAGAATGAAAACTTTTATTCCAAAGGAAAGAGAACCTATAAAAGGTTGGCTTGGAAGGTATCAAAAACTGGTTACCAGCTCTGACAAGGGAGCAGTATTGGAATAGTTTAATTAAAATATAATTTATTACCACTACTGTTTTAGAGACAATAGTGGTAATAGCTATATGATGGTAGTTAAATTATGTTGTGGCAACGTGCTAAAGGTGCTATAATTTATGATTAAGAAAAGTGGCGTAAAATTATTTACTTAAAAATGGAGGGGAATATGGATATTAGGTTTGAGAAGAGTTTAAAACTCAAAGAAAAAATTAAAGATGAAAACAAACTTGGATTTGGAACGTATTTTACAGATTATATGTTTCTTATGGACTATGATGAAAAAAACGGATGGAATGATCCAAGAATTGTCCCCTACGGAAATATAGAGATTCAACCTTCAGCAATGGGGCTTCACTATGGACAGACAATATTTGAAGGATTAAAAGCTTATAAAAATGATGGAAAAGTATATTTGTTTAGAGCAGATGAAAACTTTAAGAGAATGAATGAGTCAAATGATAGACTTTGTATTCCGCCAGTAGATGAAGAATTTATGATGGAAGCTTTAAAAAAATTAATAGATATTGAAAGAGATTGGGTTCCGGATTCAAAGGAAGCGTCGCTTTATATAAGACCTTTTATAATAGCTACAGAGCCAAAACTTGGAGTTCATCCAAGTGATTCATACTTGCTTATGATAATTTTAAGCCCAAGTGGACCGTACTACAAAGATGGTTTGGCACCAATGAAAATTTACGTTGAGGACAAGTATGTTCGTGCTGTAAAAGGTGGAATTGGAACTGCAAAGGCCGGAGGAAATTACGCAGCAAGTTTAAAGAGTCAAATTGAAGCTGAAGAAAATGGATATTTTCAAGTTTTGTGGATTGATGGTGTAGATAGAAAATACGTTGAAGAAGTTGGTTCAATGAATATATTTTTTGTAACTGACGATGGAATAATAACACCTGAATTAAACGGAAGTATACTTTCGGGAATAACCAGAAAGTCCATAATAGAACTCTTAAAAGCTGAAGGACAAAAAGTAGTTGAAAAGAAAATAGCAATAGATGAAATAATGGACCTTCACAAAAAAGGGAAGTTGCTAGAAGTATTTGGAACGGGAACTGCAGCGGTAGTAAGTCCTGTAGGAGAACTTTTTTACAACGGCGAAAAAGTAGTTATAAATAATGGAGAAATTGGAAAAGTGAGCCAACACCTATATGATGAGCTTACAGATATTCAATGGGCTAGAAAAAAAGGACCAGAGGGTTGGCAAATAGAAGTTTAAAAAAACGTGCTGAAAATTCAGCACGTTTTTTATGGATTTAATCATATGTAAATCCTTCGCCTTCTACTTCTGAGACCGGATATATAAACATAAAAGCTTTTTCGTCAATTGACCTTACAAATTCACGAAGTACAATATAGTCTTTTCTATCTACAACTGTTGTTAAAATTTTCTTAGGAGCACTTGAATAGCCTCCTTCAGCAGAGTAAATAGTACTGCCCCTAGTAATGTCGTTTAATATAAACTTATTTATTACATCTACATTATCTGAAATTATAGTTATATTGTACTTTGAGTTAAAGCCCTGTAACATTTTGTCAATAATTAAAGAGTTCATTGCAACCCCAAGTAAAGCATACATTCCCACTGTAGGTCCAAATCTAAGTATTGCCCCTATAGTTATAAATCCGTCTATTATTGCCAAACTCGTTCCAAAGGACAATCTTGTGTACTTTTCAATAATTTTTCCAAGGACGTCTGTTCCACCTGTTGAGGCCCCAGTATTTATTACCAATCCTACTCCTACGCCCTGTAGTAAAATTCCAAAAATTAAATTTATAAACAAGTCATCAGAAATTGGACTTGTAATTGGGATAAAAACTTCAAAAATTCTTAAAAATAGGGAGAGAATCACTGAAGCATAAATAGTATAGGCTCCAAATTCTCTGCCAATAAATATTATTCCGGTTACATTTAAAATTATATTTAAGAGTAAAATTATTAAACTAATGGGCAATTTTTTCAGGAAGGAAGAAATTAAAATTGCAAAGCCAGTAGCTCCTCCTGCAGCTAAGTTATTGGGAATCATAAAGAAGTACAACCCAAGACTTATAATAAAAACGCCCACTGTTATAATTAGAATTTTTTTTAAATTGTTAATAGAAAGAATATTTTTCGCTTTTTTTCTGTTCATAAAATCACCTATCTCTAATTATATTTCTATATTTGATTTTAAACAAGGTGCCAAAAAAATAAATATAGTAATTTAACACTTTAAAGGCGTGTTAAATATTTAAAACCCTGCTTATCTCCATAAACAGGGTTTGTATTAATGTTAAAAGATATTTTAATAGCACTTAAATTTTAAAATTATTTATTTTTATAAAATCCCAGTAAAAATACTAACAGACATACAATTAAATATACTCCAATGTAAAGTGGTGAGGAAATAATTCCACCAAAGAGTATAATAAGTGAGCCGATAATTGCAAATATTGGAGCAATAAGACCTCTTAGCTTACTTTCAATTTCACCGCTTTTATAAAAATTTAAAACTTTTAAATAGAGTAATATGTTTACGGCATTTCCAAATACTATGGCTATTTCTGAAACATCTCTTTCATTTAGCAAATTTAACTTTTGAGTTATATAGTGTATAAACATCCAGACAGTACAAATAAGTGCAAATATTATTGAAGATTTAATTGAAAGTCCATACTTCTCATCAACTTTTGCCACGCTTTTATTAAAGCAAATATTTTTTTCAGCAAGAGCTTGAGGCATTCTAATTCCCCCAAGTAGTACACCATTTACAACGCCCATAATGGCAATGGTTATAAATGTAATCATAATTTTAGCACCAAGATCTCCAAATATTAACTCTGAGACTTTGTATACGGAGTAGTCCTGCATAGTCATAATATAAGTGGGACCACATATTTTTGTAATTCCATAAAAGTAGAGTAAATAGGATATTAAAATTAAAATTGGAGCAGTTACCAGAGCCTTTGGCATAGTCTTTTGCGGATTTTTAACTTCTTGAGAAATAGAAGTTGCTATTGGCCAACCGTCAAAGGAAAATGCAATTGGTGCAAGGGAAGTAATCCAACTTATCCCCACAGACTTAGGTAGCACAAGTGGCACGCCTTGTGGAATTTCAGGAGGTGATCCCTTAAAAAATATTCCAACTATTGCAATAGTAAATAGCGGTATTAATTTTATTACTGTTGAAACATTTTGAAAGTATCCTCCCAATCTCTTTGAAACTGTATTTGTAAAAATTAATGTTATTAGCAGTAAATATGCAATTAAAAGCTGTACTTCTAAAGAAAGTGACACATTAAAAATCATAGAGCCAAATATAATACTTGCCCAAGATACTACAACTGCAATTGAAGGATAGTATATAAATGTTTGAAAGTATCCAAATCCCGAAGCGGTTTTTGAACTTATAAATTCCTCAAAATACCCTACAAAACCTCCCGTAGAAGTACTTCTAAATGCAAATTCAGAAAGGGATAGAGATCCAAAGATTATTGCTGTAGCGCCAATTAAAAGCACTAATAATCCCAATTTAACATTGCCTCCAGTGGCAATTAAAATATCATCGGCTTTAAAAAATATTCCAGAGCCGATTACGATTCCCACAATCATAGCTATAGCTGTGGGCAATCCGTAAGTCGTTTTATTCTTTTCCATATAGTACCCCTTAAAATTTAGTCTTATTAATTATATTCCTAAGAGTTTATAATATCAAATAATTGTTAAAAATTTTAAAAGTAAAAGTTGGTTTAGTGTTGAAATTTGAAGTTTCCAGAGTTACAGTATCTTTCTAAGCTTTGAATTACACCTCTATTTATGTTATATTTGAATAGATTAAAAAGATTGTGCGAAAGTGAGGCGAATGCAAATCCATGGAATATCAAGAATATAAAGAGTATAGAGAATATTTTAAAGACTTAATTGATAAAAAAGAAATAAAAGAATTAAAAGAATCTGTCTCAGAATTAAAAAATGTTGTAGATATAGCTGAAATAATTGAAGACATGGAAGATAAGGACATGCTCTTAGTGTTTAGGATGCTTCCTAAAGAAAAAAGTGCAGAAGTATTTTCATATATGGAGCTAAATGACCAACTTAGAATAGTAACTTCTATTACAGAGCCCGAACTTAACTCAATAATAGAAGAATTGAACTTTGACGACAGAATTGACATATTGGAAGAAATGCCGGCTAACGTTGTGACGAAAGTTTTAAAGAATACGCCAGCCAGCGAAAGAAAATTAATAAATGAATTTTTAAGATATCCTGAAGACTCCGCCGGCTCGATAATGACTATAGAGTATGTGAACTTTACAGAAGATATGACTGTTAAAGAGGCAATGGAGCACATAAAAGAAGTTGGAATGGACAAGGAGACCATCTATACCTGTTACGTTGAAAATGAATATAAAATGTTAATAGGGTTTGTGTCTCTTAGAACTATTGTAATATCTGATGAAGATAAGAAGATAAAAGATATAATGATAGAAGACGTAGTAAGTGTAAATACATTAGATGACAGAGAAGAAGTAGCAGATGCTTTTATAAAATATGGGTATATTGCACTTCCCGTAGTAGATGGCGAGCATAGACTGTGTGGAATTATAACATTTGACGATATAATGGATGTAGTTGAAGCGGAGACAACTGAGGACTTTCACAAGATGGCTGCAATTAATCCATCTGAAGATGAATACTTAGACCAAACACCTTGGCAACTTTCAAAAAACAGAATTCCTTGGCTGTTAATTTTAATGATTTCTGCTACATTTACAGGTGGAATAATTAATAGGTACAATTATATTTTAGTGGAGTATATGATTTTAAATACATTTATTCCAATGATGACTGACACAGGAGGGAATTCCGGTTCTCAATCTTCAACTACAGTTATTCGTGCACTGGCAACAGGGGAAATCGGACTTTCAGATTCAGTTAAAGTTATGCTTAAGGAAGTTGAAGTCGGACTTATTTGCGGTTCAATACTTAGTTTTGTAAACTTTTTAAGACTTATATTTATTGCAAAAACACCTGTAGTAATTGCAATATTAGTTTCATTTACAATGTTAATTACAGTAGTGTTGTCAAAGTTTTTGGGAGCTACACTTCCAATGCTTGTAAAGAGAGTAAATTTAGACCCTGCAATAATGGCTTCTGCACTTATTACTACTATAATTGACTCAGTAGTACTGTTAATATACTTTGGACTGGCATCAAAATTTTTACCGTTGTAATAAAAAATGAGGTGTAAATTATGAAAAAAATTAAAAAAAGTGAATTTATAACTACAGACTGGAGTGGCGGAACAACATCTGAAATTTATATTAGCCCAGCTGACGCCAGTGTTTCAAAGAGAAATTTTGACTATAGAATTTCTTCGGCAACTTGTGATTTAGATAAGAGTGTATTTACTGACTACAGTGGATTTACCAGATATATAACTCCCCTAGATGGAGATATGAAGATGATGAATTCAGAAGATGAAATCAACTTAAAACCCTATGAAGTCTATGAATTTAAAGGCTCAGATAGCGTAACAGGATATAGTAAAGTTAGGGACTATAACTTAATTATTAAAAGTGAGCTAGATGGAGATATGTACTCTCTTAAAGTAAACGGAATAAGAGAAGTTGAAAATAATTCTAAAGAAATGATAATATTTAACTTTAATTCAAAATTAATGGCAAATGGAAGTGCATTTGAAGAGTTTAGCGCTATATTAATCCAAAGTGAAGAAAAAGTAGAGTTAAGTGGAAGTGGAGATATTTTAATTTGTGAAATAAACTAAAAGACCAGCTTATAAGCTGGTCTTTTTTAAAAATTCTATTATATCATTTGACTCGTAAAGTGGTTTGTCACCTGCAAATAGGCAGGGAACTTGTCTTTTTCCGCCATGTTCAACTAAAAAGTTTCTAGCTTCTACATCAGTGTCAATATTTACAATGTCCACATTTTTAATATTATTTTCTTCCATAAATCTTTCAACTTTTACACAAAATGGACAAAATGTTCCAACAAATAATTTCAAATTTTCCATGTATTCCTCCAGCTTAAATATAAATTATTCTTTTACAAAATTTCTATATAGGTAGTTAATTATATCATTTGATTCATAGAGAGGTTTTTCTCCAATGAACAGACAGGGTGTTTGGCTTCTACCCCCAACTCTATTGAGGTAGTCTCTAGCTTCTTTGTCCTTATTGATGTCAACTATTTCTATATTTTGTAAATTGTGATCTTTTATAAAAAAAGTTACTCTTCTAGAGTATGGACAGTAAGTAGCAATATAAAGTCTTAATTTTTCCACAAAAATCCTCCTAACAATAATATAAATTATTTACCCACATTGATTTAGTTGAAACATTTAAAAAATAGCAATTCTTTGATATAATAAGAAAGATTAGAGGTGAAATTTATGTCTTTATTAGATAATTTATCTGAGAATTTGGATAATTTAAGAGAAAATGTAGGCGAAGTAGCTAAAAAAATACAATTTAACTCAAAAGAATTAAAGGAACAAACTCTCTTAAGGCTTGAAATTTCAAAAGAAGAGAGAAAACTTTCAGATTTATATAGAAATATAGGAGAAGCTTTTTATAGTGAGCACAACAAGCTGAGCAATTATACCAACAGCTATATTGAAGATGAGATATTGGAAATAGATAGGGTAGTTGCTAAAATAGAAGCTTTGAAAATAAAACTTGGCAGTGGCAGCACTGTTGAAAAGACAGAAGATTTTGAAAAAAGAGATACAGATAATATAGTATATATAGATGAAGAAGATTTGAAAAAATAATCTTTTGGAGGAAAAATGGAGAAGAGTAAGATAAAAGTTTTATCTACTGAACTTAGTTATATAGAACAGGGGGAGGGAGAACCCCTAGTAATACTCCATGGGTGGGGAGCAAATATAGAGTCTATTATGCCTATTGTAAATACTGCTCCAAAAAAATATAAGATTTACGCTTATGATGCTCCCGGATTTGGAGATAGTGATGAACCTGATGAAGTTCTTTCAACTTATGACTATGAAAAATATCTAGTTGAGTTTTTAAGGTTAAAAAATATATCGAAGGCAACGTTTATAGGACATTCCTTCGGTGGAAAAACTTTAAGTGTTTTTGCAGCAAATCATCCTGAGATGGTGGAAAAGTTAATACTAATAGATGCATCAGGTATAATACCAAAGAGAACTTTTAGTTATTATTTAAAGGTGTATTCTTTTAAATTACTTAGATTTATATATACTAAGTTATTTTTTTGGAATAGTAACACTGAGGGAATAAAGAAGTTCTATGAAAAATTTGGCTCAGATGACTATCAAAACTCTGATGGAATAATGAGAAAGACTTTTGTAAAGGTAGTAAATGAATCGACGAGAGAGCACTTTAAAGAAATAAAGGCTCCAACACTTATAGTTTGGGGCGAAAAAGACGAAGATGTGCCTCTATATATGGCGAAAATTTTTGAAAAAGAAATAAAGGATAGTGGACTTGTAGTGCTAAAAAATGCAGGACACTATAGTTATATAGATGATTATGGAACTTTCAGTGCAGTTATGAGTTCCTTCTTAGGATAGGAGAAGACATGGTAAAAATATATATAGCTGAGTTTATAGTATTTTGTATTACGTATTATTTTGGAGTAATAAGAAGTAATTACCCTTTGCATATGTTGCAACTTGAAGGATATGACAATACAGCTTATAAAAATTGGATAAGAGAAAACAAGGATAAAGTAAATAAATTTTGGTACAAAATAAATTTATCAGAAGGTGAGAGTCTTTTAAAATTAAAAAACCATTTGGCAAAGGTAAACACTGAAGAAAAGACTCCTCTTGTATGGACAGATAGGGCAAAGAGACTTTTTAAAATTCACAGAATACTAAATATTGTAATTTTAGTATTTATAGCGCTTATTACAAATATTACCTATGAAGCAACTAATAATTTTATCTTAACAGTATTAGTGTTAATTGCATTAGGAGTTTTATTATATTATTTTGAATACAGAGTAATTATACTTTCAAATAAGATTTCAATTCCAAGAGAAGAAAAAATTAATATGGGATTTTATACTTCAGCACAGGAGAAAATTAAAGGTTTAAAAAAAGAGTCAGGCTTAAAAGTCTTGGGTATTACTGGTTCTTTTGGAAAGACCTCAACGAAGGTAATTGCCGATGTAATTTTATCAGAGGGACTGAGAGTAAAAAATACCCCTTCTTCTTACAACACTCCAATGGGACTTTCAAAGGTAATAAACAATGAACTCACAGAGGAGAGCGAAGTTTTTATTGCAGAACTTGGTGCTTACAAAAAAGGTGAAATAGATGAAGTTGCAAGGCTTGTTCAACCTGACATAGGTATAATTACGGCAATTGGACCAACCCATATGCACTTATTTAAGACTATAGAGAACATAATGGCAACAAAGTATGAATTAATAGAAGACTTACCGGAAGACGGAGTTGCAATATTTAACTATGACAATGAATATGTAAGGGAATTGGCAGATAAAACTGAAAAGAAAACTATTAGATATGGAACTAAGGACATTGAAAAATTGGATGTCTATGCAAAAGACATTGAGGTAAGTGAAAAGGGCTCAAGTTTTACATTGGTAATAAGAGAGCTAGGAGAAGTGGCTTGTGAAAGTAAGTTGTTGGGAGTTCACAATATTTCAAATTTACTTGCAGCAGCTTGTGCAGCTTACGTACTTGGACTTAGCTTGGAGCAAATAGCATCTGGAGTAAAAAAGGTAGAACCTGTGGAGCACAGACTAAATATAGTAGATGGCGGAACAGGTGTAATAGTAATAGATGATGCTTTTAATTCAAATCCTGTTGGATTCAGAGCAGCTCTGGATGTAGTTAACGAGTTTAAAAATGGAAATAAGATAATAATAACTCCGGGAATGGTAGAGCTTGGAGATATGGAAGAAGAAGAAAACTATAAAATAGGTTTTGAAATTTCAAAAGTTTGCGATTTTGTAATACTGGTTGGCAAAAAGAGAACAGAGCCAATATATAGGGGACTGTCAGATTCAAAATACAATATGAAAAACGTATTTGTAGTTAACAGTTTAGCCGAGGCTACGTCAGTATCAGCTCACTTGACAAAAGTTGGAGATGTAGTGTTAATTGAAAATGACTTGCCTGATAACTACAGTGAGGATTAAGGAGAGTATATGGAAAATATAGCAGTTGTATTTGGGGGTAGAAGTGTAGAGCATGAAGTTTCTGTAATTACAGGAATGCAAATAATGGAAAATATGGACAAGACAAAGTATAATCCGATTCCACTATACATTACAAAAGATGGAAAATTTCTATCAGGAGAATCTCTAAAAGATTTTTCAAATTTTAAAAACAGTGATTTTTCTCAAGCTGTGGAAGTATTTTTTAAGGGCTATAATGGAGATAATAATTTATATACAGTGGCTTCTAAAAAATCAGGATTGTTTGGAAAAGAAAGTGAAGGATTGGAAGTTTATTCAAAGATAGATATTGTATTTCCAGCACTTCATGGAACTTATGGAGAAGACGGATGTTTTCAAGGGCTACTTGAACTAATATCTCTTCCCTATGTGGGATGTTCTGTAATGCCTGCAGCAGTGGGAATGGACAAGGTAATAATGAAAAAAGTATTTCAATCAGAGAATATTCCAATGACAGATTATTTTTACTTCTATAGGGAAGATTGGGAAGACAGGGAAAGAATAATAAATAAGGCAGAAGAACTGGGCTATAATTTATTTGTAAAACCGGCGAACCTTGGCTCATCTGTGGGAATAAACAAGGCTAAAAACAGAGAGAGCTTTATCGAGGCTGTGGAAGTTGCAATAAGATACGACAGAAAAGTATTAGTTGAAAAAGCTGTAGAAAATCCAAGAGAGATAAATGCGGCAGTTTTAGGCTATGAAAATGAAGTTATCGTATCTGCTTGTGAAGAGCCAATAGGTTGGAAAGACTTACTTAAATATGAAGATAAATACGTTTCAGGTGCAAAGGGCTCAAAGGGAATGAAAAATCAAAAGAAAAATCTTCCTGCAGATATCTCAGATGAACTTAGATTAAAAATTGAAGAATATGCAAAACTTGCATTTAGAGCAATTGATGCAATGGGAGATGCCAGAATAGACTTTTTATTAGATGGGGATAATATCTATGTAAATGAAATAAACACTCTTCCCGGTTCTTTGGCGTTTTACCTATGGGAAGAAAGTGGAATTTCCTTTAAAGAGCTAATTACAAAATTAATTGAACTTTCAAAAATTAGATATAACCAAAAATCTGAAAATATTACTTCATATGATTCCGACTTATTTAAAAATACTTCATATGGGGCAAAACTATAATGATAAAAGAGAAAATTTTTGAATCAATAAAGGATTTAGCTCCTATGACTAGAGAGCAAATCATGAAAAAATTTAATATTAAAAACAAAGAAAAATTAGATTTCAACAAGTTACTTAGAGAATTGGAAAAAAGTGGAGATCTTTATTTTGACGGGAAAAAATACATTCCAATTGACAACAAAAATTACCGAAAGGGAATAGTACAGGGTAATAAAAGAGGGTTTGGATTTTTACTTCAAGAAGATGAAGATATATTTATATCAAGTGATAATATGCGCTCTGCACTAGATGGCGATGAAGTTATTGTCAAAATGTCAGAAAATAAAAAAGGCGACAGTGCAGAAGCAGTAGTAATTGCTGTAGTAAAAAGAGCAAACGAAAAATTAGTTGGAACATTTCAAGATAAAAAGAGTTTTGGATTTGTAATTCCCGATGAAGATAAGTTTTCCTATGATGTATTTATTCCAAAGAAAGAAATGTCCGGTGCAAGAGACGGGCAAAAAGTAATAATAAAAATAGAAAAGTGGCCTGAAAAGAATAAAAAACCGGAGGGCAAAGTAATACAAGTCCTTGGATATGCAGATGAAAGAGGAGTGGACATACTAAGTATTGCAGCCAGTTTAGACTTGCCAATGGAATTTGACAAGAGAACTCTTAAGTTAGCTTCAAATATTCCAAATTCTGTAGTAGAAAGTGACTTAGAAGGAAGAGAAGATTTAAGAGCATTAAAGACATTTACAATTGATGGAAGAGATTCAAAGGACTTTGACGATGCAGTTTCTATAGAAAAACTGGACAATGGAAATTTAAGTTTGGGAGTTCACATTGCAGATGTATCTCACTATGTAAAAGAGGCCGATGAAATAGACAATGAGGCTTATAGAAGAGGAAACTCCATATACTTAGTAGACAAAGTAGTGCCAATGCTTCCTGAAGAACTGTCAAATGGAATATGTTCTTTAAATGAAGGCCTTGACAGACTTACACTCTCTGTAATTATGGAAATAGACAAAAAGGGAAAAGTGGTTAACAATAAGATAGTTGAAAGTGTAATTTGTTCTAATAAGAGACTTATATATGATGATGTGTCTGACTTTATTGAAGGTATTAGAGTTGATGAAAGTGTTCTTGGTTTAGAAGAAGAACTTAAGAGTATGGATGAACTTGCCAATATTTTGAGAAAAAAGAGAATGGACCGTGGAGCAATAGACTTTGACTTTCCTGAGGCTGAAATAATAGTAGATGAAAATGGCAGACCTGTGGAAATAAACAGGGAAGAACGAAGAGTTGCAAATAAATTAATAGAAGAGTTTATGTTAGTGTGCAATGAAACTGTTGCAGAGCAATATTTTTGGATGGAAATTCCCTTTTTATATAGAATTCACGAAGAACCGGAAGAGGAAAAAATAACTACACTAAATGCAGTTATACGACACTTGGGATATAAACTAAACACTCAAAATTTAGATTCAAAGAGCTTTCAAGAATTAATAGATGAAGTAAAGGGAAAAGACGAGAGTATTTTTGTAAGTACACTGGTACTTAGAAGTCTTAAAAAAGCCAGGTATTCCGAGGTTAGAGAAATTCACTTTGGACTTGCTGCCAAGTACTATTCTCACTTTACAGCTCCAATAAGAAGATATTCAGATTTGACAATACACAGAATAATAAAAGATGTTTTAAATAATAAGTTAACTGATGGTAGAGTTGACTATTTAAATTCAGTTTTACCTGAAGTAGCAAAACATGTATCTGCCACAGAGCGTACTGCACAAGAGGCAGAGAGAATGGTTGAATCTGTTAAGATGGCAGAATATATGGAAAGTAAAATTGGAGAGGAGTATCCTGCATTTATTTCTTCAATTACAAGTTTTGGAATGTTTGCTCAACTTGACAACACTATAGAGGGTTTAATTAGCTATCAGAGAATGAGCGAGTACTATGAGTTTAATGAAAATGAATATACGGCCGTTAGTAGAGACACAGGGAAAGTTTACAAAATAGGGGATAGAGTCAAAGTAAAAGTTGTAAATACAAATACGACTAGAGGTACTATAGACTTTGAAATAGCAGGTGATTAAATGGCTAAAAAAGTAGAAGGTGCTCTTGCCACAAATAGAAAGGCAAGACATGATTATTATATAGAAGATACAATTGAAGCAGGTATTGAACTAAAGGGAACAGAGGTTAAATCTCTGAGAAAGGGAAAGGCAAACATTGCTGATTCCTATGCAGAGATAAAAAACGGAGAAGTCTTTGTTGAAAATATGCATATAAGTCCCTATGAACAGGGAAATATATACAATGTAGATCCTCTTAGAAAAAGGAAGTTGCTACTTCATAAAGATGAAATAAGACGACTTGAAAGAGATATAATGACTAAGGGATATACTCTAATACCACTAAAACTCTACTTAAATAGGGGTAGAGTAAAAGTTCAACTAGCTGTGGCAAGAGGTAAAAAACTATATGACAAGAGAGAGGCTATTGCCAAAAAAGATTCAGAGAGAAGAATTAGGCAAGCTTTAAGAGATAACTAGAGTTGATTATATCAACTCTTTTTAAATATAGGCATTTAAGGGTATTAATAAAATAAGCATAAAAAATGACTATACTTATTACTATAGGAGGTAGCCTATGAATTTAATGGATACATATTTAAGCAGCTTAAACAATCAAGTAATGTTGGTTTTTTTAATATTGGCACTGGGATTTTTAGTTGGAAGAATTAAAATAGCAGGTGTTCAGTTGGGTGTTTCAGGGGTTTTAGTAGTTGCTCTGGTAGCCGGACACTTAGGCTTTACTATGCCAAGTGTAGTGGGAGATGTGGGAATAGTTTTATTTTTGGGCTGTGTTGGATTAGTTGCAGGCTCATCTTTTTTTAAAAATTTAAAGAGAAACTTTTTGGCCTTTGTTTGTACATCCCTGGGAGTTGTAATTTTAGGTGGAATAATGGTAGTACTTACAGTTAAAATTACAGGTATGCCCACTTCTCTGGCACTGGGAATATCTTCAGGAGCTCTCACATCTACCTCTTCTCTAGGCTCAACTATAGAGATAACAGGTGATGCAATAGCAAGTGTAGGTTATGGTATAACTTATATTTTTGGAACACTTTCAATAGTGTTATTTGTTCAGATAATACCAAAGTTATTTAAAGTAGATACTTCCAAAGAGTTAGAAAAACTAAGAGAATTTAACTTTGAGAGCAATAAAAAAGATACTTTAAACAAATTAATACTAATAGATAAAACCGGCATTTTTGTAGTCTGTCTTACAGTTGTTTTGGGGGCACTAATAGGAGGAATAGAGCTAAAACTTGGGCCAACATCTACATTTTCACTTAGAAATTCAGGAGGAGCATTAATTGCAGGACTTTTAATATCAAATGCAGGACATATTGGAAGAATATCTCTAGAAGCTCCGGTTCAAACACTAAAGGCACTAAGAGATTTAGGTATTTCGCTATTTTTAGCATACAATGGATTAAATGCAGGTCATGGATTTTTAGAAATTTTAAGTAAGTATGGATTTGTTATATTTATTATAGGGGCGATTATGAGTGTGGCAACTATAACGGTGGCATTTATAATTTCCAGATATATATTTAAGTTACCACTATTTGCAGCCCTAGGAGCGACCACAGGGGCGATGACGTCGGCGCCGTCACTAAATGTATTGGTGTCTATATCTGACGACAGCGTTACACCATACTACGCAGTCTGTCAGCCTATTGCAACTATAGCTCTAATACTGTTGCCGGAAATTGTAGTTTATATACTCAGCTAAAATATAGTTTTTTTAAAGGATTAAAGTAATGAAAATTTAATAAAAAAATGATTGACTTTGAATTCATTTGATAGTAAAATATATTGCTTGATTTTTAAAATTAAACATGTTATACTATTCAAGTAAATATTATCTGTATTTGGATCTAGAAGGGATAGGGATATGCCTATGAATGAAATGTTGTTAATCAAGAACGAATTAGAAGAAAACTTGGGTAAAAAAGTAATTGTTAAAGCTAACAAGGGAAGAAAAAAGTACATTACACAATACGGAGTACTTAAAGCAGTATATCCTAGTTTATTCTCTATTGACTTAGAAAACGGAGACGAAATGGCGACATCAACTTTTACTTATTCTGATGTGTTGACAAAAACAGTAAGAGTATTAATTCTGGAAGATGATGTTGAATATAAAGATGTAAAAAAGATTTCATAAGAAGGCCATAGGGCCTTTTTTTATTTAAGAATTTTTAAGCAGTTTAAATTTATAATTTGATTTGTTTTATCTTATGTTATAATTATTTTGAGGTATATTATGAAGACGAGATCATATGCAAAGATAAACTTATCTCTTGATGTAGTAAATAAAAGAGAAGATGGATATCACAATATAAAGACAATAATGCAAAAAGTTTCACTATATGATGAATTGGAATTTAACATAATAAAAAGTGGATTTGTATTAAATTCAGATTTAAAGGTTCCAGTTGAAGACAATTTGATTTACAAGTCTTGGAAGGTCATGTGTAATTTTGTGGGAAGAGAACTTCCAATAGAGATTACACTTAAAAAAAATATTCCAATGGCAGCAGGACTTGCAGGTGGGACGGGAAATGGAGCAGTAACACTTAAAGCCCTTAATAAGATATACAATTTAAATTTAAGTTTAGAAGATTTAAAAGAGATGTCTTTAAGCTTGGGGGCTGATTTTCCATATATGCTACAAGGTGGAACGGTACTGGCTGAGGGAATAGGTGAAGAATTTACAGAGCTTGCGCCTTTTGAAGGAGTAAGTGTTTTAATAGTAAACCCGGGATATGAAATTTCAACAAAAGTTGTATATGAAAATTTAAAAATTGATGAAAACAGAATTGATTTTAAGGGTATAGTTAACTGTATGGAAAATAAATCTATACTGAGTTTAAAGTCGCTTTTAGAAAATAAAATGCAGGACTATGTGTTTAAAGTGCATCCTGATATTAAAATTATAGTAGAAGAACTTTCAAAGTTGGGGGCGGTTTCGCTAATGAGTGGAACGGGAGCTTCAGTTTTTGGATTGTTTAACAACTGTGAAGATATGAAATATGCACATAGTATACTTGCAAAGAGGTATAAATATGCCTTTATGACTTGTACTGTTGGAGGATATGATGAAGTTTAGCAATGTGGGATTTATAGATGACTCCATTGGTGGAATATCTATATTAAACAGTATTGAATCTAAATTCAATGAAAATTACATAGTGATTTCTGACAATAAGAACTTTCCATATTCAATTAGAAGTTGGAAGGTTAAAGAGATGAGCTTAAAACTTCAAAGTGCAGTTGAAAAGAGATATATTAAAATTTTAGTGTCTACTAATCCTGCAATATCTCTAAATTTAAATAGGCAAGTAGACTATGAAATTATAGACGGCATAGGTGAAATGATGCACTTAATTAAAGAAGAAAATTCTAAGAACAAAGTGGTTCTTTCAAATAAGTATGTACTTAATTATTTAAAGGGTGAGGATATTGAAAATGTTCTGGACTCACAAATTTTAATAAATTCAATTCACGATGGAGATTTAAATACCTATATTACATCTACTTTAATTAGAGAATATGTAGGAGACAGTGAAGTGGTATTTGTAATGGATACTAATTTAAGTGTATTAAAATACAGATTTTTAGAATTGTATCCCAATGTTAAATTTTTCTTTTTAAGTGACTTTATATTAAGACAGTTAAAAGAAAAATTAGTAGAAGGCGATGAAAATGAAATCAAATGTTTTATAACAGACTATAGAATAGGATTTTATTCGGTATGTCGAAATTTATTTGGAATAGATGATATTAGAATGAGGAAAATAAAACTGTAAGTATATAAATTTATTTTAAGTAGCAGAGTCGTTATGGTATAATTGTTCGGAAAGTAATTAAAATTGCTGTGAAATTAATTTTGGCAATGATAAAGAGTCAAATTAAAAGTTTGAGCGGCAATAGCTGCTTTTTTTATAGGTGGATAGTAAATGGAATTAGATAGATGGGAAGAATTTGAAGATATTTTAAATGAGTTATATGATGAACTTCCGGAGAATATATTGTCAGGATTAAATGGAGGCGTTAGAATAGTTGACGAAGTGAACTATCATCCAGAAGATCCGGAAAACTTAGTTTGCCTAGGTGGATACAGGCGAGATATTTTGGGGAAGAGCATTTTAATATACTATGGCTCTTTTATGCAATTATATGGAAACTTTTCAAGAGAGGCATTAAAAGATAAATTAAGAGAAACACTACACCACGAGATTACACATCATCTGGAATTTCTGGCAGGTGAAAAAGACCTGGAAATAGAAGATGAGGAATTTTTAAGGAATTACAAGAGGAGAAAGAATGAATAAAATTCTAGGATATTTTTATAAAATACTGGGAACTGTTATAGATTATGTACTAAGAGCTGTGATATATGTTGTTAATATTTTAGTGACAGTATTTTCATCTTTTAGACAAGTATTTGGATTAATACTTTCAATGGGTGGATGTTTGTTTATTATGGTATTAATGAACCCGTGGTTTTTAGGGGCGCTACTGTCTAATCCTGTAATACTCAGTTTAATTGTGTTATCAATAGTAA
The DNA here is from genome assembly GCF_900129925.1 of Anaerosphaera aminiphila DSM 21120. Taxonomy (GTDB): domain Bacteria; phylum Bacillota; class Clostridia; order Tissierellales; family Peptoniphilaceae; genus Anaerosphaera; species Anaerosphaera aminiphila. The sequence goes on along the minus strand of NZ_FQXI01000004.1, from coordinate 69,630 downwards.
TTCCATTTATAGGAAAAATTGCTGAATCTTATTTAAAGTATATACACTTTATGGCAACGGAGTTCTTTTATGACAAAGCAGACTACCACTTATTGGGAAGAAAAGCTTCTTATGAAAAGATGGAAGACTATGGAGAAAAATACAGAAGAGACAGAGAAAGAGAAAGACAGAAAAAAGAAGAAGAGAGAATAAAAAGAGAAGAAGAAAAGCGAAAAGCTCAAGAAGAAGAGTGGAGAAAGAGGAATGAAAACAGTGGTGGGAGCTATTGGAGCTTTGGAGATTTTTCCGATTTTGAAGACTTCTTTAGACAGAGCCAAGGTGGATACTACAATCAAGGGCAGAATCAAAATCAAGGAAGCGGAGGCTATACTAGCCCATCGTCCTTTAAAGTACAATATGAAGAGGCCTGTGATATATTGGGAGTGCCATATACATCAGATAAGTATGAGATAAAACTTGCATACAAGAAAATGGCTAAAATGTACCATCCCGACATAAATAAAGATCCTGGAGCTACTGAAATGTTTCAAAAAATAAATAATGCCTATGAATTTTTAAGTGATTCAAATATTCAAAGGTATAAAAGTAATGTAAATAGCAATTAAAAAAACAGCCTAAGCTGTTTTTTTAATTGCTATTTATTTATATACTTGCAAAGTTATCAAAATATCCTTGGATGAAAACTACAGGAGTACCTTTATCTCCGGAGCCGGAAGTTAAATCACATAGAGAACCTAAAAGGTCTGTAATTTGTCTTGGAGTAGTTCCCAGTGTTTCACTTGTTCCAGTTAAGTCATTGTCTTTATTAGAAATTTTTTCTTTTAAAATTTCCTGTGCAGTTTCATCATCTACGTCTGATAGCTCAGTATCTGCAATATATTTTATTTTAATTTCATTTGGAGTGCCCTTTAAGCCTTCAGTATATGCTGGAGATACTACAGGATCTGCAAGTTCCCAAATTTTTCCAACAGGATCTTTAAAAGCTCCATCTCCATAAATCATAACTTCTATTTGTTTATTTGAGTAATCACATAATTTTTTTTGTAGAGCTTCTACAAAGGGTTGGCCATCTCTTGGAAATAATTTTATTGAATGGTCACTGGATAGGTTACTTCCAAGTAGACCATATTCACTATTATATCCGGAGCCGTCAACTGATTCTGTTAGAATTTCGTCAAGGCCATATACTTTATTTGCCCCTGCATCGATAAGTTCTTGCTTTACCATCTTTCTAGAGTGTACGGAACACACTAAAATATCCTTAGTGAATTTTAAAATTGTCTTAGGATTATTTGAAAAATGGATTTCGCAATTAGGTGCAATTTCTTTGTATAAATTTACATAATCAATTCCTGTAAATCTATGTTTTACTTCTTTTCCAAATAGTTCTGTGTACTCTTCTTCACTTAGAACTTCAGAATATGGATTTATGTCTTTTTGATATAGTATTCTCTCATCCATTAAACAGTTTCCCATTTCATCTGAGGGATAGGAAAGCAAAATGTGTATTTTTTTATTAGTTTGTGCAATAGCTCTTAATATTACAGAAAATCTATTTCTGCTTAGAATTGGAAATACTAAACCTATATCAGAATCAAATTTAGAATTTATGTCTTTAGCTATTTGATCTGTATCTGCATAATTTCCTTGACTTCTTGCAACGAGCGATTCAGTTACAGCAACTACATCTTGATCTCTCATTTGAATATTTTCAGATTCAAGTGCATCAAGCATCGAATTAAATACCACTTCAACGAGATCATCCCCACTTTTAACTATTGGAGTTCTTATTCCTCTAACAACAGTACCTATATACCTTTTCATTAGTACTTACTTCCTCCTAGTGTGCAAATTTATTTCAGATAGAAAAAAATCTATTTGAATATCATATTCTTCATGTGGCAATTTATCGACGAATTGTTCTTCAAATCCTATTCCAAGTTTTGGAATATCTCTTTGCAATGAGTCAAAAAATTTATCATAAAATCCGCCACCATAACCTATTCTATATCCACTTTTATCAAAGGCAAGCCCAGGAGTTATAATTAAATCTAAAATTTCTGGATTTGAAATATTTAATTCAGATTCTCTTGGTTCAAGTATTCCCATATAATTTTCACTTAGTTGTGAAAAATTATCAAGTTTGGAAATTTGCATTGTCTTTGTTTTCTTATCAACTACTGGAATATAGATGTTTTTTCCATCGGATATGGCTTTTTTTATAAAATCGTGGGTGTCTACTTCAGACTTATAGCTGACAAACACAAAAATATTTGTACTGTTCTTATACAAATCAAGATTTAGTAAATTTTCAGTTATTTTTCTTGAAGCATCTGTTATAAAAGCTTCGCTTAGACTGTCTCTTTTCTTTATGAGTTCTCTTCTAAGTTCTTTTTTATTCATTATCATCACCCCAACCAATAACATTATACACTACTTTTAAAAAAAATTAAAAAAAATATGAAAAAAACTGAGGAAACATTGAAAAAACAATGAAAAAAGCCTTAAAAACAACTGAATATAGAGCAAATTGTGAATTTATGTTGTAATTTGTAACTCTTTTGTAATATAATATGTAGTTGATAATTACAGTTAAAAATGGAAAGGAAATGTTATGATTGAATTTGAAAATGTGTACAAAGAATATTCAAATGGTGTAATGGCACTTTCAAATATTAATATATCAGTACCGAGAGGTGACTTTGTATTTTTAGTGGGAAATAGTGGAGCTGGTAAATCTACTATGATTAAACTGCTAATAAGAGAAGAAAAAGTAACTAGAGGAAAAATTCTAATAGGTGGAACTGATATAACAAAACTTAGAAAAAAAGACATTCCAAAATTGAGAAGAAATATATCTGTTGTATTTCAGGACTTTAGACTTTTAGATAAAAAAACTATATTTGAAAATGTAGCTTATGCCCTTGAAATTCAAGGTGCAAGCAAAAAAGAAATAAAAAAGAGTGTAAATGAGTCTCTTGAGATTGTGGGATTGTCTAATAGGGCACTTTCATATCCCGACGAGCTATCAGGTGGAGAATCTCAAAGGGTATCTATAGCAAGAGCAATAGTTAACAATGCTCCCATATTAGTTTGTGACGAGCCCACAGGAAATCTAGATACAGATACTGCATGGGAAATTATGAACGCTTTAATAAAAATAAATGAGAGAGGGACTACTGTTATAATGGCAACACATGCAGTAGGTATTGTAGATAAAATGCAAAAGCATGTAATTAAAATTGCCAATGGCTGTATTGCAACTGATGTTGAAAAGGGTGGCTATTATGAAAATAATTAGACAGGCTTTTAATATTATCAAGGAGAGCATTAAGGGACTTAGGAGAAATATGACTATGGCCTTGGCATCAACTGTATCTGTAGCTGCAATGTTGACACTTTTTGGTTTTGTATTTTTGTTAATATTAAATATAAATGGGGCAGTATATCACTTAGGAGGAGAACTGGATAAAGTTGTAGTTTACTTAGATGATGGACTTCCTGCAAATGACGTAAACAGTTTAATAAGTGAAATTGGATCAGATGAAAGAGTTAAAAAAATTCAATATACTTCAAAAGATCAAGCTTTGGATTCCTTTAAAGAGGGATTGGGAGAAAAGGCCTATATACTTGATTCGCTTCCTGAAAATACCTTGCCGGCTTCTCTAGTAGTGACATTAAAAGATCTGTCCTATGCAAGTGAAATGGCAAGTGAAATAAAAGAACATGAGGGAATTGAAAGAGTGGATTATCACTATGAACTAGTTCAAAAAATGATGGTATTTGAAAAGGGAATTAAGTATATTGGATATGCAATAGTACTAATACTACTACTGGTTTCCGTACTCATAATACACAACACTATAAAAATTGCCGTAACCAACAGGGAGCGGGAAATAAACATAATGAAGTATGTAGGTGCGACAAATTCCTATATTAAAGGTCCATTTTTAATAGAGGGCGTAATATTTGGAGTGGTAGGGGCACTGATTGCCTTTTTAATAGTTTACTATGGATATGAATTTTTATATGGAGAAGTAAATGTTAAAATTCAAAATTTATTTGGAATGAGTATTTCCACACCTGATAAAATCAGAAGCAACCTATCAGTAATATTTATATGTATAGGTGCTGGAATAGGTTACTTGGGTTCACTAGTGTCCACAGAGAGATTTTTAGATGTTTAGGAGTAAGTAAATGAAGAAATATAAAGTGCCTTTAGTTGTAGGCTTAAGTTTATTATTAGCGACACAAAGCGTATTTGCATCAAGTCAACTTGAAAAACAAAAAGAACAAAAACAACAAAAAAAGGAAGAAGTGACTAAAGAGCTAAATGAAAACAAAAAAAACATTGAAGAAAATAAAAAAACTGTAAAAAATGTTCAAAGTGAAATAGCTGATTTAGATGGAAAAATAATAGAACTCAGTTCAAGCATTTCCAGTTTGGAGTCAGAAATTGCAGTTTTAAATGAAGAAATTGAAAAAACTCAAGCAGAGCTTGTGCAAGCTGAAGAAAAATTAAAAGAAAAACAGGAAATCTTTGGTGAAAGAGTTCGTGCAATGTACATGGACGGAAAAGTGTCTTACTTAGAGGTTCTGTTAAATTCAAGAAGTATGGAGGATTTAATTAGAAACAATGAGATAATTTCAACAATAGCAAAGACAGATAAAGAACTTGTAGACTATATTGAAGAGCAGGTAAATATAATTCAACAGGCAAAGGAAAAATTAGATAGAGATAGGGAAACTCTAGTTGTATCTAAAAATAATCTCCAATCACAAAAAAACAGCTATGAAGAAGTTAGTAGCCAAAAGCAAACATATATGGCCTCTTTAGAAGCGGATATAGATGCCTATCAAAAAGCTTACGATGCAGCTCAAGCAGAAAGTGCTGCTCTTGAAAGTGAAATATTAAGACTTCAACAGGAAATAACCAGATCCAGTTCGGGGTCTTCACAAAATATTGATGTAAAGATGAATCCGGGAGCGAGATTGGCTTGGCCACTTCCAGGATATCACAGTTTATCATCTCAATATGGGACTAGACTTCACCCAATACTAAAGACATATAAAACTCATGATGGAATAGATATTCCGGCCCCAGGTGGAACACCAGTAGTTGCTGCACAAGATGGAACGGTAATAATGTCTAAAAGCATGAGTGGACTTGGAAATGTAGTAATGGTTGACCATGGGGACATAGTCACAGTTTATGGACACAATAGCGTTTTAAAAGCTAAAGTTGGGCAAAGTGTTAAAAAGGGCGATGTAATTTCTCTAGTGGGTTCAACTGGGATGTCTACGGGAAATCACCTTCACTTTGAAGTTAGAGTCAACGGGAAGACAACAAATCCACAAAACTATTTATAAAAAGAGGATTTTATGAAAGAAAAAAAGAAAATCAGTTTAATATTTGCCGTAATACTTTTAATTATAACTAATGTGGCAACTTTTGGATTAACGACTTTTGGAACTTCAATAGTAAGTGAAAATAAATACGTTAAACTAGATAATTTGGAGAGTATAGTAAAAGAAAACTACTTATACCCAGTCACAGATGAAGAATTAAAAGAAGGGGAGTTAAAGGGAGTACTTGCAGGATTAAAAGACCCTTACTCATACTATATGACTGCTGCAGAATATGAAAATACAACTCAGAGCTTAACAGGTAAATTCTATGGAATTGGAGTTGAAATTACAGCAGGAGAAGACAATTTAATAACAGTAATATCTCCGATAAAGGGCTCACCTGCAGAAAAAGCAGGGATAAAGTCAGGAGATAAAATAATAAATATAGAGGGAAATGACTACACTGCTGATAAGATAAACGATGCAGTAACTGCAATGAAGGGAAAAGAAGGAACAGAAGTTTCAATTAAGTTACTTAGACCCTTAGAAAACAAAGTCTTTGATGTAAAGATAAAAAGAGCAGAAATAAAAGATCCTACAATAATTTCTAAAAACATAGATGGAATAGGTTATATTGGAATTACACAATTTAAAGAAGAAACTGCAAATGACTTTAAAGAAAACTTAAATAGCTTAGAAAGTGAAAATATAAAGGGACTTGTAATTGACTTAAGGGGAAATCCCGGAGGGATAGTAGATCCTGCTGTAGAAATAGCAGATGCATTACTTCCAGAGGGAACTATTGTCTATGCGGAAAACAATAAAAAAGAAAGAGTCTTTGACTATAAATCAGATGCAGAGCACACAGAAGTTCCAATAGTAGTTTTAATAAACGAAGCAAGCGCATCAGCCTCAGAAATACTATCAGGAGCAATACAAGACCATAATAGGGGAACTATTATTGGGAAAAATTCCTTTGGAAAGGGAATAGGACAAAGTCAAATACCGTTTTTTAATGGAGATGGTATAGTTCTTACTACATTTGAATATTTTTTACCTAATGGAGAAAATATTCACGGCATAGGAATAAAACCTGATATAGAAGTTTCAGAGCCGGAGGAAATAGTGGGAATAGGTGTTGATTACTTGGGTACAGATACTCAACTTCAAAAGGCTTTAGACATTTTAAGTGAAGATAAAGAATAAAAGATAAATATTATACAAATTTAGAAATTGTTTATAGTTGAAATCAAACTGTAAACAATTTTTTTGTTTACATAATAAAAAAATTGGAATGATAAGAAACATTTTAAAATAGATTGACCTCCTTTAATTAGTTTGGTATTATGTATATGGTATACCAAACTAATTAAAGGAGGTTATTATGAAAATTTCAATTATTCAGTGTAGTTTAGTTTTTGGAGATGTAGAAAAAAATTTTGCGTTGATAGAAAAGAAAATTGTTGAAGCTGCAGGTGAAACTCCAGATGTAATTGTATTACCAGAGATGTGGAATACTTCTTTTTTCCCAAATAATGTAAAAGAAATAGCAGATATTGAAGGGAAAAGATCAAAAGATCTACTATCCAAGCTTTCAAAACAATTTAATGTAAATATAATTGGTGGATCCGTTGCAAATACAATAGATGGAGAGTTGTATAATACAAGTTATGTATATGATAGGGAAGGTAAAGAGATAGCTAGTTATAATAAAGTGCATTTATTTTCTCCATCAGGCGAAAATAAATACTTTAAATCGGGATCTGAACTTTGTATTTTCAAAATGGATGGTATTAAATGTGGCTTGAGTATTTGTTATGATGTGAGATTTCCTGAATGGATTAGAAAATCAGCACTAGAAGATATAGAAATATTATTTTTACCAGCTGCTTGGCCCGAAGTTAGAAATATGCATTGGGATACATTAAATAGAGCGAGAGCAATTGAAAATCAAATGTTTGTTGTTTGTGTTAATAGCTTGGGAATGACAGAGAATTCAAAATTTGGAGGACATAGTGCCATAATTGATCCTTGGGGTGAGTACATATTACATCCTGACGATGTTGAGGAAGTAAAAATAGGTGCTATTAATTTAAAAGTTATTGAAAATATTAGAAGTAGCATTAATGTATTTAGAGATAGAAGAAAAGATTTATACACTTTATAGGAGGTACTTTAATTTTGGAATTAAAAAATTTTAATTTAGATAGTGAAGTTATAGAATTTGGCTATGACAAGGTTTATATTATAGGATACGCTGGTAGAGATATTAAAAAGACTCAAGAACACATTGATGAACTTGAAAGGGAGCTAGGTGTTAAACCACCTAAAAAAATTCCTACTATATTTGAGTGCTCTAAAGAACTTGTAACTCAAAATATAGATTTAAAATTTGTAGATGATATGACTTCTGGAGAGTGTGAATACGTTATCTTAAAGAAAAATAATTCTATTTATATAGCATTAGGTTCTGATCACACAGATAGAAAACTTGAAAGTGTCAGTGTTCCAAAGTCTAAACAAGTTTGTTTAAAACCTATATCAAAAGATGTTTGGAACTATGATCACATAAAAGATCATTGGGATGAAATAGAGTTGAGATCTTATGTGACTATAGATGATAAAGAAATAGAATACCAGGCTGGAACGTTAAAAGATATATTGCCCGTAGAGACTATCCTTAGTGAATTAGAAAATAGAATAGGAAATGTTGATAATGCAATAATATTTTCAGGGACTGTGCCTTTAAAAAATAATTTTGTATATGGTTCTAGATTTAGGTCTGAGATGATAGATAAAAAATTAAACAAAAAAATAGATTTAAATTATAAAATTTCTGTAATTAGCGAGGAGGAAAGATAATGAAAAAAAATATACTTAAGATAATTGCTGTATGTACGATGGTTATTTCACTAGTAGGGTGTGGGAATAAAAATAGCAATACTTCTAAAACGGTAGACAAACAAAGTGGCTCAGAAGGAAATAAAATTGAGATTAAAATTGCCTGTGTCGGAAATGAAGAGCATCAATCCACAATAGCTGCAAACTTATTTAAAGAATTAGTTGAAAAAGAGTCTTCTGATTTTAAAATTGATGTATATCCAAATGCATCTCTAGGCGGAGAAAGAGAAGCGGCAGAAGGAGTTAAATTTGGAACAATACAAATGACAGTAGCTACATCAGACGGGACATTACCTGCATGGGTACCAGAAGTTCAAATTCTTTCAATTCCTTATTTATTTGAAAATTCTGATGAAGCATATAGAGCTTTGGACGGAATTATATCAGAAAAATTAAACCCACAATTTGAAGAAGCTGGCTTTAAACATTTAGCATTTGGAGAATTAGGTTTTAGACATTTTACAAATTCTAAAAAAGAAATAAAAAATGTTTCAGATATGGCTGGTTTATCAATTAGAGTTCAAGAAGCACCAATTTGGTTTGCCTTAATGGAAAGTTTAAATGCATCTGCAGTTCCTGTTTCATTCAATGAATTATATACTGCACTTCAACAAGGAATGGTAGATGGACAAGAGAATCCTATAGCAAGTATAGCAACTTCAAAATTTTATGAAGTACAAAAATATTTATGTTTAGATGGTCATACCTATGGCGCAGTAAGTATGATAATGAATCTAGATTTCTTTAACAAATTAACTGATGAACAGCAAAAAGTAATAGAAACCGCTTCAAAGGAAGCTGCTATAAAACAAAGAGAAGTTGTATCAGAACAAGAAGAAGGTTATTTACAAGAAATAAAAGATAATGGAATGGTTGTTACTGAACCTGAAAAGGCATCTTTTGTAGAAGCAACAAATGATATTTATAAAAAACCAGAGGTTGCAAAAATAGTTTCTCCAGAGTTTGTTGAAGAAGTTAGAGAATTTCTGAAGAAATAGGAGGAAGTCATGAAAATTTTAGAAAAAATTTTAAAGTTTGCTATGATAATAAGTACAGCAGTATTAGGTATAGTAACATTTCTTCAAGTTGTAATGAGATTTTTATTTAATAATCCTGTTGCTTGGGGGCAAGATGTAATACGATTAAGTTTTGTTTATTTAGTATTTTTGGGAGCTGCCTATTGTTTGAAAACTGGAGATCACCTTAATATTGATATAATTTTTAGCTTTCTTTCTAAAAAAGCAAGTATGTACTTAGAATTATTAATAAATATTATTTTATTATTATTTTTTATATTCCTAGTATATTTCGGTATAAAATTTACTCAAACAGGGTCAACACAATTAGCACCATATATTGGTATTCCAATGACATACTATTATATGGCTATACCAATTAGTGCAGTTTATTTAGTATTATATGATTTAGAAATAATAAAAAACAATGTTCTAAATATAAGAAAAGAAAGTAAGGAGGACTAATAAATGATTATTTTGATTTTATTTATATCGTTTTTATTAGGCCTACCTATAGCTTTTTCATTGGGAATAGTATCTTTAGGTCAAATTGCAGCAGATGGGTATCCTTTACTGGTAGTTGTGCAGAGAATGTTTACTGGTGTAGATAGTATTGCTTTAACTGCAATACCGCTATTTATCCTATCAGGAGGGTTAATGCTCAAAGGTGGAATGAGTGATAGACTTGTAAATTTTGCGGATTTGCTAATAGGTCATTTTCCAAGTGGGTTAGCTATGGTAAGTGTCTTGGCGTGTATGTTCTTTGCGGCTATAACAGGTTCTGCTATTGCAGCAACTGCAGCAATAGGAGGAATAATGATTCCTATTATGATAGAGAAAGGGTATGATAAAGAATTTTGTGCACCTCTCTTAGCCACAGGAGGTTCAATAGGCCCTATAATACCACCAAGTATTCCTTTGTTACTATATGGTGTTATGGCAAATGTCAGTGTGGCGAAGTTGTTTATAGGAGGATTTGTTCCTGGAATTTTAATGGGAATTGGCCTGATGGTTTACTCTTACTTCTTAGGGAAGAAGAAAAACTATATAGGAAGAGAAGAAAGAGCTCCATTAAAAGATATTTTAATTGCAGGAAAAGATGCAATATTAGCTTTAATTATGCCCATAATTATAATTGGCGGTATAATGACTGGATTTTTCAGCCCTACTGAGTCAGCAACTGTTGCAACATTTTATGCTTTGATAGTTGGTGTATTCGTATATAAAGAGCTAAAGCTAAAAGATTTGCCTGCAATACTATTAGATGCAGCTAAGTCAACAGGACAAGTGTTGTTGGTTGTGGCATTTGCTTCTTTATTTACTTGGGTAATTACTGTGAATAATATACCTCAATCAGTTGGAGCTTTTTTAAGTGATAATGTGAATTCGAAATTTATACTATTATTAGTTATTAATATAATATTGTTAATAGCTGGAACATTTATAGATACAACAAGTGCCATTGTAATATTTACTCCTTTGTTTTTACCACTTGCTGCTGCATTTGGGATTGATTTAATACACTTTGGATTAGTAATGGTTGTAAACTTGACAATAGGCATGTGTACGCCTCCGTTAGGTGTGTGTTTGTTTGTTTCAGGGTCTATAGCAAAGGTATCTTTAAAAGATCAATTAAGATATTTAATTCCAATGCTTATAGTTTTAATAATTGTTTTATTAATAGTAACTTATATACCTCAAACTGTATTATTTTTACCTAATTTATTTAGCTAATATAAAAGGAACATCAATCATAGGATTGTATATAACTCTTTGATTGGTGTTCTTTTAATGATATAATCAGTAATAATAATGTGGAATGGAGTTTTAAAATGCTAATCAAGCCAAAATCATATAAAGATATTGCATATGAAAAAATAAAAGAAAATATAATTACGGGAAATTATAAGCCTAATGAGGTTTTAAATGAAAGAGATTTATCTGAGAGTTTTGGTATAAGTAGAACGCCAATAAGAGAAGCTTTTCAACAACTGTCATATGAAGGGTGGATAATAAATGAGCCTTATAAAAAAAATGTAGTTAGAGAATTTACACTGGACTATATAATTCAAACTCAAAAAGTAAGAAGCTCTCTTGAAATATTGGCAGTGATGGAATGCATAGATAAACTAGATGATAGTGATATAGAAAAATTGGAAAAAATTGTCGAAAATCAAAAGAAAATAATAATAGAAGACAATTTTAATAAATATATACAGTTAGATAGAAAGTTTCATGAATATCTTTATTACTTGTCTGGAAATACAGTGCTTGTAAAAATTTCAAAAAATCTTAACGATGTAATTAGATATTTTGGATTAATCGCTCTTAATTATCCCAAGCGACAAGAAAGAACAATAAATGAGCACAACGCCATTATAAAAGCATTAAAGAACAGAGATGCTGATGGCGCAAGAAAAGCAATGGGACAACATATGACGAATACATTAAATGCAATAGAGTATAACTATAAAAAATAATAATAAAATGATGGACTTGGGATTTACAAGTCTGTTTTTTGTTGGTTAGAAAATAAAAGTGGTTGAGTAAAATAAAAGTGATGGTTATAATATAAATAGTAAATTGTAAAGAGGTGTGATTTTTTTAATGAAAGTTTCTATAATTCTTGCAGCCGGAGAGGGAACAAGAATGAAATCAAGTACTCCTAAAGTGCTACACAAAATTTTGGGAATACCTATGCTAGGATATGTAATTAACAGTGCGAAAGATTCCGATGTAGAAAAGATAAGTGTAATCATTGGACACGGTAAGGAAAAAATAAATGAGTATTTTCAAAATGATGACATAATTTTTAGAACACAGCCAATGGGGGAAAAAATTCCATATGGAACTGGATTTGCAGTTATGCAAGCTGATTTAGACTACAATGATGAAGATACAGTTCTAATATTAAATGGGGATACTCCTTTAATAAAATCTAAAACCTTGGACGGATTTATAAAATATCATGAACAAGGTAAGTTTTCATGTACAATTTTAACAGCTGATCTTGAAAATCCCTATGGATATGGACGCATAGTCAGAGATGGCGATGCACAGATATATAAGATTGTAGAGCAAAAAGATGCAAGTGAAAAAGAAAAGCTGATAAGAGAAATCAACTCTGGAATATTTGCCTTTAAAGGTTCAGATTTAAGAGAGGCACTTAGGTCTTTAAATACTGACAATGCACAGGGAGAACTTTACTTAACAGATATAATAAAGACACTATTTGATGAGGAAAAGAGAATTGGAGGATATAGACTTAGAGATAATAGAGAAATATTCGGTGTAAACTCCAGAGATCATCTTTCAATATGCACTGAAATAATGAAGGAAAGAGTAAATAGACAGTATATGCTAGATGGAGTCAGTATGATTAATCCGGATAGCGTAATTATTGAGCCCACAGTAAAAATTGGAAGAGATACTATAATATACCCAGGTGCAATAATACAAGGGGATACAAGTATTGGAGAAAATTGTACTCTATATGGCAATACTAGAATAGTAAATTCTAAAATTGGAGATGGAGTTACTGTAGACAACGCTCTAATAGAGGAGTCGGTTGTTGGCGACAATACTACGATTGGGCCTTTTGCTCACTTAAGACCTAATGCAAATGTAGGTGAAAATGTAAAAATAGGAAATTTTGTAGAAGTTAAAAACTCTAATTTTGGCAACGGTTCTAAAGCGGGGCACTTGGCATATGTTGGAGATGCAGATGTAGGTGAAAATGTAAATGTTGGCTGTGGCGTAGTATTTGTAAATTATGATGGGAAAAACAAACACAGAAGTGAAGTTGGAGATCATGCATTTATAGGTTCTAATGCCAATTTAGTTGCGCCGGTAAAAGTAGAGGACTACGGCTATATAGCAGCAGGTTCAACTATAACAAAAGATGTTTACGAGGGGCAGTTGTCTGTAGAGAGAGCAAAACAAATTAACATAGATGGATGGGTAGAGAAAAAAGGTTTTAAGTAATTTTCAGGAGGAATATTATGAATTCGTGTTTTGGAGATATTATTGTAGTTACAGGAAATTCAAATCCTAAGTTAGTAGATGATATTTGTAGTCATTTGGGAATTGAAAAGGGAGTATGTGATGTAAGAACTTTTTCAGATGGAGAAATTGCCATTGACATTGCAGAGACAGTTAGAGGGAAAGATGTATTTTTAATTCAATCTACATCAAGTCCTGTGAACAATAACTTAATGGAGAGTTTAATTTTACTAGATGCACTTAAAAGAGCTTCTGCGGGAAGAATAAACGCTGTTATTCCATATTATGGATATGCAAGACAAGATAGAAAGACCAGAGCCAGAGAACCTATAACAGCAAAGCTAATAGCGGATTTATTGACAGTTGCCGGAGCTGATAGAGTTGTAGCAATGGATTTACACGCTGGTCAAATTCAAGGGTATTTTAATATTCCAGTAGACCATTTAACAGCTGTGCCATATTTGGCGAGATATTTTAAAGAAATAGTAAAAGATGAAGAGTTTGTAATAGTATCTCCTGATTTAGGTGGAGTTACAAGAACTAGAACCTTTGCAAACGAATTAAATTTACCGATTGCAATTATAGAAAAGAGAAGACCTAAACCAAATGTTTCAGAGGTTATGAATATTATTGGAGACATTGAGGGCAAGAGCTGTATTTTAATAGATGACATAGTAGACACTGCGGGAACTATTTGTCAAGCTGCAAAAGCATTAGTAGAACATGGTGCAAAAAAAGTCTATGGATGTGCTACTCATGGAGTTTTATCAGGACCTGCCTTTGAAAGAATAGAAAACAGTGTAATGGAAAAATTCATTATAACAGATACAATTGCAATTGACAGAGAAGCGGCAGGAAGTAAAATTGAAGTAGTAAGTGTTGCTCCAATTTTTGCAAGTGCTATAAGAAGAATAAATGCAAACACTTCTGTAAGCGAAATGTTTGACAAGTAAAAGGTGATAGATTGTATATTATAGCTGGACTGGGAAATCCCGGTTCAAATTATGAAGGAACTAGACACAATGTGGGATTTTCTGCAATAGATGAGCTTGCCAGAAGATTAAATATAAGTGTAAATAGAATAAAATTTAAGGGCCTTGTAGGTGAGGGGAAAGTTGGCAGTGAAAAAGTCTACTTAATAAAACCTCAGACTTATATGAATAAAAGTGGAGAGTCAATTAGGGAAATATGTAATTTCTACAAGGTAGAGCCAAATAATTTAATAGTGTTAGTAGATGATATAGACATTGAATTTGCAAGTGTAAAAATAAAGAAAAGGGGTTCAGCCGGAACCCACAATGGACTTAAATCTATTATAAGCCAACTTCAAAGTGATGACTTTCCGAGAATTAAAATCGGAGTAGGCAGACAAAACACCAATGAAGATTTGGCAAGTTTTGTGTTAAGCGGATTTTCAAAGCAAGATAGAGAGAAGATAGACGAGACAATAGAAACTGCTGTAGATGGTGCAATTGAAATTATTGAAAATGGCATAGATTCAGCAATGAATAAATACAATAAAAAAGTATCAAAATAATTTATATAAATCGGGAAATTAGTTTGCTAAGTTCCCGATTTTAAAATTAAAGTGAGGTGGAGCAGTGGACTTTTTAGTAGATGTAATGCAAAATATGAAAAGTTATAGAGAAATTTTAGAGTTTATATCTAATAGACAGTATCCTATTTCAGTTTTTGGAATGACCGAAAGTGAAATAGGACATTTTTCCTATTGCATTAACAAAAATTTAAATAGACCTCTTTTAATTATTACTTCAAATGGACTTAAGGTTAGAAAAATATATGAAGATATAAAGAGCTTGGGAATTGAAGAAGTGTCAATATATCCTAAGCGAGAAGTGTTTTTATATGACAGGGACTTTAAAAGTTTTGACACTATGAAAACTAGAATAAAGACACTTTCAGACCTTAGTATGAATAGAAATAAAGTTACAGTTACTACTATAGATGCCCTGAGAGATAGAGTTTCAGATGTAAATTTGTTTAGAGACTATATATTAAATATAAGCCAGTCTGATGAATTAGACTTAAAGGACCTGGAGTCAAAATTAATTTTAATGGGTTATGAGAGATACTCACAGGTTGAAGGAGTGGGGCAGTTTTCCATAAGAGGTTCAATTGTAGATATATACACTCCGGAAAGTCCATATAGGCTGGAGCTATTTGATGTGGAAGTGGACTCCATAAGATCTTTTGACATAAGCACTCAAAGGTCGATTGAAAATTTAAAGTCCATAGAAGTAACTCCAGTAAGTGACATTATTTTAAGGGAAGAGTATAGAAAAGAAATAAGCAAGAATTTAAAAAGTGCATTAAAATCGTCAAAACTCAAGGGAGAGTATAAAGATAGACTGGAAGAAAAGTTTGGAAAGTATATTGATGCCCTAGAAGAAAATATGACAATAGCGAATCAAGATTTAATTTTACCTTTTTTAAATAATGAGTATTTAAATGGACTTTTAAATTACTTTCAAGAAGAGCCATTAATTTTAATAGAAGATCCCAATATATGTATTGACGGATTAAAGACCTTGGCTATTGAGCAAAAAGAAAATTTAATTGAGATGATAAGTCGTGGAGAAGCTCTAAAAGAACATGAAAATATAGAGTACTCTGTGGAAAAAGTTTTAGATATTGTACAAACTTCAAATACTATTACACTTAACAGTCTTACAATTGCACCTAGAGGATTTGAGTCCAAGGGAATTACAACACTGAGCATGAAGTCCGTAACGAATTATAGGGGCAAAATGAAGCTCTTTATAGAAGACTTGAAGAATTACATGTATAGAGGCTATAAAGTGGTTATTTTAGGTGGAAATGAGAGCAGAGCCGGTAGACTCTTTGACACCTTAGTGGAATTTGAAATACCTGCCAGATTTGAACTTAATAGAGACAGTAAAATAAAGAGTTCTGAGGTAGTAGTTACAACTGGAACTTTAAACGATGGATTTGAAATAGCAGATATAAAACTTGTAGTAATAAATTATTCTGAAATCTATGGTGAAAAAAAGGAAAAGAAAAAAACTTCTAAAAAGGCAAAAACTTTAAATTTTGAAGATTTAAGTGTGGGAGATTATGTAGTACATGAAAGTCATGGAATAGGTAAGTACATTGGAACACAGAGACTTGAAGTACAGGGGATAAAAAAAGACTATGTAGTAATAGAATATAAAGGTGAAGATAAACTGTTTTTGCCAATGGAGAGTTTGGACTTAATATATAAATATGTGGGTTCAGAGAGCAAAGCTCCAAAAGTAAATAAATTAAACAGTCTCGAGTGGAAGAAGACAAAGGCAAAGGCAAAGAAAAACGTAGAAGATATGGCAGAGGACTTAATTAAGCTCTATGCCAAAAGACAAGAAGCCAAGGGATTTGCCTTTAGTGAAGATACTGAGTGGCAAAGGGAATTTGAAGATGCCTTTGAATATGAAGAGACAGAAGGCCAGTTGAGATCTTCCGGTGAAATAAAAAAAGATATGGAAGAGCCCAGACCTATGGACAGGTTACTCTGTGCAGATGTGGGCTATGGTAAAACTGAAGTTGCAATTAGAGCAGCCTTTAAAGCTGTAATTGATGGTAAGCAAGTTGCCTTTTTAGTTCCAACTACAATACTTGCTCAGCAGCATTACAATACTCTTGTAGAGAGGTTTAAAGACTTTCCAATAAAAATTGCAATACTCAGCAGATTTAGGACCAAAGCTGAACAGAAAAAAGATATTGAAGATTTAAAAAAGGGATTTGTAGACATAGTAATTGGAACTCACAGACTTCTATCAGAAGACGTTAAGTTTAAAGATTTAGGGCTTTTAATTATTGATGAGGAGCAGAGATTTGGAGTAAGACACAAAGAGAAATTAAAGATGTTAAAGGAAAACTTAGACACCTTGACACTTACAGCTACACCAATACCTAGAACACTTCAAATGTCTATGATTGGAATTCGTGATATGTCAGTAATAGAAGAACCTCCGGAAGAGAGGTTTCCCGTTCAAACCTATGTATTGGAATACAATGACTTAATGGTCAGAGAGGCAATACTAAAGGAAATTGAACGAGGCGGGCAAGTTTACTTTGTCTACAATAGAGTGCAAAATATGGAGCATAAATTACAGGAGTTAAGACAGTTAGTTCCGGAAGCTACCTTTAATATGGCTCATGGTCAAATGAGTGAAAGACAGTTAGAAGATACAATGATATCTTTTATAAATAATGAATTTAATGTGTTACTTTGCTCTACAATAATTGAAACTGGAATGGACGTGCAGAATGCCAATACTATGGTAGTTTCAGATGCTAATAGACTGGGACTTTCTCAACTTTACCAATTAAGGGGTAGAATAGGGCGCTCAAATAAAATAGCCTATGCTTATTTTACCTATGAGCGAGATATTTCTCTAACTGAGATTGCTCAAAAGAGATTAAAGGCAATTAAAGAATTTACTGAATTCGGCTCCGGATATAAGTTGGCACTTAGAGACTTGGAAATAAGAGGCTCAGGAAGCATTCTTGGCTCTAGACAACATGGGCACATAGATTCCATAGGCTATGACTTGTATATTAAGTATTTAAAAGATGCAGTTTCAAGATTAAAAGGTGAAGATGTAGTTGAAGAGGATGATACTACAATAGATATTAAGCTGGATTCCTATATACCTAAGCTCTATATTACCAATGAAATGCAGAGGTTGGAAGTATACAAAAAAATTGCCGTAATTGAAAGTGAAGAGGACTATTCAGATTTGGTAGATGAACTAATAGATAGATTCTCCGACATACCTATGGCAGTGTCAAACTTAATGGACATATCTCTTTTAAGGCACAATGCCAAAGATGCAGGGATAACTTCTATTACCCAGAAGAACAACAACTATGAATTTAAAATATCAAAAAATTTAAATTTGGGAATAATAAATGAACTTCAAGATAACTTTAAGGATATTGTATTAGACTTGGGAAAAGAGCATGGATTTACAATTTCAAACTTAAAATATCCAATAGAAGATTTGAAAAAAGCCGTCAATATTATTAAATTACACAAAAAACTCACATCAAAAAAATGAAAGTAGTGTATAATAATATGAGCGTAAATTAAGGAAGGATGATATTTTGAAAATTTTTAATAAGAAAATAATAGCTTCACTGTCTTTAGGACTATTAATGTTTACTACTGCTTGTGGTAAGGGACCTGAGGGAGTAGCTGCAACAGTTAATGGAGTAGAAATACCAGAAGAAAAATATGTAGAGCTTTATGCAATGCAAAGAAATCAATATGTGCAAATGGCAGGTTCAGAAGATATTTTAAAGGAAGCGTATCCAAACGATGAATCAAAGACTATTGATGAAGCCATTAAAGAAACTGCTTTAAACAGTTTAGTGGAAATGGAAGTAATAAAACAAGATGCAGAGAAAAAGGGAATTAAAGTTGACGAAGCAAAAGTAAATGAAGCAGTAGAAAGTGTAAAGTCACAATATGGAAGTGAAGAAGAATTTAACAAAGCTCTAGAAGAAGCCGGACTTACTTTAAACTTCTTTAAAGAAGATATTGCAAATTCACTTTTATCAAATGATTATGCAACAAAAATTACAGAAGAAGTAAAACCTACTGAAGAAGAAATTAAAAAATACTATGATGACAATAAAGATAGTTTCTTTAAAGCCAAAGCAGCTCATATTTTAGTTGCAACTAAAGATGAAGCTACAAAGCTTAAAAAAGAACTTGATAAAGGCGCAGACTTTGCAAAATTAGCTAAGGAAAATTCAACTGATGAAAGTAATGCAGCTTCAGGTGGGGACCTTGGAGAATTTACAAATGGAACCATGGTTGAACAATTTGACAGCGCTGTAAAAGTAATGAAAGATGGAGAAATTTCCGATCCAGTACAAACAGATTTTGGATATCACATAATTAAATTGGAAAGTAAAACTCCTAGAACTTTTGAAGAAGCTAAATCTGAAGTAGAGCAAACAGTTGCTGAAGAAAAGTTTACAAATTACATTAACGACTTGCAAAAAGCTGCAAAAGTTAAAAAATATGTAAAGCCAACTGATGAAGTTGTAATTCCTGAAGAACTTCAACTAAAAGCGACACCAGCTACTGAAGAACCAGCTGAAGAAGCAAAAAATGAAGCGACAAATAAAGCAGAAAACAAACCTGCAAACGAAGTAAAAAATGAAACAGCTAACAAAACAGAAAATGCTGCAAATAAAAACACAGAAAAAAAATAAAATATTTAAATGTAGGCAGGCAAATTTATTTGTCTGCTTTTTTAATGTAATAAATTTAAAATAATAAATTTATTTTTGTAAAACTGCTTACTTTTATAATAATTATCTATATAGTATAATTCTAAAAGAGGTGTGTTATGGAAAAATTTAAAAACTATGGCGAAGTTCTTTATGATGAGCCTTTAAAAAAATATACTAGCTTTAAAACCGGTGGACCTGCAAATGTATTGTTAATTCCCAAAACTGAAAGTGATTTAATAGAGTCTATTAAAATTTGCAGAGAAAAGTCTTTAAAATACGTAGTTCTTGGAAATTGTACAAATGTATTAGTAGATGACAACGGATTTGACGGAATAGTGATAATGTTAAAAAATACTTTAAATGATATAAAGATAGAAGATAATTACCTGACTGCTCAATCCGGAGCAACTTTAAAACAAATTGCCAATAGAGCCTGTGAAAAATCTCTAACGGGACTTGAATTTGCCCATGGAATTCCCGGCTCAGTTGGTGGCGGAGTAATTATGAATGCAGGAGCATATGACGGGGAAATAAAGGACGTAGTTGAAAGTGTGAGAATGCTCGACGATAATTTAAATATAATAGAGTTAAAAAACAGTGAGATGAACTTTGGCTATAGAAAAAGTATAGCTCAAGAAAATAACTATATAATTTTAAGTGCAAAGTTTAAGTTAAAAGAAGGCAGCAGTGATGAGATAGTAAGTAAAATGGAAGAACTATCCAAAAGACGTGCAGAAAAACAACCGCTGGAACTTCCCAGTGCAGGCTCTACATTTAGAAGACCTGAGGGCTACTACGCAGGGAAACTCATAGACGACAGCGGACTTAGAGGATTTACTCATGGAGGAGCGGGAATCAGTGAAAAACACTGTGGTTTCGTAGTAAATAAAAACAATGCAACTTCTAAAGAAATTAAGGAAACTATAGAGATAGTTCAAAAAGTAGTCTATGATAATTTTAAAGTAAAGCTTGTAAGAGAAGTAAAATATATTTAAAAACTTAATAGAACAAAAATAGAAACTACTTAAAATAGTTTCTATTTTTAGTTTAAGTAGAGAAGTTGTTTTAAAATTTTATTGTCAATAAAATTCTGTGTTATATAATAGTAATAAGATTTACTAATAGGAGAATATATATGGAAATACTCGTAATTACAGGAATGAGTGGGGCTGGGAAGTCTCAAGCTTTAAATGTACTAGAAGACTTAGGATATTTTGCAATGGACAATCTTCCTCCGGCGTTGATTCCAAAGTTTGCGGAAATTGCCTCAGTTGCAAATTATGTAAGCAAGGTATGTGTCGTAGTAGACGTTAGAAGTGGGAAATTTTTTGACGACTTACTGTCCTCGCTTGCGAAATTAGAAGAAATGAATATAGATTATAAAGTAATGTTTTTAGAGGCAAGAGAAGATGTAGTAATAAAGAGATATAAGGAGCTTAGAAGGCCCCACCCTTTAAATCAATCTATAGTAAAGGGATACAAGGAAGAAAAGCAAATTTTAAAGAATATAAAGTCGAGGGCTGACTATTTAATAGACACCTCAGATTTAAGTAATCAAGAATTAAAAAAAGCTATTAGAGAAATATTAAAAATAGATAAAGAAGATGCTTTAAAAATATCTATTTGCTCCTTTGGCTTTAAAAATGGAATATTAAAAGATGCAGATTTAGTATTTGATGTTAGATTTTTGCCGAATCCATTTTATATTCCGGAATTAAAACATTTAGATGGAGAAAGTGAAGAGACAAAAAAATACGTTATGAGCTATGATGTTACAAAGGAATTTATAAATAAATGTGTAGATATGTTGACTTTTTTAATTCCAAACTACTTAAAAGAGGGAAAAACCGTGCTTGTAGTGGGAATTGGATGTACTGGTGGTTTTCACAGGTCTGTAGTAATTGCAAATGAAATTGGAAGAGTATTAAAGGCGCTTGGCAATAACGTAACGGTGACGCATAGGGACAAAGGTTGATATTATGGAAAAAAATCTTGTTGTAATAGGCGGAGGAACTGGAATTTCCGCATTGCTAAAGGGCATAAAAAAGTACACTTCAAAAATAACTGCAATAGTTACAATGACAGATGATGGAGGAGGTTCCGGAGTACTTAGAAAGGACCTGGGAATGCTTCCACCTGGAGATGTGAGAAACTGTTTAATAGCTCTTGCAAACACAGAGCCTGTTATGGAAAAATTGCTGCAGTACAGATTTGAAATGGGAAATTTAGAAGGTCAAAACTTTGGAAATCTTTTAATAGCTGCTCTTTGTGAAATATACGGCGGATTTGACAACGCTCTAATAGAACTGGAAAATGTGCTTAGAATTACAGGAAAAGTGGCACCTGTTACCTTCGAAAATGTTCACTTAGTAGCTGAATTTGAAAATGGAGATAAGTGTATTGGGGAGTCGACTATTCCAAAAATGTGTTCAAAACTAAACACTAAAATAAAAAATATGAGTTTGTTTCCAAATATTCCAAAGGCAAATTCCAAGGCCCTTGATGCACTTAATGGTGCAGATGTAATATTATTTGGACCTGGAAGTCTATACACTTCTATTATTCCAAATTTAATAGTAGATGGAGTAGTTGATACATTAAAAAGTGCTAAGGCAAAAAAAGTCTATATTTCCAATGTAATGACTCAAAGGGGAGAGACGGACGACTATACTATTAAAATGCATATAGAGGCTATAGAAGCTCACAGCTATAAGGGGATTTTCGACATGTGTATAGTAAACAGTGACAGTCCTGAAAAAGTTCTGTTGGAAAACTACTTGCACCAAGACGATTCTTCAAAAATAGATATAAAAGAAGAAGATGTAAAATTTTTAAATGAGAGATCAATTGAGCTGATAAAAGGAGATTTTTTAGAGTCAGATAACAACTATATCCGCCATAGTGGTTACAAGGTTGGAGAGGCACTTAAAAAATGCTCATTATTGTAAAAAATATAAAAAGATGATATCATTTATTTACTAAGAGTGGGAGTGAAATGATGAGAAAATATAGAAAAAGAGAGCACATTGAGAATTATCTTCGTACGACATATGTGGGTAATCCAATGTTTGAGGACGTATTTTTATATCACAATGCATTACCGGATATTGATTTTGATGAAATAGACACATCTACTATCTTTTTAGATAAGAAAATTAGTTTTCCATTGCTTATTAATGCAATAACTGGGGGAAATTCATTTTCAGAAGAAATAAATAATTCTCTAGCTGAAATTGCCAAGACATTTAATATACCTATGGCAGTGGGTTCACAGACTATTGCACTGGAAGATAAGGATACAATAGGTTCTTTTCAATGTGCAAGAAAAATTATTGGAGACGGAATCTTACTTGGCAATATAAATGGACACACTTCACTGGAAGATGCTAAAAGGGCAGTAGATATGATAGAAGCTGACGGTATGCAAATTCATTTAAATCCAGCTCAAGAGCTTTCGATGGAAGAAGGCGACAGAACTTTTAAGGACGTACTTTTAAATATAGAAAAGATTGTAAATGGCTTAGAAGTTCCTGTAATAGTAAAAGAAGTTGGATTTGGAATATCTAAAGATGTGGCTAAAAAATTATATTCCATAGGAGTAAAAAATATAGATATTTCAGGATTTGGCGGTACTAACTTTTTAGAAATTGAAAATCTCAGAACTCCAGATGAAGATATTTCAGAATTATTTGGATGGGGAATTCCATCGGCAATGAGTTTAATAGAGGTAAAGGCACTTGAATATGAAGATTTAACTATAATAGGTTCAGGTGGAATAAAAAATGCACTAGACCTTGTAAAGTGTATAGTAATAGGAGCTTCTATAGGAGCAATAAGTGGAGAGCTTTTAAGCTACTTAGTCCATGGCGGATATGAATATGCTCATCAATATATTGAAAATATAGTTTATAAATCCAAGATGATTATGCTCTTAACAGGTGCAAAAAATATTGAAGAACTTCAAAATGTAAACTATAGAGTAACGGGAAAACTTCGTGAATTAGTAGATTATGACAAGTAATTATATATATTATTTTAGTAACTGTTTAATAGGACAGTTACTTTTTTTATGGAAAGTATTGACAAATAAACTTGTCATATGTATAATAAATGTAAAGTTAAGTTGTCAAAAAGACTATTAAAGTTTACAATATGTAAAAGTAAGTAGGCAAAGGAGGTTTAATGTGCAATTAAAAAATAATTTAAAGATGTATAGAGCTAGAGAAGATATAAATCAACAGGAGATGGGAAAAAAAGTAGGAGTTTCAAGACAGACTATAAGTGCAATAGAGCGTGGAGACTACTCGCCATCTGTAACGCTGGCACTTGAAATAGCTAATTTTTTTGAAGTTGCAGTAGAGGAAATATTTTATTTAGTGGAAGAAAATTAGTTGTATTAAATAATGAATGTTATTTTGGAGGAAGAGATGAAAAAAGATAAAAAAATATTATTAAAATTTACAGTGGTGATTATATGTGCTTTTATAGTTGGAGGATTTTTTGGCGGATTTGCACATAATTTGCAAGATGTAAACTTAGGTGTACTTCTAACAGAAGAATATAGTAAAGTTTCCCCGTATATATTTTATGGGATAGTAGTAATTTCAGTATCATATTATGCGTATATTCTATCAAAAATTAAAAGTGGATTAAAGAAAATTGAATATGCTGATGATGAGCAATTTGAAGGTGAGTACAGTTTGTTGGAAAAGTATATAGAAAAATTAACTTACTCTTCATCAATAGCTTATGCAGTAATTTTTTCAATATATGCAACTTACTTTATAAGTGTTTTAAATTATATAGATGATATTTCCCTTATTCATATAGTAGCAATAACTGTAATATTTTTATTGTATGCGGGAATTACAATCTTTGTAAGCAGTAAAATAATGAAGACCATCAGAGAAATTAATCCTGAAAAAAATGGGAATGTACTGGATTTCAAGTTTTTAGATGAGTACTTGGCAAGTTGTGATGAAATGGAAAAGATGCAAATTTACAAGGCGGGTTTTGAATCCTATAGAAAGTTAAATTCAGCATTTCCAATTGCAATAGCTGCAATATTTATTATAGGGATAATGATAAAAGGCGGAATTTTGGCAATATTGTCTGTGACAGTACTTTGGGTAATGTTGATGATTTCTTATTTAATGGGGGCTAGAAAATAATGAGTGAGTTAAAAATAGATGAAAGGTGTAAGAGTACATTAAAGAAAATAATTCTGTTTTGCACAGTTTTATTTCTAGTTTCAGTAGTTGGAGCATATATCTTAGCAAGAGGTAACTGGGAATTAATAGAGGCACAAATTGCGCAGATGATGGAAGGCGTTATGGATAATTTAAATATTGAAACTAATAAAAATTTCGGATTATCTCTTTTTATAAACAATTTAAGAGCGGTTAGCCTTATGATATTAACCGGTTTTATTCCCTTTTTATTTATTCCCATTTTTATATTGGTGCTAAATGGAATAATAATAGGAGCACTTCCAATGTTAACAGGAACTAACTTTGTAAGTACCATGGTATTTGGCATTTTACCTCATGGAATATTTGAACTTTCAGCTATTATACTGGGTGCAAGTTTTGGAGTTATGATATGTTTAACTATAGTTAGGAAGATTATCGGAAAAAATACTGTGGAATTTAAAATTTTGTTAAAGTACATCTTAAAAAAATATGTATTTGTAATTATTCCGCTCTTAGTTATAGCGGCAATAGTAGAAGCTTATATTACACCAATAATTTTAATGAACACAATTTTTTAACTAATAATAGGTCGGACACCCGACTTATTATTTTAATTCTATTTATTTTGAGTATTGACCTTAATATTTACACGTGAGCCAACAGAATTTCCAATAAGAGCTCTGTTAAAGGCGTTGATTAAGTTTTCACTTGCTGAACTTAGCCAAAAAATCGGAATAAAATCATCTTCGCTTAAATTTAATTTTGCGTTTAAGTTTTTAATATCATCATAACTTAATGAAAAGGCAACTGCGTAAATTACTAGAATTTCTCTATCTTCTTCTGAATAGTTGCTAGCATCAACACTGTCAGTAACTATGGATTCGTAGAGGTTATTGTATAGGTCAAATTGTTCCTTTCCAAGCTTAGGCCTCTTTGAGAGAGTGGCTATGGCAAGTACTAAAAGGGCAACTCCCAGAACTGCGTTAATTATTGAAATAGGTGTTAACAATATTGAAATAAGAGATGATATAAATCCCATTAGGGAAACTAAAATAGAAACTGAAGAAAAAATAAAAGCAGGTGGTTTTCTATATAGCAGTCCCATTTCAATAAGTTCTTCTTGAACTAATTTTAAGTACTTATTAAAACTTGAGTTGTAGTCATTTGAAGATTCTCTTCTAGTTTGATTTAACTGATTAGTGCTAAAGCCAGTTCCGTCTCCCATACTAAATAAAAAATCATATAGGTAAGTTTCGTCATTTGAAAGAGAAGAGGAATTTCCAGTTTTTTTAAAAATGTAATTACTACGATCTTCTCCCTTGGAATTTAAGTAATTTTCCAAGCTTGAACTTATAATACCTCGCCTTTGCCAGTCAAGTACTGTTGAAATAATAAATCTCTCCGGCTGGTAGTTTCCCTTTACAAGAGTACCGGCTTGAGCGGAATTTAAGTGAATAAAAGTGCCAATGGTCTTGTCCTTTAGATTTATTGAATCAACTGACTTATATTTTTTATATTGAATAAATAACATTGCTCCTAAAACTAAAAAGCTTGAAATATTTAGTATATTAGCTTTAGTTTTAGTAAATGTAAAATTTCTTGCAGAATTTTTTTCAGCTTGCAGTGTACTTACTTGTGAAATAGAGTTATCAGTGTTTAAATACTTAACTGTACTGCCATTTGCATATGTATTCTTTGGAAATATTAAAATAATAAACAGAAATAAAGTTACAATTGTTTTTTTCATATAGCACCTCAAATAAATTATAACATAAAGTAATTAAAATATTTATAAGAGGGTATAATAAACTCAAGAGGGGGCTCATAAGATATGATATATGATTTAATAGTTTTAGGAGCAGGCCCAGCGGGGCTTACTGCAGGACTTTACGGGGCAAGAGGAAAACTTAAAACCCTAGTTATAGAAAAAGGATTAGAGGGAGGCCAAATTTCTACAACTACAGATGTGGAAAATTATCCAGGTA
This sequence comes from Anaerosphaera aminiphila DSM 21120, assembly GCF_900129925.1. GTDB lineage: Bacteria > Bacillota > Clostridia > Tissierellales > Peptoniphilaceae > Anaerosphaera > Anaerosphaera aminiphila. The sequence continues at coordinate 42,918 of NZ_FQXI01000004.1, read as the reverse complement.
CTCCAAATATTTCCGGATTTGAATTATCACATACAATAAAAAAACAAGCCGAGACTTTTGGTGCTGAATTTGTTTTAGATGAAGTAGTTGAAGCGGAGCTTGAAGGCAAAGTAAAAAAAATTAAGACAAAAGAAAATGAATACGAAGCAAAGACAGTTATAATATCTACAGGTGCTAAGTCAAGAAAATTGGGATTTGCAGGTGAAGATTTATTTGAGGGCAAGGGTATATCCTATTGCGCAACTTGTGATGCAGCATTTTACCAAGATTTTGACGTATATGTAATTGGCGGTGGCGATTCTGCCATAGATGAAGCACTATTTATTGCAAAATTTGCCAAAAATGTATATATAATTCACAGAAGAAATGAATTAAGAGCAAGTAAGTCTCTTCAAGATAGGGCGTTTAACAATGAAAAAGTACACTTCATTTGGAACAGTGTAGTTGAAGAGATAAAGGGCAACAAAATGGCAGAAGAACTTGTCATTAGAAATTTAGAGACAGGGGAACTTACAACTGTAAAACAAAATGGGGAGCCTTTTGGAATATTTATATTTGTTGGATATATACCTGAGACAAAAATTTTCGAAGGTCAAGTTGACATGGAAAAGGGCTATATAAGAACTGACGAAGAAATGAATACAAACATAGATGGTGTTTTTGCCGCAGGAGACTTGAGGATAAAGAGCTTAAGACAAGTGGTAACAGCAACAGCTGATGGAGCTATAGCTGCAGTTAATGCAGAAAAATATATAGCTGAACAAGAGGGAAATGAATATAAGTCCTTTGAAGAAAATAAATAAAAATATTAAAAAAACTCATCCTAGATTTTAGGATGAGTTTTTTTAATTATAAGTTTCTCCAGTCATAGTTTCAATTATCTTTACAACTCTAGTTGGAGTTTCAATTTTATAGGTTCCCGGTTTAAACTTGTAAAAGCATCCAAGGTCTTTGCACTGTTTGGAAAATGCATCTGCAGATTGTATTATTCCCAGTTTTTCAAGCTTTTTACCTACTGCATCTCCGGCAGCACCTTTACTGATTTCAACTTCATATTCTCTAGCTTGAGTATTTGTGAGCATTAATATAGTGTCTTTAATTTTAGAGTCCTTATTGACTTCATAAGTTCCCGATACAAATTTATTTTCAAGTCCCATATTGTGTACTAAAGTTTTAAAAGCATTTAAATCTTTCATAAGATTTTTATCTATTAGTTCTTTTCCAATATCATCTACTGTAGAATCTTGAGGAATAGTAATTTGAACTATAATTTTATCAATTGGCTCTTCAACAACAGGAAGTAAATTTTCTGTTTCCTCCTCATTGTAGAATAAATTTTTTATATCCAGATAAGTTTTATTTATCTCATCTCTGATAGTAAAGTTCGCATCAGTATTCGAAGTGTTTTGGAAGTATAGTGTATCTATTTTCCACTTTATTATAAATCCTAAAACAAGAACTACTAATAGAACTACAAGTATTCTAAAGATTTTAAAGAAAAAATCTGTTAATTTATTAAAAAAACTCAAAATAATCTCCTTTTTAATTAATAATAGTCATTATATAACATATGTCATCAAATTTGCAAAAATATTTAAAGAATCCAGGTTTAGGTGTTAGAATGTATATTGGTAGGAATTTAAAAGCAAAATAAAATTAGGAGTAATAATTTGATAGAGATAATAGTAAATGAAAATGATTCAGGACAGAGAATAGACAGATTTTTAAAAAAGTACTTTGAAAAAGCCTCCTTGTCCTTTATATATAAAAATTTGAGAAAAAAGAATATAACCTTAAATGGAAAAAAGGCAAAACCTGAGGAAATTTTAAATGCAGATGATAAAATAAGTCTTTATTTAAGTGAAGATACAATTTCTAAATTTAAAAAACAACCTGTGGACTTTAAGCAAAAGAAGTATCCTAAAATAATTTACGAAGATGAAAACATAATACTGTTAAATAAACCTGTGGGCGTTTTATCTCACAACGACAAGAGAGAATTTGAGACGAATATGGTAGATATGATGATAGATTATTTAATAGCAAGGGAAGAGTTTAATCCAAGAGTTGAAAAGACTTTTAGACCTGCAGTTATAAATAGACTAGACAGGAATACATCTGGAATTTTAATTGGTGCAAAAAACGCAGCTACACTTAGAAAGTTAAATGAAGCTATGAGATCAAATGAAATAGAAAAGTACTATTTAGCTCTAGTGTATGGGAAAACTCCAAAGCACTTTGAAGATGAGTCCTATTTAGTAAAAGACGGTGACAAAAATAAAGTTTCTGTTAGAAAAAGAGAAGATGAGGGTGCAAAATACTCTAAGACGGTTTTTGATACAATTACTTCAAACAAAGACTACAGCTTACTAAGTGTTAATTTAGTTACAGGTAGAACTCATCAAATTAGAACAGTGTTGAAAAATAAGGACTTTCCAATAGTTGGAGATACAAAGTACCCAAATGTGAGAGTAAATAGTTACTTTAAAAGAGAGTACTCCTACGAAAGTCAATTTTTGCACAACTATAAAATTGTATTTAAAAATTTAGGTGGAGATTTAGAATATTTAAGTGGAAAGAGTTTTTACTTAAACTTGCCTAAAGTTGAAGAAGATATTATAGGGGATGTTTTTGGAGATAGAAATATTTGGAGAATGGAATGAAAAAATTATATTTACTGGATTTGTCCACTGAAAATAGTGAACTATTTGAAATGGTGAGAGATAAACTTGAAAATTTAAAAAGAGTAATTTATATAGTTCCTACAAAGGCATCAATGGACTATAAAAAGCAATTGTTTATAAAAAAGTTAAATGGATTTTCAAATCTCAGTTTTTATACATTTGATGACTTTAAAAAAGCAAGAAACAATAAAATATTAATAGATGAGACTTTTAAAGGACACATTATAAAAAGAATACTAAAGCAGAAAAATTATAAAAACCTTTCTTATTCTTCAGGACTTGCCAGTGTACTATTGGATTTTATAAATAAGTCAAGAGAGTCTTTAATAGAGCCTGTAGATTTAAATAGTGTAAAAAGTGAAGTTTTAAAAGAAGTAGTGGATGTATATACCAGATATGATGATTTTTTAAACAAAAATAATTTAACAGACTTGGCGGATTTAAATGAACACTACAAAGTAGATGCAGATTTAATAATAGTAGATGAATTTTACTCTCTTAAAAAGACAGAGTATGAGCTAATAAGACAACTTTCAGAAAATATAGACACTGTAGTAAATATTCCCTATTTTTTAAAGGACTTAACAATTGCAAATAGTATGAAGGAAAGTCTTTTAGAGTTAAATTTTACTGAAATTGACTTGAGAAGTAATATCTCGATTTCAGAATTTTTAGAGGAAAAAATTAATTCTAAAGAGCTGTTTTTAATATCAGAAAAAAGTGAAGATGAAAATTTAAGAGAAGTATTTAAAGAAATAAAGAGAGATATACTAGAGGGAAGAGATGCAAGTAGTATTGCAATACTGCCCTTTAGTTCAGATGTAAACAAACTTTTAAAAGTTGCACACTTTGAAAATATGCCACTAAATTCACTGTACAACTTAAAAAACAAATCTCCAATAGTTGGAGAGTTTAAAGATGTTTTAAATTATTTTCAAATTCAAAATAGAGAAAATATTTTAAAGCTAGTAAAGTCAAATTACTTTAGAATAACTGAAACTTCTGAGGAAATGGAATATGAAATTGGAAAGTTGAAGTTTAAAAATTTAGATGAACTGTTAAATAGCATTTCAGTTAATATTGAAATAGAATCAAAAAACTTAGATGAATTTATGAAGTTAACAGAGCAACTTACAAATATTCCAAATAAAAACTTAAACTTTAAAGAGTATTGCAATATATGTAGGGAATATTTAAAAATAGCAGAGAATAGAGTACTGGAAAATCATGAGAAACTAGAGGACTCGGAGATTCTAAAGAGAGATTTAAGTGCCATAGATTTTTTGGATAAGAGTCTTAAGAAAGTTGAGATATATGACAATTACTTTTACAACAGCAGTTTTTCTAATTTTAGTGAAGTTATATTAAACTACATTGATGATGTAAACTACTCTAAATTTAACAGCTATGCGCCAAAGACTATGAAGCCAGGTCAATCTTTGGGAGTTAAATTTAATAAGACTTTTATTTGTGGCTTAAACTCTAAATATCCAAGTGTGGAAGAAAATAGCTTTTTGTTTTCAAATATGTCTAAAGAGGAAATAAAAAAATATTCTATTAAAGATGAAAATTATATATATGAAGAGGGACTTTTAATTATTTTAAATTTAATAGGAAATTCAAAGTCTACATGCATAGTTGAAGAGGAAAATAAGAGCATGTACTTTGATTTATTTGAGGGAATAAACCACATTGAAACCAAGCCTGAGAGTTCAAAGTTAGAACTGTCCTTAAAAGTACTGGAGAATTTAAACTTTAAAGATATTAAAGGTGAAGGTCTTTCTGAAAACTTTTTAAATTATGAAGAGCTACAGGGAAGAACGAAAAATACTTTGTTAAATGAAGAAGCCAAGTTAAGTGGAAATTCTCTCTTAAAGTTACAAAAGTCCATAGATGAAAAGGGGTTTGCCGTTTCTGACTTTGACAGATATGTAAATTGTCCATACAATTTTTTATACTCCAGATTAGTTGGAATAGAGGAAATGAAGAGAGAATACGAAGAAGAATTTTTTCTCGATATGGGAAATTTTTATCACAAAGTACTGGAAAAATATTTTAAAAACTATCCAAGTGAATTAAATGAAGATTATTTATCGCACTTAGTTAGAATTGAGCTCTTTGAAAATATATCTCCTGACCTTGAACTTAAAGGCTTAGATAAGATAAAGTATGAAAATGCTAAATATATATTGAAGAATTTTATAGAAATGGACTTATCTGAAAGGGAAAATTTTAAACCTACAGACTTTGAAGTTCCCTTTAAATTAAATATTGAAGACGTAAAAATAAATGGAAGAATAGATAGAATAGACAGTTTTGGAGAACTTGAAATATTAACAGACTATAAATTAAATAACAGCCCTTCTTTTAAAGATATTGCAGAGGGAAGAGCGTTTCAACTGCCACTATATATTATGTCACAAAAGGAAAAAGTTGTAGCTGCAAGATATGGAAGCATAAACAGCTGCACTTATAAAAATGTGTTGGTTAATTCTGATTATTTAGAGGAAAAGGGATTAAGTGATGAGGATTTTTCAAACTTAGTTGAAAATTCAAGAGATACTGTTTTAAAAATTAGCAGTGATATTAAAGATGGGCTCTTTCCAAGGGTGGAGTGTGAAGGCTGTGAATTTAGAGATTTGTGTAGGCAGGTGATACTATGAAATTAAATACTGTACAGGCAGAAGCTGTAGATACACTGGATTTAAACTTGTCTTTAAAGGCAGGAGCCGGAACTGGAAAGACAAAAGTTTTAACAGAGAGATTTATAAATATATTAAAAAACGGAAACTTAACAGATGGAGAAGAATATGGAGAAGTACTTTCAATAACATTTACAAATAAAGCTGCAGAGGAAATGAGAAATAGAATTTTAGAGGCACTTTCTAAAAACAGATCAGATGAAAAAATAGACAGACTCTACAGAAATTTTTCGGCAGCTCAAATTTATACAATACATGGATTTTGCACAATGTTAATTAAGAAATATCCCTTAGTTGCAAATGTGGATCCATTATTTAAAGTTTCAGAAGATAGAGAAGCTCTTACTCTTTTAGAGGAATCAGTTGAAGAAACTATTTTAAAATACAGTGAAGATGCAAGATTATATGAGTTAATGCTTGAAAAAAAGTATTTAAATTCAAATTCCCTAAGAGAATCACTAATTGCAGTATATTTTAAAATGCGAAATAAGAGCACAAATGTAGCTGAAATAAGGAAAAAGAATAGTGAGTATAATGACCTATTAAAAGAGACAGATTTTAAAGAATTAGTGGATATGCTTTTAAACTACAGTACTATAAATCCTGGAAAGAAGTTTATGAACTATTTTGAAAGTGAAAATATGAAAAACTTTTTGGAACGTCCAACTTTTGACTTATTAGATGAAATTGCCGGGAACTTGGGAACTTCAAAAAAAGTAGATCTTGAAAGAGAAGAAATAGAATTAGAAATACTAAAACAGAAAAAATCTCTAGAGAGGGAAAATTATAAGTGCTATGAACTAATAATAGAGATGTTAGATGAAATAATAAAAGTCTATGAGAATAAGAAACGAGAAAAATCTATTTTAGACTATGACGACTTGCAGTTAAAGGCCTTAGAAGTTTTAAAAAAAGGCTACGGAAAAGAATATAAGTATATTATGGTAGATGAATTTCAAGATACTAATTCTTTTCAAGTTGAAATTTTAAAGCAGCTTACAAATAACTTTTCAAAGGATAAGAATATTTTTATTGTAGGAGATGAAAAACAATCTATATATAGCTTTAGAGGTGGAAGTGTAGAGGAGTACAACAGCTTTGCAAAAGACTTAATAGCAAGTGGCGGAAGAGAAATTGCAATGGATATAAACTATAGAAGTTCAAATATTTTAATAGATTCTTTTAATAAAATATTTTCAAAAATTATGGGAGAAGGTTATGACCCTCTTAAGTCAAGCAGCGAAGGTGGAACGAAGGTAAAGGTACTAAGTTACTTTAACACAACTCAAAAAGCTGTGGCATCTTATATTAAAAATCTTGTAGATGCCGGAGAAAAACCTGAGGGGATAGCAATACTCTTTAGACGAAAGAAAAATATAGCAAAGTATGAAAGAGAACTTTTAAATCTGGGAATAAAAGTTAACAACACTGCTCAAAAATTTAGCGAGAGAGTTGAAATTAGAGATGTTTTAAGCTTGTTAAAGTGCATTTCTAATAAGAGAGATTACTTAAGCTTAATGTCCTATTTAAAAAGTCCAATGGTTGGATTAAATGAAAATTCCATTTATTTACTAAGCAGAAATTTACTTGAAAAAGGCGAAGTAGAGGAACTGGAAGTATTGGAAGCGGAGCAGAAGACTTTGCTTAAAAGTGGAATGGAGAGACTGAAAAGTCTTAGAGATTTTAAAGAAGTGCTTTCTCTTGGAGAAATAGTAGTAAAATCTATAGAGATAAACAGACTTTTTGAAACTTCAAATATATGTTTTGGAGAATTTTCCATAGACAGTTTAAATGAGTTAATAGATTTGGCCTTTGAATATGAAGATGATAAATCTGAAAGCCTAGAAGAGTTTATAAAGTATGTTGAAAATTTAGAAGTAGACGTTCCACTAAGAGAAGGAGCAGTAAATTTAATTACTATTCACAAGTCAAAGGGACTTGAATATAACACCGTAATAATGGGAGAAATAGACTTTGATTTTTCAAGGGCAAATTCCTATAACTTTATTCAACTGGGAAAGTGTGGACTTGGAGTAAAATTGGAAAATAGAGATGCCAAGTACAGTGAAATAATGCTGGAAAACAGGTTGGAAAACATTGAAGAGGAAAATAGAATATTTTATGTGGCACTTACAAGAGCTGTAAAAAATTTAATACTGCCAATTAATAGAGAAAATAAGGTTAAAAAGAATAGCTATAGAGCACTCTTTGAAAATTCGGGATTTGAAGAGTATGAAGAAGTTGAAGAGCAGTTAGCAGATGTAGATATTGATAAAAAACCTGTAGATAAAAGTTATTTAAAAGAAGCTTTAACTTTAAAAAGTGATAGTTTAATAAGAGAAAACTACATTGAAAAATTTAAAAGTTTAAAATTTTATTCAGCATCAAGTTATATGACATTTAAAAAGAGTCCAGAGCTATTTTATAGAAGTTATATTTTAGGAGAAGATGTTGAAGAGAAAAGTGAATACTCCGGAGAAATTCAAGTGCAAGCTGAAGAAGTTCAAATACTAAACCCAATGATAAGGGGAAATATAGTCCATAAGTATGTGGAACTTAATCCTGTAGATATAGATGAATTTATAAGAGAGGAACTTTTATACTATGGAGTACCTTTAAACGAAGAAATAGCTGATTTATTAAAAGTGCAATTTAAGAACTACGAAAATTTAATTAAAGGAAAAGCTTTATTTAAGGAGTATGAATTTTACTATCCTCTTAGAAATGGAGTAATAAACGGATTTATTGACCAAGTTAGAGAAGTAGATGGAGAAGTTGAAATAGTGGATTTTAAAACCGCCTATGACAACAAAGATGAATTAGTAGCACAGTATACACCACAGTTGCAAATTTATACAGAGGCTTTTGAGCAAATTAGCGGTGGAAAAGTAAGTAGGGCAAAATTAATTTTCTTATCAGATAACAGTGAATATGAAGTGGATATTTCAAGAGATGCATTAAAAAATAATGTTAAAGAATTTGAAGATTTTATAAATTTTGTTGAAAGTCATAATGAGTTGAAAGATTATATTAATAATGGGTATCAATTTAAAAGAGGTGATTAGGTGAAACAAAAATATGATGTAAGTGGAATGACTTGCTCAGCATGTCAGCTTGCAGTGGAAAAAAGTGTACACAAGTTGGAGGCTGTAAATGATGTAAGTGTAAATTTAATATCTAACACCATGTCTGTAGAATTTGATGATTCAAAAGTAAGCGAGAAAGACATTATAAAAGCAGTTGAATCAGCAGGCTATGGTGCTTCAATAAAAGGCGATAGTAAATCAGCTGGAAAGACTTCAGAAAGAGAAGACCCCTATGAACTAGAGTTATCCAAAATGAGAAAGAGACTGCTCTATTCTCTAATATTTATGGTTCCTCTAATGTATATAGCAATGGGATCTATGATGGGACTGCCACAGCTAAGTTTTTTAGTTGGAGATGAAAATGTCTTAATTATGGCGCTAACTCAAATGATATTGACAATTCCCGTTATGATTATAAATTCACATTTTTATAAGACAGGATTTAAGGCGCTGTTAAATAGGACTCCAAATATGGACTCTCTAATAGCAGTGGGTTCTTCGGCGGCTTTTGTCTATGGAGTTATGGTAATGTATAAAATGGCATATGGCTTTGGTCATGGAGACGTGGCAAGTGTGGCTCACTATGGCCACGATTTATATTTTGAATCTACAGCAATGATACTTGTATTAATAACTTTGGGAAAGTACTTCGAAGCCAGAGCAAAGAAAAGGACTTCAAGTGCAATTAACTCACTAATGGATTTAACGCCTCAATTTGCAACAGTGGAGAGAGACAACGAGCAAGTTGATATACCAGTGGAAGAAATTTTAATTGGAGATATTATACTAGTTAAACCAGGTAGTAATATACCTGTAGATGGTAAAATAGTTAGCGGTCAAACTACAATTGACGAGTCGGCACTTACAGGAGAGAGTATTCCCGTAGAAAAAAAAGATGGCGACAATGTAATGGCGGCGACTACAAATAAAACAGGATTTATAAAATTTGAGGCAACACACGTTGGAGAGGACACAACTATTGCCAAAATTATAGAATTAGTTGAAGATGCAAACACTACAAAGGCTCCAATAGCAAAGTTAGCAGATAAAATATCGGGAGTTTTTGTGCCGGTTGTAATAATTATAGCTATAGTTACATTTATAGTTTGGATGTTTACATCTGGGGACGTAAGTCTTGCAACTTCAATGGCAATTTCCGTACTTGTAATAAGTTGTCCATGTGCTTTAGGACTTGCTACACCAGTTGCCATAATGGTTGGAACTGGAAAGGGAGCAAAGCTTGGTATACTTTTCAAATCTGCCGAAGCACTTGAAAACTTACACAATACAGATGTTGTACTTTTAGATAAGACAGGAACTATTACGTCAGGAGAATTTAACGTAAGAGAAGTAATATCTAAAAAATACAGCGAAGAAGAATTTTTAAAAATTGCAGCTTCAATGGAAAGAGGTTCTGAACACCCTCTTGCAAAATCAATAGTAAAATATGCGCAGGACAAGGGCATAGAATTAGAAGAGGCAAAAAACTTTACAGCGCTTGCCGGACTTGGAGTAATTGCAGAAGTCAATGGCAAAAGTTATTTAACCGGGAATTTAAAACTAATGACAGACGAGGAATTTGACACTTCAGAGTATGAAGAATATATTGATGAATTTTCGGAAAAGGCATATACTTCAATTTACTTTGCCGATGAAGATTCAGTAATAGGAATAATTTCTCTATCAGATACACTAAAGGAAAATTCTCAAGAGGCAATTGAAGAATTAAAATCACTGGGAATTAAAGTTGCAATGGTAACAGGGGACAATAAAAAAACTGCTGAGACACTGGGAAGACAATTGGGGTTAGATGAAATATATTCAGAAGTACTTCCTGCACAAAAAGAGCAAATAGTTAGAGAACACATAGAAAAAGGTCAAAAAGTCTGTTTTGTAGGAGATGGAATAAATGACGCTCCTTCACTTGCGAGAGCAGATATTGGTGTGGCAATTGGAGCAGGAACTGACATAGCTATAGAGTCAGCTGATGTTGTATTAATAAAATCCAGTTTACTGGACTTAATAAATGCAATTAAACTTTCAAATGCAACTATAAAAAATATAAAACAAAACTTATTTTGGGCATTTTTCTATAATACAATAGGAATACCTGTTGCAGCAGGAGTGTTTTACTCAAGCTTTGGCTTAAAATTAAATCCTATGATAGGAGCATTGGCAATGAGTTTATCGTCACTATTTGTAGTTTCAAATGCTTTGAGGTTAAATTTCTTTAAGGGGATTTCAGCAAAGTAGGTTATAACTGGAGTAAAAAGGGTAACTTTTATTTAAGATAAAGGTTGCCCTTTTATTTAAATAGGGGTAAAGCTATGTTATAATTTAAGAGGAATTTATTGAATTATTATGTTAAAGGAGATAGTTATGGATTACAGAAAAGAATACGGTGAAAAATTAATTTCTGCTGAGAAAGCAGCTTCATTTGTAAATAGTGGAGATTACGTTGACTATGCTTGGGCAGGTCAAACTCCAGTGTCAATAGATAGAGAACTTGCAAAAAGAGCAGGGGAATTAGAAAATGTAGTTGTAAGAGGTGGAGTACTTTTAGGAGTTCCTGAAATATTTAAGGCTGATCCAAATGGAGATTCTTTTATTTGGTTTTCATGGCACTCTGGTGGAGCTGACAGGGGTAGAATAAATTCAACAGATGCTGCATTTTATAGTCCTTTAAGATATTCAGAACTGCCAAGATGGTATAGAGAAAACAGCAGAGTAGATGTTGCATATATAGTAGTGGCACCAATGAATAAACATGGATATTTTAATATGGGTCTTAATGCTTCTCACTTAATGGCTGTAGTTGAAACAGCAAAAAAAGTAGTAGTTGAAGTAAATGAAAACCTTCCAATAGCACTTGGCGGATTTGAAAATGAAGTTCACATTTCAGATGTTGACTTTATTGTAGAGGGAGAAAACCCTGAAATGCTTGAGTTGCCAGCAGGTTCTTTTGGAGAAGTAGATAAAAAAGTAGCAGAGCTAATCGTAGCTGAAATTCCAAATGGAGCATGTATTCAACTTGGAATTGGAGGAATGCCAAATGCAGTAGGTTCTCTAATAGCTGAATCAGACTTAAAGGATTTGGGAGTTCACACAGAAATGTTTGTAGATGCATTTGTGGACTTATATAACAGGGGAAAAATAACTGGAGCGAAAAAAAATATAGATAGATTTAGACAGACTTATGCCTTTGCAGCGGGAACTAAAAAATTATATGATTTTATAGATAATAATCCTCAGTGTATGTCAGCACCTGTTGACTATACAAATGACTCCAGAATAATTTCAAAGTTGGATAACTTTGTTTCAATAAACAACGCTGTAAATATAGACTTAGTTGGACAGGTTTCATCAGAGAGTTCAGGATATAAACATATTTCAGGAGCTGGAGGACAACTTGACTTTGTACTTGGTTCATATTTGGCAGAAGGTGGAAAGAGTTTTGTATGTCTATCATCAACATTCTTTAATAAAAAGACAAACAAAGAAGAGTCCAGAATAGTTCCAAACTTTGAAATGGGCTCAGCAATTACAGTTCCAAGACCGGTTACAAATTATTTAGTTACAGAACATGGAATATTTAATGCCAAGGGTAAGTCCACTTGGGAAAGAGCAGAGGGAATTATAAATATAGCTGCACCTCAATTTAGGGATGAATTAATATCTGAAGCAGAAAAAATGGGAATTTGGAGAAAATCAAATAGAAAATAGTTGGTAAAGAACTATTAAATAAAACCAGAGTAGAATACGTTTATCCTACTCTGGTTTTTAATTTTAATTATTTACTCTTTAAAAGTGTTTTATAAGAGTTTAACTCTTGTGTAATTTATTGAGCGGAATTTGCCTCAATTTTATTTCCCTCATCATTCATATTGTATCTAGTATTTGAGAAGAGTGTTTCTTCATTAAATTCTAAATCGTTTTCTAATACATATTTGGCAAAATCTGCAATTGTACAATTATCTTCTGAAAAATTTAAATATTTAACAGGTTTAGTAAATTCATACCTTCCATTTTTGAAAGTAATTGAATACAATTTTGACTCTCTCAATTGAAAACCATCTGCAGTTATATATATGGGTATAATTGGACTAGTAGTTCTAGTATTTAAACTTACAGTATTAGAACTTTTGTTCCAAATTACATCAAGATTTAGTGCATTTGCAATCATGCGAATAGGGACAAAAGTTCTGCCATTTTTTATTTTAGCGGAACCTCCGGAATATGAAATTCCATCCGAGGATACAATATCATCAGAAATACCTATAAATCTTCCATTTTCTTTATTTGTAAGCGTAGCATATCCCCTTTCAGCATAGATACTGTAAAAAGGTCCAGTAGATTCATAATTTTTATTAAATGTCACTTCAAGTCCTAAAGCTTCACCAATAAATCGTACCGGCACCATAGTTCTTCCATTTTCAATAAACGGAGCTTCATCAGATACTATTTCCTTGCCATCAACTAATATTCTTATAGATTGTTTGGCGTATGTAGTATTTGGAATTAAGGACATTAACATAATTATTAAAAGTGACTGGATTATAAAGTTTTTTTTCATATTGACATCTCCTTAAAAAGATTAGTATTATTAACAACTATATTGTAAGTATAGCAAATGGTTCAATATTTTCCCACAAATTAAAAAAGTATTAAAATAAATTAGATACAAAAGGCAGTTATAAAAACATAAAAGGGATAGAGCTTTAAATAAAACTCCATCCCTTTTTATCTGTTTAAAATCATATTTTAAACAGATAAAAGAAGTTCATCAATTATTTCTCGTAACTTTTCTTCACTTAAAGAGCCAACTTGAATTTGACCTATTAAATTTCCGTCTTGATCTACAAAAATAGTAGTTGGTACAGCTTGAATTTTTCCGTCTAAATAATTAGAAACGAAATCTTTATTTGGAATTACATTGGCAAATTGTACGCCGTTTTCAGCTACTAGGGACTTAGCTTTGTCAATGTTGTCACTTCTACCTTCAAAAGTGTCAGTTATAATTCCAATAATTTGAAAGTCTTCTTCATTGTATTCGCTTGAAACTTCAGCAAGCACCGGCATTTCCTCTATACATGGGCCACAAAATGTGCCCCAAAAATTAATCATAGTAACTTTTGAATCGTTAAATGCATAGTCTGAAATATCATTTCCATTTAAGTCTTTGGCATTAAAGGAAATGGAGTCAAAGCCCAGTTGATTAATATATTTATTAGTTTCTTCAGCGGTGTTCTCTTCAGCAATATTTTTTGTGTTGTTAGTTGAAGAATTGGTAGTGGGGGTTGTAGTTTTATTTTGTGAACAACCAGTTAATCCCAAAATAAAAACAAGTCCGCTAAAGAGTAGAACCTTTTTAAATTTTAAATTTTTCATATTTATAATAACCTCCAAGTTAAAGTATATTTATATTTTATTATAGATTAAAATAGTAAATAAGCAAACCAGGACATTTTAACTTTTAAATATTATATTTTTTGATATAAATATTTAAAATTGGGTACAGATGGTAGCGGAGGAGATTATGAAAGTTTTAATTACAACAGATTTATTTAAACCACAGATAAATGGAGTAGTGACTTCAGTTATAAACTTATATGATGAATTAAAAAAAATGGGCGTAGACGTAAAAATTTTAACGCTTTCTAGAACTGTGCACTCCTATAGGGAGGGAGATGTTTTTTATATTAGTTCTTTTCCTCTGAAAATATATCCCGACGTTAGAGCATCAGTTTCTATAAATAATGAAATTTTAGATGAGCTAATAGAGTGGAGTCCTGATATTATTCATACGCAATGTGAATTTTCAACACTGGTATTTGCAAAGATAATTGCAAAAAAAGTTCAGTGTCCAATAGTTCACACTTATCACACTATGTATGAACACTATGTTAGATATGTTATAAGATACGATAGAATGGCAAAAAAACTGGTATCAGTTGGGATGAAACAACTACTTAAAAAGTGTAGTGCCATTATAGCTCCAACTAAAAAAGTAAAAAAATCTTTAAAAAAATATGGAATGAACAGTAAAATTGCAGTAATTCCAACAGGATTAGATCTATCCGTATTTGAAGAAAAAATCAGCATAGAAGAGGTTGAAAAATTAAAGCTTAAATTTAATATACCAAGAGAAGATTTTATTATATTGGCTTTGGGAAGAGTAGCTGAAGAAAAAAATATTGACGAATTAGTAGATCACTTTGGAGAAACTTTTGAAAGAAAGGGTAATGTTACGTTTTTGATTGCAGGTGATGGACCTTATAAGAAAAAATTGGAAGAGAAAGTTCAGAAAATAGGATATAAAAAAATAATATTTACTGGAATGATACCTCCAACAGAAGTCTATAAAATATATCAATTGGCAGATGTATTTGTATGTGCATCAAATAGTGAGACTCAGGGTCTGACTTTTATAGAGGCTATGGCTAATTCTTTGCCACTAGTTTGCAGATATGATGACTGTCTTGAGGGAATGTTAGTAGACAATGTAAATGGCTTTTATTTTGAGAATAGAGAAGAGTTTACAACCGGTGTAGAAAAAATGATTGAAGATTCTATTTTAAGAGAAGAGTTTGGGGAAAGTGCAAAGAAAACTTCAATAAAGTATTCAAAGGAATTTTTTGCAAAAAAAGTAATGGTGCTATATGTAGAAGTGCTTTCAAATTACAGACACAAGCCTACACCAAAGAGAAATTATTATAAATTAAAGAGCGTTTTAGAAAAATATATTTAAATAAAAACACCTTGAAGTTAATTTAAATCTTTAACTTCAAGGTGTTTTTAGCTTTATATTAATTTAACTTGGTGGTAAATTTTCTTACCTTTTCTAATTAAAATTTTATCTTCTTTAAAATTATCTCCTGTAATAACGGTATCAAAAGATTTTACTTTTTCTCCATCTATGGAAATCCCATTTTGTTCAATAAGTCTTCTGCCCTCAGAATTACTTTTTATTAAGTTTAATTCTTTTAATAAATCTAAAATTCCCTTACCATCTTTAAATTCAGAACGTGATATTTCAGTAAAGGGAATATTTTCAGATTCAGCTCCACTTACAAAAAGGGCTCTAGATGCTTCTTTTGCCTTTTCAGCTTCTTCTTCGCCGTGAATTAACTTAGTTATTTCAAAGGCTAGAGTTTCTTTCGCTTCGTTAATTTGAGCTCCTTCTAATGCACCAAGTCTCTTACATTCGTCAGTAGGTAAAAATGTCAACATTAGTAAAAACTTTTCAACATCTCTGTCATCTATATTTCTCATATATTGGAATAGCTCATAGGGAGAAGTCTTTTCTTTGTCCAGCCAAACAGCACCTTTTTGAGATTTTCCCATCTTAACTCCATCTGCAGTAGTTAGAAGTTTAAATGTCATTGCATATACTTTGTCGTGTTCTAATTTTCTAACTAAGTCATATCCGCCAAGTATGTTTGACCACTGGTCAGAACCACCCATTTGCAGTTTTACACCATATTTTCTATATAAAACTAAGTAGTCGTAGGACTGCATTAGCATGTAGCTAAATTCAAAAAATGTAAGTCCGTCTGCCATTCTATTTTTATAGGAATCCAATGTGAGCATCTGATTTACTGAGAAGTGAACGCCTATTTCTCTCATGAAATCTAAAAAATTTAAATCTAGTAGCCAGTTTGCATTATTTTCTATAATTGCCTTGTCATCTTCAAAATCTAAAAAAGTTGCAAGTTGCTTTGCAAAACAATCGGCATTGTGATCAATAGTTTCCTTTGTCATAACCATTCTCATGTCAGAGCGTCCTGATGGGTCTCCAATCATAGTAGTTCCACCACCGAGTAGGGCAACGGGAACGTGGCCATGCCTTTGCATTCTCATCATAACCATTATTTGAATAAAGTGTCCAATAGTTAAACTATCGGCAGTGGCGTCAAATCCTATATAAAATTTAACAGATTCTTTACCCAACATTTCCTTTAATTCATCTTCATAAGTAGCTTGTTCAAAATAACCTCTTTCAACTAATTCGTCAAAGACATTATCATGTTCCAGTTTGTAGTTAATCATATTATAATACCTCCAAAAAATAAAAATAACTACGATTACGAAAGGACGCATTCGTGGTACCACCTTTCTTTGCTCGTAGCCTCTTACTGTTTAAGTACAGTTTACTTTAAGACTCAGGTATTGTAATTCAGTTTTAAACCTACTGTATACCTTCTATGTCTTTATTAAATTACGTATAATAATATACTATTATGCTTTTTTTGTCAAGAATTGCAAATATATTTCTAATATTATAGAAATTTTTATGTATATACATTATTATTAAGTTAGAGGTGTTGTAATGAAAGTTCTTTTGTTTAGAGATAGTGATTCTAAAATTGAAAAGTCAGGCGTGGGACATGCTATAAATCACCAAGAAGTTGCACTTAAAAAAGCTGGTGTAGAATTTACAAATGACTTAGATGACAGTTATGACTTAGTACATATAAACACAGTATTTCCAAAGTCCTATAAATTGGCCAAGAGCTCCCTTAAAAAGAAAATTCCGGTGGTATATCATGCTCACTCTACAGAAGAGGACTTTAAAAACTCTTTTTTATTTTCAAATCAACTAGCACCTCTATTTAAGAAGTGGATTATAAAGTGCTATACTACTTCAAATTTAATACTAACTCCCTCTGAGTACTCTAAAGACATATTGAAATCTTACGGAATAGAGAAGAGAATAGATGTTGTGTCAAATGGAATTGACTTAGACTTTTGGCATAAAAATTTAAATGACAGAAGTGACTTTGAAAAAAAATATGGCAGCAAAGACAAAAAAATAATTATATCTGTGGGTCTTTACATAAAGAGAAAGGGAATTTTAGAATTTGTGGAGTTGGCAAAAAGGTTACCTCAATATGAATTTTACTGGTTTGGATATACAGATTTAAATTTAGTTTCAAGTGAAATTAAAGAAGCTGTAAATTCTAATTTAGAAAATTTGCACTTTCCGGGGTATGTATTAAGTGATGAACTTAGAATGGTCTATGGAGCTTGTGACTTATATATTTTTCCGACATATGAAGAAACAGAGGGGATAGTGCTATTAGAAGCTCTGGCCAGTAGAGCTAAGACATTAATAAGAGATATTCCAATATATGAAAGTTCTTTTGTAGATGGAGAAAATATTTATAAGGCAAAAACAGTTGATGAATTTGAAAATAAAACAGTTGAAATACTGGAAGGTAAATTAAAAGACTTAACAGACGAAGGTTACAAAGTAGCTGAAAAGAAATCTATTGGAAAAGTTGGAGAAGAGTTAAAAAGACTCTATGGAGAAATTTTGCATGGTGGGAATTGATATAGTAAAAGTAGACAGAGTAGGAGAACTTTATTTAAAATACAAAGATAAGTTTTTAAATAAAGTTTTTAACGAGGAAGAAATAAAATACTTGGAGAAAAAGAACTTTAGAGCACAGAGCATTGCCGGAATGTATGCTACGAAAGAAGCTGTTTCAAAGGCATTAAATACAGGAATAGGGCAGACGAGTTTTAAAGATATTAAAATATTTCACAAAAATAACTCCCCCTATGCACAAGTAGATGATAATCTATTTAAAATAAGTATATCCCACGACGGCGGCTTTGCAATTTCAGTAGCTCTATTTGAGTCAAAGCTAGGAGATAATTTATTTAAGGGAACTCTTGGTAAAAGAGAAAAGGACGCTCACAAGGGTACATATGGCAAGGTTGGCATAATTGCAGGTTCAAAGGGAATGTGTGGCAGTGCGTATTTGTGTTCAAATTCAGCGTTTAAAACTGGCAGTGGATTGGTGTACAATATAGTATCTGAAAATATTTTAGATATTATGAGCATTAAGTTTATAGAGCCAATTGTAAAGTCTTTTGAGTATGATAGAGATATGCTGGAGTTTTTGAAGGGTTTAGATGCAGTGGCAATTGGACCGGGAATCGGACTTACAAGTTCCAATGAAAACATGTTAAGTGAAGTATTGGAAATTGACAAGCCAATGGTTGTAGATGCAGATGGTCTTACGCTCTTATCTAAAAATATTTCATTGTTAAAAAGTAGAACACCTTATACTACTGTTTTAACACCTCATCTTGGAGAATTTTCAAGATTGATAAAAAAAGATATTTTAGAAATAGAAGAGCAAAGGGAAAAGTTGGCAGTGGAATTTGCAAGAGAATGTAAATGCACATTGCTACTAAAGGGAAATAACACAATTGTAACAAATGGTGAGGACACATATATAAACAATACCGGAAATCCCGGAATGGCAACAGCAGGTTCAGGAGATGTTTTAACAGGCATAGTAGTGTCTTTACTTGGTAGAGGGTTTAAAACTTATAGGGCGGCTTCAGTTGGATGTTATATACATGGGCTGGCTGGAGATTATGCCAGAGATAAAGTGGGAGAGGAGAGTATGGTGGCAAGTGATATATTAAATAATATATCAAGTGCTATTGAGCAAATTATTTGACAAGCTCAGCTTAGTTAATTTATAATTAAGTATAATACTTTTAATCTCAAAAGGATGCGGTGGAATGTTAATAAAAAGAGGAGATATTTTCTACGCAGACCTTTCCCCTGTAATAGGATCAGAGCAAGGTGGAGTGAGACCAGTGGTTATTATTCAAAATGACGTTGGAAACAAATATTCCCCCACTATTATTGTAGCAGCTATAACATCACAACTAAATAAAGCGAAGTTGCCTACTCATATAAATGTTGACGCAAAGGGAGTTCCTTTGCCAAAGAATTCTGTCATTCTTCTAGAACAGATAAGGACTATAGACAAAAAGAGATTAAGAGAAAAGATAGGCAAGTTCCCAAACAGCATTATGATGGAAATAGACAGAGCTATAAAAGTCAGCTTAGATATTACTTAACAGGATAAGGTACATATTATATAGGCTTTCATATTTTGAAAGCCTATTTTCTGTGTAAAAATATGGTGATTCATAGTATAATGAACTGAGTTTAAAAATTAGTTATAAAAAAGGAGAGAGTATGTTTAGTAAATATAAAAATAAATTATTTTTAATATTGATATTTATTTCAATTGGAGTTTCATTTTACTTTGTAAATGGAAGACTCAAAGCTGAAAGTGTCTATAAAAATTATGATGTAGTTGCAGACTATGACGACTTTGCAAAAGTAGGTTACAATGATAATAAAATGCCGAAGGAATATTTTACAGAGCTGTCAAAAAATGGAGTAAATTCCATTTCAATAAATGAATCTACAATTAATTCGCTTAAGAAAAATCCGGAAATTCACATAGAAACTGAAATGAGTGGAATGGATTTAATTGTAAGAGGAGACTCTGAGTACTTAAACTTTATAGTTCAAGGATTAGAAGTATTAAAAGACAAGAGAAATGTTGAATATATTTCTGAAAGTGAAATAAAAATAGAGGGCAGACCGTCAGATGCAGTAACTTATAAATCTGATGCCTATGATATATTGCAAGAGAGAGTTGGCGACGATGGAGAAGTAGGTTCTATACTTGAATATGTGGGACTTGGCTTTGATGAAAATAGAATAAATACTATTAAGTCAATAGAGGGCTTAGATATTAACTTAAGACCTGTTTACTATAGTAGATATCAAGACTCCAGAAGTACTATGCAGAGATTTCAAAGTGCAGTTGAAAATTTAAATCCAACTCAAAGATATATAGTGTTTTCAGGTAAAGAAGCATATAAAAATACTGAAAAAGACAACAAAATACAAGATGATTTTGTAAATTGGATAAATACTAATGGGATTTCTCTGGGAATGATTGAGGCATCTAATCAAAGAGGACATTTGAAAACAGACGGAATAGACTCCATGGTAAAAAGAGAAGATGTTGGAAAGATTAGAGCATTTACCACATGGGATTATTTACAAAGTGAATATGACTACTTAATACCGGGACATCACAATGGAGAAGAACTTACAAATGTATATTACAGGGCAATTTCTGAGAGAAATATTTCTGTGGTATATTTAAAGCCGTTTATAAAGAATGATAAAGTTATAACTGAATCAGAAAATTATGGCAGAGTTATTGAAAATTTAAATAGTAGACTGGCACCAAAGGGATATAGTGTTGGAGATGTAAATCCAATAGGAAATTGGAATCCAGACAGTCATTTAAAAGTATTTATTTCAATAGGAGTTGTATGTGCGGCGATTATGCTACTTGGATTAATATTTCCAGTGGGAAGTAAGCTTAGCTTAGCTTTATTTATATTGGGAGTACTAGCAAGTATTGCATTTTTCGGAGTAGGTATTATGGAAGATACGGGAAACGTGTTATTTAACTTACTTGCAATAGTAACCTATCCTTCACTGGCTCTCTGTGTAGTAATAGAAAACTACAATCAGATTAAGAGAAAGAAAAAAGTTAAATCCTTGCCTAAAATTTACTTACATGGTGCAATGATTTTATTGGTTTCAATATTGATTACTATGGTTGGATCGCTTATGGAAATTTCCTATATGAGTGGAACTAATTATTTAGCGGAAATTAACATATTTAGAGGAGTAAAAATTTCACAATTACTTCCACTGGTAATTTCAGTATTTATATTTGCGGCATATGTTGGATTTGGACGTGAAAAAGTTGAAAGTCCTAAGATAAAGACAAATGAAATAGTAAAAGTATTTAATTTAAATGTAAAAATTTGGCAAGCTGTACTTGGTGCAGCAGTACTTGGAATTCTTGCGGTTTTTATATTAAGAGGCGGAAATACTGATGCGAAAGTTCCAGGAGTAGAGCTGTTATTTAGAAACTTACTTGAAAAATATTTGCCGGCTAGACCTAGAACCAAAGCTTTATTTATGGGATTTCCAGCAGTGTTTTTAATGATATATATGGGATACCATAGAAGGGGAGAAATATTTGCGATATTGTTGACTTTGTTTATAGCAATAGGACAAGCTGATATTGTAAATACTTTTTCACATATAAGAACTCCACTTTCAATGAGTTTTGTTAGAATAGTAATTGAATTTTTAATGGCTTGTTTACTTTCAGCAGTAATGCTAATAGTAGTGGATTTATTTAGGAAGGGATATGACAAATACATTGCAAAATAAAGAGAAAATTCTAGTTTCAGGATACTATGGATACAATAACATAGGAGATGAGGCCATACTAAAGGGCCTTGTAGACGGCATCTCATCAAAGTGTGATGCTGATATAGTTGTGTTGTCTAAAAATCCTGATTGGACTAGCTTTAAATACAATGTAAAAAGTGTAAATAGATCAAATATTTTTGAAATAATTAAGGAAGTAAGAGATTGTGACATGATTCTCTCAGGAGGGGGATCACTACTTCAAGATGTGACGAGTAAGAAATCAATACTCTACTATCTTGCAATATTGAGATTGGGATTATTGTATAAAAAAAAGACATTTATATATTCTCAGGGGATAGGACCTATTACACTAAAGAGAAATAGGTATTTAACAAAGAAAATATTAAACAAAGTTGACTTTATAAACGTAAGAGACAGCCAATCTGCAAGAGAGTTAAATGAACTGGGAGTAAATAGAGAAGTACTGGTTACTACAGATACGGTTTTTGGAATTAACAAGCCATCAAAAGATGAGGGCAAATTAATATTAGAGGGACTTGGAGTAAAAGAGGAAAAACTAAATATTGCCTTTACTATTATGAATTGGAAGAACTATGGTAGTAGAACTATTGAAGAAATAAAAAAGAGTATTGAAATATTACTTGGTAGAGAAGATGTAAATGTTATATTAATTCCTTTTTTTTATCACTTAGACTTGGAAGTAGAAAGAAAAATATATAACTCCCTAAGAGAAAAGTATGAAAATATTTATTTAGTAGAAGAGTACTTACACGTGGAAAGTTACTTGTCACTTGTGGGAAATATAGATATAATGGTTTCGATGAGATTACACGGTCTTGTATTTGGAACGCTAATGGGAGCTTATCCAATTGGAATTTCCTATGATCCGAAAATAGATGGATTTATGAAAGAATTAGATAGAGTTCAAAGACTATATGTGGAAAATTTCAAGGCGGAAGAAGTTGCAGAAGAAGTATTTTTTGCGATTTCCAATTTAAAGAGGTTAAGAGAAGAAACTAATAATCATCTGGGTAAATTTTATTCTTTAACAGATGAGCACAACGAGGCAGTAAGAGAAATACTTATGAGGTGAGATATGGATAAGGTCAGTATCTTTGGCGTAGATATATGCAATGTAAATTTTAATGAAGCTATAGATATAATTAAAGGTTTTTTAAAAGAAGATAAAATGCACACAGTTGTCACACCAAATACTGAAATAGTTATGGACGCTAAAAACAATCCTGAATTAAGAGAAATTTTAAATACTAAAGATTTATCGGTACCTGATGGAATAGGTCTCATATATGGAGCAAAAATACGAAAAAAACCTTTAAAGGAAAGAGTAACAGGCTTTGATATATCTATGAAGTTAATAGATATAGCCAGAGAAGAGGGATATAGTCTGTATTTGCTTGGAACAAAGCCGGAAGTAGTAGAAAAGGCATATTTAAATTTAAGGGAAAAGTATTCTGATTTAAATGTAGTGGGCTATCACCATGGATATTTTAAGGGAACTCATCTTGGAATAAAAGATCATGAAGAAGAAATAGAAGTAATAAGAGAAATAAATGAACTAAAACCGGATATAATTTTTTTGGGATTGGGGTATCCAAAGCAGGAACTGTGGATGGAAGAAAATGCTAAAAAATTAAAATCCAAACTAATAATTGGAAACGGCGGGGTAATAGATATATTGGCAGGGGAATCAAAAAGAGCGCCTGATATTTTTATAAAATTAAATTTGGAGTGGTTTTATAGATTAGTTACGAATCCATCTAGAATAAAGAGACAAATTGCAATTCCAAAATTTTTAGTTTCAATTTTGCTAGATAGAGATTCTGTTAAATAAGGAGGAATACTTTGAATATTGAAGAAAAATGTATAAATACTATTAGAATGCTTTCGGTGGATCAAGTACAAAGAGCTAATTCAGGACATCCGGGGCTTCCGCTAGGAGCAGCACCTGCGGCATATGTAGTTTGGAAAAATATGAATCACAATCCAAAGGATCCAAAGTGGATTAATAGAGATAGATTTGTGCTATCTGCAGGACATGGTTCCAGTATGTTGTACTCACTATTACACTTATTTGGATATGGTTTGGAAATTTCGGATTTAGAAAATTTTAGACAATTAAATTCAAAGACACCAGGTCATCCAGAGTATGGACACACTGCCGGAGTAGAAGCTACTACAGGACCACTGGGACAGGGTATTTCAGTTGCAGTGGGAATGGCAATGGCTGAAAGACACTTAGCTGCAATCTACAATAAAAACATTGAGATAATTAATCACCACACCTATGTAATTTGTGGAGATGGCGACTTAATGGAGGGAATATCCAATGAGTCATCTTCCCTTGCAGGAACTTTGGGACTAGGTAAGTTAATAGTGCTATATGATTCAAATAACATTACCATAGAGGGTTCCACTGACTTGGCATTTAGAGAAAATGTAATGCTTAGATATGCGGCATTAGGCTGGCAGGTATTGGAAGTTAAAGACGGAAATAGCATTAGAGAAATAACAGATGCTTTAAATGAGGCAAAGGCAGATGAAAAAAAGCCGACACTTATAAAGGTAGATACTAAAATTGGATATGGCTCACCAAGAGAAGGGCTTTCAAAAGCTCATGGAGAACCTCTGGGAGAAGAGGGTATTTTAGAAACTAGAAAGTTTTACGAATGGCCTGAAAAAGACTTTTATGTATCAGAAGATGTAAAGAGACACTTCGAAGAAATAAATAAAGACCTTTTATTTAAGTATGAAGAAAATAAGAGAGTTGAAAAGTTATATGAAAAAAATTATCCTGAAGAATATAAAAAATTAGTAAATTCTTTTAATAATAAATTTGACTTAGAATTTTTAGAAGATGAGGAATTTTATAAATTTGATAAAGATATGGCATCAAGAGCTTCCTCAGGTGAGGCACTAAATAGAATTGCTGAAAAATTTGACCTTATGTTTGGAGGAAGTGCAGACCTTGCACCTTCAAATAAATCACATATGAACAATTCCGGAAACTTTAGTGCAGAAACTCCAGAGGGAAGTAATATTAACTTTGGAATTAGAGAACATGCAATGACTGCAATAGTAAATGGCATTATGCTTCACGGCGGTTTAAAAAGTTATGGTTCAACATTTTTAGTGTTTGCAGATTATATGAAACCGGCTATAAGATTAAGTGCAATTCAACACTTGCCATCAATATTTATATTGACACATGACTCTATTGGAGTTGGTGAAGATGGACCTACACACCAACCTATAGAACAACTTGCCATGCTTAGATCTATTCCAAATAACATTGTATATAGGCCAGCAGACGCTTTAGAGGCTGCTGTAGGCTGGTCAGTGGCAATGAAATCTGATTCTACACCAGTTTGTCTAATACTTTCAAGACAGACTTTAAAGAACCTTGAGGGCTCTTCTATGGAAGCGCAAAAGGGTGCCTATGTAGTTAAGAGAGAAGAGGGAGATTTAGAAAAACTAATAATTGCAACTGGCTCAGAAGTCGGACTTGCTGTGGAAGCAGCTAAAGATGAAAAGGGCGTTAGAGTTATTAGTATGCCTTCAAGAGAACTATTTGAAGCTCAGTGCAAAGACTATAAAGAAAAAATTATACCTTTAAATTGCAAGAAGAGAATAGTTGTGGAAGCGGCTACTTCATTTGGTTGGGAAAAATATTCCGGTGATGAGGGGAAAATTTTATCTATAGATGAATTTGGAGCTTCAGGTCCAGGAAGCGAAGTATTTAAATACTTTGGAATAACTGTGGAGTCCATTAAAAAACTGTTAAATGAAATGTAAAAACAAATAGAAATGAAAAAAGTAGACATTTATAAAAATATGTCTACTTTTTTGGTTTTATATTAAAACTTTAATTACTACTTAGAAAATCCGGTATTTCACTCTAAGTTATATTTTTTCTTGTAATTTTCAATTAATTTTATAAATTCTCTGTCTTCTCTTAAAAAATTATATTCTTCTTCTGTTTCAAAGCCATTTACTATGGTGGGAACAAATTTCGAAATAAAATTTTCAGTGTCATTGTTTTTAGAATTTAAAAATTTATAAAATGGAGAATTTTCTGTATCCCAATTTTCTTCTAAAGATTTCAGCATACTTTTAATCAGCAATAGGGCAGCTTCTTTATTTTTTTCATGTATTTCTATTTCAAGATAAGGTGTGTAAGATATAAATTTCATTAAGTCAAACTCTGTATTTATATTTTTATATGAGTCTGCATATAATCTAGCGTCTTCAATTCTATTTTCTTTTAGAGCTATTTGAATCATAGTTAAAAGTACACTTTGAACATCGCTTACAGATTGTATTAATTCACTTGATAGTAATTTAGAGGCTTCACTAAAATTGTTTTTTTGAAAATATAATTTTGTTAAGTAAAAATTTTTATTTCTAGTATTTGGAATTGGAAGAGCATTAATTAGTTCTTCTGCTCTGTCGTAGTTTTCTTCCTGCATATACTTAGATATTACCATGGGAAGAGCTTCGCTTTTTATTGCAGAGTCTGTACTTTCAATTAACTTTTCATATATTAATTCTATTTTTTCTTTATAGTCAGTTTGATTTTCAACAACAAAAAGAGTGAGTGCTCCGTCTAAAGTTAAAGCTAAGTTTAAAATTAAAAGCTCACTGTTGGGATATTCTTTAATAATATCCATGGCATAATTAAAGGCAGTAGCATAGTTTTTCTTTTCTATAATTTCAAAGGTCTTATTTAAAATATTTGTAACTTCCTCCTTTGATAAGTCGTCTTTAAATGAGAGCAGTGTATTTAAGTCAGTATTTAAAAGTCTTGCAAGGGGTGGAAGAATTGTAATGTCGGGGTAAGTAACTCCACTTTCCCACTTGCTAACTACAGGGGTTGAAACTCCGAGAAAATTTGCAACTTGCTCTTGAGTATAGCCAAGTTCTAATCTCTTCATTTTTATAATTTCATTGATTTTCATATAATCACCCTTTCTAAGTAACTTTATTTTATCAAAGTAGTAAGAACCATACAATTGAATAGATATTAAATAATAGTTCATATAATTAACTGGGAGTTAAGCTTTTAATGTTGGAAGTTCTTTACTTTTCAGGTTAGTATAATTAAAATTGAGGAGAGGTGGTATTTTGATAAATATAGTTGGTCTTGGAGCGACAGACAAATACGGTCTAACTCTAGAGGCAGTTGAAATAATAGCTAATGGAAATAAAAACTTTGCAAGAACTAAAGAACACGAGGCAATGGAGTACTTTTCTGAAAAAGATATTGAGTACAGTACCTTTGACTACTTATATGAAACAAAGGCTTCTTTTGAAGAAGTCTATGATGAAATCGTTGATATTTTACTTAGAGAATCTAAAGATTGTGACATAAATTACTTTGTTCCGGGGAATCCCCTAATAGCCGAGAGAACTGTAGTGAAGCTCTTAGAAAGAACAGAGGACTACAATTTAATCATGGGAATGAGTTTTATAGAGCCAATGTTAAGAGCGGTAAAAAGAGACCCTTCAAGAGCTTTAATTCTACTAGATGGCGATGACTTTAACCCCTTATATATTAATGTTCACAGTGACGTCTTAATAACTCAAGTTTATAACAGGAGAATTGCAGTAGATTTAAAATTGTCACTTTCAGAGATATACTCCGATGAATACTATATATACCTTGTGACAGATGCGGGACTTAAAAGTGAAGATGTAAATTATATTCCAATTTTTGAATTAGATAGAGTTGACAATATAAACCATCAAACGGCAATTTATATACCCAGCTCAGAGGAAATAAAAAGTTTAAGTGATATAGTTACACTACTGGAAAAAAATGAGCTAGATATTAAGCACAGTGCCGGAAAAGATGAATTTGATAATTTCCTAAATAGTACTTTAAATATTTTAAATAAAATTATTGAAATAAATAGAGAGGGTTCTTACTATATTTATGAAATATTTGATGAAATGTACAAAAAAGTTGAGGAAAACAGGGATTTTCACAAATTAAGTGTGGAAAAAATAAATGACATAGGGTATAATTACAATAGTCTTGAAGAAATAAACAATAAAGAGTTTATCGACGAACTAATAGACAGTGATACAGAAGTTATTAAGAGAACAGTAGAGGTTATTGACAAAGTTACTTCTATTGGTTTTGTTTGGAATGACGTTGAAGGTGTTCTGGAAAAAGTAGCTGAAGAGTTAGACGAGTTAAAGTCAGCTTTAGAAGAAAAAAATCCAGTTGAAATATCTGAAGAAATGGGAGATTTAATTTTCACCTGCTTGAACTTGTGTAGATTTTTAAAATTAGATGTAAAAGATGTTTTAAATTCTACAGTAGATAAGTTTGTAAATAGATTTTCAATAATGAGTAAATTAGCATCGCAGCGAAATTTAAATTTAACAGCCTTAGATTTACCTAGTTTAGATAAATTATATAACGAGGCAAAGGAAATACTAAAGTCGATAAATTAATTATAAGGAGGAAATTAAATGAACAAATCAGAATTAGTAGCAAGCATAGCACAAAAGAGTGATTTAACTAAAAAAGACGCAGAAGTAGCACTTAATGGTTTTTTAGCATCAGTTGAAGAAGCATTAGCAAATGGTGAAAAAGTACAATTAGTAGGTTTTGGAACTTTCGAAGTAAGAGAAAGAAAAGCTAGAGAAGGTAGAAACCCTAGAAATCCACAAGAAGTTATTAAAATACCAGCATCAAAGGCTCCTGTATTTAGAGCAGGAAAAGCTCTTAAAGAAGCTGTTAATAAGTAAAAAATTGGGGAGCGGAGCTCCTCTTTTTAATTTAGGAGAATTAAGTGAGAGTAGATAAGTTTTTAAAAGTATCAAGAATTATTGTAAGGAGAACTGTAGCCAAGGAAGCCAGTGAAGCGGGCAGAGTAAAAATAAACTCTAAGGTTGTAAAACCCAGTGATGAAGTAAAAATTGGTGACATTTTAGAAATAGATTTTGGAAATAGGGCATTTAAGGCTAAAGTTTTAGAAGTAAGAGAAAACGTAAATAAGTCAGAAGCAACTTCTCTTTATGAAATATTGGAATAATTTTTTTACTTTATAAGAGATTGCTCTTGAAAAATAGTAGTTAAAATGCCATAATTAATTTGGAGGTTATTGATTATGAAACGAAAAAGAACCTTTCCTATACTTTTTTCAATAATTATATTTGCAGCGATGATTTATGGGGCTGTGGTAATAAGCAGGTCTATTTCGTTGAGAAGCCAAAAGGTATCTGAAATATCTGAAAATACTAGGGAAATAGAAACTTTAAAAAAGGATATTGAAGAACTGCAAGGTGAAATAGATAATTCTGAAACTCCAGAATTTATTGAAGAAGTGGCAAGAAAAGAGTTTGGCATGGTCAAACCGAGAGAAGTTATATATGTTGATAAGGATAAGAGTTCTGAAAAGGATAATCTTTTAGAATCGAATTAACGGGAGGAAGTTATTTTTATGGCATTAGCTGTAGGACAGATAGTTGATGGAGTAGTGACAAATATTTTAAAGTTTGGCGCTTTTGTTAATTTACCAGAGGGAAAAAGTGGATTAGTACATATTTCAGAAGTTTCTGATTCATATGTGGAAAATATTAATGACTTTTTAAAAAAAGGTCAGGAAGTTAAAGTAAAGGTATTGTCCATTGATGAAAAGGGAAAGATTGATCTTTCAATGAAACAAGCTCAAAAGAAGAGTACAAAACCTGCTGAATTTGAAAAGTCAAAACGAGATGATGATGCGTCTTTTGAAGATAAATTATCTAAGTTTTTAAAGGATTCAAATGAGAAATTTGAGCAAGCTAGGTCAAGAGAAAATTCAAAAATGGCCGGACAGAGAAGGAATAAATAGTAATTATAGGGTCATCTAGGATGACCTTTATTTTTTTGAAAAAATATATGTTGGGAAAAATATATGAATGTAGATAATAAGTTTTTAGATAATATAATACAATTTAATATGCTGGAAAAAAATGATAAAGTAATAGCTTGTGTATCAGGAGGAGCAGACTCGATATACCTGCTTCATAACTTATATGCCATAAAGGAGATGTTTAATCTCACAATTTTAGTTGCCCATGTGAATCATGGCATAAGGGATACGGCAAAAAGAGATGAAGACTTTGTATTAAAGACTTCAAAGGACTTGGGGCTAAAGGTAAAGACCATACAAGTAAATATGAATGAGTATGCCAAAGAGCATAAGTTGTCCAGTGAAGAGGCGGGAAGAAATTTAAGGTATGAATTTTTTAGAAAGCTCTCTAAAAAGCATGGTAAAATTTTTTTAGCACACAATGCAAATGATCAAGCAGAGACAGTTCTTCAGAGAATTATTAGAGGAACTGGAATTGAAGGGCTTAGCTCAATGAGCTTTGTTTCAGATGGGCTATACAGACCAATGTTAAATATTAGAAGATTTGAAATTATTAGCTATATTGAAGAAAATAAAATTAAATACGTTGAAGATGAGACAAATTACCAGACAATATATGCTAGAAATAAAATAAGATTAAATGTAATTCCCTATATAGAAGAACACTTTAACAGTGGATTTATTGATTCACTTTTAAGACTTTCTGAAATTTCAACAGAAAATTATCTATATGTTAAATCAAAAGTTGACGAGTATATAAAAAACAATTATAAAAACAGTGTTTTAAATGTAAAGGGACTTAAAAGTGAAAGAGATTATTTTACAAGTGAAGTAGTAAGACAATTTTTAAGGTTGGAATTGGGAAATATTGATGGACTTTCAAAGCAGAACATCTTAGACACTGTTGAAATTATAAAAAACAGTACATCATCAAGAGTTACATTGCCTAAAAATACAAGTATTGAAATTTCCTATGACAGTTTATTTATAAAGAGCGAAGATGAAGATGTTGAATTTGGTCCAATTGAATTAAGTGAGGGCTTAAATGATACAGAGCTAGGCAATATAAGGATAAAAAGTAACAGCTCTTATAGAGTAAGCGACAACATGATATCAATAGACCAAGAGAAGATAAAGGGGAAGTTGTATATTAGAAACAAGAGAAGTGGCGATAAATTTATGCCCTTTGGAATGAAAAACAACAAAAAGTTAAAAGATTATTTTATAGATGAGAAAATTGACAGAACCAAGAGGAATTTTGTTCCCATAATTTGTGACGATGAAAATATTATATGGGTTTCACCTTATAGATTAAGTGAAATGTATAGCGTAGATAGGAATACTAGAAAAATAATGAATATAATTTTGGAGGAAATAGATGAAAGAAATTGAAGAAATTCTCTATTCAGAAGAAGTAGTTATGCAAAAGTGTAGAGAATTAGGTGAGCGAATTACAGCAGACTATGAAGGAGAACTTTTAGTAGTAGGTATTTTAAAAGGAGCTGTACCCTTTATGGCAGAACTTATAAAGAGAATAGACTTGCCTATAATAATTGATTTTATGGACGTTTCAAGTTACGAGGGAACAACTACTTCAGGAGAAGTTAGAATTTTAAAAGACTTAGAGTTTAGAGTTGAAGGACGAGATGTATTAATAGTTGAAGACATTATAGACACAGGCCTTACACTTTCTTATTTAACAGAAGTACTAAAAAAACGAGGGGCTAAGTCAATAGAAATTTGTTCTCTACTCACAAAGCCAAAGAGAAGAAAAGTTTTTGTGGACACAAAGTACGTTGGATTTGAAGTAGATGATAAGTTTGTAGTGGGATATGGCATGGACTACAATGAAAAATATAGAAACTTACCTTTTGTGGGAATACTTTCTGAAGAAGTTTATAAATAAAAAATAATTAAGATGTGTTATAATAATATAATTAAGGAGTGATGCTATTTGAATAGGAAGACTGGTGGAGTAACTTTTTACCTGCTGTTAATAATGCTTGTATTAATAGGTATAAAAGTGTTTAATCCACCTGCTGAGAGTATACCGGAACAGTCAATGACGGGATTTGTTGAAGAAATAAATGAAGATAATATTAAATCTGTTAATTTTAATGGTGACAATGCAATTTATGAGACAAAGAATAATAAGTCCTATACAGCTGTAGTGCCAGAGTCTGGTCAAATGGATTTTTACAATAGTTATTTAAAAGATAAGGTAGATAGCAAGGAAATAAAAGTAACATATACTGCCTATGTAGAAACTCCATTTTATATAACTTGGATACCAAATATTATTTTAATTGGACTACTTGTATTTGTTTGGTTTAAATTTATGCAACAAAGTCAAGGTGGTGGTTCTAAGATGAACAACTTTGGCAAGAGCAAAGCTAAAATGGTAGACCATGAAGATGGTAAAAAAGTTACATTTGAAGATGTGGCAGGTTTAGTTGAAGAAAAAGAAGAACTTGGAGAAATTGTGGATTTTTTAAAAAGTCCTAAAAAATTCGTAGAAATGGGAGCAAGAATTCCAAAAGGAGTTTTAATGGTAGGGCCACCTGGAACTGGAAAGACATACCTTTCAAAGGCAGTTGCAGGAGAAGCTAAAGTTCCGTTTTTTACTATGAGTGGTTCAGATTTTGTGGAGATGTTTGTTGGTGTAGGTGCAAGTAGAGTAAGAGATTTATTTGAAAATGCCAAAAAAAATGCACCGTGTATAATATTTATAGATGAAATTGATGCTGTAGGTAGAAAAAGAGGAGCAGGTTTAGGTGGAGGACACGATGAAAGAGAGCAGACACTAAACCAATTGCTAGTAGAAATGGATGGATTTGGCTCAAATGAAGGCGTTATAGTAATGGCGGCTACAAATAGAGCAGATATATTAGACCCGGCTCTTTTAAGACCTGGTAGATTTGATAGAACAGTTTACATTGGACTTCCAGATGTTAGAGGAAGAGAAGATATATTAAAAGTTCACTCCAGAAATAAAAAACTGGCTGAGAATATTGACTTTAAAGTTATTGCAAAGAGAACTCCAGGTTTTACTCCGGCAGACTTAGAAAACCTAATGAATGAGTCAGCACTATTGGCAGCTAGAAGGGATGAAGATAAAATTTATATGGAAGATGTAAATGAAGCTTCAATAAAAGTTCAAGCTGGACCTGAGAAAAAATCTAAAATAGTTACAGAAAAAGAGAGAAAGCTCACAGCAATTCACGAGGCAGGTCATGCAGTAGTATCCAGATGTATTCCAAATTCAGATCCAGTTCACATGATTACAATAATTCCAAGGGGAATGGCCGGCGGATTTACAGCATATTTACCAGATGAAGATAACAGCTTTATAACGAAAAGGCAAATGGAGGGCAAATTAGTTTCTCTATTAGGTGGACGTGTAGCTGAAGAATTGGCACTAGATGATATATCTACAGGAGCTTCAAACGACATTGAAAGAGCTACGCAAATAGCAAGGTCAATGGTAACTGAATATGGTATGAGTGACAAACTTGGAACTATAAACTTTGGCTCAGAAGAAAATGAAATATTTGTTGGAAGAGATTTGGGAAAAGGCAAAGGCTATTCAGAAAAGACAGCAGCAGATATAGATGAAGAAATTGAAAGATTTATTAGTAAAGCCTATGAAAAAGCCAGAAAACTCCTTTCAGAAAATATGGATAAGTTAATAAGAGTTTCTGATGCACTTTTAGAAAAAGAGACAATAAGTGGAGAAGAGTTTGAAAAAATTTTTGAAGGTGAAGAAATTGAAAAGACAGAATATGATATAGACGAAAAAATAGAAGAATCTGACCTTTCAGAAGAAGCTAAAGAGATAATAAAAAAAACTGAAGAAGATTAAAGTATAGGGAGATGAAATTTATCTCCCTATTTTTTGGTTTAATAAGCATTTAAAAGTAATTATAAATTTACAATAAAAGAAATATACGTTAAAATTAATATAGTAAAGCATAATATTATAAGTGAACTTATACAAGGAGGAATTTTGTGGACGGGCAAAAGAAAAAGTTTAGCACTACACAGATATTGAAATTTATAGTCCCATCTATTTTAGGGATAATGTTTTTAATGTTTCCCTTTAGTTATGAAGGAGAAACGACAATTGCAGTTGCACTGTTAGCTGGAAAGTTAGTTGATGCACTAATGGATTACATACCAACTATGGTTTTAATACTAATAACAATTACAGGGGTTTTGACTTTAGTTTATAAGATTTGGGAACCTGATGTTTTAAAGAATAATTCATTTTTAAAAAGTATTTGTCATGCTTCAAATTTTTGGATAGCAATTAGACTAATGGGTTTAGTATTTGTATATATGGTCTATTTTAATATTGGGCCTGAATTTGTAAGGTCTGAAGATACTGGAGCTTTAATTTTATTTGACTTAATATGTACTCTATTTACTATGTTTTTATTTGCGGGGTTTTTCTTGCCGCTGTTAACAGACTTTGGACTATTGGAATTCGTAGGAGCTATGCTTACAAGAGTTATGAGACCTCTTTTCGGGCTTCCGGGAAGAAGTTCTATTGATTGTATTGCATCATGGGTTGGAGACGGAACAATAGGTGTTGCGCTTACTAATAAGCAATATATACAAGGGTATTACACAACTAAAGAGGCAGCAGTTATTGCCACCACTTTTTCAGCAGTATCCATTACATTTTGTCTTGTAGTACTATCTCAAGTGGACTTGGTGTATTTATTTGCACCTTATTATTTAACTATTTTAGTTGCCGGTATTGTTGCTGCACTTATTCTTCCAAGAATACCACCTCTTTCTAAGAAAAAAGATACATACTACAAAGGTGTAAAGAAAGATTTAGGTGAAGATATTCCGGAAGGTTACACTTCTAGAACTTGGGGTTTAGAACTTGCAGTAAAAAAGGCTGAAGAAAATTTTGACCTTAGAAATTTTATAAATAATGGGGTAAAAACCGTTTTAGATATGTGGCTTGGAGTTCTTCCATCAATTATGGCTTTTGGAACTTTGGGACTTATAATAGCAGAATATACACCTATATTTGAAATTTTAGGTAAGCCCTTTATTCCGATTTATCAATTTTTTAACATTGAGTACGCAGTGGAAGCTTCGAAAACAGTTATGGTTGGATTTGCAGATATGTTTATTCCATCTGTAATAGGAGCAACTATTCCCAGTGCGATGACTAGATTTATAGTTGCTACACTTTCAGTGACGCAACTGGTATATTTATCGGAGGCAGGCTCTGTAATTCTAGGATCTAAAATTGACATTGGATTTTTAGATTTATTTATTATATACATTGAAAGGACATTAGTTACACTGCCTATAATAATAGCAGCTGCTTATTTAATATTTTAAAAATTAAAAAAACTCTTCTCAAGTTTAAACTTGAGAAGAGTTTTTTTAATTTATATTACCCGTTCTATAGTCGGAATTATTTGACTTTGAAGACTTTGTAGATGTTTTAGGCTTTTCATTGTTGTTGTTTTTTGAATCGCTTTTTTTATCTTTATCAGAGTCATCACTGTCTTTTTTAGTTGATTTAGTTGTAGTGGATTCACTACCCCAGTATAGTTTATTTGTAAAGTGTGGCTCTGTACCTTCCACGAAGTAGTCCGATCGTCCGGATCCCTTTATATATTTCTTAACAACATTTTCAGGTTGTTCAAATTCTTTATTTTCAAGGTCTTCATGAATTGGTTGCATAAATTCTCTCCAAAGTTTTGCGGCAACAGAAGAAGGAAAACGCAAGTTTTGATTTTGTTCTTTCTGGTCTTTTCCTATAAATACACTACATACATAGTATGGAGTGTATCCCACAAACCAAACTTCTTTTTGTTGATTCGTAGTTCCGGTCTTACCTGCAATACTCATTTTAGAAAAGTTTGCACTGGTTCCTGTACTTGACTTAACTACATCCTCTAGGGCAGTAGTTAGGATAAAGGCATTTTCTTTTGACATTGCCTTTTTACCTTCATCTTTTTTCTCGTAAATAGTATCTCCTGAAGGAGCGACTATTTTATTTACAAATGTAGGCTTTTCATAAATCCCCTCATTGGCAAGTGGTGTATATGCTCCTGCCATTTCCAGTGGTGAAATTCCATTTGTCATACCTCCAAGTGCAAGTGCACTGAAGTTTGCATCATTTTCTCTATCTAGAGTAGTTACTCCAATGTTTTCTAAATTGTCCATAATCATTTGTGCTGCCTTTGGTTCGTCAACAGCCTTAGAAAAAGTGTTTTTTGTATTGGCAGCAGCATCTCTATCTGAGCCAATATCTCTTGCAACTTGTATAGTACCAACATTTGAAGAGTACTTAATTAAGTTTCTAATAGTAGTCCATCCTCTGTAAGAACCAACATTTTTAGGGTTCCATTTTTTATATGCTGGAGATATAGAGCCTATAGGTGCATCTTTATATACGTCTCCAATAGTTGCTCCGTCTTCAAAGGCTGTCATATATACGGAGATAGGTTTAATACTGGAACCGGGTTGTCTTGGTTCGTCAGCTCTATTTAAGTTGGCACTTCCTGATATTCCTCTACCACCAATGAGTCCTTTTACTTCTCCTGTGTGAGGGTCCATAATAACTGAGGCCACTTGTGGCTGAGGAATTCCCTCATCATTGATATAGTTTCCGGGAAATAAACTTGCATTAGAAACAGTTTCATCCATGTGTTTTTGAATTTCAACATTCATAGAAGAGTAAATTTTAAATCCTCCTGAATAGAGTTTGTTATTGGCATCTTCTTCTGAATAGCCCAAGTCCTTTAATATGGATTTGGTTTCTTCTTTTACTTCATCTACGAAAAATGAAGAAATTCCCTTTTCGTTCCTAGCTCCAAGATTTATAACGATAGGTGTGTTAAGAGCCTCGTCATATTGTTCTTGAGTTATATATTTTTGTTTTAACATCAACTGCAATATAAGAGTTTGGCGTTCTTTTGAAGTTGGATTAAAGACTGCTTTTACAGGCGTAACTTGGTTTTTTTGAATTTGAGATAAGTCAAAGGAATCTATTTTACCAAGTTCATGCAAACTGTTTGCAATATTTAAAACTTCTTCTGAATTTACAAATTCACTGCTAACAGGTGTTAAAATTAACTGTATATTTTCCAAATCATCTTCTGGTAATATAACTTCTGTATTATATGGAGAATATTTTTCAGGTCTATTGGTAATTCCTGCAACAAGTGCACATTCTGCTAAATTTAAGTCAGATACATCTTTGTTAAAAAAAGTTTTAGCTGCAGCTTGAACTCCAACAGTTCCCTTAGAGAAACCTGCCGAGTTTAAATAGGCCTCTAAAATTTGGTCTTTAGTTAGTTCGCTTTCCAATGCATAGGCATAGTATACGTCTGTTAACTTTCTCTCTAAACTCTTTTGAGATCCGGTGTATAGGTTTTTTGCAAGTTGCATTGTAAGTGTTGAAGCACCTTGTTGAAGACTTCCTGTCTTTATATCGTGAACTAGAGCTCCTGCGACTCTCTTAAAGTCAACGGCGTTGTGGCTATAAAATCTTTCATCTTCAATAGCTATTACAGCATGTTGTAAATCCTTTGGGATTTTTGAAAGCTCCACATATTCGGAAAATTCATTTAATACAAGGGTTTCAACTAATTGTTCATCATCAGAATATACTTTTGATGTTTCATTAATTTGACTACGGTAGTTTTCTGGGTCGATTTTTGGAGCATCTTGAAGTACTGCTAGTACATATGTCGCCGCAAATGTCCCCATTAATACAATAATCATTAAAATTATAATTAAAAGTATTTTAACAAAACTAGAAAAATGAAAAAAACTTTTTTTCCTACGTTTATGCGTTTTATTCATGAGTTAACCTCCTTAATCTTATTTATTATACCAGATTTTTCAAAGAAATATTATATTTTAATCATCTATTAATAAAAACTTTGAAATTGTAAAATGGCAATATTTAAAGTTTAACTAAATTAATTGTGAATTGAGTTTACTATAGTTTGGGTATATATTTCAAGGAAAATAAAAATTAAGTTTATTTAGAAAAATAAAGGGTAGAGTACTAACTAACATATAGTAGTATTAATGGGTTTAGAAACAAATTTTTAATACAGAAGACCTAAAAGTAAAGAGCTTAAAATTAAATAATAGTAGAAAATATGAAAATAGAAGATTTTTTATAGTAAGTATTATTGAAAAAAGTCTATATAAAACATATAATGGGACATGAATTTATAATTAGAGAAAATAGAGTAAAAAAGATTTGTATAAATAAAAAAACTCGAGGGAGAAAAAATGCTATTAGTTATTGATGTAGGAAATACCACCATAGTTTTTGGTGTTTACCAAAATGATGAATTAGTTCACGATTTTAGAATATCAACCGTAAAGACAAGAACTTCTGACGAATATGGGATGTTATTTTACAATACGCTTTCACATGCCAACATAAGTCCCAATGACATAGAAAATGTAATAATATCTTCAGTAGTTCCAAACTTAATGCACACAATACCTAGTATGGTAATAAAGTACTTTAATATTAGGCCTGTTGTAGTGGATCAGAGTTTGAAATTTGGATTAAATATAAAATATGACAATCCAAATGAAGTTGGAGCAGATAGAATAGTAAATTCAGTAGGTGCCGTTAATAAATATGGAGGACCTTGTATTATTGTAGATATTGGAACTGCAATGACATTTTGCGTTGTGGACCACGAGAACAATTATTTAGGTGGCTTGATATTACCTGGTATTGGAATTTCTGCTGAGGCACTGTTTATGAGGACTTCAAAGCTGCCAAAAATAGAGATAGTAAAGGCAAATAAGGTAATAGCTACAAATACTATTAATGCAATGCAAGCTGGGCTATACTATGGTTTTACATCTATGATTGATGGCATTATAGAAAAGATAGTAGATGAAATAGGAATTACTGTAGATGACATCAATTTAATTTCCACAGGCGGTTTTGCAAATTTACTGACTACAGATTCAAAATATGAATTTGTAATAGATAAGTTTTTAACTCTACACGGGTTAAAGATAATATATGATATGAACAAGGAAGATTTAATTGGAAGAAAAATTTAATGGGGCGGTACTGTCGCCCCTTGCAGGTTATACAGATATGGCCTATAGGGAAATATGTACACAGTATAATTCACATATGACTGTTACTGAAATGATTAGTGCAAAGGCTCTTTACTATGGAGATAAAAAGACGTCACAACTTCTTAAAATATCTCCAAGAGAAAAAAATGTAGCAGTTCAAATATTTGGAGATGATCCCGATATTATTGGATATGTAATTAAAAGTGAATTAAATAAGCTGGACTTTAAGGTAGTAGATATAAATATGGGATGCCCTGCTCCTAAAATTGTTAAAAACAACAATGGGTCGGCTCTTCTGGATCAACCGGAACTATGTTACGAAATAATGAAGCAGGCAGTTAGAAATTCTACAAAGCCAGTATCTATAAAAATCCGAAAGGGAATAAGAGGAGTTTCATCAATGGAGGTTGCAAAGCTTGCTGAAAAAGCGGGTATTAGTTTTGTTACAGTTCATGGAAGAACTAGAGAAGAGTACTATCGCGGAAGTGCAGACTGGAAATATATTAAGTCAGTGAAAGATGAACTTAAAATTCCCGTAATAGGCAATGGAGACATTTCAAACTATGAAGATGCCTTGGGAAAAATGGACTACTCAGGAGTAGATGGTATTAGTATAGGAAGAGGAGCCATTGGAAATCCCTTTATATTTGATGAAATCTATAAGAAATTTAACAACTTAGACTATGCGGAACCAACAAATAAAAAAAGAGTTGAAATGGCGCTTAAGCATTTAAAGTTAGAATGTGAATACAAGGGTGAAAAGCATGGCATTGTAGAGATGAGAAAACATTTTGTGGGTTATTTAAAGTCAATGAAAGGATCTAAGGATTTAAGGGATAAACTAAACAAATTGTCAAACCTTCCTGAAATAGAAGAGCTTTTAACTGGTTATATGGCTCAAATATAGGAATATACTTGACAATAATATATTATTTAACTATAATGATTTAGACTTTAGGTGTAGCTGAAAAGGTGTAGTACACCTTATTTTTTATATACAAGGGAGAGAAAAATAGTGGAAAAAGATATTTTTTTTACTGCTGAAGGTTTAGAAAAAATAGAATCAGAAATAGAATTTTTAAGAACTGTAAGAAGAAAAGAAGTTTCTGAAAGAATAAAAATAGCTTTGGGCTATGGAGATTTATCAGAAAACTCTGAATATGATGAAGCTAAAAATGAACAAGCTCAAGTTGAAGAAAAAATTGCAAAACTTGAGATGATGGTTAGAAATGCAAAAGTAATAGATGAAAAAGATATTACTACAGAAAAAGTAAATATAGGATGTAGGGTAAAGGTCAAAGATTTATCTGACAGTGAAGAAAATGAATTTTTAATTGTTGGGTCAGCAGAAGCAGATCCTTTAGATGGTAAAATTTCTAATGAAAGCCCTGTAGGTTCAAAATTAATAGGCTTAAAAATAGGAGAAGTTGCAGAAGTTGAAGCTCCTGTTGGAATAGTTAAGTATGAGGTACTTGGAATATCTTTATAGGAGGCAGATATGCAAAAAGCTGATGAGAAAAGACTAAATGAAATGCTTTTGCTTAGAAGGCAAAAATTAAAAGAGTTAAAAGAAGAAGGTAGAAATCCCTACGAAATATCTAAATATGACGTTACAGAATATTCTACTCAAATAAAAGACAACTTTGAAGAATTTGAAGGAAAGAAGGTTTCAGTGGCGGGACGTGTAATGAGTAAGAGACGTCATGGAAAAATTGCTTTTTTTGATATTCAAGACAATGAGGGAAGAATTCAAATCTTTGCTAGAAAAGATATTCTTCTTGAAAACTATGAAGAAGTTAAGGGATTTGATATAGGAGATATTGTAGGAGTTAAGGGAGAAGTATTTAAAACTGAAGCTGGAGAAATTTCAGTTAGAGCTGAAAATACTATACTGCTTTCTAAATCACTTCAAATTCTACCAGAAAAATTTCATGGTCTTAAAGATCCGGACTTAAGATATAGACAGAGATATGTTGACTTAATTGTAAATCCTGAAATAAAAGAAGTATTTATAAAGAGGACTAAAGTTTTAAAGTCAATTAGAAATTATCTTGATGAAAGAGGATTTTTAGAAGTTGAAACTCCTATCTTGGGCACTGTTGCCGGAGGAGCAAATGCAAGACCTTTTATAACTCATCACAACACTTTAGATTTAGACATGCAACTTAGAATAGCAAATGAACTGTATTTAAAACGCCTTGTAGTTGGAGGATTGGATAAAGTTTATGAAATGGGAAAGATGTTTAGAAATGAAGGAATGGATACAAGACACAATCCAGAATTTACAAATATTGAAATATACCAAGCCTATGTAGACTATGAAGAGATGATGAGAATAACTGAAGGGCTTTTTGAAAATGCAGCTCTTATTTTATATGGAACTACAAAAATTAACTACCAAGGAATAGAAATAGACTTAAAAGCTCCTTGGAAGAGAATTACAATGATAGATTCTATTAAGGAAATAACAGGTATAGATTTTAATGAAATTAACACAGATGAAGAAGCGATTGAAATAGCTAAGGCAAAGGGACTTGAAGTAGATAAAAATTGGACTAGAGGAAGAATTATAGCTGAAGTATTTGAAGAATTCTGCGAAAGCTCACTAGTGCAACCAACATTTGTATTAAAGCATCCGGTAGAAGTGTCTCCACTTGCAAAGAGAAGTGTTGAAGACCCAAGACTTACAGATAGATTTGAAGCATTTATTAACACTTGGGAATTTGCAAATGCCTTTTCAGAGCTAAATGATCCAATAGATCAAAAAGAGAGATTTGAAGCGCAAGTAAGAGAAAAAGAAGCTGGAGATGACGAAGCTCATCCAATGGACAGTGACTTTGTAAATGCTCTTGAAGTGGGGCTACCTCCAACAGGTGGTTTGGGAATAGGCGTTGACAGAATGATCATGCTGTTAACAGATCAACCAAGTATTAGGGATGTAGTATTTTTCCCAACAATGAAGCCAATAGGATCTGAAAAAGTAGAAGAAGATTAAAATTATTAAAGATATAAATTAAAAGGGTTGCTTAGCAGCCCTTTTTGAAGTTAGGTGATAATATTGAGACTTAGAAAAAAACACTGGGCAGTACCGGAAATGAAAGAAAATCCCTATGTATATTTTGAAGGTGAAGAATATAGAGGGAATTGGCAAGAAGTATTTCAAAATACAAATGGGATTCACATGGAAATTGGAGCAGGGAAGGGTCATTTTATTTCTGAACTTGCAAGGAGAAATAAGGATATTAACTATGTAATAATAGAACAAGATACAAATGCCTTTGTATACGCCTGTAGAAAGATACAAGAAGAAGAGCTGGAAAATGTTAGAGCACTTCCAATAAATGCAGAAAAAATTTCTCAATACTTTGATGAAGATGAGGCGAATAGAATATATATTAACTTTTGTAATCCTTGGCCTAAGAATAGACATAAAAAGAGAAGATTAACTCACCCTAGACAATTAGTGCAATATAAAAATATACTTGCAAATAATTCTGAGATATATTTAAAAACTGATGACAGAAGTTTTTTTGAGGAATCACTAGAGTATTTTAAAGAAAATTCTTTTCTTATTGAAAAATATGATTTTGATATGAAGTTAGAAGAATATCCTGAAAATATAGTTACAGAATATGAAGCTAAATGGAGAAATAAAAACATTCCAATATGCTATGGAGTTTTTAGAAATATAAAGTAAATAAGTGAAGTGGCTATTAGCTACTATTTATAAAAAACCTAAAATAAATCTATGATTTTTTGCAAATGATGTATAAAAATGCAAAAAGTTATAGATTTATTTTTTAAAGATAAGGTTTGTTTCCATAATTTTAAATGAAATTAAGATATTCAAAAGTCATGAATTTTACGCCATTTTATTAGCAGAAAAATAAATGAATAAAAAAATTAAAAAAGGTATTGACAAAAGAGTTGAAAATGAATATACTTATAAAGCTGTCAAAGAGACGGCAAAACTTTTTAAAGAGAAGTTTAAAAGAAATAAAAAAACTTTAAATAAAAAGTAAAAAAGATGTTGACATTAAA
Organism: Anaerosphaera aminiphila DSM 21120; assembly: GCF_900129925.1. Classification (GTDB taxonomy): domain Bacteria; phylum Bacillota; class Clostridia; order Tissierellales; family Peptoniphilaceae; genus Anaerosphaera; species Anaerosphaera aminiphila. The sequence continues at coordinate 327 of NZ_FQXI01000004.1, read as the reverse complement.
GAGTAGACATAATATAATAAATAAGCTGTTTTAAAGCAGCGAACAACCTTGATAATTAAATAGTGTAAGAGAAAGAATAAGCAAACAAGCAAAAATGCTTAGCGGAAATAAAGTCAGTGAGAATTGACTGAGCAAATCAAATTTTAATTGAGAGTTTGATCCTGGCTCAGGACGAACGCTGGCGGCGCGCCTAACACATGCAAGTCGAGCGATGAAAATTCGACAGATTCCTTCGGGATGAAGATGAATTGGATTAGCGGCGGACGGGTGAGTAACACGTGAGTAACCTACCTTTGACATGGGGATAGCCTCGGGAAACTGGGATTA
>NZ_FQXI01000002.1 GCF_900129925.1 Anaerosphaera aminiphila DSM 21120 | reverse complement strand
CTGCTGTATTTTCGTAAGTTCCTGCTTCTGCATCAGCTTTTACTTTTGCTGTGATTATTACAGTGATTGTTTCTCCACCATTTAAAGTAGTTTCTTCTGTAGTTACCATATTTCCGTCTACATTTACTACTAAATCTGCAGCTCCTTTTGTAGCTGTTGCTGTTACTTTTTCAAATACATCTGGCACATTATCTGTTACTACTACATTATTTATTAATGTATTAGTTGCACCACTATTTTTAGCTGTAATTGTAAATGTTACTGTATCTCCTGGGTTAGCTGTTGATACGTCTACAGTCTTATTTGTTTCAAAAGCACCTGCTATAATATTATATTTATTCGTTACTGCAAATCCTGTATATTTATCACCTGTTATTTCCACAATATAATCTTTTGGAGTATTAGGTTCTTTTGCGTAGTATTCAAATTCTCTACCACTTGGGTCGTGTTTTGCAAGTTTTTCAAATGTTGTTGATATTTCGTCTTCTTCAACACCTTCCATCTTATCTGGTGTTACTAAACTTGCTTTTCCATCTTCATATGGAACATGTTCATCAATTGCAGTTCCATCAAGTTCTACGCCTTTTCTCCATAACTCTATAGTTGTTGATGGTTTTGGTCCGCCATCCCAAACTTTTGTTACTTCAATATCCAATCCGTTTGTATCGGTAGGTCCACCTTCTCTACTATTGGTTACTTTAATATTAGCTTCTTTAACTGCTGGAGTTACTTCTTTTCCATTTGCATCTAATGTAGCATCTTTTAATACGATTTTTGCAGGTTCAGATGTTTCTGCTTCTTCTCCAACTTTGTAGCTAGGAACATAACCATGTTTTCCTATTTCTTCAATTTTGTATTCGCCATAATACATTTTATCAAGAGTTATAGAATCTCCTGCTTTTAATTTAAATGTATATTTTCCTTCGGCTGTTTTTGTTAAACCTGTGATACCATCTAAGGTTCCTTTAGGTCCTGTTATTTCAAATTCAAATTCAATTGGGTCTGTAGCCGCTCTCATCATACGAGTTTGCGGTTCTACTTCATTATGAAACTCTTTTGAAATAGTAATTTTGCCTTCCGGTGTTTTCAATTTATTTGTTATGACAAAACCTTCTGTTTTGTCTCCCGAATAACTTACTTCATAGTTTTCCGGAACATTTGATTCCACAACATAGTATTCAAATTCTCTTCCGCTTGGATCATGTTTTGCTAAACCTTTAAATTCATGGCTTAACCCATCTTCAATACTTGTTGTCGCTTGGAATTGTCCTAATTGTTCATTAATTGCAGTTCCATCAAGTTTTACACCTTTTCTCCAAAGTTCTATAGTAACGTCCGGCTTTACTATATTGCCTTCCCAAGCTTTTGTTACTTTTATATCTAATTTATTTGGGTCAGTAGTACCGCCTTTTCTACTATTTGTTACTATAATATTAGCTTCTTTAACTGCTGGAGTTACTTCTTTTCCATCTGCACCTAATTCAGCTGCTTTTAACGTAACTTTTGCAGGTCCTGTTATAGTTTCTACATCTCCCACTTTATAGCTTGGAACATAACCATGAGCTTGTGTTTCTGAAATTGTGTATTCACCATAGTACAAATTTTCAAGTGTATGGGATTCTCCTGCAGTTAATTTAACCACTTCATTATAACCATATGGTCCCGTTACTGTAACTTCAAAGACCAATCTACCTTGGTCATCTATAGATCTCTTAGCACGTGTTTGTAGTTCATTTTGAAGTTCTTTTGTAATAGTAAGTTTTCCTACTGGGGCATTTACTTTATTTGTAATAGAATTTGTTTCAAAGTCAAAACTTCCCAGTGTCCAGTTACCATTTGTTACATTCTTTTCTGCAAAATTTTCTTTTACATAGAATGTATATCCTTCTCCAGCAGCATTTGTCTTGTTTAAGTCATTCCATATTGCTGTTGTCTCTGTTCCAGTTATTTTCCTAACAAGTTCTCCAGGAACCTTTTCATCGGTTTTCCCTTCAATTTTTCTCCACAATTCAAAATTCATGGTAGGACGAGTTACTTTTTCTTCGCCTTCCCATACTTTTGTTGCTGTGAAAGAAGATCTGTCATAATTGTTGGTAATATTAAAACCTTCAATTGTAGTTTTGTAATTTTCAACTGGATTTTCTGTAATAGTATAAACTATTTCTTTACCTTCTTTATACGTAGGCTTATTAGTAAATTCATAGCTCCAACTATCTTGTTCGGTTACTATTTTGCTTTCTACAATTTTACCATCTGCCAATAAATTTACAGTGATTTCACTTGGACGTTTCTCATATTTATTATCATCATCGTTCCAAGTCTTAGATCCCTTTAAATCTTCACGTACTTCCGGAACATGAGTATTAGTAATTATTATTACTCCTCTATCTCCAGTTGTTTGAAGACCTTGTTCTTCATCATTATATCCCGGAACCGGTATTTCTTTTACGCTATATTCTAATTCAGTTTCACCGTCATATTTCGGTAAATCTGTCCAGTTACAATACCATTTATTATCCTCGTTTAATATTTTTTCTTCTTTGAATTTAGCTTCTTCAGTTGAGCCTTTTGCTTTAACAAAAAGCTGAATTGTTACATTTTCCGGTCTTATACCATCCTGATTCTTTCCATCATTCCATACTTTTGACACTTCTAGTGATGTATTTCGTGGCGCATAGGTATTTTCTATGTCTGTACCAGGATACTTAGAAATATAGTCTAATTCTTTTTCTTTATCTTCGTCATAGAATTTTTCTTTTACAAAATAGTCAATTTCTTTTCCATTTTCATATTTTATTAAATCAGTGAACTTATAGTTCCAACCTCCAGTTTCAGTTACTTCTCTGGTATCTATCAGTACTGAGCTTTCATCAGTTCTCTTGTATAACTCCACCTCTATTTTAGAAGGACGTTCCTCCTCTAAATTATCTTCGTTTATCCAAATCTTAGTTCCTGAATATTCTGTATATATTTGTTTTACAACAACATTAGCACTATCAGTTGTTTTACCTTCAGTAAGCCAAAAAACTTTTCCGTATACTACACCAGTTTTTCCACTTTTCAAAGTAACAGTATCACCATCGTTTGCTCTATTTATGGCTATTCTGTCAGCTGCTGTTATTTCTCCTGTATACTCTGTTAATTTATCTGCAGATGCTATATTCGTTATGGTTTTTCCTACTGCTGATAAACCAATTTCAGCCTGATAAATATATGGCTTTGTTTCTCCAGAAGCAAGAGTGTCCTCAATAAAAATATCCACCCCATCATTTGACATAAATTCAGAAGAAATTAGTTTTAAATTTTCCAAACCATCTTGGATTGGATCTTCTATATAAATCTTTTGTGTAATATTTGAATTATTAGTTACATCAATTTTATATTCTACAATTTGCCCTGCTTCAGCATCCACAGTATCTAGATATTCTGTATTAGTAATTGTGTTTTTCACTGTTTTATTCAGCGCAATTCCGCCTAGTGGTCCTTCCGGTAGTGATACTTCTACAAATCTTATTGTAATTACAGGTTTCGCTTCAGTTCCACTTCCACCAGGTTTTACTGATAAATAACCTTCTAATGATGAGCCATTTGCTTTTTTAAATGAGCTCATGTCAAAAGACACTGCAAAGGTTGTTTCCAAATACTCATTACTGTCAGTGTATCCTTCAATTTTTACCGGTATTATTTTAGAAGCACCATTTAATACATCGTCTATACTGAATTCATAATCTTTTGGAGTTAATTTGTCAGTAACATCAATTCCTTCTTCTGTACCACCAGTTTCTCCACCTTCATATTTAGCTTGTAAATATATTTTTAAAGGATTATTTAAATAATCGTCCAATTTATATTTACTATTTGCCACTGGCTCATATACAGTTTTTAATTCAATATCTATTCCCTCTGATGATACATCTCTTTGTGGAAGCATACTTCTAAAAGATATTTCATCATTTTCTTCCATGGCTTCTATTGCTTCTTGAATCGCTGCTGTTAAATCTACTAACGGATCTCCACTATCTATCGTAAATTTAACTTCTCCAGTTGAAGCTCCCGGATAAGTTCCTGCCTTTATTATTGACTTTTCACCCTTTGCGACAACATTGAAGCTTGTAGAACTTTCTACTTCACTTATATTATCTCCTTGCACAGTATTCATGAATTGAATTCTTCCGGATTCTACTGTTGCCGTTGTCTTTAATGTTATTTCTACATTAATTACCTCATTTGGATTTAAGTCTCCAAAATAAGCACTGTAAAAATTACCATTGACTTCCATATTTGAGGAATAATTTATATTTACAAATTCAAGTCCTTCCGGAAGTTCAAAATTGTATACAAGGTTTCTAGCAACATCATTGCCATAGTTTCTAATTTCTGTATTGATTACAACTTCTTCTTCACTTGTAATTTCTTCTCTCTGTGAATTTGTAACTACCTCTACTAATGCTTGTACTTCCTCCGATATTTCTTCTTCAGGAATTACTTCCTCCGGAAAACCAACTTCCGGATTATTTCCCTCAGAATTGTCAATATCTTCGTTTTCTTCTACACTGTTTCCAGTATCCTCACTCTCTGAAACATCTTCGCCATTGTTTTCACTTTCAACAATTTCCACTTCATTGTCATAAGCATTTTTAACTTGGGCGAAAGCTTCAATTGGAGTGGATAGAAGAATTATTAATGCCAAAAATAAAGATATTTTCTTAGAAAAATGTTTTATCGTCTTCGACATATTTCTTCACTCTCCTTTTTTTATTAACAGAGTAAGTTATTTCTCAAACTTACTCTGTTAATATTTTATTACACTGTCACATCAATTCTAGATTCAGATTTATCCGGTGCTTTAACAACAATTGTAAGTGTTGTTCCTGGAGCTTGTTTTTCTGCAAATATAATATATTTAAGTTCTTCATCTAAACTTGTGTCTGCTGCCTTTAATTCTTTTCCATTTGCATAAACTGTTACAGTTGCTCCATCATCTGTATAGAACATGATTAGCTCTTCATCTACGTAATCTATTTCTATCATTGTTCTTTCTTTGATTACTCTGTCTTCTACTTTTGCTACATCGCTATTTGATAGTAGTTTTTGTCCTGGTCCAAATTCCATAGGTTTTTCTGTTTCTTTATCTACTGTAATTGGCCCTTCTTGGAAAATGACTTCTATTGGGTATGACCCTCCACTTTCAGTGTCATCTCTTCGAACTTTTCCAGCGCCATTTCCGCCATAAACTCCGGCCAACGCTTCATAAAAAGCTTTGTCTTGCTCATTTTCACCATTAGTTATAAGAACACCATTTCCATCAGATTCAAACACTCCTATAAGATTTTTATATTCATTATTCTCATCTTTTTCTAATGCATTTATAGGTTTTTTATCCAATGTAGTCTCTTCAGAATATTCCTTCTTAAATACATAGAACCTTCCAAATTTTTCATCTGGATTTGTAAGTTTAACATATCCATAATGTTCATCTATTTGTGTTGAGTTTTCTATAGGTAGAAATTCTGCGTTTACTTTAGATAAAATATTTCCATTTGCTATATAATTGAAAACATATTCTATTTCTTTAATTTTTTTCTTAGTCTTACCTGTTTCTTCATCAATATTTTCAATCAATTTTTCTTCATCAGTATCTCCAACCCACTCAATTGTCTGTTTATCATCTAATGTTATTGTTGGATGTTTTTGGATTGTTGTAGCAATATCTGTTGTTCCTAATTTCAATAAATCCCAACCATCTGCCTTAAACTTAGTTGGTTCATAACTGGAAACTTCTACAGTGTCATAACCAAAAGTTGGTGCTACATCTTTAATAACTGAGTTTCCACCAGGTGTAGGTCTAGAATTAATTACCTTTCCATTGACATCTAATGGGAAACCAATTAATTTTTTAGATTGTTCTTCTGGTAGTTTAGTGTCTTTACTATCGTCTTTAGTTTTTACAACATTTTCTGATGTGTTTGCATATACAGGCATATTTTCTTTGCCACCATTATCTGCAAAATTCTTTGCATCTCCAACACCATTATGAACTATCGGCGCTTTAGTATAGAAATTATCTATTACTACTGCCTCTACTGTTCCATTTGATGTTCCATATTGGTTAAAAGATGATCTAATAAACAAAATGCCATTATCTGTTACAGGCACAGAAACATCTATTTTAGTTTCACCTGGTTGTAATGCTTCATATTCTCCATCTCTGACTCTTTCACTTATATATAGTGGGTTCCCATCCTCGTCTTTTTTATTCACTAGTTGATCAAAATCACTTTCGATTTCCTGAACTTGTCCAGTAGACATATCTGTTATAGTTTTAGTCTCTCCAGATATATCTAAATTAAATGCATCTGAGTTTTCCATATTGTATGGTACAAATACCCAATCAACTGATTCTAGTTCTGCATCTATAACCAGTCCTAAATTATCATCCCTTATTTGTTCCGGTATCTCTGCCGTTAATGTAACATTTAAAGGTTTGAAGCTTTCATCGTCCTTATATATCTTTATATTTTCCATAGTTGGTTTTGTAATAGTAGGATTTGTCTTAGAAGGTAAACCTCTCATATATACATATTCATATACATAAGCATCAGCTATTCCATCTTCTGCATTTTTAGAAGCATCCGGTCCAGCAAAATATTTTGAATCCCAGTCCCAACCCCATGCAATAGAGCCTGATCCATCATAGGATGTCTTGAAAATATTGCCCGATAAATCTAGGAAAACCGAAGATGATCTTTCTGTTGATATATCATATGTATATCCTGGTTGTAAAAATGTAAGACCAATCCAAGATTCTTTAGGATCAATTGCAGGCATTCCTTTTGTGTTAGTACCTTTTTCATAATAATATCCATCAGATCTATATTCCAATTGTTTGCCGTTATTATCAAGAACTACTCCACTATCATCTTTAAGCATATACTTCTCATCCCAAGCAGTTGGGTGCAAATTGTTGAATCCATACCCATGTTTATTCGCAAGGCCAGATTGTTTCAAATCCTCGGAATCATTTGTTGCATATATTGGAAATTTTTTATCTCTATCTCTATCTTGTGTATCACCATCACCTGTTATTCTTGGATATAGTGTAGCTTCTGTTTGCCTAAAATCAAGAGCATCCATATATCCACCTTCTCTTGCTTGACCATGATATCTACCGTCACCCCAAGCCCAAGTACGCCCCTTTTGGTCAATAAAGAATGATACGGATTCACCAGCAAAAACTTTTTGAGCTTTTGGCGTATATCCTACGTGGTTTATATCTTCCGAATTAATGATAACTTTTGTAGGTGTACTTACTACACGAGAACCTCCTCTACTTGGTCCTCCACCAAAAATTTGCCCCCATTCAAAAACATTTCCATCCTTATCCATAGCAACATTTCTTGAATAACTAGTGTCTATTGCTGTTATATTTGATAATGCATTTATTTTACTAAATGTGGTAGTCGTTCCTGTCGTACTACCATCTCCAAGTACTCCTCTTGCCCTACTGCCCATTGCCCAAACCGTTCCATCATCAGCTAATGCAAGTGTGTGATGGTCTCCAGGAGATACCTTAATAAATTTTACCCCAGCGGATAATGTAGGTAGCGAAACTTTTATTGGAGTACTATTATAACCTGTTGATCCTGGTATTCTACCTCCAGATCCATATCCCCACATGAAAATATCTCCATTTTCATCTACTGCTGCTATATGATGTGCCTGATTTGCTTTTGCAGGATAAAAATCAACTATCTTCGTTGAAATATTAACTTCAACCGGAGTTACATTTGTAGTTGCATTTGTTCCGTTGCCCATTTGACCTTCTAATCCTCTACCCCAAGCATATAGCTTACCTTGGTCTGAAAGTGCATAGCCGGTTTCATAACCTGCAGCAATTTTTACAATTTTGATATCCTTATCTACAAAATATGGAATTCTCCTAAGTCCTCCAAGGTACATTTGTTGTGCTGCAGTTTGTCCTATTCCAGTTCTCCCTGAAAGATTATATCCCCAAGACCAAACTTTACCTTGAACATCCAGCGCATGACCTCCAAGTTTACCTGACGCCGTTTGAGTAAATCTAATTATAGACAGTTGATCATATATTGGTGCATCTTTACTATAATCAAATGTATAATTCTGCGTTTGGGTGGTTCCTCCGGTGGCAATTTTATATCTTTCATATAAGTCAGCTGCCGTTAAATAATCTGTCTTCTGTTCCGGTTCCGCTATTGCACTAACATTTTCTTCAGCATTAACCGGGGTAATTAATCCTGAAAGCATTACACCTACAAGTGCTAAGCTTAAAAACTTTTTCTTTTTCAACTTTTTATTCCTCCTTTATATTTAATTTATTTATAAAATTATTGTAACTAAAATGTAAATCAAGTGAGTTTAATTGAGAAGTTTCAGTTACAGCAATTGCAAAAATAACTATCCACTTAGTTGTTGTCTTATTTAAAGCTAATATAATGTACTATATAGTTTAAATTTTTAAATATGTATTTTTTGAAAAGTATTATGTGCCTTAAAATTAATTACACCAATTTTGTATATTTTAATTTTAAACTACATTAATTAATTAATATTATATCATATTTTTTTCGTATAGAAACAATTTTATATACAATTTTAATATTGTATGCCAAAATATCCAATGTTTTAATTTCCGAAACACATAACCTTTTAATTCAACCTTTTCAAGCTCTTATTAAGATTCCTTTTTTTATTTAATTAAATAATATTTTTAAAATTTTTAGTTTTAAAATTTAATATACATCTTTAATTTAGTGTACATTTTTAGTTTATTAATAATCATTATTTTTTTAAATAATCTGCCTTATCATAGTACAGTATAGTAAGTTTATATTTCCAAAACTATTAATTCTTTATTCAACATAAAAATTTCCTTTTCTCATGTTTTTAAACCCTTCATACTAGTATTTTAAATATTTATTTATATATGGGTTAATCACTATTTTAATCTACATAAAAAAGCACAGTTGATTTTTTATTTTCAACTGTGCTTTTTTATGATTTAATCTTCTGCATAATTTATTTTGCAAAAATCTCTATTAAATTATTTAATTACACTGCCTCCACCTGATACAGAGTTTGTACTGCTCCTTGCTTTTTCAAGTGCTGCCCAATCTCTAACCGGAAGTAATTCTTTCCATATTTCTATATTTGTCTTTGACGCTCTTGTATAAGTGTGTGAGTTTGTAGCTTCTTGAATTTGTGCGTAGTACCATGCATTTCTATTAGAGTTGTCTGTCCATGTCTTCATGTTAGATAATAAGTGGTCTTTATCCGGTGTTCTCTCTAATACTGCATTCACTAGTGTTGCTGCTTCTGCTCTTGTGATTTCCTGGTCCGGTTTAAAACTTCCATCTGTATATCCGCTTATTAAACCAAGTGATGCTAATTTATTTATTTCATTTTCTGCCCAATTTCCCTTTACGTCTGTAAATTTATTATTTGCTAATGAGCTTGTATCTGACAGGAATCTGGATGCCATTGTTGCAAATTCACCTCTTGTGATTTTCGCATTTGGCTTAAAGCTTCCGTCCGGATATCCTGTTACTGCCTTTGCATTGCTTAGTGTTGAGATTGCATTGTTATACCAAGTTTCTGCTCCAACATCATTGTAGTTATTTATACTACTCCAATTACTGTTTCTTGAGCTATCTGTCATCATTCTAAAGAATATTGTAGATACTTCTGCTCTCGTTATTTTTCCTTCAGGTTTTACTGTTCCATTTGGATAACCTATCATATATGCATAGTGGTCTTCTTTATTTAGTGTAGTAGTTGTACTTCCTCCACCACTCCATGTCCAACCTGTTGATGTTGATGGTTCATCTACTATAAGTTCTCTACTTGGAACGTCTTCACCATCTACTACTGCAATATTTTGTATTTTATCCCCGTCTTTTGCTGAACTATTTACTTTTACTTCTATAGTAATTGTAAATGTTTCGCCAGCTTTAATAGTTGGCACAGTATACTCAACTAATTGACCTGTTATTTTAGCAGCACTTGGAACTACATTTCTAATATCAAGTTTACTTGGAACTCTATCTAAAATCTTTATATTTTTAACGTCTATGGCTCCGGTGTTTTTAATATTAATATAGTACTTAAATGTATCTCCAATTTCTACTTTATTGCTTAATAAATTATCTGTTTTTGTAATTACCAATTTAGGATCTGTTGGTTTTATTTCTGTCCATTGTGCATATAATGTTATATTTTTAGTAATATTAAACTTAGTACCAGCTGCATAAGCTGTTCCAGTTCCATTTTTTTCAGTATTCCAGCCAGCGAAAGTATGATTAGCTTTTACTAGATCACCTTTATCTTTAACAGTTACTTCATCATTTAAATAATATTCTGTTAAATCATTTACTGCACCACTATCTGCACCATTTCCATCATATGTTACTTTATACTTATCATTTTCTATCCATTGTGCATAAAAAGTCATATCTTCAGATATTTTAAACTTAGAATCAGCTGCATAAGCTGTTCCAGTTCCATCTTTTTCAGTATTCCAGCCTGTGAAAGTATGATTTCCTTTTTCCATATTTCCTTTGTCAAGAACAATTACTTCGCTATCTATTATATATGGGCTATTTGTATCAGTTTGGGAACCTGTTCCGCCATTTGCATCATATTCTACTTTATATAACGGTTTAACTTTTACCGTAGCTGTTACAGTATCTTTTACTTTTACAAATGGTTTACCACCATAAATAAATATTTCCGTTCCATTTTTAGCTATAAAGGAATCTCCATCTTCTCCCAAGTCTACTTCATCCTGATTATCATCAGTTAATTCACCTTTGTATTGTTGCAATTTTTCATATTCCGCTATATTGATAATATTTTCTACAGCATCTTTCGCTACTACAGCCTTGTATATAAACACCTTAGGATTATTTTCTTTTGACCCTACTGTAGTAGATATATTTATTTCTCCATCTTTGTTTTCAAATATATCATCTTCAGTTAATCCATCCTTTACTAATTCAATATTAGTAAGCTTTTCATTTAATTTATCCTTTACTGTTACAGGATTATCTATATTTGCTGAATTGGATATTTCAATTTTATAAGAAACCTTATCCCCAGGGTTTGCAACTATTTCCTCTGAGTATTCAGTTTCACCTTTAGTTTCATTTAAAACCTGCTTAGTAATCACAGCGTCTCCTAATACACCATCCGGCTGTGCTTTTTCTCTCAAAATTAGTCTTAATTCAGGAATAGCTACTGATCCTCCACCACCAGTTGAAATAGCTAAATATGCATCTAATTTTTCACCGCCTACTTCTTTAAGTACACTTTTATCACATCTCAATAAAAAATTTGTACACAAATAATCTGCTATATGATCATATCCATCTACTGTCATATCTTCAGTAAATAAATCTTTGTCTTCAACTCCACCATTGCCATATATATCGGATATATTTATATCAAAGCCTTCTGGATTTATTCTATCCGTTATATTATCACCGTTTGTTATGTTACCAGCAGGTTCGTCACCTACATATATTCCTTCAAAGTGTAGTGGAATTATATCTTCTATATAGTCGGACAATTGATATTTTGAACCGGGTACTGCTTCAAAAGTTGCTCTTACTATTATATCAATTTTTGTTACAAGTCCTCCTTCATTATCGTCAGAAGGAATTGATCTCTTTTGTCTTGGTTTAGGCATACTTTCTAAATAATTGTGAATTTCTTCTGTTATATCAATTTTTTGATTAGAGTCAGTATTTAGCTTAATTATTCTTTCCGTCGGCTCTATTCTTCGTGAATTAAACTGCTCTAAATATTTTTCTAATTCAATCTGTTCTAGTTCTTCTTGCCTTAGTTCTTCTTGTCTCAGTTCTTTTTCTAAATTAACTTGATTTAATTCTTCTTGCCCAATCTCTTCCATGCCTTCTTCTGATCCTTCTTGGTCTAAGTTTTCTAAATTATTTAAGTTATTATTAGCTTCTTCAGCATCTTCAACATTTATTACTTGTTTCTCGTTCTCCTGTGTTTTATCAGCATATGAAATGTTTGAAGGAAAAAATGTTGAACAAATTATAACAAAAGCTAGTATAAAACTGGTTAATCTCTTAATGTTTTTATTCATGTCTTATCATCCTCTTTTCAATATCAATATTACAAATTTTCTTTGTTCATTACCATAAATTGCAGTTCTTCACAAAGACAAATAATCTTCTTTCATACTACATATATTTAATATAGTATTTAATCACCTCCATTTACCTTTAGGTAAAACTCATCGTTTTTATGTACTACGAAAACCAAATTTACTATTTTTACAAAAGTAAAAAGTAAATTGAATATGTGCATTATATCATACTTTTTAAGTATAGTAACTATTTTATATACATTATTTTAAATAACGCTAATAATGCATTAAAAAAAACTCAACATCAGTTAAATTCTAGTTTTACAACTTCAAATTTTTTTATTTTTTCAAATCTCTGATCATTGTCTACCTTTTTAATTCTCTTTTTGGTGATTTGTTTATCTTTAATATTATTTCCCGATTGTTTGTAAACTACATATTTTTAATGGATATTCCCTAAAAAAATCAAGAACACATCACAACAAAAAAACTTATTTATTCTATATTAATACATATTAAAAGGACTTCGTCATTTTAGACAAAATCCTTTTATTATTTCAATAACTAGATATTGAAATGTTAAATTTCATTTATTTAACCACACTACCTCCACCTGATCCAGAGTTGGCACTACTCCATGCTTTTTCAAGTGCTGCCCAATCTCTAACTGGAAGTAATTCTCCCCATGTTTCTATACTTGTCTTTGATGGTCTTGTATAGGTGTGTGAGTTTGTGGCTTCTTGTATTTGTGCATAGTACCATGCATTTCTATTAGAGTTATCTGTCCATGTCTTCATATTAGATAATAAGTGGTCTTTATCCGGTGTTCTCTCTAATACTGCATTCATTAGTGTTGCTGCTTCTGCTCTTGTGATTTCCTGGTCTGGTTTGAAGCTTCCATCTGAATATCCACTTATTAAACCAAGTGATGCCAGTTTATTTATTTCACTTTCTGCCCAATTTCCCTTTACGTCTGTAAATTTATTGTTTGTCAGCGAGCTTGTATCTGATAGGAATCTGGATGCCATTGTTGCAAATTCTCCTCTTGTGATTTTTGCATTTGGCTTAAAACTTCCATCCGGATATCCTGTTACTGCCTTTGCATTGCTTAGTGTTGATATTGCGTTGTTATACCAAGTTTCTGCTCCAACGTCATTGTAGTTATTTACACTGCTCCAATTGCTGTTTCTTGAGCTATCTGTCATCATTCTAAAAAATATTGTAGATACTTCTGCTCTTGTGATTTTTCCTTCAGGTTTTACTGTTCCATTTGGATAACCTATCATATATGCATAGTGGTCATCTTTATTTAGTGTAGTAGTTGTACTTCCTCCACCACTCCATGTCCAGCCTGTTGATATTGACTCATCTACTATAAGTTCTCTACTTGGAACGTCTTTTCCCCATTGTGCAAATAGCACAACATTCTCCGTAATAATAAAGGTGTCTCCTGATTCATATTCTATGCCATTTCCATTTGGCATTGTGTTCCAACTCTTAAATATATGATTTGCTTTTGTAAATTCATTATCTTTTACAGTCACTACTTCTTTATTACCGTATTCTACAATATCCAAAACAGTTCCAGCATCAGCTTCGTTTCCATCATACAACACTTTATATTTTCCAACTGGAAGTTTATCTATTCCAACAGTAAGTGTCATCGCATTTTTTTTGCCTTCATACACACTAGGGTAATGGGCATCTCTACCTTCCGGAGTTTGTATCCCATAGTATTCATAGGAATAATCCATCGAATTTTTCTCATCTTCACACAACGGAGGCACCGGAAAGGCAAAATTAATTTTTCCTTCAACTTGCATTTCAATTGTATTTATATCAACGCCCTTATCACTAATCACCAAATTATCTTTCATGTATAAATAATTGTCTACACTTGAAAATATCTCTTGGGTAATAGCTCCATTTATCTTGCTTTCTAAAAAGCTCAGTGGCGTACTTTTATAATCTTCCTCTTCTTTAAAGTCAACTATAATTTTTTTGCTACCATCTTTAAAACCATCCTCATATTTAACATTTTCAATTTTATAGAAACTTGCATCATTACCCATTTTATATTCCAAAGATTTTTTAATTCCAGCGTTTGTTCTATCAATTAAGTCTATTCCATTGGGAATAGTTAACTTTATTTGAAAAATGGATGTAAAATTCTCAACTTCCACAGAATCCGTAGCTCCTCCAAAATGATAAAATATATTTTTAAACAATTTCATAGCCGGATAAATATCTAAAGTTCCTAATATTGTAAGCACATCTCTTTTTTCCACTTTAAAAACCTTTTTATTTTCTGTATCATAGTCATCTAAAATTGACATTTGTTGATTATTCCCCTTTTTATTTACAAGTAAGTCTCCATTAATTCTAAATGGAGCTAGAACTGTTAAAGTTGGCTTGTACATATACTTTTTATGTATCTCAAGTAGTTTATTGTTATAATCCTCTTCACTTGTCCCATTTACATCAATAAGAAATTCATTATTTAAGATATAATCTTCCCCTCCAGGCAACTGATCTAAATTACAAAGATGAAATATCTGATTTAATGTACTCTGCTTAGCTTCTTCAACACGTGTTTCTGTTGTTTTAAACTCCCCATCAGAGGATACAAATGTAGTTGAATATCCGGACATATTGTCATTTGTCATTAATTTAATTTCTATAAAACCTTTTAATTGATAGCCATACTCATTTAAAGCTGCACTGCTTCTTAAATCTTTTAAAAACTCAGCAATACTCTCATCATCATATTCCTTTTCCAAGGTAATCGGAATTTTTAAAGTATTCAAATCAGAATCGTAGTCAACACCTTTTGTATCATCTAATTTAAATAAACTTCCCCTTCCCATTTCAAAGGAAATACTACCATTAATATAATCCAAACCTTCCGGCAACTCTACAGTAAATGTTTGATTCAAAGTTGCAGAAAATTTGGTGCCTTCTCCTTTGTTTGCAAGTTCTTGTTCCCTTTCAATTTTTTTATCTAGTGATTCGTTTAACTCTGAAAAATATTGTATTAGCTCATTCCAATCAACCTCTATCCTAACTTTAAACTCTTCTTCACCTGAGCCATAATCCATTAAGTTTCTAATAGTCGGAATACCTTCTTTTTCAGTGTTCCAAATTCCCACATTCCTATCATAGTACTGTATGTCCGCTCCTACACAAACTGATTGTAGACATTCTTCATAGTCATCTCTATTAATCCATTCTAAATATAAATGCAAATCCTCCTCAGACGCTTTAAAAGTCGGAAACTTATTTTCATCACTATCTGCATACTCTATTATATTATATTTATTTCCTTTCCCATCGTTCCAAGTTCCCGAAAACATCATATCCGGATTTTTATTTGTTATTTTTTCTCCATAGGAGTTTCTATTCACTTCTTCTAAAGATAATATACGCACATCATCCCCTATTTTGTATCCATTGTTTTCAAATCCTTTATCAATATAGACGGCATTCTCTCTAGTCTTAGCATCCTCTTCATTTTTATAGTAATTTATGTAAATTTTTCTATCTGTAACCTCATAATTCGTATCTATCCTTTCTAAACTATCACTCTTTGTCTCATCATTCTGCTTCTTTTCTACTTCTGTTGGAAAAATACTCTTCATTTCTCCAAATTCTACACGCTCAATTCTATCCCCAATGTAGGCGCCTTCTTCAATAGCAAATCCCGAAAATGATGATATTAGAATAAACAGTGCTAATAAAACAATAGTTCTCTTTCCTTTTACTCTTCCTTTCATTTTGATTCTCCTTTCTAACATTAAGTTTAAGCTTCTTCTCTCATATACTCTTTATGTACTCTAATTTATACAATAAAAGCACAATATTGCAATATAAAATTTACTTACACATTATCTGCTTAATTCATTTAGATCGAAGTATTTTTATTCTCTATATATAAACAACAAAAGACAAATATTCCTTTCTAAAAATTTGTCTTTTGTGTTTTAATTTATGCACTTTTAATTTTATTAATCACATAATTTAATATCTTACTATTTAATTACACTACCTTTTCCAGATACAGAGCACTGCTCCATGCTTTTTCAAGTGCTGCCCAATCTCTTACCGGAAGTAATTCTTTCCATGTTTCTATACTTGTCTTTGATGGTCTTGTATAGGTGTGTGAGTTTGTAGCTTCTTGTATTTGTGCATAGTACCATGCATTTTTATTAGAGTTATCTGTCCATGTCTTCATATTACTTAACAAGTGGTCTTTATCCGGCGTTCTCTCTAATACTGCATTCATTAGTGTTGCTGCTTCTGCTCTTGTGATTTCCTGGTCTGGTTTAAAGTTTCCATCCGAATATCCGCTTATTAAACCTAGAGATGCCAGTTTATTTATTTCACTTTCTGCCCAATTTCCCTTTACGTCTGTAAATTTATTATTTGTCAGCGAACTTGTATCTGACAGGAATCTTGATGCCATTGTTGCAAATTCACCTCTTGTGATTTTTGCATTTGGCTTAAAGTTTCCGTCCGGATATCCTGTTACTGCCTTTGCATTGCTTAGTGTTGATATTGCGTTGTTATACCAAGTTTCTGCTCCAATGTCATTATAGTTATTTACACTACTCCAATTGCTGTTTCTGGAATCGTCTGTCATCATTCTAAAGAATATTGTAGATACTTCTGCTCTTGTGATTTTTCCTTCAGGTTTTACTGTTCCATTTGGATAACCTATCATATATGCGTAGTGGTCATCTTTATTTAGTGTGGTTGTACTTCCTCCACCACTCCATGTCCAGCCTGTTGATATTGATGGTTCATCTACTAGCAGTTCTCTACTTGGAACGTCTTCTCCATCTACAACTGCAATATTCTTAATCTTATCTCCGCCTTTTGCTGAACTATTTACTTTAACTTCTATAGTCATTGTAAATGTTTCACCTGATTTTATTTCAGGCACTGTATATTCTATTTTTTGCCCTGAAATTTTCGCTGTACTTGGGGTTACGGACTTAATATCTAGTTTACTTGGAATATTATCTGTTATTAAGATATTTTTAGCAGCTGTGTTTCCAGTATTTTTTACAGAAATTGTATATTTAAAAGTGTCTCCTATTTTTACTTTGTTGCTTGATAAGTTATCTCTCTTCGTACTTACTAAATCTACTTCTGTAGGTATTTCCTTTTCCCATATTGCATAAAGAATAGTATCTTCTGTTATTACAAAAGTATCACCTTCAATAAATTCTGCCGCATTTGCATTTTTATCTATAGACCAACCTGAAAATACATATCCATCCCTATATAAATCATTTTGTCCCAGTACTGTTACCTCTGAATCACTCATATATTTCCTGCTATCTACCGGGGTTGTTCCACTTGTATGACCGTTCCCGTCATAGGTTATTTCACATCCTGCTCCGGTAAAATAAAATGAAAATCCAAAATCAAAAAACACTTCTTTCTTCCAAGCATTTGGGACTTCAATATAGCCTTTAACCTCATCAAGTTTTATAGATTCTCCATCTTGTAGTATTTCTCCATCATTCATAACTTCTCTTATATGATCATTTGCAAGTTCAGATTTATCATAATATGATTTAATTCCTGAAAAATCTCTTTCAGATGTTTGATAGTAGTCCGGTTCAATACTAATAGGTCTGGAATTGTTATCGAATGTCAGTCTGATTGAACTGCCATATAAAAAATCAATTGCCATAGCTAAGACTTCCGGGTCTGATTCCATTAGATAAAAGTTTCCGCCATATGCATACGTTGCCGCTTCATCAGCTGATATAGTACCTCCACCCTTTAACCACATATCTCCTTCTTCGACGAAATCTTCTGCATATCCCCAGGTTTTAAAAAAATCTAAAGTTCCATCATTTAATTTTTCATAAGGTATGAGCCAATTCTGTTTATTGCTTTTCCCTGAGCCATTTGCATAGTACGGGACGATTTCAACTTGAGCTGAATTTGGTTCCCCAAGAACATTTCCCAATACAGCATACTTTTGAACACTGTTCAATTCATCTAATGATTCTACATTGTAAAATGCACATATTAAGTCTGCATATGTCCTGTCATAATCAGCCTCCATGGTTATAGCTATCCCAAGATAATTTTTAAATGTAAAAGCACTTTTAATCAATTCCGGAAATGCATTCATTTGTAACAGAGTTACTGATGCAGCAGTATTTGTTAAATTATTTCCCGTTAAACCTAAATTCTTTCCAGGATTGCTGGAAAAATAAGATATTATCACCGGATTTATAGCCCTTAATGGCGCCATTGAAAGGCGTGTATTCTTTCCATCAAAATTTTTACTCTCAAGTGTTTTTCCTACAACCTCTTCACCTAACATCATTGGAAGATATTCCTGCCACACGCTTCCATATCCATAAGTGTACATCTTTGAATATTTATGATTCAATATTTCTCCTGGGATTGGATGTACAGTTTCTCCTGCAGGTATCCAATTTTCTGTCCTGAATTCATAGTCTTTATATATTATCTCACGGCCTGATTCATTGACTATTTTTATAGGAAATGTTTCCAGCTCACCCCAATTCAAACTTACACGCATCATCATCTCCATATATCCTGAGAGCAAATCTCCATTTACTTCCACTTTATTTCCCACAAAATCATCGGATGTTATTGTGTAGACAAAATAACCTTCATCATCCTTCTTTAAATTTCCCATTTCATCTAATAACCACCCATGTTTAAAATTTACTGACTCATTTCCCTCTGCTTTTACTACATTTCTATTATTATTGCTTTCCATAGCAAATCCTTCAAAAGCTGTAAAAGATACCATTAAGAATACCAATATTAATGAAATTATTTTTTTAATTCTTTCTTTACTCATTACTTTTCCCCTTTAAATTAATAAATTTTTTTCCATTAATACCCAAATCTCTATTTTTATAACTGCAGAATAATAATTTATTTTTAAGCGTAAGTAAACAAAATCTCAATAGTCTCTGATTTTTTTTATACAAATAAGACAGTCCTTAATATTAAGAACTGTCTTATTTGTATTATTTAATTTTTAAAATTATTTATTATTTAATTACACTGCCCCCACCTGATGCAGAGTTGGCACTACTCCATGCTTTTTCAAGTGCTGCCCAATCTCTAACCGGAAGTAGTTCTCTCCATGTTTCTATACTTGTCTTTGACGACCTTGTATAGGTGTGTGAGTTTGTTGCTTCTTGAATTTGTGCATAGTACCATGCATTTTTATTAGAGTTATCTGTCCATTTCTTCATATTGCTTAATAAGTGGTCTTTATCCGGTGTTCTCTCTAATACTGCATTCATTAGTGTTGCTGCTTCTGCTCTTGTGATTTCCTGGTCTGGTTTAAAGCTTCCATCTGTATATCCGCTTATTAAACCTAGAGATGCTAATTTATTTATTGATTCTTCCGCCCAGTTTCCCTTTACGTCTGTAAATTTATTATTTGTTAGTAAGCTTGTATCTGATAGAAATCTGGATGCCATTGTTGCAAATTCTCCTCTTGTGATTTTTGCATTCGGTTTAAAATTCCCATCCGGATATCCTGTTACTGCCTTTGCATTACTTAGTGTTGATATTGCATTGTTATACCAGGTTTCCGTTCCAACGTCATCGTAGTTATTTACACTGCTCCAATTGCTGTTTCTAGAATCATCTGTCATCATTCTAAAGAATATTGTAGATACTTCTGCTCTTGTGATTTTTCCTTCAGATTTTACTGTTCCATTTGGATAACCTATCATATATGCATAGTGGTCATCTTTATTTAGTGTAGTAGTTGTACTTCCTCCACCACTCCATGTCCAACCTGTTGATGTTGATGGTTCATCTACTATCAGTTCTCTACTGGCAATATATTGCCCATCTACAAGGGCTACGTTTTTAATCTTATCTCCGTCTTTTACTGAAGTATTTACTTTCACTTCTATAGTCATTGTAAATGTTTCACCTGTTTTTATTTCAGGTACGGTGTATTCTATTTTTTGCCCTGTAATTTTTGCATCTTTTGGAGTTACAGATATAACGTCTAATTTGTTTGGTATTTCATCTGAAATTTTTACTTCTTTTTTATCTATATTGTCTGTATCTTCAACTGTAATTGAATATTTAAATACATCGCCTATCTTTACTTTGTCATTTGATAAATTATCAGTTTTTAAAATAATTAATTCATCTACATAGCTAATATCATAGTTATTATATGCTGTGTCATATTCTAAATCAGCTGGAGTTGACAATGACTTTAGCCCTTTAACATTAGTTTTATATACTCCATAAATTTTAGGAAAACTATCTTTCGCCAATCTATAGAATCCATTTCCTGCTGTATTTTCTGTAAATTTCGAATCACTTACTTTTAGTGGACTATAGTATATAAAGTCTTCATCTGTTGTAATTCTATCTTCTCTTGGAAACACATTTATAGCGCCACCATTTATACTTGCAGTGTTTTTAGTAAAGTTAGAATTAGAAATTTCTACAGAGTTTGCTAACTCTAAATGAATTCCACCACCATAAGTCGCCTTATTTTCATCAAAATCACTGCTTGCTATATTTAGCTTTCCCTTATCTCCATAGACGTATATTGCTCCTCCCAGTGATTCTTCAGGTTCTTCCTCACTACTAGTTTTATTATTTGTAAACTTGGAATTATTAACATTTGTAACAGAATCATAAACTACAACTGCTCCACCCCAACGATTGACACTATTATCAGTAAAAGTGGAATTATCTATTTTTGCATCAGAATCCATTATATAAAGAGCTCCACCTGAAGCTGATTTTTCTGTACTATTTTTAGCAAAGTTAACTGTATCTAATACTACTATGTCACTATTCGTAAATACTGCTCCACCATCTCCTCCGGAACCTGTTGTTTTATTCTCTTCAAATTTTGTATTTCCTATGGTTAAGGTATCTTTCTCTTCAACAGGTGATTTACCGCTGTATATTGCTCCACCAAATCCATTTTCATCACTGGTGCTGTTGTTTTTAAAATTTGCATTTGAAACAGTTAAATTAATTCCAGTCGGTTTTTCACCATAGGAATTTTCTGCATTGTCATTTATATAAATAGCACCGCCACCGGCTATTGCTGTGTTGTCTTCAAAATTCCCACCATTTATCTTTACAGTTGCATTATCAAAGTGTAGCGCTCCACCTTTCCCTGCTATTGCTCCAAGTTCAGGATCTCCATACGTTGCAATATTGCCAATGAAATCTGTATTGTTAATCTCTATAGATTTCGAAGATTTTCCCGGTGTGTAAATAGCTCCACCATTATTGCTTTTATTGTTTTTAAAAGTACTGTCATCTATTTTTAAGGAATTTTTCTCCGTAAAATAAATTGCTCCACCATTGTTTCCAGTCGTATTTTCTATAAATTTTGTATCTCTTATATTCATAGATCCGCCACCATTTTCATATTCTTGACCTGCTTCAAAGTAAATGGCTCCCCCTAGCTCCCTAGCAATATTCTCTTTAAAACACCCATCATTTATATTTATAGTTCCCGCATTTCTTATAACACCTATTGCACCACCTAAAGCAGTTGAATTTTTTTCAAAGTATCCATCATTTATATTTATAGTTCCGGAGTTGTCATTAATGCATATTGCGCCACCATAGTAATTAACTGAATTACCTTTGAATTTATTATTACTTATATCTATAGTTCCGGAATTACGTTGAATATTTATTCCTCCAGCGTAATAGTTATCTGATTTATTATTTTCAAATAGAGAATTTTCAACAATAATTTCAGCATCTTCTTCTGCAGCATCAATTATTAAAGAACTCATTTTATTGTTTATAAATTGTGAATCGCTAATCTTTAAATATTTTGCAAAACTGCTAATTGCCCAACTTTTCCCACTGCCATCAAAAATTAAATTTTCAAAAGTTACAGCGGAAGCCTCTTCACTTATAGTAAACATAAACCCATAATAATCATCTGACGGCTTTAATATTTTAAACGACTTACCTTTCCCTATTATAGTCAATGGTCTTCTGATATATATTTCCCCATTCATCTCAATGTCATTAGCAATTATTATAGTGTCCTCAGTTCCCTCTTCTATAGCTGTCTTTAATTCTTCGAAATTTGTAACTTCGATACCTGTTTCTAAATTTTCTTCATCTGATAGTACTGTAACTTTAGCAGATAAAATATGTTCTATATTCTCTACTGTTTGTATTTTTACATTTTCTACATCATCAATAGATTTGGAATCTTCAATATTTTTCAAAGCCTTATCTACTTCAGTTTCTATTAGTCCTACAACCTTTTCTTTATCATCTACTTTTATTTCACCTGATTTTACTTTTAAAATACTCTCATTTACAATTTTTTTTATTTCCTCCGTTATTTTTAATTTCAAATCAAATAATTCATCGCTTACCTCTTCTATATCTTCTTCAAGATTTTCAAGATTTTCCTCATTTAAATCATCATTTACTTCGGCCTCTTCATCGGTACCTTTCAGATTGGCATTTTCTGTCATTGATGATTCAACATAGTTATTTCCACCCATTGCAAATTCTTCAACTGGCGTTAAAACCACAATTACAAGAGCTAACATCACTAAAAACAACTTATAAATTTTACTTTTTCCCATTTATTAATCAACCTCATATTTATATTTTATAAAACTGTCTAAAATTCAATGTTATAATAGTATACCTTATTAATATTATTTGTAAATACACTTTTCCTTGAATCTTATATTAGCAAATATTCTTAACATCTAAATAAGAGTTATTACACCGCTTAATCACTCTTTCACTTTCTAATTCATCCTTTTTTAAAAGCTCTTACTTATAAATTTAATGTTTAGTTATTTTATGATAACACTTAAAATCTCCTTTCAAAGTAAAAGTAAAATTTATAAGCAAAACAACCTACTAATCCTAGGATTAATAAGTTGTCCAAATTTATTTAGATATTTAAAATCATGTATTTCTATATTTTAATTATATATCTACAACTAAAAACTTTCTATATTTCCAAGTATTTTTTTACTTATCCAAAACCAATATAATATAAAAAAGAGCAAACTACTTTAAGGTCCATCAACCTTTAAAAGCAATTTGCTCTTTATGTATTTTTTTAAATACCGATATATTTTAACTATTCTTTAACATCTCTTCATATACTACACAAAGTTCATCAGGTATTTTAAATGTATATAGTTTCCCATCATTTATTGTAAACAAAAACAGCATTCCCAAATTAGTAAATTTTTTTAAATTTACATATACATTTTCATCTGAATAGTCCACTACTCCATTGTAAAATTCATTAAATGACTTATGTTCTTCAGCTGAAAATTTTAATAATCTTTCTCTAAACTCCGCTTTAATTTTTTCATTTAATTCTGAAATCTTTTGATTTCTGGTAATTTCATCATCTACATAGTAATTTTTTACCAGCAATTCCAAGTAATCGTCCTGTATAATTTCCAATGTTTCTGAAAGTGTTTCCAACTTAGGATGTTCTATAGTTTCTACGCTAAATAGTTCTCTTACAAAGTTATTCATTTTATTCTCCTACTTGTAGTTATTTCGTTTCTATATAAATTATAGTACAATTTCACTTTAAAACAATTTAAATATTGAGACCTAACCTAACAATCTATAGGAACTTTAGTTCCGTCATAGATTTTATGCAAAAATTTCCCAAGAGAACAAAGTTCGATTGGTTGAAATTCACTGCTAATCTTTGATTTCGTTGTAGGTCCAATGTCAAATTTTCCCAAGAAAACGAAGTTCGATTGGATGAAATTTACTGCTAATTAATTCTTAATCTTATCCTTTGTCCATATACTCCAAGTTTTTTATCCACACTTATAAATATTCACATTAAAAAAGGCCGGTTACCCAGCCTTTAAACTTAAAATTTATCCTATATCCGCTTCTATTAAACCGTAGTTGTCGTCTTTTCTCTTATACAGTACTTCCACTTGATCTGTGTCAGCATTTAAGAATACAAAGAAGTTGTGATTTAGTAGTTCCATTTGAAGTATTGCCTCTTCTTCATTCATAGGGCGTAAATCAAATTTCTTTCTTCTAACTATTTTACCACTTTCAGCTTCCGGTTCATTTGAAGTTACATTTTCAAATCTAATAGTTTCTGAATTATCTTGATATCTTCTTTTAAGTCTAGTTTTATATTTTCTAACTTGTCTTGCCAAAGCATCTACAGCTTTGTCAATTGACATGTACATATCTTGAGTTGTCTCTTCAGCTCTTAAAATTGTACCTGGAAGAAAAACTGTTACCTCTACAGTCATACTATTTTTTTGTGTCGAGAAAACTACCCTACCTTCTATTTCCTCATCAAAGTAATTATCGAGCTTTGAAAATTTTCTTTCCGCTTGCTCTTTTAAGCTTTCAGTAAGTTCTAGGTTTTTTCCAACTAATTTAAGTAACATATTATACACTCCTCTCAGTCTTGTTATTTACTTCTACCCTATTATTTTAATTCTATTCACAAAGTTTTCCTGTGGATAGTGTGGATAAGTCTGTGCACAAGTGTTGTTTTCTCATTTTAGGGTGTGGACTTATTGTGGATGGTTTCTTGTGGATGATTTTTTAGTTTTACTCTGGTATAATTAAGTATTGAATGGTGGTAATTATGAGCGTAAAAAAAGTGAATTTTAAAATAAAAATAGGTATGAGGGTAATAAAGACTGCAATTGCAGTTATTTTAAGTCTTTATGTTTCAATTTTATTTAAACTTGACTCCCCAATATTTACCTGTATTCCCGCTATTACGTCTATGAAATCATCTTTTTCAGAAAGCTACAATGACGTTAAAAAGAGGATGTTTTCTGCTATTTTTGGTGTAATTCTTGGTGTGTTGTTTTCATATATAACTCAGAACCAATATATTAAACCTCTTTTAGGTGGTTTGGGAATAGTAATTATAATATATATACTACAAGTTTTTGACATGAAAGAAATGGTTCTTTTATCATGTCTTGTTTTTATTGCAGGTTTTACATCAAAGTCAGATAAGTTAATATATGGCTTTAATAGAATATTCGGAACTTTTTTGGGAATTGTAATTGGAGTGGCTGTAAATTACTTTATTTCTTCTCCAAATGTATATGAGGACTTTATTTCAAATGCCAAAAAAACTTTGGAAGAGACTAAAATATTTATAATCGAGTTGATTTCTACAAAGAACCATGATATTGAATCTTTTGACTCTGCTTTTAACAAGACTATTAAAAATTATGACCTGCTTCTGTCTGAGCTGTCCACTCCATTTCACGTAAAATTTGACATGGACTCAGCAAAGACAATTACAGATCTATTTAAGGATATAAGTTTGAGATTTAACTTGTTAAATTCCTTTGACAAGTCGCCCTATGTATATAAGTCAAATAAACTTTTAATTAACAAAATTTTTTCCTTTGACTTAATAAAAGATGGGGACTTAGATGGAGAGTTAAATTCTGTATTTAACTACCATATGCACAGAATATTGGAAAATATTCTAAAATTAGAAAAGATTATTGGTGAACATGATGAATAATATTAATTTGTTAGTATCGCAAACAAAATTTAATTTTGCACTACAATTTTATGAACAAATTAATGACTTTATTGCCTTTACGAACTCTGAAAGTGAAGTTTACGATTTTTTAAAACTTTCCATTGATATTAGAGAACTAAAGGCATTTAGAATTTTAGACGATAAGAGTTTTAGTGATGATTTAAAGTTAATTTTAAGATCTTTTTCTAAATCTACTACTCACTTAAATGACAACATAATTGATTCCATTTCCAAGTCAATGTCAAATAGTTACTGTACCGTTATTGATATTGAATCCGTCAGTGAAGAGAAATTTTTCGTATTTGACAGGTTTCTCAAAAAAAATATAGAAGTAGAACACTCCTCTCTACCCAAAGACTATTTTAAAGCCTCTGACACGGCCTTTGTAAGACTTGTTGAGTTTGATGGGTATGTATTTGTACTAAGTGTTATAAACACTCTGGAAAGGGCACAGGAGACTGTATTTGTGCAAATGGTGGACAGCTTTTTAAAAGAAAACTTATCCGTAGAAAATGATAAGTCAAATACTGAATCTCAAAAGATTTCGCTTTTAAAAAGTAACTTAATAGACATATTCTTTTTATTTTCTATGTCACAAAGCAGTTTTTCAGACTACGATATGGAAATTGGAGCTAATGAGCAAAGTGAATCTATAAGTGTGATGTTTAATGTAAAAGACCAATTAATACTTGAAAAGTTTTTAGAGTATTCCGCTCTTAAAGATGTCATTGACGTTGAAGAATTTTTCTACTATGTCTCTGCACTCTATTTAAATCAACTTGAACCAATTGGAGAAACTTATTCTACTTTTCAAAATTACGACTTTAAAGTTATTTTTGATAGAGCCTCTAAAGATGGTTTTGTCCACTCAAAAGTTGAACTCTACAGGTCTATTTACTATTTAAAAGAGTACTATGAATATGCCCTTAAATTTGATGAGGTATATAAAAATCCCCTTATCGAACTTGTAGACTGCATGGATAGATTTTTTTACTATGAGAAAAATTTATCTAGTTCAACTAAACACTTTTACTTTGATGAAGATTTAGTTGAACTTATCCCTGATGACATGTCTATTGAGTTTTTAGATAACTTCAATACTTTTTTGGAATTTTTCACACTACACAATGTAAAAATTTCCAAGGGAAAAAATACTATTACACCCTACTTTGTAGGTCAAATTGCAGCTGAATTAAATTTAACTCCCACAAGAGATGTAAAAGTTCTAACTCAGTCGCACTATCCTCTCATTGAATTGTTTTTTAACTTTTCCATGAGTACCGACCTCATAGAACTTGAACAAGACTTTTCCACTTTGGACTTAACTGACAATATTTCAAACTTCTTTTCCTTTGAAGTTTCAGAACAGTTTGCAATATTTATTCACTATCTGTTTAACAGAGAATTTTTAAGTACTTTCTTAAGTGAAAAAAAGATTAAAGACATCTCCTCTATATTTTACAACTTAGTAAAAAAACTTGAAGAAGATAATTCCGCCTCTCTTGAGGGGTTAAATATATCTCGTGAGGATTTTTTTATATTTCAAATACTGGAGAGGTTAGAGCTTATAAATGTAAATAAGGGCATTATAAAAAGCACTGAACTTGGAAGTGTTGTACTAAAACACTGTTTCAAATACTATAATAATTCAAAAGTCATTGAATTTAAAAAAGCAGCCAAGTAGGCTGCTTTTTAAGATAAATCTCTCTTTACTTTTAAATAGACTTTAAATACATTGTATTCTATTTTAAAGATTTTTTAATATTCGAGAGAGGTCGAAGGGAATTGCGATTTTCCCTCATGCCCTCCCTCGAGCACCCTCCCCTTTAACAATCTATAGGAACTTTAGTTCTGTCATAGATTTTATGCAAGAATTCTCCACGAGCATTAGCGAGTGGATAGAATTTACTGCTACACCCTTGAAACGCTTTGAGACCTAACAGAAATCTTTGATTTCGTTGTAGGTCCAATGTCAAGTTTTCCCAAGGCTGAAAGACTTGGTTGAAAACTACGGCAAGATTTCGTCATAAAATTTACTGTTACACCCTTGAAACGCTTTAAAAATTTAATGTCTCAATATTATTTTAATAACTTTTAAATGTTAATAATTTTTAAATATTTTATCAAAAGAATATAAGCAGACAAGTAGGCTGCTTTTTAAGATAGGTCTCTCTTTAATTTTAAATATACTTTAAATACATTGTCTTCCATTTTTAAAAATAAATTTCCTCCAAGTATCTCTGTTAGGTTTTTAGCTATATAAAGTCCCAGCCCTGAACCTTCAGTGTTTCTGGATTTTTCCGACTTTACAAGTTCGTTAAATAGATCTTTTTCACTTAACTTTATTTCAGTATTGGATATATTTTCCATAGAAAAGAAAATATATTCATCTGTACACTCTGCATTTGCAATTATCTGCGTTCCCTCTTTTGAGTACTTATAGGCGTTGGAAATTAAATTTTGTATAATTCTGGAGAGTATATTTCCATCTGAGTACAGAGATATTTCTCTATCTCCATAGTTATATATAAATTCTACATTTTTTCGCTTCAGTACTTCGTCAAAATCGCCATATATTTGAGATACCAATTCATTAAAATCTATAAATCCCTTTTCCACTTTTACATCGCCGGATCCGGTCTTTGAAGCATAAATTAAATCTATTACTAAGTTTTTTAACCGCTCTGAATTTCTACCAAGTACTTTAACATATTCCCTAGCTTCTTCATCCATTACGTCTTTTTTCCCAAGTATGTCTGTATAATTTACTATTGATGTAAGTGGTGTCTTTAAATCATGAGAAATATTTGTTATTAACTCTGTTTTTAAATACTCTGTCTCCATTTGCTTTTCTACAGATTCTCTTATTTGCTCTTTAATAGATTTTAAAAACTTTGAACTCTCAACTGTTTTTTTTGACGCCAGTGATGGAACTTCACTAATTTCGCCCCAATTATATAAGTCCTCTATTAAGTCTGTGAGTATTAAATTTTGAGTGTACATATTTTCAATTCCCAGTACTATTCTGATTACCACTAATACTAAAAAACTTGCAAAACCCGAGTAGTCAATTTGAATTAGCAGCATTCCCATAAATAAATTTAAAAATACAAACACCAAGTACATCTTATTTTTTTCTGATTCAAGTGCTAACTTTAAAGTAAATATTGAGTTTATTAAATTTTTAGAAAACAACTTTATAATCACTACGCCTAAAAAAATCAATAAACCTGAATAGTAGCCAATTTTTCCATATATTAAAGAACCCATTATTAGACAGTTTAGCAAAACCCACTCCAAGTCAATATCATCTCTAATATATCTATAGGCCTCTTTTAGCTCCAATTTTATACTTTTTACAGAAGCCATTATTTTTCCTCTATCTTATATCCCATTCCATAGACACTTTTTATTAAGTCGGGCTTTCTGGGATTAATTTCAATTTTATCTCTCAAATGCGATATGTGAACTGAAATTACTTTTTTTACATCGTGGGCTTCTTCTTCCCAAACTTCTTTATATATTTCATCTGAACTAAACACTTTGGACTTGTTCCTTATTAGCAAGAGCAAAATTTTGTATTCATAGGGTGTTAAACTCACAGACACATTATCTACTAGCACTTCTTTTGAGCTGTCATTTATTGTAACTCTTCCAATGCTGTAGACGTCTTTGTCTATTTCCGCACTTCCAAGTGTGGTAAATCGTCTTAACACTGAATTTACTCTGGCAACCAGTTCTATTGCATTAAAGGGCTTTACAATGTAGTCATCTGCCCCCACATTTAACCCTATTATCTTATCAGTTATCTCAGATTTAGCTGATAGTATTATAATTGGAATGTTCTTCTGTTCTCTTATCTTTAATATTGTGGAAATTCCATCCATTCCGGGCATCATCAAATCCATTATAACTAAGTGAATTTGCTCCTCTTCCAATATTTTTAGTGCTTCTAATCCATTATAAGCTTTAAAAACTTCATAGCTTTCTGCTTTTAAATATATTTCTATTGCTAAGACTATATCTTTTTCATCATCACAAACAAGAATATTATAACTCATAGTATTCCCCTTTCTTTACTTTTTCATTTTACCATATTAGAATTTTTTATGGTATAATTTTACATTATGAGGTGGTAAAATGCTTGATTTTCTTAAAAAAATAATATATAAATACCAAGACAATAGCATCTTTATATTTTTTGATAAGTTGACATACAGATTTCTGGAACATAGAATTTTTGAAATTAGTGCAAGCTTAGTATATTTTACCATTCTATCTTTATTTCCATTTTTAATTGCACTGTTAAATGCAATTAACTTTACAGATATTTTAAGTTCAGAGACACTTCTAAGCTACTTAGAATACATTCCTCAATATGCAAAGGACATAGTGATAAATTTTATAAGTGAAATTAACACTACCAGTTCCGGAGGCCTCTTCTCAATATCTGTGATCTTGGGTCTGTGGACTTCTTCAACTATTATAAAACAAATTATGAAAAATATAAATTTAGCTTACGGTTCAAAGGACAAGAGAAACTTTTTTAAGGCCAAGGCAATTGCATTTGTATTTACACTGGCTTTGATTTTTATGATTATGCTCCTACTTTCAACTCAAGTCTTTGGAGATTTAATAGTTGAGAGAATTGTAGATTATTTTAATTTAGACAGTGCAGTTTTATCCACTTGGAATTCTTTAAGTTTATTTTTTCCAATTTTATATATAATTGTCATGTTAGTGCTCTTATATAGGTACAGCTTAGATCCAAAGCTCAGACGAACTGTAAAGTTTAAAGTCTCAATCCCCGGAGCTGTTATTGCAACTTTCGGATCAATTTTTGTAACTAAACTCTTTGGATATTATGTGAAGAATTTTAGCAACTACTCTATTACCTACGGTTCTATTGGAAGTATTATAGTGCTTTTAATTTGGATATGGCTTATGAACATGATTATACTACTTGGCGGAGAAATAAATGCAATTCTCTTTTCAATGTACAGCGAAAAAAATACAGACATACTTCAAAGAAAAGAGTCTGTACTAAAAAATTTAATTAAAATGATTGACGAGTAGCTACTACTAATGCAGCTACTTTTTTCGCGCCTGCTTCCTTTAATACTTTTGCCAATTCTTCTATAGTAGACCCCGTTGTAATTACGTCATCTACTATAATAACACTCTTTCCATCTACAGCTTTTCTACAGCTAAAAACTCCCCTTAAATTCTCCCCTCGATCAAAAGAAGACAACTCCACTTGTTCTCTGGTTTCGCTATTTTTTTTAAGAAGAGGTCTATAGTCTATTAGTGTGTTTTCTGAAATGTATTTGGCAATTAATTCACTTTGATTGTATCCCCTCTTCTTTAGGGAAGTCTTGTGCATTGGAACTGAAGTAATGGTTTCATAATTTTTATGCAAATTATTTTTCAAAAGTTTTCCAATTAACAGCTCCCCAAAAAAACTATATAGATATGTCTCATCTTTAAATTTAAACTTCACCATTTTATCTCTTAAGAAGCTGTCATATTCACAGCCTATATAAATTTCATCTACATACTTAAACTTCTTGTAAAAAGATATATTTAAATTTAAATTGTCATAGCAAGTTTCGCAAATTCCATATTTGTATAGTTCTTTGGAATCACAAAACGCACATTTTTTCTTCAGTACTTGCACTTCTTTAAACATTAAAATCTACCAGCTTTTTACACAAATTTGAATATCTCTTAGACACTCTGTTATTTTTTATCATTATGTCCAAGTACTTATACTCTCCAACTAATACTACAGCTTGTTTTGCTCTGGTAATTGCAGTGTAGATTAAATTTCTGGTTAAGAGTATATATGGTGCGTAGTGTAGAGGAATTATAACTATTGGAAATTCAGAACCCTGAGATTTGTGAATAGTAGAGGCATAGGCTAGCATTAAATCATCTATGTCGCTATATTCGTATTTAACTTTTTTTACATCGTCATATAGCACTACTACAGACCTGTCTTCTTCATCCACTTCAACTATATATCCAATATCTCCATTAAATACACCTTTCCCATCTTCTACATAAAAATCCGACTCTATTCTAAATTCAAGGTTGTAATTGTTTTTAGTCTGCATGACCTTATCGCCAAGCCTTAAAATATTTTCTCCAACTAAAATTTCACTTCCCTTTGGGTTTAGCGTTTTTTGTAGTGTCCTATTTAAATTCGCCACTCCCACCACTCCCTTTTTCATAGGTGAAAGCACTTGAATTTCTTTGCTTTCAATACCATAGTAGTTGGGAAGTCTCTTACTTACAAGCTCTGAAATAGTATTTAATGACATATTTTCATCTGACTCATTTATTAAGAAGAACTCTCTATTATTTGTTATTTTAGGCGGCTTGCCACTGTTTATCAAGTGAGCATTTTCTATTATCATAGACTCTTCAGATTGTCTAAAGACCTCATTTAAATTTACAACTTTAATTTTTCCACTTTCAATTAAATCAGCCAGAACGTTCCCTGCTCCCACTGACGGAAGTTGATCTTTATCTCCAACTAAAATTAATCTGGTTCCCAACTTTATTGAGTGAAGTAAAGTATTCATAAGCATTAAATCTACCATACTCACTTCATCTACTATTAACACATCACACTCTATTAAATTTTCTTCTTCATATCCATAGTTTATACTCTCATCGTTGGAAAAACCTATTTCCAAGAGTTTGTGAATAGTAGATGCATCTCTTGATGTGGCTTGTTTCATTCTCTTTGCAGCACGTCCTGTGGGCGCAGCAAGTAACACCTTTTTCTCCATTAGCTCAAAAATTTCTATAATGGCCTTAAGTGTGGTAGTCTTTCCGGTTCCCGGTCCGCCTGTTATTATAAGCATTCCATTTTTTACAGCTTCTTCTACTGCCAAACTTTGATTTTTTGCAAATTTAAAATTTTGCTTTTCTTCAATTCCCTTTAGATAGTCAGAAATTTCCATAGAATCATCAAATTTATAGTTTACAATTTCATTTAACTTTCCGGCAATGTAATTCTCCGCTCTTAAATATGGTGCATAGTAACAATTTACTTCATCTTCTGTCTTCTCAATAAAAAATCTGTCATCTAGAGAAAGTTTTCCTATTTCACTTTCCAAATCTTCATCGCTAGAGTTTATTAGCTTTTTAGTTCTCTTTATTAAGACGTCTTTTGGAAGAAAGCTGTGCCCTTCTAGAGCTGCCATTGAAAGAGTATATTTTAATGCAGCCCGTTTTCTATCTTGAGAGTCTTCTTTAAATCCCATTGACCTTGCAATGCCATCTGCTTTTTTAAAACCTATGCCCTTTATGTCCTCAGCCAACCTATAGGGGTTTTCTCTTATTACGTCAATTGCCATTGCATCGTATTCTTTGTATATTTTCATAGCAAGACTTGTGCCCAAATCATATTTATTTAAAAAAATCATAATTTCTCTAAGATCTTTATTTTCACTTAGAGCACTTTTTATCTTTTCAAATTTTTGTGGTCCTATTCCATCAATTTCAAGTAATCTTTCAGGATTTTCCTCTATTATTTTTAAAGTTTCCTCTTTAAAAGAATCCACTATTTTTTTTGCAGTTTTTTCTCCTATAAAGGGAATTATTCCACTAGACAGATATTTTATAATACCCTTCTCAGATTGGGGAAGTATTTCACTTACTTCCTGAATTTGAAACTGTTCGCCATACTTTTTATGGTGAATAAAATCTCCCTTTAGCTCATATTCCATTGAAGTTTTAAGCTCTATACAATTTCCCACAATGGTCAAACTCTCATTTTCTGAGGAAAACACTGCAACAGTGTATCCATTTTCTTCATTTCTATATATAATTTTTTCTACTATTCCATTAATTTCAATCATTGTACTCTCCTAGACTAATTGTATTATAAAGAAATGAATAATAAAAGATTATAAGTACATTTTATAAAAGATACTAAGTAATTTACTTAGTATCTCCTATTTACTTTAAATATTCTCTTAGTGTCTCAACTTTGTCCAACTTTTCCCATGGAAGGTCTAAATCATCTCTGCCAAAATGTCCATAAGCTGCTGTCTGTTTATAAATCGGTCTTAGTAAGTCCAGATTTTTTATTATTGCAGCCGGTCTTGCATCAAAATTTTCTTCAACTATTTTTTCTATTTCATTATCGGATAACTTGCCTGTTCCAAAAGTTTCCACATAAATTGAAGTTGGCCTTGCAATTCCAATTGCATATGCAAGTCCTATTTCACACTTATCTGCAAGTCCTGAAGCCACTATATTTTTAGCAATATATCTTGCATAGTAAGTAGCTGACCTATCCACTTTAGTTGGATCTTTTCCTGAAAAAGCTCCACCGCCATGACGGGCATATCCACCGTAAGTGTCTACAATTATCTTTCTACCGGTAAGCCCTGCATCTGCAATTGGACCGCCCAATACAAATCTTCCCGTTGGATTTACATAGTACTTTGTATTTTCATCTATCATATTTTCCGGAGCAACTTTTAATATAACTTCTCTTAAAATATCTTCTCTTATAGTTTCTAAATCCACCTCAGGATTGTGCTGTGTAGAAACTACTACGTTTTCAATTCTAAGAGGAATTCCATTTTCATATTCTATAGTAACTTGAGTTTTTCCATCAGGTCTAAGATAGTCAAGTGTGTGGTCTTTTCTTATTTCAGTAAGTCTCTTTGCCATCTTATGGGCTAGAGAAATTGGAAGTGGCATATACTCCTTTGTTTCATTGCAAGCATATCCAAACATCATACCTTGATCCCCTGCTCCAAAAGAATCTAACTCATCTATTCCCTCATCTTGCTTAAATCTATCTACCCCTAGAGCAATATCCGGGCTCTGCTCTTTAATTGCACTTAGAACTGAGCAAGTTTCATAGTCAAAACCAATTTTTGCCCTATCGTATCCTATTTCTTTTAATGTATTTCTAACTACTGATGTAAAATCAACATATGTTTTTGTGGAAATTTCTCCAGTAATTAAAATTAATCCTGTTGTAGCCACAGTTTCACAAGCGACTCTGGCATTTTTATCTTTTTCTAATATTGCATCTAAAACAGCATCAGATATTTGGTCACATACCTTATCAGGGTGTCCCTCTGTAACTGATTCAGATGTAAATAACCACCTGTCCATTTTTTACCTCCTAAAGCATTTAATACTCTGCAAATCATAGCATTTGCTTAAAATTCAAATAAAAAAACCTCATCCAGAGGAAAAGGCAATAAATGTCCTTATCTTCCAGATTTCTCTGTGGGATTTGGCACCACATAAAAGGTTGCCGGGTTTCATCGTGCCCATTCACTCCACCACTCTCAATAAGGTTTAAATTAAATTGTCAATTTAGTATATCACTAAGAAATAATAATGTAAACTATATTATCCCAAAATTGTTTAATAGCGCTATTCCCACTGTATAGGAAATTATTGAAAATGCAAAGGAAGCCGTTACTATTTTTGATGTCAATACGGCATCTGAACCCATTTGTTTTCCCATTATAAAACAATTTACTGCACAGGGTGTTGCAAAAAATAAATAAGCAACTACTAATTGCGAAGAACTAAAGCCCATAAAATATCCTATAGGTATAAAAATCGCTGCACCTACAACATTTTTAATTAAAGTACTAAATACTATTATCACATTATCCGACTTGCTCTTTTTAAAATTTAAAGATCCACCTATTAATATTAGAGATAATGGAGTTGAAAGAGTAGATACTAATGTAGCTCCATCTTCTATACCACTGTAAATAGGAAGATTTATAAACTTTGCAACCAGCCCTAAACAAACTGAAATTATCATTGGGTTTTTTAACACTTTTAAAAAAAATCCCTTAAATGTCAACTTAGAGTCACTGTAGTAAGTTAAAAGTATTATTGCAAGCATATTGTAAAGTGTTAGTCCAAATACTAATACAACTATTACGGAATCCATTACATCCCCATCAAAAATCAAATCAAGTATTGGCATTCCTATGTATATAAAATTTGACCTATATGAACAGTGTACAAATGCAGAAAGTTTTTTATCATCTTTAATAAAAAATCTTCCAAAAAACCAAGACAGCGAAAATACTGCCAATGTTGCCAAAAGCAAATACAAAGTATATTTAACATCAATTGAATCCACACTGGAATTTTTTATATCAAAAAACATCTTCGCAGGAAGAGCCACATAAAAAACAAGAGTGGTACTCTTGGATACAAAATTCTCATCTATTATATTTCTCTGTTTTAAAAAAAATCCTATGAATATAACAAAAAACACAGGAAAGATTATATTTAAGCCCAACGTTAAATTTTCCATAGCACACTCCTAAAGTAAATTATATAATAGCTCTATCAATAAGTAAACTCACTTTAAAACAAAAAGAGACATAATTTAAAAACTATGTCTCCTTAAAATACTATTCAGCCTTTGCCTTAACTTTTTGTCTATTGGCACTTGCTCTACTTAGTATTCTATTTTCTTCTATTTCCTTTTGTCTTTCATAGGCGTGCATTATTAGAGCAATTGTAACTACTCCATAACTTAAAAATGTTCTGAAGTACTCTCCAATCATTGCATCTCCAGTCAATGCCTTGCCTGCTTGAGGCATTACTATAAACATCAAGTGAAATAGTGCAGTTCCAAATATTGCATTTGGAATAGATGCCTTAGATACACTTGCTCCTCCAACTAAGAGTGACGCTGCTGCATATAATGCTGCTTGATCTTGACCTGCATAGGTGTTTAATGTTCCTATATTTTGTAGATATATTATTTGACCATAACAAGCCAGTACTGTGGAAATAACTATTGACTGAATTCTTATCTTATCGGTGTTAAGTCCTGCATTTCCAGATACTTTTTGGTCTTGTCCAACAGCTCTCATATCGTGACCTATTTTAGTTTTCTTAAACCATATAATAAACACGCATAGCACTGCTATTACTAAAATTGTCACAACAGGTATTTCAAATACTACTTTTTCACCCATTATAGCAAAGTTCACTTTGAAATTTAACAAGTTGTCTAATCCCTTTGCCACATCAAGTTTTAAGGCATTTTTTATACCATAGCCCTGTGACAATATTATTTTTTTATTTCTAAATGGAATTAGCGAACCACAGAAATATAGTAAAAATAGCATATATAATCCAAGTGTAAAGAAAGATAAAATCATAGAAGTAATCATTTCTCTTCCTCTTGCTCTGTTCATTATTCTACCTGAAAAATTTCCCAGAAGTATTGCTATAGGTGTTCCAACTAATGCTGCAAGCATTATTCCCGCAACTCCCGTTACGCCCCAATCAGTTACAAATATAAGTCCAATTTGCCCTGCCATAGCTCCCAGTGGAATTCCAAAGTTAATACCCATTCCTGCAAGAATCGGAATAATTAAAGACAACACTAAAAATGAGTTTCTAACCATTCTTCTTGCAAGTTCACCTGTTAAATATGACAATGGCGGCTTAGCTATAATTATACCTGCTCCACAGATAATTATAAATAAGATAGGAACCATATATCTGCTTAAAAATCTTCTTATATTTTTATTCATTTAATCGTTCCTCCTTGTCATTGCATAAAGTATCATTCCATTAGTAACTATCATACGCAGTACGTCTGAAATATCTATGTTTAAAGCTCCATTTATTACAGTTGGAGTCATTGTCAGTATTCCTTGAAACAGTATTGTTCCCACAATTACATTTACTATTGATGCCTTGTTTAAACTTGCCCCACCTATTAAAATAGCTGCAACTGATTGAAATGTAAATGAAAGTGGAGATGTATAGAGCTGAATATATCCATAGCTCTGTTGATAAACTATAATTCCTATTGCTGCAAGAACAGTTGAAAACATTACAGAAATTAGTCTCATCTTGTTAATATTAATACCTGATGCTTTGGCATATTCAGGATTAGAGCCTACAGCAGTAATACTTGTTCCAAGCTTAGTTTTAAAAAATGCCCATACAATAAATGCCATAAGTGCAAAGAACAGTATCATTCCAGTTGGAATAACAAAACTTGGAGTTATTTCTATATCAAATAATCCTGATAAAATTCCAACAGTCTTACTTGTTCCATCTGCAAATATAGTTTTATTCATCCAGTAGTCAGATACGGGAATTTGTTGACGAAGTCCACTTCCCCCATAACTCATTACACTTACAGGATTTTTATAAGGCAATATAATCCACATAATACTCATAAGTGCCACAAAAAAGTAGCCTACATAAGTTGCAATTAACATTTCATCGCCCTTGATTTTATTTAATAGAGCTCCATATAGTGCACCAAATATTAAAGCAAAAAATGTTCCAATAAGCATTGCCATTAAAATTCCCATGATTCCGCTAAATCCAAATTCAATACTTGTAACTGAACCTAAAATTCCGGCTATTATTCCAACTGGAATACCGAAGTTAAGTCCACAACCTGATTGAATCATTGGAACCATAGAAAGTACAAGCACTGAAAACATTCCAAATCTACCTACTACGTCACTAAGTGATTGGTCTATTCCAACACCTATCATTGGAGATACTATAAAAAGTGCCAGTAAAAATAAAGCGATAATTACTCTTGGCCAACCAAACTTTTTAATAAAACTTTGTCGTTTATACATTAGTTATCTCCCCCTTCTATAGACTCCCCAC
Source organism: Anaerosphaera aminiphila DSM 21120 (assembly GCF_900129925.1). GTDB lineage: Bacteria > Bacillota > Clostridia > Tissierellales > Peptoniphilaceae > Anaerosphaera > Anaerosphaera aminiphila. The sequence continues at coordinate 129,118 of NZ_FQXI01000002.1, read as the reverse complement.
TCATTAGCAGTGCAAATTTTTCAGGAGAATTGTCCGGAGAAAGTATTCCCGCAATCTTGCCCTCACAAATTACTGCAATTCTGTCGCAAATTGATCTAAGTTCTTCTAACTCTGATGAAATCATAATTATAGTAGTATCATCTTCTATATTTGTCTTTTTTAGAGCGTCTAACACTAACTCTTTAGCTCCAATATCTATTCCCCTAGTTGGCTCTGATACAAATAACAACTCCGGTTCCATGGCAAATGCCTTTGCAAGACAGACTTTTTGTTGATTTCCACCTGACAGATTTTGTGCTTTTTCTCCTGAACCTGTAGTTTTAATTGCAAGAGTTTCTATATACTCATCTGCAACTTCTTTCATCTTTGCTTCATCTCTAAATTTTATTCCCATTATTTTCTTTAAAAATTTATCTTGAACTTGCATTGCATTAAAGGCCACATTCCAGTAGATAGGCTCTTCTAATAGCAGTCCAACTCCACGTCTATCCTCTGATACAAAGGCAACTCTTCTCTTTAAAATACTAAGAGTGTCTCCAAGTTTTAAGTCCTCGCCTTTAAATTTAACTTTTCCACCTACGGGATAAGTGCCCAAAATTCCATTTGGTATTCCAAGTTTTCCCTGTCCTGCAAGTCCTGCTATTCCAAAAATTTCTCCTGCAACTATTTTTGCACTTACATCTACTACTTGTTCACCAGGCATGTCCACCCAAAGATTTTCAATGTCCATTATAATATTGTTCTCATCTAAAGCTTTTCTGTCTTTTTGAACAACTTTTTCATTTTCTCCATCGCCTCGACCAACCATAAGTCTTGCAATCTCATCAATATTTAATTCTTTTGACGGCTTGTTTTCAACTACAAGGCCATCTCTTAGAACTATTATATCGTCACAAACTGTTAAAATTTCTCTCAGCCTATGTGATATAAATATTATAGAAATTCCTATAGACGCCAATTTCTTTAGAGCTTCTATTAAAATATCCGCTTCAGTTTCTGTTAAAACTGCAGTTGGCTCATCCATTATAATAAGTTTTACGTCTTTTCTAGTAATCTCTCTTGCGATTTCAATAAATTGTTTATGTCCCACCGGCATTTCACTTACATACTCTTGTGGATTTATGTCAACACCCAGTGTATCCAGTGAATTTCCTGAAATAGTTAGATTTGCCTTTTCATCTATAATTGCATATTTACTTCCCAATACCTTTGATACTACACTTCCACTTGTCTCTTCCATATTCAGTGTAATATTTTCTGCAACTGTAAATCCTGGAATTAAATTAAATTCCTGATGAACCATGCCCACTCCTGCATTTAGTGCATCAATTGGATTTTTAAAGTCAATTTTCTTTCCATCTAGTAAAATCTCACCGTCATATCCACCAGTATCGGCTATTACACCCATACCAAAGATAATATTCATAAGTGTCGATTTTCCAGCTCCATTTTCCCCAACTAGTCCTAAGATTTTTCCCTTTCCAAGCTCAAAGTTCACATCTCTTAAAACTGTATTTTCGCCAAAACTCTTCCCTACATTTTTAGCCTGTAATAAAACTTCTTCCAACCAATATCACCTCTTTAATTAAAAAGAACCAATGGCCAGATATATGTCCACTGGTTCTATAATTACTATACTTTATTTTATTGACCTTCTTGTTGAATTGCTTCAAGATCAACGTTCATATTCATATATTTTTCAGGAACTTCTATTTTATCCATTCCCAAGTATCCATTTCCATATACATAATCATCTTTTGTCTCTTCAGTGTATCCCTTACCATATACATATGTGTCTTGAGAAACTAAAACGTGATTTGTTTTTTCTTCTCCTGTTGCTCTGTCAACATAGTAAGTTCCCATCCAATTTGCACCTTCTGTATACTTGCCAATTGAAGATTTTATATCGTCAATATTTGTCAATTCTTTTTTACCATCAAGTACATCAATAACTAAATCTACTGCCCCAAGAGTGTTTGAGTATCCTAGAGAATAAGCCCAAGATCCCATTCTTCCTGCTCCACCTGCTTCAATAACTGCTTGGTCTACTTTTTCATTAATTGCCGGCCAATCTCCTGCTTCTTTTTCAAGATCTATAGAGAATGCTCCAGGGTATCCCATTATTGGAGAAGGTAAGTCTTGCTCTACAAATATTGCTCCACCTGCTGCAATTCCTCTTAAAAGTGGCTCTGTATGAGCATCATTTGTACAGAAGAAAGCTGTGTCTTTGCCATATTTTTCAATCCAAGCTGGAATTTTTTCAGCAATAAATTGTTGTGCTCCTGGAATACCAACGTCACTTGTTGGATCTGGTGCTGTTTCAGATATAAACTCTACACCTAAGTCTTTACACGCTTCTTCCATTATTGCACGTCTAAGTGCTAGAAGTTCAATACTCATATGTCTTGGGAAAGATATGTGAACAAATTTAGTTGCTCCCATTTCCTTAGCTGCTGCTATAATTCTATATCCCCTTGAAATGTTGTCAGCGTCAATAATTAAATCTGATGCTTCTTCAATCATAGCTGTGTCTTCTTGAGGAACAAGGTTAATTAATAAAATATCAGGGTTATTTGCCCTAACTTGTTCAAAAGCTGCAGTTGTTCCCGGTACTGATTGGTTAACTATAATTGCCTTCATCAGTGGATCATCTGCCATAGCTGTAATTTTAGAAATAGTCGTTTCTTGCTCAGCCATAAAGTTATCTGGATAAGTATCGTGAACAATCATTCCGCCGCTACTAGCGTCGCCATATAGTTCAATTGCCTTTTCTGCTGCTCTTAGCTCGTCTTCACTTTGAGCTACAGTTCCTGTAACTATACCAATGTGATATTCTGCTTCGCTTCCCTCTGTTGCTGCTTTCTCATTTCCCTTGTTTGTATTGTCAGTTTTCCCACAAGCTACAAGGCTTAACATCATAACAAAAACAAGTCCTAGAGAAATAATCTTCTTATAATTCCCTTTCATACTCCCACCTCACTAAATATTTTTATAAATTATACCACTTTAAACTAATACATTATGGGTATACTATCACACTTATATAGGGGTGTCAAAGGAAAATATTAGATTTTGTCACACAATCGTAATAATTAATTTAATCTATCATATCCATAGTTTTTACCTATAGTTTGGTTTTTAAATTGCTTTTTCCTAATTTTTATAGTATTAAGGTAAAATTTGCATAAAAAAAAGAAGCTAGTACTTAAAGTACCAACTTCTCTTTACTTAGTATGGTATATAAATTAATACCATCCTCTTAATTTCATAGCTTCATCTATTGATTTAATAGCGTACATATAAACAGCTTCTCTTAGAGAAACGTTAAATTCATCAGCTACGCCAAATACTCCACCAACAGCTTTCATCATGTCAGCTTCTTGTTTTTCTTCAACTTCAGCTACTGACCAATAGTATCCGTATTGGTTTTGTACCCATTCGTAGTAAGATACTACTACTCCACCTGAGTTAGTTAAAATATCTGGAGTTAAGTTAATTCCTCTTTCTGCTAGAACTGCATCTCCTTCTGGAGTTACAGGGCCATTAGCTGCTTCACAAACTAATTTTACGTTTAATTTTTTAGCAACTTCGCCTGTAATAGCATTTTCTAGAGCTGCTGGAATTAAGATATCATATTCTTTTGTCCAGAAGTCTTCTGCAGAAATTTTTGTTGCTCCTGGGAATCCAAGAATAGTTTTATTAGCTTCTTTGTATGCTAATAGTTCTTTAAAGTCAATTCCTGACTCATTGTAAAGTCCGTAGTTGCCTTCTTTTTTGTCCCATTCAGCAATTGCACATACTTTTCCGCCTTGTCTTTCAATGTTTTTAACTGTGAAAGATCCAACGTTTCCGAAACCTTGAACTGCAATTTTAGCAGTAGAAATATCAATGCCAAATCTCTTAGCAGCTTCTCTAGTAACTACAGCTACACCAAATCCTGTAGCTTCGTTTCTTCCTTCTGATCCACCAAATGCAACTGGTTTACCAGTGAAAGTTCCCATGTCCATATTACCGCCATTAAGTGCAGCATATTCGTCCATGAACCAGCTCATAACTTGACCGTTAGTTCCAACATCTGGAGCTGGGATATCTATTCTTTCGCCAAGATATTTATGAATTCCTCTTATATATCCTCTGCAAAGTTGTTCTAATTCTCTTTCTGATAATTCTGATGGATCAACACTGATTCCACCTTTTCCTCCACCGTATGGAAGTCCTAATGCTCCACCTTTGAAAGTCATCCAAAGTGAAAGTGCTTTAACTTCGTCCATGTTTACATCTGGATGGAAACGTACTCCACCTTTACCAGGTCCTACAGCGTCTGAGTGAACACTTCTCCAACCTTTAAAAGTTTTTACTGAGCCATCATCCATTTTAACCGGAATAGTAACTTCAATAACTCTCTTAGGTTCTTTTAGTAGTTCATAAACTGCTGGATCAGTACCTAATTTTTCACATGCGATTCTTACTTTTTCTTGTGCAGATTCTAGTGGATTTAAAGTATCTGTCATATTAAACACTCCTTCTTTTTTAACTATTCGAGGTAAATCTATGTAAATTCAAACTTACCTTTAGAACAATATTCTAATTTTTGCTACTACACTATGTGGTAGCCTTTTTTCATACAAACTAATTATAACAAAGAGAAACTACATTTTCAACCTTGCAAAGGTTATTTTACATAATACAATATTTTATCACAGAACTCTTACAACGCTACCCAATATGTGGCTTTGCACCATCTGGAATAGGGCTCTCAAAAGCCTTATAATTATGCCTTTTTGCCAATTCTTCCTTTGCATCTACTATTATTTCCGGATCTTCAAAAGCTGCAATTGCAGACTCTCCCATGACATCTGCTGCCGTTTTCATCCCTTTAAATGCATAGTCAGTCTTTCCCTGTGAAACTTCTTGCCAAGAGTGCCCCGGTGTTCCTATTGCAAAACAAGCTACCATTGCCTGAGCAGTTGGAACTACATTACTTACATCTCCCACGTCTGTTGAACCCATGAAGGTCTTTTCACTGTGTGCATATTCTTGAAGTCTTTTAAATAAAACATTTTCATTTAAATATTCCAGAAGTTCTACGGGATCTTCTGCTAATCCCAATAACATCTCACCTTTTATATCATCTTCAGTAAAAGTTTTTCTATACTCACTTGCTATTTTTTCATCTTCTTCGCTATAATTTGAAATTCCAACTTTTTTAAAGCTATTGTATATTAATTTTTCAAGTACAGTATTTGGAACTACATGCGAACAAGCCTTGTCAAATATAATTTCATACTCTGTTTCAGTTATCAGTGCAGCTCCCTTTACAATTTTTATAAATCTCTCATAGAGTTTTTTTACATCTTCAGTTGTCTTGGCACGAATCAAATAAAGTCCACTTGCACTGGCTTGAACTACATTTGGAGAAATTCCACCTGTATCTGTTATTGCATAGTGTATTCTCTCTTCGTCTTTTATATGCTCTCTTAAAAAGTTAACTCCTATATTTACTATTTCCAGTGCATCTAAGGCACTTCTTCCAAGATTTGGAGATGCGGCTGCATGAGAGGATATTCCCTTAAAGTTAACTACAACTTGAATATTTGCAAGCATAGAGCCACTCATTACTGCATTTACATTATATGGATGCCAAGTAAGTGCAATGTCAACACCATCAAAGATTCCATTTTTTACCATAAATGCCTTTCCTGAGCCGCCTTCTTCCCCTGGACAGCCATAGTATACAATAGTTCCCTCTTTATTATTTTCTCTTACATAGTCTCTTACATTTAAAACCGCACCTATTCCCGCAACTCCCAGTAAATGGTGTCCACAGCCATGCCCATTTTCTCTTACTTCTGCCGATTGTTTTTCGTAGCTGTTTTCAACTTGACTCATTCCTGAAAGTGCATCAAACTCTCCTAAAATTCCAATTACAGGTTTTCCTGAGCCATAACTTGCAGAAAATGCAGTTGGAATTCCCGCTAGATTTTCCTCTACGCTAAATCCCTCATCTTTTAAAAGTTTAATCATTGATTCTACTGACTTATACTCTTTAAATTTAATTTCTGAGTAGTCCCAAATTTTTGAACTAAGTTCTTTTAATTCTTTAAAATAATTATCTTTCATTTCACACCTCTTTTAAAATATTTAACCTCTATTATGTAATTCAATTTTAATTTTTTTATACTCTATATACTATAATACTATATTAATGGGCTAAATCAAATTTCCCTATAAAAAAAGCACTTCTTTTTGAAGTGCTCATACTAATTTTTCTGTTTATTTGAACCCATAATATGGTACGGAATTGCCACTAACATTCCCCCAATTATATTTCCAATTGTTACAGGTATTAAATTCTTAAACATCATTCCAAAGGTAAGTTCCGGTGACAACATTCTAGCCAAAGTAAAACAAGTCATATTTGCTATGCTATGTTCAAAGCCCAATGCGACAAATGGAAGTATACACCAAAACACCATCATTAATTTTGCCGCTTCATTTTCCAATTTGTTATAGGATAAAACTCCTAAACACACTAGTACATTACACAGTATTCCCTTAAATATAAGAGGTACTACATCATAGCTGACTTTAGTCATTGCAAGGTTTACTATTGCATCGCTCATTCCATCAGTTGGTATACCCGAAGCAAAGTACAGCCCACTAATTACAAGTGCACCTACAAAGTTTCCAAAATAAGAAAATGCACATATTTTTATTCCATCTAAAGCTGAAACTTTTTTATTAAGCACTCCCATAGTAAAAACTAATACATTTCCTGTAAATAAATCTCCACCTGCTGCTAACACTAGAGATAGTGCCAATGTAAACATAAATCCATTTACTAACTTTACTATTGGAAAACTCACTGGTGCAAAAATGGCAATTGTCAAACACATAAGTATAAGTCCTATTCCCACATAAAAACCTGCCACTGCAGCTGAAACTAAATATTTAAATTTAGATTCTTCATACATACCCTTTTTTGAAACTGATAAGTTTGCTAATTTTGCGACTATTCCTGAATACATATTTTCTCTCCTAATCTACTTAAATTATATTATAATATTAAACTCTATAGTATATAAGTCTAAAATATATCTAATTAATGACCTAACCTAACAATCTATAGAAATCATTGATTTCGTCATAGATTTTATGCAAGAATTTCCCAAGAGAACAAAGTTCGATTGGTTGAAATTTACTGCCAATTTACTTTGTAAATTGTTTATAGGTCTGCAGACTGTTGTTCCCAATCACCTGCGTTCTTGGACAACAGATTGCATAAGTTTTATATACTAAATCAAAGATTTAGATAAAACTTTAATAAAAAAACAGAGCAGAAATATTTGCCTTTCTGCTCCGAAAAATTTAATTTTTAAAATAATCTAAGTACTTTAATTATTTTTATATTTTTTATAAAACGGAAAAATCTTCATCTACAGGGTCACAAATTAACATATATCCTGGTGAATGTGTAATCATAATTTCCGGTTTTGAAGTCATAGCTATTGACTGTGGTGTAACTCCACAAGCCCAGAACACAGGAATTTCTCCCTCTTTTATTTCTGATTTCTCACCAAAGTCCGGTTTATCTATGTCTTTTATTCCAATTAGTGCAGGATCTCCAACGTGTACTGGCGCTCCGTGAACTGATGGAAACCTTGAAGTTACTGTTACAGCTCTTACAACTTGATCATATGGAACAGGTCTCATTGAAACTACCATTTTACCATGGAACATTCCAGCCGGAACAGTTTCAATATTTGTAAGATACATTGGCACATTGTGTTCATCTTCAATGTGTCTTACAGGAATTCCCGCATTTAACATTGCAGATTCAAATGAAAATGAACAACCTATTACAAAGCCAACCATGTCATCTGTCCAATATTTTTCAATATCAGTTACTTCTTCAACTAGTTCACCTTTTTTATATATTCTGTACTTTGGAATGTCATATCTTAAATCTCCGCCCTTTGCCATTAATTTTGGCTCAGGATCTCCAATATCTGTTACATCCAATATTGGACATGGCTTAGGATTTCTCTGTGCAAATATTAAAAAGTCAAAGGCAACATCCTTTGGTAAAATCGCAAGATTCCCTTGAATATGTCCCTTGCTAATTCCTGATGTTGGAACGATTAATTTGTTTTCTCTAATTAAAAGTCTTGCTTCCTGTGGCGTCAATTTTGATAAATCTTTCATTTTATTCACCTACTTTAACGAATCTATAGCAGTGATGATCTTCTCTTCAAATTCTTCATAGAGTACTTGTGCATCGTGAAGAGATACTTCTTCAAAACACAGTTTATCCAAAGCGCCCATCTGAGCTATTTTTGCAATATCTTCTCTAATAATAGTTGCTATTTTTGTGTATCCACCTGTTGTCTGTCTGTCGGCCATTAAAATTATTGGAAGCCCATCTGATGGCACTTGCACTGTTCCCATTACTGTACCGTCTGATACAATATCAGCTCCACCCTTTGACTCTAAAACTGCACCATCTAGTCTAATTCCCATTCTGTCCAAACTCTTAGTCAGTGTATAGCCACCGGATCTAAAAAATTTATTAATTCCCTTTGCTGTAAAATAATCATCTTGAGGTCCTAGTACTGCCCTCATAACATTAAACTTGTCAATTATAGGATAGTATTTAGGATCTAAAACTTTTCCTGCAACTGCATCTTTATTTACAATTATGTTTAACTCATCTTTTGACTTTAAAGGTCTTCCCTCATAGCCACCTATTTTACTTTTAACTAGAGTGGACTTACTTCCATTTACTATTGGAACATCTATTTCTCCACCGAAAGCAAGATATGCTCTAACTCCATTTTTAAGTTTTCCAAATGACAATGTGCTACCTGCTTGAACTAAATGACTCTCATGCATATTTATTGGCTCATTGTCTATTTTAGGACTCATATTGGCACCAGCTACTGCTATTACCATATCTTCTTCAAATTTTAACATTGGTCCAAAATAAGTTAACTCAAGAGCTGCTGTTCCTCTTTCGTTTCCCACAAGTGCATTTGCCATTGCATAGGAGTACTCGTCCATAACTCCTGTAGTTGCAATACCAAACTTTTGATATCCTATTCTGCCATAGTCTTGAACTGTAGTATAAATTCCCGGAATTATAACTTTTACATTAGCCATTGAGTTCACCCCTATCTACAGTTTTTATGCTAACTTCATATTCGTCTTTTTCAACAAGTTCTTTTATTCTATTAAACTCAGCTTCGTCTATTTGAACGTATCTTATATAATCTCCTGCATTTATAAATACAGGTGGATCATTTTTTTCATCATATAGCTTTAGAGGTGTTCTACCTATTAACTGCCAACCTCCCGGAGACTCTGAAGGGTACATTCCCGTTTGAGCTCCTGCAATTCCAACTGAACCTCCCGGAATTTTAAGCCTTGGCGTCTTAAGCCTAGGAGTTTCTATTCTCTTATCCATTCCCCCTAAGTAGGTAAATCCGGGTGCAAATCCAAGCATATACACTAAGTAGTCTGTACCTGTGTGAATTTTTATAACCTCTTCTTTTGAAAGTCCCGAATTCTCTGCAACAAAGGAAATATCAGGTCCATATTCTCCGGCATATACTGTTGGAATTTCTATTAGCTTAACTTTTTCTTCAACTGAATCACTGTCAAATGCCTCAAAGCTTTTTAATTTTCCCATTAACTCTTCATATTTTATTACAAGTGGGTTGTATGAAATAGTAATTGACCTATATGTCGGTACTAATTCTATAATTCCACTTATTTTTTCCGCTTCAATTTTATCAATTGTGCTTCTAATTCTAGCATTTATTTCCTCTGAAATTTCATTTCCAAATTCCATAATAATTGCACTATCTCCGGCAACTAAGTATCTAACATCTTTATACATTTGTTACCTCCTAAAATAATTTAGACATACTTGCTCCAAATGATGTTACTCCAACATAAGCTGAAATTAAAACTACTATCCAGCCCAATACAAATAATAGATTAGAGTGTTTGTAATCTCCAATAATACTTGTCTTCTTACTAGCAATCAGCATTACACAAAGTGTTATAGGAAGAATTAATCCATTTACAGCACCTACTACAACTAGAACAGTTTGAGGGCTTCCAATTAATATAGAAATAATTGTAGAAACAACTATAAATATTATCGTTACTTTATTTTCGTTTCTCTCTACAGGTTTAAATAATGTCTTTAAGAAAGATACTGAAGTATACGCTGCTCCAACTACTGAAGTTGCTGCTGCTGCAAGCATTACCAGTCCAAATATTTTATATCCTATAGTTCCAGCACCTATTTTAAATGCAGATGCAATCATATTGTCAGGATCAAGTACTCCACCAGAAGTAATAACGCCAAGAACTGCTAAGAACAATAGTACTCTTACTATTGCAGTTACACCAATTCCCATCATTGCAGATTGGTTAACTTGACTTAAACTCTTCTTTCCAGTAATTCCAGCATCAATAAGTCTGTGGCCTCCTGAGAATACAATATATCCTCCAACAGTACCACCAAGTAATGTTAAAATTCCTGACTGAGTAGCCATTATATCTTTTGGAGCTATTGCTCTAAGTGCTGCCTCAGCAACTGGAGGGTGAGTTTTTACACATACAAAACCAATTAAAACAATCATTGCAGCTCCAAGTATTTGAGTCATCTTGTCCATTGCATTTCCTGCAGATTTCGAAGAAAATATTCCTATACCTATAAGTCCACCTATTACAGAACCTATTCTAACATCAAGTCCAAATACTACGTTAAAACCAATTCCCGTTCCACCAACGTTTCCAATATTAAACGCAAGCCCGCCTGCTGCTACTAAAAATGCAATTACATATCCAAGTCCTGGAAGAACTTTATTTGCAATATCCTGACCTCTAAGTCCTGATACTCCAATAACTCTCCAAACATTTAGCTGAGTTACTAAACTCATTATTAATGTAACTACAATTACAAAGGCAAAGTCTGCACCAAGTTCTTGTGTAAAGTTCGCCGTCTGTGCCATAAATCCCGGTCCTATTGCAGATGTTGCCATTAAAAAGGCAGCTCCTAATAAAACCGACATATTACTTTTTTTCTTCTCTCCCATTTTGTCACTCCTATTTTATAAATTTGTCTATTGGAGCTATTTCAATTCCAGCTTCAATTAGACCTTTTTTAATTTCACTTACAAATTCTATTGCCTTTGGATTATCTCCATGTACACAAATTGAATCTGCTTTAATATCCATCTCTTCTCCATTAGAAGCCACCACTTTACCTTCTTTAATCATTTTTATAACTCTAGGTATTGCTTCTGCAGGATCTGTTACAAATGCTCCCGGTAGAGAACGGTTAACTAGTGTCTTGTCAGGGTTATATCCCCTATCTGCGAAGACTTCTTCAGATATTCTAAGCCCTCTTCTCTTTCCCTCTTTAGCTATGTAACTTCCACTTAAAACCATTAAAATTACATCTTTGTCCAGTGCTTCCATACCATCTAGTACAGCGTTTGCAAGACCCTCGTCATTACAAGCAGTGTTATAAAATCCTCCATGTAATTTCATATGTTGTAACTTTACTCCATAAGCTTTAGTAAACGCCATTAGAGCTCCTGTTTGATACATCATATAGCATCTTGCTTCTTCAGGCGTTACACTTAAGTTTCTTCTTCCAAATCCCAATAAATCAGGATATCCGGGGTGAGCCCCCACCATTACACCTTGTTCTTTTGCCATTTTAACAGTTTTATCCATTATTAATGGGTCTCCCGCATGCCATCCACAAGCAAGATTTATACTTGTAACATGCTTAATAATTTCTTCGTCCATTCCCATTTTATAGGCTCCAAAACCTTCACCTATATCACTGTTTAAATCAACATAAAAAGTCATAATTTTTACCTCCTCTTAATTTTTTGAAATTGTTTTCTTATTTATAATACATAGCTAATTATACCATTTCAGCCGCAACTTTACTATGCTAATATATTGATTAGCTAGGTTTTTGCACTATTAAGTGTAATTTTTTATTTACAATGAAATTATTTTTTACATTCTTTCAATTCAAAAAATTATATTTTAAAACAAAAAAAGAGCTGCAATATTGCAACTCCACTAATTTTAAAATTTAACTGTCATAATTTACCCTAGGTAAATTTAAATTGTACTTCACTGCTATAATTCTCGTTATTACCACTACAACGGCACTTCCAATCATAAGTGCATCTGCATTTATAATATTTCTAAAGGCTAAGTAAAAACAAGCTCCCAGAAAAGATGATATGGCATAAATCTGCTCTTTAAACACAAAGGGCACTTCATTTGAAAATAAGTCTCTTATTATTCCGCCACCAATACCTGTTACCATTCCCACAAATATAAGTAAAAACTTATCATCTACATACCCAAGTTCTACAGCTGTATTTATTCCCGTAACTGTAAATGCTCCAAGACCCACTGCGTCAAAGACTATCATAATATTTTCATAGGTCTTTAAAACTCTTGCCTTAAAAAAGTCTTTTTTATAGTAAAAAACTACAAATAAGACAATAGAAGCTAGAACAGCGCCTATTGCATAGGAAGAATTTCTAAACATATTTGGTGGTGTAATACCAAGTATAATATCTCTTATACAGCCTCCACCTAGCGCAGTTACAACTCCCAGGACTATAGTTCCGAAAATGTCCATATTCTTTCTAATTGCAACCATTGCCCCTGAAGATGCAAAGGCCACTGTTCCTATTATTTCCAATATAATATTTATCTTGCTATAAACTAACACTGTTCTCACCTAGCTACAGAGAAAATATTCTATCTTTTAAATTCTCTACACTTTCTTCAATATAATTTGCATTGTAAGACTCCAACTCATCATAAGTTCCATAGCCCCACAATACTCCTATAGACTTTAGCCCGGATTTGCTGGCACCTAGTATATCGGGATACCTATCTCCTATCATGTAAGTATTCTCTCTACTACCTACATTTAAATTGTCTAATACATACTCTATTACATCGTGTTTTTTTATTCTGCTGTTGTCCAGTGTAGCACCACCTACAAATTCAAAGTAGTCGTATAAACCATGGTTTTTTAATATTTCACGAGCTTGCACTTCCGGCTTTGAGGTTGCAACTGCAATTTTATATTTTGAGCTAACTTCTTCCAGTAGGTCTTTCATTCCGGTGTAGGGTTCACTTTCATACTTTCCGTTTTCAACATAGTACTCTCTAAACACTTCTATTAAATATCTGGACTTTTTCTCTGAAAATCCCAGCTCTCTAGTAAAAGTATCCATAAATGGAGGTCCTATATACTTTCTAATGGTCTCATTATTTGGAATTTCATCTCCACTTTTTTCAAAGGCATAGGTTAGTCCATTTATAATTCCCTCTGCTGAATCTACAATTGTACCGTCTAAATCAAATAAAAATATCATATACACCTCAACAAAATTTATTTTAAAACTTCAAAAAATCTTCCCCAAATATATCTATCTGTATTAAAAGTTCTTGCCTCTTCCATTTCCTTTTGCTTAGAATAGTAATTTAACTTGCTCTTTATCATTTCCAAGTAAAAGTCCACTCCGCTTTTCATTACTGGAGTAGAACTCTTTGAAATCACAGGCAAACTCACTTCTTTAAGAGCCTTGGCTCTAGGTGGATATAGTTCAATTACAAGTTCCCCAAAGTTACCTTTTTCTAAGTCTTTTCGCTTAGATTTTTTACTTGGCTTTTTATAGGGCAAAATCCCATAGTTGTTTTTTATTTCTACAAGAGAATTTTCCTTTTTTACAAACTCTAGCTGAACGACTTCCTCTTCTCTTTCGGTTTCCTCAGAGATGTCAAATATTTCACTGTCTAAACTTTTTAAAGCTTCAAATATTTTTGAAGTTCGCACTAATAACTCAGGCTCATCTATTTTTTCAATGGTAATTTTTCCAAAATTTTCCAGTATTTCCCTAGGTAAAACACCGTGGTATCTAAAGACTTCCACTTTTATTAAACCTAGAAATCTGTCCTTGTCAAAATAAGTTCTATCAGTTACCTTTGCCAGTGAGTGTTTGTTTTTATAATTTATCCAAATATAGTCACCATAATTTATTCCCAAAATTAAATCTGCAAATTTACTTATTTCATCTTCAATTTTTACTTTAGAATTATTTTCACGACGAGTAATACACTCGTCATCTTCAACAGACTTATAACTTATGGCTATAACTTCTTTTTCAAAAAGCATTTCATAACTTTTTCTGTCGAGTAAATTCAGCCTATATAACATAGTGCACCTCTCCAGCTATTAAAATCCTCTCAATACTTCAGGTTTAAAATTTTTCTTCTTTAAAACATCGTCTATTTGTGCTATTAACATCTCTCTGTCTTTATTTAGTGTACCACCTAGAGATACGTAGTTAGATGCATGATTAGATCTAAATACACTTCCCTCAGAATCCACATTTTCTAAAAACAATCTCATTTCAACTAAGAGCTCTTCTGCACTTGGCATTTGAAATTTACCCTCTTCATAATCTCTATATAGAGGAGTATTTTGGTAAAGTCTCATAGTTAAATAAGATACGTAGTCGGGCTTTGTCTCTGAAATTAACTTTGCAGTGTTAAGAGCATTTTGTCTCCACTTTTCAGTTCCACCAAGTCCCACAATGATAGTAATTGAAGTTTCAAAACCAACCTCTCTACACTTCTCCATTGCATCTAAATAGTCTTGGTATGTCAGACCTTTTTTAATATCTCTTAGTATTTCATCGTCGCCACTTTCAAAGCCTATATAGAGCATTTCAAGACCCATATCGTAAAGCTTTTGAAGTTCCTCTACAGACTTTCTATTTATGTCACCTGCTGTGGCATAAGAAGAAACTCGCTTTACATTTGGAAAGTTGTCTTTAATATATTTAAGTAACTTTAATAAATCTTCAGTTTTTAATACAAGAGCATCTCCATCTGCTATAAATATTCTCTCAAATCTTGGAAAATACTCTCTAATTTCTTCTAAGTCCTTTACTATATCTTCATATTTTCTAATAATAAAGGGTTCGTCTTTATACATATAACAAAATGTACAGTCATTGTGAGCACAGCCAATAGTAGCTTGAATAATAAGTGACCTTGCCTCACTTGGTGGCCTAAATACATTTCCATAATAATTCATAAATTCCCTACTCTCTAAATAATTCTACTTGTAATTCTTTCCATGTTTATCCAGTAGCTCATCTTTTACTTTCCAAAGGTCATAAGATAAATCTACAATGTACTCCTGAGGATTGTCCAGTCTCTTAACTTCTTCCCAGAGAGTTCCCAGTTCCTGTTTTACTTTAGATCTAATTTCTTCCAAGGTAGGCAGCTTGTAAATTAAATTGCCCTTGTCATATATTTGAACTAAAAGGGGCTTTGCTGTGAAGTCATATATGTCTCTTCTCTTCCAAGTATATATTGGGTGAAAAATTTCATAGTCCTTTGAATCGTCTATTTTTTCATCATGTAAAGTAATTACGTCAGCTAGTGCCTTTCCGTTGCTATTGCTATAAAGTCTATATAAATTTTTAAATCCCGGATTAGTTATCTTTGCAACATTTTCAGATATCTTAATCGTTGGGACAAGTTCATCAGTTTCATTGTTTTTAATTGCAGTTAATTTATATACTCCTCCAAATACAGGAGAGCTCTTTGAAGTAATAAGTCTCTCTCCAACTCCAAAGGAATCGAGCTTCGCCCCTTGAAGCAATATATTTTGAATAGTAAACTCATCCAGTGAATTTGAAGCCATAATTCCCACATCTTCAAAACCTGCATCGTCCAACATCTTTCTCGCCTTTTTTGAAAGATAGGCAATATCTCCTGAATCTATTCTAATTCCCTTAGGTCTAAAACCTCTTGGAACTACTACCTCATTAAAAACTTTTATTGCATTTGGAATTCCCTCTTTTAAAACGTCATAAGTATCAACTAAAAGTAGACAGTTGTCCGGATATACATCAGCATAAGTCTTAAAAGCCTCATACTCTGTATCAAATAATTGCACCCAAGAGTGCGCCATAGTTCCAAGAGCAGGCACTCCATATATCTTCTCTGCAAGAGTATTTGCCGTTCCCACACATCCACCTATGTATGCAGCTCTAGCTCCAAGGTTTGCTCCTGAATAGCCTTGAGCACGTCTTGAACCAAACTCTACAACAGGTCTTCCCTTTGCAGCAGAAACTATCCTATTGGCCTTAGTAGCTATCATAGATTGATGGTTCATAGTTAAAAGCACCATAGTCTCTAAAAGTTGCGCTTGAATAATAGGCCCTCGCACTACAATAAGTGGCTCTTGAGGAAATACAATGGTTCCCTCAGGAACTGCCCACACATCACACTCAAACTTAAAATCTCTCAAATAATCTAAGTAAGCTTCATCAAAAATCCCCTTACTTCTTAAAAAATCTATATCACACTCTTCAAATTTTAAACTCTCTAAATACTCTATAACCTGTTCTAATCCAGCACTAATAGCATAGCTGGCATTGTCCGGAACAGATCTGAAAAACATATCAAATACAACAACCTTATCTTTAAAACCCGCCTTAAAGAAACCATTGCTCATGGCAAATTCATAAAAATCACAAAGAAGTGTATAGTTGTTTTTCTCATGTATGTCAATTTTCATAATGACCCCCTATTTTTACTAATTATATAATTAAATGAGCAATGTTGCAACTTAAGTAACTCTATTTCACCTAAAAGTACACAAAAAAAGAGAGCCCTAAGACTCTCTTTAAATACTTAATTTAGTTAATTTTTGTCCAAACTTCTGTATCATCAGTTGATGATTTTCTGTATGAATCATGAGCATTTGATGCATCCATTACATTTGCATAGAACCAGTCTGAAGACTTAACATCTCCAAAAGATTTTAAGCTAGATTTTACACTGTCAAATGATTGAGTATTTGAAACTCTACCAAATACAGAGTTAAGAATTGTAACTGCTTCTGCTCTTGTGATTTCATCATTAGGTTTAAATGTTCCATCTGGGTATCCTGTTACAGATTTGTTTCCGTAAAGTTTTTCAATTGCTTCTTTTGCCCAGTGATCATTTACATCTTTAAAGTTTGTAGCACTTCCACCCACTGTTACATAACCGGAAATCATTTGTGCGAATTCTGCTCTTGTAATATTAGCATTAGGTTTAAATGTTCCATCTGGATATCCTGAAATTAATCCCTTATTAACTACATAGTTAATAGCTTCTGAATACCATTGGTTATTAGCATCTGTAAACTTAGTTGTCTTTGTAGTTCCAAAGTTGTCAGAATTGTTTAGAAGTCTTGCAAACATAGTTGCTGCTTCCCCTCTTGTTATATTTCCATGAGGTTTAAAGTTTCCATTTGGATAACCTTTAATATAAGAAATTCTCTTTAAGTCTGCAGTTTTTGACTCAGATACTGTGTAAGTTATTGAGTTGTCGCTCTTACCTGATTCACTAGTAGTTATAGTAAGTTTTTCTCCTGATTTAAGAGTTCTATTTGCATAGATTGTAAACTTGCCATCTTTGTCAGCTGTTGCTGAACCTAGTTTAACATTATCTTTGTCTTTTACAGTTACTGTAGCATAAGCTGCTGCAGTTCCTTCAATTTTGTATTCGCCGGCTTTTGCGCTTGTTATAGTAGCTGCCTTTGTCTTATCAGAACTTGAAGTTCTAACATAGAATTTTAAATAACTGTCATCATAAATTTTTCTATCTGTCTTAATGTCAAAATATCCACTACTGTCAGTCATTCCGTCTCCAACAGATTTTCCGTCATACTCTACATATACTCTTGTGTTCTTATAGTCTGATAGACGACCTTTCACTCTATATCCACCATCATATACATCTATACTATTTGGATAAACTCTTTTGTTTGTTGAACTACTTGTACTTGAATTTGTATAGAATTTTAAATCGCTATTGTCTTTAATATATCTATCTGTTTTAAAGTCAAAGTATCCATTTGAGTCAGTGTAACCACTTGCTACTTGACTGCCATCATACTCTACATAAATTTTTGTATTTTTGTAATCTGATAGACGTCCTTCTACTCTATATCCACTATCATAAACTTTTATTCCTGTTGGATAAACTCTCTTATCGTAGTTGTTGTTACTGCTGTCTGAGGTTTTTCTCCATTGTGCATATAAATTAGTGTTTCCTGTAATTTTAATCTCATCGCCTGAGTAATAGTATGTTCCTGAACCTGAAGAATTTGTTGTCCAACCATCAAAAGTATAACCTGTTCTGTAAAGGTCTCCTCTTGATTTTACAGTTGCATAATCTCCATTTGCATATGTTTTAGAGTCTGTAGGAACTGCTCCTGAACCACCATTTCTGTTGTAAGATACTGTATATTTCCCAGTTGAATTAGATTCCCATTTTGCATATAAATCCATATCAGAATTTATATTAGTATTGAAATCAAATATTGTACTTCCATTTTTAACTTCTGTCCAACCCTTGAAAGTATATCCACTTCTTGTTGGGTTTGCAGGTTTTGTTACTGTAGAACCTTTTTTAACTTTTATAGTTCTATCTAACCCATTTCCACCATTTTGATAGAAATTAACCTCTACATATTCAGTTACTGGAGTTTGTTCAACTAATGCTTTAATAACGTCATCTAAAGCTTTAGTTGCATTATTAATTTGTGTTTGAGTTGTAGCAGTCGTTTTAACATTTTCAGCTACAGTTATTGCAGCTTTTAACAAATTAATACTTTCTGGTGTGTACTTACTTGTTTCTGTTACTTTTGTTTTAGCTTCTGTTATTTTTAGTTCTAACGCTGCTGTGTCTAATACTACTTTATCTTCATAATGAGCGGTGATTATAACAGCTTTATCACCCATTTTAAATGTAGTTTTTGAAGCGCTTGCATTTGTAATAGTTACATTTTCATCTGCGGTCCAATTTACAAATTTCTTTCCCACTGCAGGTTCATCTGCGGTTATTGTAACTATTTCATCTTTTTTTGCTGTAGCTTTATCAGATATTCCATTTACAACTGTTACTTTTTTTGCTTCTGGTGTAAATTTTGCTGTTAATGTTATATCGCTATCTGGCATTTTAAATGTCAGTGGATTATCTGTTAAATTTGCATTAATACTAACAGATGATTCCCATTTTTCAAAAACCTCACCTGTTGGTGCAGTACCTGCGGTAACCTTAACTGTTGCATTGGGCATCACTGGAGATGTCACATCAGAAGTTCCTCCTGTAACAACTAAGTTTCTACCTACTGGTTCATCTCTCATTTGTGCCTCTGCATTATTTTTTGTCGTATCAGTTGCTGCTGCAAAAACATTTAATGGCATAACACTTAGCATCATTACGAATACCAATAACAGGGATAGCCATCTTTTATTATTTTTCATTTACTATTCCTCCTTTAAATTAAATTAAGTAAATCCTGCTGTAGTTATTATACCCCTCCTATGCTTTCATATTCAAGGAGATTGCTAAAATTTAGATAATTTAATATGTTTGTAACAATCTATAGGAACCTTGAGACCCAACCTAACAATCTATAGAAACCTATGGTTTCGTCATAGATTTTATGCAAGAATTTCCCAAGAGAACGAAGTTCGATTGGATGAAATTTACTGCTAACATAATAGTTTTTAATTTATAAACCTTTAGTTTAGTTAGTATATAATTTAATATTTATATTTATTTTCTCTAAAATTAACTTCAATACATTTCTTGAGGGAGGGCGAAGGGAATTGCGATTTTCCCTCACAGCCCTCCCTCAAACTCCCTCCCCCTACACCCTTGAAACGCTTTGAGACCTAACAGAAATCTTTGATTTCGTCGTAGGTCCAATGTCAGGTTTTCCCAAGGCTGAAAGACTTGGTTGAAAACTACGGCAAGGTTTCGCCATAGATTTTAAACAAAAGTTAAACAGCTGAAATTTATTGTTAATTTTTGATTTATAATAGGTTTCTAAGGCTAAAATGCTTGGTTGAAAACTACGACTGAAACTAATCCGATTTACATAATAAATTACAGGTAATTACATATAGAGCATAAAACAAAAAAATACCCACCAACAACTTATATTTGTCAGGCAGGCATTTAAATTATTAACAATTATTTACTAAAACTTTTAAAAGTTTTACTTTCTACTTCTTTATTTAATTTCAATTTTCTTTTTAGTAGAAACTTCTTCTTTTTTAGGAATAACTACTGTTAAAAGTCCTTTTTCCAAGTTTGCTTCTAAGCCATCTTCATCAATGTCTTTAAAGTACATTGTTCTTTGCATTGTAGTTGATTTTCTCTCTTTGTGAATATAGTTTTTGTCTTTGTTAGAGTCATCTTTTTCTTCTGTCTTTTCTGCTAAGATTGTAAGCTTTCCGTCGTCAAGAGTTACTTCAACGTCACCCTTTTCAAATCCCGGAAGTTCTGCTTCTACTTTGTATTCTTTTTCGTCCTCTAATACATCTACTTTAAAGGATTCTGATTTCATTGCACGACTAGGTGTAAAATCATCATTAAAGAAGTCATCAATCATGTTGTAAAAATCTTCAAACCCTCTGTCTAGACTTCCCAATTCATTTCTTCTAAAAGGTCTTAAATTTGTCATATTAACATCTCCAATTTTAATTTACATTTATATTTATATTTATATTTTAGCACTCAACTCATTCGAGTGCTAAAAACTATCTTTAGTATAGTCTTAAGATCAAAGAATGTCAATAGATTTCAAATAAAAAAATTAAACTTTTCCAAAAAGTTTAATCAAGCGTTAATAAAATATTTAAAATTATTAAAAATATGTAGGTATATTAATTTTTTAGCGTTTCAAGGGTTAGCAGTAAATTTCAACCAATCGAACTTCGTTCTCTTGGGAAATTCTTCCATAAAATCTATGACGAAATCTTGCCATTCAACCTCCCTGTAATTTACGTCCTAAATTATGTTAGGTCTCAAAGCGTTTCAAGGGTGTAGGGGGGAGGGAGTTTGAGGGAGGGCTGTGAGGGAAAATCGCAATTCCCTTCGCCCTCCCTCAAAAATATACTAAAATTAATTTTAGAGAAAAATAAAGATAAGCATAAAATAATACTTTAACTAAACTAAATTTTTAAAATTAAAAAAATATTATACAACTACGTTAACCAAATCTATTATGAAATTTGATATTAAACCTACTAAGAAATTAAAAATGGCAATGAACTCTATTTCAAAAATTTACTGTGTTTTATTAATTTTTAAAACTTGACTAACGGCTAAAATTAAGTCAAATATTATTGCAACTGCCACTATACATAAGCTGATTTTAAAAAAACTTATGCTATAAAAATATTTTACCAATAGTGGATATATTAAAAGTAGTGAAATTACATCACAAAAAATCGCCAAGAAAGTTACATATCTTCCATATCCATCTTCTGCCAATTTATTAGAGTCTCTTAATATTAATAAAAATAAAATTGCCTGTAAAATTTTTATTGATGCGTCATTTGAAATTACAACTTCATTTGCAATTACTATAAATAAAAATAGTGAATTACATAAAAGTGGAAATGCTAGGGGTTTATTGAGTTTCGGCTTTTTAATGTAAAGGTCTTCTATTCTAAAGCTCTTTACTAAATTGCTCATTATCTTTGTACTTTTAACTTTTTCTGCAATCCAAAGAGATATTGTGGCACTAAAAAATATAGTTATCATTTCAGTTTTTAAAACGTTTAGCACATTTAAAATACTTAGTAGTTTTATATTAAATATAAAGTATATTACCAGCGCCAAAATCATTTGAATTGACAACACTTTTAGTACATCTATGTAGATAGTATAATTCTTACCGCTAATTAATATATTTGACTTGCTCTCATATTGTGCAGCTAGGCTGTAGGGACTTCCAAGCTTTAAAAGTATTTTTTTTAAATCTTCTTCTGTGTAGTTTTCAGGAAGTTCCTCCTCAACTATTTCTCGTATGTCTCTTTCTGCAGACTTGGCATTGTCGTATGCCATATATTTAGTTAGCTCTCTTAGGTATCTATCTAATAATTCCCTGCTTTTCAAATTAACACCACCAATAATTAAATTATAACATTTTAATTTAAAATAGACAAAACAGGTTATTATACCTTGTGAACTAAAGTTCCTATAAATTGTTAGGTTAGGTCTCAAAGCGTTTCAAGGGTGTAAGGGGAGGGAGTTTGAGGGAGGGCCGTGAGGGAAAATCGCAATTCCCTTCGCCCTCCCTCAAGAATTGTATTGAAACACACTTTAGAGAAAAGAAATATAAATATTAAATGATACTTTAGCAAAACTAAAAATTGGCAGTAAATTCTATGACGAAATCTTGCCGTAGTTTTCTACCAAGCCTTTCAGCCTTGGGAAAACTTGACATTGGACCTACGACGAAATCAAAGATTTCTGTTAGGTCTCAAAGTTCCTATAGATTGTTAGGTTAGATCTCAGTCGGAGTTTTCTACCAAGCCTTTCAGCCTTGGGAAAACCTGACATTGAACCTACAACGAAATCAAAGATTTCTGTTAGGTCTCAAAAAAAAGGAGCTATAAGCTCCCTTAATTAATCCAGTACATATACTCTTACGTTTCTTCTTCCAAAGCGAAGTGCTTCTGAGTTAGAATTGTAAAATAAATCTATTCTATTTCCCTTAATTGCTCCACCTGTATCTTCTGCTACACAGTATCCATATGATGTAAATCCATCAAGTGATTCTACGTATAGCTTTGTTCCCAGTGGAATTACCTTAGGATCTACTGCTACAGCTCCAACTCTTGCTCTTGTTCCCATTGCAGTTTTTGAACCTGCTGTAGGGTCGTAAGCTGTTGCTTCCATAGTTACAACTCTTTTTACATTTTTCCCTTCCAGTGCTGCTGATGAAGGAGTTTCCTTTGTTCCAATTTCTTCTACTTGAGTTACCGGCTCTTGGATAATTTCTGAATTTATAGTATCTATTGACACTAGTTCATCATTTACAAAAGTGTTTTGAATTGTATTTACTTGAATTCCCTCAACGCCTTGTTCTATTATCTTTGTTTCACCTTTGTACATATCAGCATTTTCATTTTGAATTTTTTCAAAAGGTAAAGTTATTTCTTCTGTAAATGTTTCTTTTTGAACTCTTTCAATGCTTATAGTTTGATTTGGAGAAACTTTTGACTCAAGTGCAGGTGTTACTACGTCATGTTCATCTAATTCAATTTCCGCTTCTTCTAAAACTTCTTCTACTGTCTTTCCCGTAGATTTTACTCTTCGCTCTTCTTCGTCTTCACGAATTACATAGTTCTTCGGAGTAGATATAATAATATCCATTTCTGGAGTAATTTTTTCATCTAGTGATGGAGTTACTACTTCGCCATCTTCTAATTCTATTCTCTCTGTCTTTAAAAATGAACCAACTGTTGAAGAGTAAGTCATTATCTCTCTTGTTTGTCCATCTACTATTAAATTAACATCCTTGCCAAGTACAGTGTTAAAACCCATTGTAAATGTTGAGGATAATAATGTTCCCCCTATTAATATTGTCGCAAGTTTTTTTCTGAATTTCCCTTGTGAAATATTCATAATTAAAAATAACCTCCCAAATTTAAAAATTACAAGATTGTAATTTTTGTTACTTCTTTGTAACTATTTGTTACTCTAAGTGAGTATAAAGGTTATTTATATAATTGTCAAATATATTGTTACTTCTTTGTAACTATTGACTCTTTTTATATTATATTACTGTTTTCAACTGTTTTAGAATATTCACTTTTCTACTACATTTTAAAGTTTATTATTTTATAATTTAAAAAAGGGCTAAAAATAGCCCTTTTAATTTTAATTATTACAAGAATATTACAGTTTTATTTTTTTTATTAAATTCTGTGTCATCTTGGCAGTAAATCCCCAAATTATCTTGCCTTCGTATTCATAAAACAGGACATTTTCTCTACCTCTTTTAAATTTATAGTCCTTTCCATTTGGTATTAATCCATAGGGAAATTCCTTGTTGTTCTTAACTGAAAGTTCCAAGTCGTAGGACTTTGGCTCTGTATTTAACAAATAGTCTAGTGGCACAGTAAAAATACTGTCCACTTCCGCTTCACTGGGAACTATTTTTTCATAGTTTACATTTATTCTACCTATTACAGAGTATAAAACTGAGTAGTAGGGATTTACTAAAAAGTCTCCCTTTGAAAATACTTCTATTTTTCGCTCCGGAATTAACAATTCTTCACTGGTTTCTCTAACTGCTGCTTTTACACAACTTTCTCCTCTTTCAATTCTGCCTCCGGGAAAGCTGATTTCCCCAGGTTGATTTCTCAAGGTCTTGGCTCTAACTTCATAGAGGATGTGATATTTTCCATCTATTTCAATAAACGGAATAAATACAGAGTAGTTATTTTTAACGTCTATAGGTCTTGGCTTTTGACCTTTTAGCTTATCTTTTACGCGATCTATCTTCATACCATTTCCCTCATTTATTCTATTTAATTATTCTCTTTACCAATTGATTAAATTTACTCACTTCGTAGTTTGCAAATTCAATGCCGTTTTTTTTCATCAACTCGTCTATGAGTTCAGAAATTTTATATATTCGCAAATATTCTATATTCTGTCTTTCAGATTCTTCTTCAACTAGTGCTGCAACAAAGTCTGCATAGGTATAATTTCCTCTAAGTCCCAAACTTGAAGATAACTTTGGAATTACTTCTTCAAAAAGTCTTCTATATTTTGAACTTAGATTAAAGCTACTGTCTTCTGCAAAAAAATCCAGCTTGTCAAAGAAGATGTCTTTTATTATTTTAAATGCCTCTTCTTCAGAAAAGTCTTCTATATAGTACTTATTTCCCCTTAGAGATTTTATTTTTTTATATGTGTCAAAATACCCTATTCTTATTAGTTCATCTGCTTTAACCGGATCAAAGTCCATAACAGATGTATGGTTTTTCCTAGGCTCTATTACTATGGCGTCCTTTGGAAAGGACAAATCTCTAATGTCTGCCGGTCCCGTTCTAACTATTATTGGAGTTAAGTTCAACTTTTCTACCATATTATATGGAACTTTATTGTAAAATCCTCCATCAAGGTAGTACTTTCCATCTAAGGGCTCCAATTTAAACACAGGCAAATAACAACTTGCAACTATATATTTATTTAGCTCTCCCTTTGGGATATCTTCTATATATAACTCTTCCGCCTTTTTATCTGTGACATTTACTGTTACAAGTCCAAACTTCATCTTTGAGTTTCTGACTTTTTCTTCATCTATGTTGTTACTCACTAAGTCCTTTAGTGGTTGTAATGAAACTGTTTTAGTATTTAACAAGTCCATAAAGGCACTTTTAATTGAATCTAAAATTTCATCTCCATCACTTAGTATTGCCTTTATAACTTCAGATATTTCTTTTTCTTCATCTGATTTGTCCTCTTGCTTATTTGTCTTGCTTGCTACTGTCCTTACTTCCGCTTCTTTTATTAAGTCATTTAAGTTCAACGTTCTCCAAAGTTCAACACATTTTTCAGCTTCGCCCATGGCAATCATAGCTCCATTTATTGAGCCAATTGACGTTCCAACTACAGCTTCAAATTCAAATCCCAACTCTACTAGCGCAAAGTAAGCTCCTATTTGGTAAGCTCCCTTTGCTCCTCCACCTTCCAGCACTAAACCGTACATTTTTATCACCTTAATCTAACTGACTTGTACAATTTGGACATCTTGTAGCTTCTATATTTATCTCCGTTTTACAGTAAGGGCAAATCTTCGTTGTAGCTTCTTCTATAACTTCCTCTTCCTTTATCATCATAGACTTTAACTTAGACATATTTTTAATTACTACAAATATTACAAAGGCCATAATTAAAAAATCAAATACACTTTGTATAAATGCCCCTACGCCTATCGTAGTACTTCCTAATTTAAAGGATATATCTGTAAATGTTTCTTTTCCAACTACTGCACTGATAAGCGGTGTAATTATATTTTTAACTAGAGAATCTACAATTTTACTAAAAGCACCACCTATTACTACCCCAACAGCCATGTCTATTACATTACCCTTGGAAATAAAGTCTTTAAATTCTCCAAAGAATTTTTTCGTACCCTTTCCAACTTTATCCATTTGTTCCATAATCTACTCCTTTAATAATTTAATTTTTTTACTATCACTTTATTTCTCTCTAATAGTTCAAGAGCATAGTCATCTATCCTATACCCTTCTTTATAGTAAATAGCCTCTATTCCAGCTTGAATTAAGGCCTTTGTACAGTTTAAACAGGGAAAGTGAGTTACATAGGCACTACACCCCTTTACAGAAATCCCCTCTTTTGCACAGTATAAAAGTGCATTCATCTCTGCGTGAATAGTGGCGATACAGTGTCCATCACGCATTGTATGGCCTATTTCATCACATTGAGGATTCCCTGAAACAGACCCGTTGTATCCAGTTGAAACTATTCTATTGTCTTTATTTACCAGCACACATCCCACAAAAGCTCTATCGCAAGTTGATCTGGTTGCAACCATTTCTGTAATTTCCATAAAATATTCATTCCACGATTTTCTCAACATAACACCTCATTTTGCTTCTTTAGCTAATTTATCTACTACATCATTGTATTCTACTCCACTGTGAGCTTTCACCTTTATAAAGTTAACTTTAATTTTTTTAGATATTTCACTGTAAAAATCTCTGTACTCCATAGTTCCCTTTTTATTGGCCTTCCAATTTTTTAAAGCCCAATTTTCTATACCTGCATAGTCATAATGAAGGTATAGGACTTTTTTTCCCAGCTCAACAGCTCTTTTCATTGCGTACATTGCACCTTCTATTTCACCTGATACATTTCTCATTGTAGCGTCTTCATTGTAAAATCTCTTAGAGTGCATTTCATATATTCCCGCTCCGTCAAATAACAGTGCCCCAAAAGAAAAACTTTTATTTGAATCATCATAGGAGCCATCTACATATGCTATTAATTCATCTTCTGCACAAATACTTTTTTCTTCTGTGCCGGAATTTAAATTTTCAACTTCATCACCCATAAATACTTTTGCATCTTCCTCATTGGAAAATTTTTTGTATACTGCGCCACTATATCCGTAAACTTGGTCTTTACAATCAGCCCAAGTTGTGTAAATTCCCGGTATCTTACCTTTTTTAACTGCGTAATAATTCATAACTGCTCCTTTTTTATCTAGATACTATTATTATACTTCATTTACCCCGCCAATGTTAACACCTTTCATATTTATGCTATAAGAAATTCATCATTTATGGTATACTTACTTTATTGTAATGTAGCGTTATTTTATGGAGGTATTAAATGAATACTAAACAATTTGAAAGAATTAAAAATGCAAAAGGTTTTATTGCTGCTCTTGACCAAAGTGGTGGTTCTACACCAAAAGCTCTACAACTTTATGGAGTTGAACCAAGCAGTTACACAAATGATGACGAGATGTTTAAACTTGTACACGACATGAGAACTAGAATTATTAAGAGCCCTGCTTTTACTGATGATAGAATTCTCGGAGCAATTTTATTTAAAGTGACAATGAACTCAAAAATAGATGGTCAATACACATCTGATTTCCTTTGGGATAAAAAGGGCATTGTTCCATTTTTAAAAATTGACGAAGGTCTTGACGAGCTAAATAAAGGCGTTCAACTAATGAAGCCTATGAAGAGCTTAGACACACTTTTAGAAAATGCAAAAGAGAGAAATATCTTTGGTACTAAGATGAGATCTGTAATTAAAGAACTAAATGAAGAGGGAATTGTTGAAATTATAAAACAACAATTTGAATATGCAAAGATAATTTCCGCTGCAGGCTTTGTTCCTATAATTGAACCTGAAGTTGACATTAATGCAAAAGACAAAGAAGAAATTGAAGAAATTGTAAAACGAGAAGTAGTTGCACAATTAGATGCACTTCCAAAAGACTGCTATGTAATGTTTAAATTTACTATTCCTTCAAAAGTAAACTTGTACTCTGATCTTTTAGAATATCCTCAAGTTGTTAGAGTTGTAGCTCTTTCAGGTGGATACACTAGAGATAAGTCAAATGAACTCTTAGCTAAGAACGAAAACCTAATAGCTAGTTTTTCCAGAGCTCTTTCTGAAGGATTAAATGTAAATCAAAGTGAAGAAGAGTTTAATAAAATGTTAGATAATTCAATTGAAGGCATTTACCAAGCTTCAATTGCAAAATAAGTAATTTTATGGAAGAGAGCTTAAGCTCTCTTCTTTTGTTTAAAGGAGTTATTATGGAAAAATACTACGAAGAATTAATTGCTCTTAGAAGAAATTTTAGACAAATAGCAGAAGTTGGCTGGTTGGAAATGCAAACCACAATAAACATCATTAAATATTTAAAGATGTTGGGCTTAGATGTAAAATATGGCAGAGAAATTCACTCTGCAGATAGAATGGGACTTCCCTCTGAAGAAGTTATGTCTGAACATGGTAAAAAAGTAAATACAGATAATTTAAACTTTGACGTTTCAGATATATTAAAGGGATATACAGGTTGTATTGTGGAAATAAATAGTTCAAATCCGGGGAAGAATTTCGGATTTAGATTTGATATTGATGCCCTTCCCCTTCACGAAACTGACGATCCTGAGCACATTCCAAATAAACTCGGCTTTCGTTCAAAGGACAACTCCACAGACCATGCCTGCGGCCATGACGGTCACATTGCTATGGGGCTTGGACTTTGCCACTGGATAGTGGACAATATAGAAAAACTATCTGGAAACTTTAGAATTATATTTCAGCCTGCCGAAGAAGGTGTAAGGGGCGGAAAATCCATGACTGCTGCCGGAGCTGCTGATGGGCTTGACTATATGATAGCTTCACATATTGGCATGAACGAAAAGATAGGTGTAGTCGGTGTCGGCTCCACAGGATTTTTGGCAACTTCTAAATTCGACCTGTCCTATGAGGGAGTTACTGCACATGCAGGAGCTAATCCTCAAGACGGAAGAAACGCTCTTTTAGCTGCCGCTTCAGCTGCCCTTTCTCTTCACACACTTCCTCAGTACTCAACAGGTTCTTCCAGAATTAACGTGGGAGTTTTAAATGCAGGCACTGGCAGAAATATAGTTCCCGGAGAAAGTTATATGCAAATAGAAACCAGAGGTAGTGACGAACTTATTTTAAACGACCTTTCAAAGAGAGTTGAGCAAGTTGCAAGAGGAACTGCCGAAAGCTTTGATGTAAAGTACAATCTAAGTAAAGTTGGAGAGGCAATTAACTTTGAAACTATTCACCCTGAATTTATAGATTATATGGCAGAAAAGCTTGATGAAAAAGGATTTACAACTCACTTAAGACCAAATCTTGGCGGTTCTGAAGATGTAAGCTACATGCTTAAAAGAGTTGAAGAACTTGGTGGATATTCTATTCACTACATGCTTGGCACAACTTTAAAAGCTCCACATCACAACGTTGCCTTTGACTATGATGAAAGTGTTTTAAAACTTGGACTGGACACATATATTAGCACTATTGAAATACTTTCAGATAAGTAAAAATTAAAGCTTAGTTAGATAACATTAATTTTAATGGTTTAAAGTGCACCTTAAAAGTTAGACTCAAAACCTAATTTTTAAAGGTGCATTTTATATATTTAAATAAAAATAAAGCCGATACCTTAGTTGAAGTGTCGGCTTAGACTTTTGATAAAGTATAAATAAACATAATATTATCTATGTTTTCATTTGATTTCAAATTTATTTTTAAAATTCTTGGGAGGACGAAGGAGATTGCGATTTCTCCTCATGCCCTCCCAAACCCTCCCCTTTAACAATTTATAGAAATCTACGATTTCGTAATAGATTTTATGCAAGAATTCTCCACGAGCATTAGCGAGTGGATAGAATTTACTGCTACACCTCTGAAACGCTTTTGAGTTGATTAATAGGTTTAGTTGTTTTTAATTTGAAAGTTTATTAAAGTTCCAAAGCTAATTATTTTTTATAGGAAAAATGTAATAAAAATAATTTGCAGTATTTGTCTTCACTCTGAATCACCACTTAGCCAAAGTATCGACTTTTATTATTTTATTAAAGCATTATTTGCCCACCTATTCCTATTGGAAGTGGAATAAAGAAGTACCAAACCAGTGTAAATATTATCCATGTAATTAACATTGCCACTGAATATGGAATCATTGTGGAAATTAAAGTTCCCGCACCTGCATCTTCATCATATTCTTTCATAAAGCTAAGTATTATTGGGAAATATGGGAACAGTGGCGAAATTATATTAGTTGTTGAATCTCCAACTCTATATAAAAATTGTGTCCACGCTGGGTGATATCCCAGTAGTGTCATCATTGGCACAAATATTGGAGCAAGTAGCGCCCACTTTGCAGACCCTGAACCGATAAATAAATTTATAAACGCCACTATTAATATATACAGTACAAAGAGCGGTGCTCCTGTGAATCCTCCCTCTTCCAAGAAGTTTGCAAGTATTATAGCCAAGTATTCACCCATACTAGTCCAATTAAACCAAGCTATAAATTGCCCGATTATAAATGCTAAAACTATAAAGGAACTCATTTTAGCTATAGATGTCTCCATAATTTTCGGAACTTCTCTCAAACTGTCTTTTATTTCTCCGGAAGCCTTACCATAGGCAATTGAAATTATTAAGAACAAAAACAAAATCAATGGAATAATACCACTCATTAAAGTTGAACCTGAAGTAAGTGAACCTGTCTCCGCATTTCTCATAAAGGAATTTTTTGGTATACAGACTGCCACTATTACTACTAAGTAAATAATAAGTGAAATTGCCGCAGCTTTTAATCCCTTGTTTTCCTCTGTTGTGATTTCTTTTCTCTCTACATCAGTATTTCCATGGTACTTCCCAAGTCTTGGCTCAATAATTTTATTATTTACAATGGTACCAACTATTGTCAATATAAATGTAGATACAATCATAATAAACCAGTTGGCTGTAACTTGTATCTCCGGACCATTTACAATTTCAGATGCCGTATTTGTAATTCCTTGAAGCAACGCATCAGTTCCGGCTATTACCAAGTTTGCCGAAAATCCTGCAGTAGTTGCAGCATATCCCAGAGCAACACCGGCGAGTGGATTTTTTCCTATGTATAAAAATATCATTGCCGCCAAAGTTGGAACTATAATAATAGCTGCATCAGAAGCTAAATTCCCGCAAATACCAACTAACATAATTACAGGCACTACAAATTTGTCATTTACTCCTAAAATTGTCTTTCTCATAAATGCACTCATAAGTCCCACTTCTTCAGCCAGACCTATACCTAAAGTCATCGACAACACAAGTCCCAGTGGTGCAAACGAAGTAAAATTAGTAACCATGCTGGTTAAAGCATAGGATATTCCCTCTCCCGAAAGAATGTTTTTTATTACTACCTCTTCTCCTGTGGCAGGATTAATAGTTGTTGCTCCCTTTGCCAAAAGTGAAATCACCGCTATAATTACCATAAGTGCTAAAAACAAAATAAACGGATGCGGAATTTTATTTCCCACTCTTTCAATCCAACCCAAAAAACCTCCCATGTCATTAGACTGCTTTTTCTTTTTTTCTGACATATTAACTCCTCCTTTACCTATATTAAATTATTGAATCATATATACCCACTTTTTATGAATTATAAAGCATTTTATAAAGTAATAAATTAATAAAGTATTGAAGTATTGAGTATAGTTTAGATATAATGGTAAAAAAGGATGTGATGTTAGTTATGGATAAAAAATTAAAGGAACTCGCCAAAAATTTTAGAGAAAAAACTATTGAAAATAGAAGACATTTACACAGACACCCTGAATTGTCCCTTCACGAAAAAAATACAGCTGACTTTGTAATGAAAAATTTAGATGAACTTAGAATAAACTACAAGTCAAATGTCGGAGGATATGGAGTTGTAGGACTAATTGAAGGTGCTCACAAAGGTCCAACTATTATGATTCGAGCAGATATGGACGCTCTTCCCGTTAATGAGATTACAGGACTTGAATTTTCTTCTGAGGTTGAAAATGTAATGCACGCCTGTGGTCACGACATACATACTTCAAACTTAATCGCCGTTGCATCTATATTAAATAAATATAGAGATGAAATGCATGGAAGTGTAAAACTTTGTTTCCAACCCGCTGAAGAGGGTTCAGGAGGAGCTCTTGCAATGATTAACGATGGGGTCCTTGAAAATCCAAAAGTTGACTACGCCATTGGAATGCACATAGAACCTTCATTGAAAATAGGAACTGCCTCTATTGAAGTTGGCCCAATAACTTCCTACCCAAGATTTTTTTCTATAAAGTTAACAGGTAATGGAGGACATGGAAGTGTTCCCTACAAATCTATTGACCCAATAGTCGCAGGAGTTAGACTTTACGAAGCACTAAATTCAATTTCTAAGGAAATCTCTCCGCTAAATCCAAATGTACTACAAGTTTGCGCTTTTAACGCAGGTGAAGCTGCAGCTATTATCCCCGATGTCTGTGAGATAATGGGTACCATTAGAACTCACTATGTAGAAGACAAGGAATTATTTAAAAAGAGACTTTATGAAATGACTAAGAGTATTGCAGAACTATTTAATGTAGAATATGAAATAAAGTACTGGGGCATTTCCGAACCTGTCATAAATGAAGAAAAACATACTCTACTTGCAGCTGAGTGGGTTGAAGATATTTTTGAGAAGGGTCTTGTTCAAAGTGAGAGCTTTAAGCTGGCTGGAGAGGACTTCTCCAGATACTCAGTCCTTGTGCCATCTACTTTCTTAGTAGTGGGTTGCTCAAATGAAGATCCAAAAACTCAGTACGGACTTCACAATGCCAAGTTCAATCCAGATGAAAATGTTTTGGACTATGGAGTATTGGCACTTTCTACTATTGCATTAAAGTATTTAAAAGCTATATAGTAAAAACACCTTACATTTTAAAATGTAAGGTGTTTTATATTTATTTACCAAACTACAACTCTATTTTCAGGTGCAATATACATTCCGTCGCCTTTTTTTACATCAAAGGTCTTATAGAAGTCCTCTAAATTTGAAACTTGAATATTAGTTCTCAGCTTACCTGGAGCATGAGTATCTGTCAAAAGCATTATCTCTTCAGTTTCCGGGGTTGCCTTTCCCCTCCAAGACATAGCCCAATTTTCAAAAAACTCTTCTAAATTTGCATCTTTACTTTCTTTAGCAGCTTCTAAGGCTACAATTAAGCCTCCAGTATCTGCTACATTTTCAGTAATAGTCAACTTGCCATTTATTTTTCCACCAGCATATTCTATTCCGTCAAATTGTTTTACTGCTGCCTCTGTTCTCTCTTTAAATGCCGCATAATCTTCCGGCGTCCACCAGTTGTTTAAATTTCCCTTTTCATCATATTTAGATCCCTCAGGGTCAAAGGCGTGTGAAATCTCATGTCCTATAATCGCTCCAATTCCACCATAGTTTTGACTTGGTGTCTGATCTATACTATAAAAGGGTGCTTGTAAAATCCCCGCTGGAAAAGTAATAGTATTGGTTGTAGGCATATAAAATGCATTTACTTCTTGAGCTCCCGTTATCCATTTATCTCTATCTACAGGTTCACTATAACTACTAAAAAGTAATTTGTTATTCTCTCTACTCATATTTAAAGTATTTTCGTATAAACTCAAATTTTCATCTACTGTTAGCTTTTCATCTTTTGAATTGTCATAATCAGGGTATCCGATTTGTATTGTCATGCTGTTTAATTTTTTTATTGCCTCATTTCTAGTTTCTTCAGTGAGCCAATCTGCATTTTTTATTCGCTTGCCATATATTTTAATCAATTCATCTACCATAGTTTCCACATCTTTTTTTGCTTCTTCACCAAAATAAGTCTTTCCATAATATTGACCTATTTCATCATAAAATGCTTCTCCTGCCAGTGAATAAGCTCTAAATTCCGGATCTTCAGCTTCAGAAATTCCAGCCACTTCCATAGCAGCCTTACTTGCTATATTTTCTAAATTCTTAGATAGATAGGGTGTGCTTTCTTCAAGGGCCAGTATATACATCCAACTCTTTATTAAATCCAGATTTTCTTCAGAGATTATTTTATCTAAATCTCTATAATATTCTAAATCTGCAACAATTACTTTTTCAGGAACAACTCCTATTGTTGACAGTAAAATATTATTAATATCTATATTTTCACTGTCTTTTAACAGTTCTTTTGTGCTTATAGGGTTGTATGAATTATCTATGTTGGAAGACTCTTCTGAGCTCTTTGCATAAGTTGAAAGCAGTTTATCAAATTCAATTGCCTGTTCAGCTATTTTTTTTGCATCACTTTCACTTTTCCCAGTTAATTTAATCATCTCTACAAAAGATTTTCTGTATATATCTAAAATTTCTTTTCCTCTTTTACTTGTCTCTTCATAATAGGACTTTTCGCCTTTTAACAAACCAGGCATTCCAAAATAAAGTGAATTAGTGTCAGATTTTTCCATATCTGTGTCTACAGAAATTATTGTAGGAAGTACATATCCATCTAAAAGCATTTCACTATAGTTTTTATTTAAGTCATCTAGAGATTTTAAATTTTCAATTTTACTTAACCTCTTTAAAACAGGTTTTTCTCCATCTTTATTTCTACGTTCATAGTCAGAAGCCAATTTATAGTACTTTAAAAACTCCTTTAAATCTGAACTCTCCGGTTTTGTTTTTCCCTCTAACATTTTATCAAAATCAGACTTTAGTGTACTTGCAATTTTATCTTGAATGTCTTCAGTAACACCTACTGAAGTAGTTGTTGGCGGTATTTCCACTTTTTCCATCCACTGACCATTTACAGCTTCATATAAGTCATCTTGCGGACGAACTTCTGCTTTTTGTATTCCCTTGTCTCCACAAGCTACGAGCAAAATACTTAAAGCTAATATGATTACAATTGATTTTATTTTATTTTTATTATACATCTTTCACCTCTATCAAATATTTTTCCCACACATACTAACACATTGTTTTAATTTATTGCAATACACTTTATGCCCTCTATTACACATCTTAGACAGTCTTTAAACTTTGTATTTTTTTATTCACTAAAATACTATACATATTTTTATTTAATTTTAAACAAAAAAATGGAAAGATAGAATTCTCCATTAAGAGCAGTATTTTATATGTTATAATAATATTTTTAACAGATCACAAATAATGGGCCAAAAATATGTCACCACTGTAATTTCATCTTTGATTTTAAGTTTTGAATCTATAATTTCCGTTATTTCGGGAGCTTTGATTTTTCACGAAGTTTTATCTGGAAGAGAAATTATTGGCTGTGTTCTTATTTTTCTTGCCATTATACTTGCACAACTTCCCGATATACTTAGAAACCGAATTTAGCTTTTTTAATAATATTAAAAAATAAGGAGCATATAATGACAGCTACGAGCTTAAAATTTTTAATGATGTTTTTAATGGTCTTAGACCATATAGATTACTTTATTCCAATAGAATTTGCATCGCTATTTCACCTAATTAGTAGACCTGTTGCAGCTGTATTTGCCTACTTTATAGTTGAGGGATTTATCCACACAAAAAGTGTTAGAGCATATGCCTTTAGACTTTACTTCTTTGGTTTTGCAATGTCTATGGGATCATTTTTTATAAATGAATATATAATTATAAAACCTGAATACTTTGTGAATAACAGCATTCTTTTGACATTTGCTCTGGGGCTTACAGGACTTTACACTCTAAATAAACTCTACTATGAGAAAAATAAAAAGCTGCTGGCAATTATTTTATTGCTTTTAATTTATTCCGCCTCTCTTTTATTTGAAGGTGGTATTACTATATTTCCCTTTATGATAATTTGCTACATATATAAAAATAACTCGAGGAAGAGAAATCTTATATTTGTACTGATAACTTTTTTATTTTCACCGGGACTTTTCCAAGGAAATTCCCTTAGAGAAATTTTAATAAATTTTGGACTTCACTCAGATTTATTATTCTTCATTGCAGGTCTTCCATTTATTAGACTATATAATGGCAAGAGAGGACTGAATAACAATTTTACAAAGTACATTTTTTATATATTTTATCCGGCTCATCTCTGGATAATCGGAATTATCGCATCAAGAGTATTATAATTTTAAACACAAAAAAGAGACCTTAAAAGGTCTCTTAATTTTTTAAAAATTTATTTTACATCATGCCCATTCCTGGATTCATTGGTGCTTGTGGTTCTGCTTCAGGAATTACTGCAACTGCTGCCTCTGTAGTAAGAATCATAGCTGCAACGCTTGATGCATTTTGAAGAGCTGATCTAGTTACTTTTGTAGGATCTACAATTCCAGCATCTATCATATTTTCATATTTTCCATTAAGTGCGTCAAAGCCTGTTCCAACTTCAAGAGTTTTAACGTGTTCTACTATTACTGAACCTTCAACTCCTGCATTTTCTGCTATTTGGCGAAGTGGTGCTTCAAGTGCTTTTAACACTATGTTAACTCCGGTTTTTTCGTCGCCTTCCATTTCTTCTGAAAGTTTTGCAATTGCGCCTATACAATCTACTAAAACTGTTCCGCCTCCTGGAACAATTCCTTCTTCAACTGCTGCTCTTGTTGCAGATAGTGCATCTTCAATTCTAAGTTTTCTCTCTTTAAGTTCTACTTCTGTTGCTGCACCTACTTGAATTACTGCTACACCACCAACAAGTTTAGCAAGTCTCTCTTGTAATTTTTCTCTGTCAAATTCAGAGTCTGTTTCTTCTATTTGCATTTTAATTTGAGCAACTCTTGCTTCTAAATCAGATTTATTTCCTGCTCCATTTACAATTACAGTAAGCTCTTTTTCAACTCTTACTTTAGAAGCTGAACCAAGCATGTCAATAGTTGCGTCTTTAATTTCTTGACCTAAGTCAGTTGAAATAACTTGTCCACCAGTTAAAATTGCAATGTCTTCAAGCATTTCTTTTCTTCTATCTCCATATCCTGGAGCTTTGATTCCAACTACGTTTATTGTTCCTCTTAATTTATTTAAAACAAGTGTAGCTAGTGCTTCACCTTCTATATCTTCTGCAATTACCAGTAATGGTCTTGATGCTTGTAGTACTTGTTCAAGTAGTGGTAATAGGTCTTGGATGTTTGTAATCTTTCTGTCTGTTATTAGGATATATGGGTTTTCCAACTCAGCCACCATTTTTTCATTGTCAGTTACCATATAAGGTGATAAGTATCCTCTGTCAAATTGCATTCCCTCTACTACGTCAAGGCTTGTTCCCATTGATTTAGATTCTTCAACAGTTATAACTCCGTCTTTTCCAACACGTTCCATTGCCTCAGCTATTAACTTTCCAATTTCTTCATCAGCTGCTGATATTGCCGCAACTTGTGAAATAGATTCTTTTGTTTCAACTTCTTTAGAGAAGTTTTTAATTTCTTCTACTGTCTTATCTACCGCTTTTCTAATTCCCTTTTGTAAAATCATTGGATTAGCGCCTGCTGCTAAGTTTTTCATTCCCTCAAGAATTATAGCTTGAGCTAAAAGTGTAGCTGTAGTAGTTCCATCTCCTGCAACGTCATTTGTCTTAGTAGCTACTTCTTTTAAAAGTTGAGCTCCCATGTTTTCAAATTTATCTTCACATTCAATTTCTCTTGCTATTGTAACACCGTCATTTGTAATTAATGGTGCGCCATATTCCTTATCTAGTATTACGTTTCTTCCCTTTGGTCCAAGAGTTACTTTAACAGTATCTGCTAAAATATTAATTCCATCTATTAATCCTTTTCTTGCATCATCTGAAAATTTAATTTCCTTTGCCATATCTAATCTCTCCTTATTACTTAATTACTGCTAAAATATCTGAAAACTTAATTATAGTAAATTTTTCATCTTCAACTTCAAGTTCTGAGCCCGCGTATTTTGAAAATATTATTTTATCTCCAACTTGAATTTCGTCTTTTTTCTTTTCGTCATCTAGTATTCCCTTACCTATGGCTATAACTTCTGCCATGTTAGATTCTTCTTTTGCAGAACTAGGAAGTACTATACCTGATTTTGTTGTCTCTTCTTTTTCAATTTTCTTAATTACTAGCTTGTCTTCTAATGGTTTTAAATTCATTATTGAACCTCCTATATAAAATATATTGTTTTCTTACCTTTAGCACTCCACTTACCTAAGTGCTAACAATAATATTAGTGTAATACAATTTGAGAAATTTTGCAAGTGAAATTTGACATTTTTTTACCTTTAGAAAAAAATAAAGCCACCAGAATACTATATAAATCTGGTGACTACTTCAAATACTATTGGGATGACAACAGCCGGCAACATATTGGCAACCTCTATCTCTTTTATATTTAAAACTTTTAAACTAAGTGCAATTATTAATATTCCTCCTACACCTGATATATTTGCAATTAGCACATCTGAAAACAGTCCGCTTGAGAATATAGCTATTAAAACTATACAGCCTTCAAATAGTGACACACTTAGGGATGAAAAGATTACTCCCAATCCCAAACTTGATGCCAATACTATAGCTGTTATAAAGTCTATTATGGACTTTGTGTAGAGCACGTCATATTTTCCCAACAGTCCCGCTTCAATTGAACCCACTATTGTCATTGCACCTACGGCAAATATTAAAGTTGAAGTTACAAATCCATCTACAAAATTTTCATTTTTTACATTTTTAAAAGGCTTTTTTAATAGACTTCCCAAACTGTTTAACTTTTCTTCTATATTCAGCCACGTTCCAATTAGCGTTCCCACAATTGATGAAATTATGAGGATTAACATATTGTCAGTTTGAAGCACTGAATCAATTCCAATATATAGCACACATAGCCCAACCACTGTCATTACTACTTCTTGGTATCTTTTATTTAATCTGTTGCCAAATAACAGGCCTATTATTGAACCTATTACAATAGCAATGGCATTTACAATGACAGCTTTCATAGCTACCTCCCCAAATTATTTTCCCTGCCATAGTAAAATAGATATTGCTGTGCAAATCCGGCATTTTTGCCAAATATTCTTCTACCCTCATCGGCAATTAAATTTTTATTAGTATCTTTTTTTAAATATAATTCTTCCATTACACGTTTTATCCATACATCTACAGGAAATGACTCCGACCTCTTAAACGCAAATAGCAACACGCAGTCAGCTACTTTAGGTCCAACTCCCGGAAGTTTCATAAGTTCTCTTCTGGCGTCTTCTAAGGGAATTTCATAGAGGGAGTTTAAGTCCACTGCCCCTTCACTTATTAACTTTGAAGTTTTAACAATTCTCTCATCTCGAAATCCAACTCTTGCAAACTCTCTAAGGTCTTCGACTTTTGCTCTTGAAAGTTCATCACTACTTGGAAAACTATAGTACTCTCTACCACCATAACTTCCAATTTTAGAGCCATACATCTCAGAAATTTTTGCCACTGAATTTTTTATTCTGGGTATTTGATTGTTGGCGGAAATAATAAAAGTTATTATAGTTTCAAAGGGGTCTTGATTTAAAATTCTAATTCCACTTCCGTATTCCATGGCATTTTTTAAAGTTTCATCAAGAGATAGTTCTTCCCTTAAAGCTCCATAATCTCTATTTAAGTCAAAGTAATCCATCCAAATACTTTGGAAGTCCTCAAGAGAAGAATTGTCTATTACAATATTTTCGCCCTTACTTACATTTATAATCTTATTATGTGCCACATTTGTATATGAACCGTCTTCTTCCTCTATCCATCTAAAAGCTTGCCCACATTTAAAAATATGTTCCGGATTAAAAAAGTCCAACTCTGCTATTTCAATTTTATTATTTCCCTCTAATATTTTCATTTACAGTCCTCTTTAAGTTATTAAAAAAGGTACAGATACCTGCACCTTAAACTTTAATTTATAAAAAATTTTCTTTTAAGTAATATGACAACTTTAATAGTGAGTCATTTAACCTGATGTTTTCAATTACTACATTGTCAGGGACACTTATATCAATAGGCGCAAAATTCCAAATTCCCTTTATTCCACACTCTATAAGTCTATTGATAACATCTACTGCATATTCCCTTGGCACTGTGATAATTGCCACATCTATGTTTTTATTTTGAATGTATTCTTCCATTTTATCAACTGAAATTACAGGTATTGAATCAATTTCTGTTCCAACAATTTCCGGATTTGAGTCAAAAAGCGCTTGTATTTTAAAACCATTTTCTTTAAATTCATTGTAGTTTGCTATTGCAGATCCCAATCTTCCTGCACCAACTATTACAGTGTTATAAACATGGTCCATACCAAGAATTTTATCTATTTGTTCTCTTAAATCTATTGTATTGTATCCGTAGCCCTGCTGACCAAATCCTCCAAAATTATTTAAATCCTGTCTTATTTGTGATGCAGTAAAGCCTGTCAAATTGCTGAGTTCAGAAGATGAAATTCTCTCAACTCCCTTTTCAATAACATCAGTTAAATATCTGTGATAAATGGGAAGTCTTCTTATTACCGTTTCAGAAACTCTGTTCGTCTTATTCGACATTGCACGCCTCCTGTTTTTCATGATAATATTATAACAGTCTTTCCATCATTTGTAAAATTTGATACAATGATTTTTTGAGGTGAGTTATGTTACTTAGTATATCAAATATTAGCAAGAGCTATATTACAAATCCCATACTTGATGATATTAGTTTAATCGTCGAAGACAGGGATAAAATAGGATTAATAGGCATTAACGGCAGTGGTAAAACCACTTTATTCAATATAATAACTGAAGAAATCTCCAAAGATTCCGGAACTATTTTTAAACCCAAGGATTTAAAGGTTGGATATTTAAAGCAACAACTTCACAATGACAGCACTAGCTCAATTTATGAAGAGTGCGAAAAAATATTTTTGCCCCTTATAAATATGGAAATAGAAATAAGGGAACTTGAAATTAAAATTTCAAATGTGGACTCTTTGGACTTTGAAAAGAATATGCAGAGATATGGACATCTTCAAGAAAAATTTCAAGAACTTGGCGGTTACCAATACCCGTCAAAGATCAGAGGCACCCTAATAGGTTTGGGATTTAAAACTGAAGATTTTGAAAGAAAAGTTGATCAACTTTCAGGAGGTCAAAAATCTAGACTCGCCTTGGCAAAACTGCTCTTAACTGAGCCTGATTTGCTATTACTTGACGAGCCCACTAACCACCTTGACATAAGTGCCATATCTTGGTTGGAAAAATATTTAAAGGACTTTAACGGTGCGGCAATAATTATTTCCCATGACAGATATTTTTTAAACAACATTGTAAATAAAATAGCTCTCTTGGAACATCACAAGCTAACTACATTTAGAGGTAACTACTCTGAGTACTCCAAGCAGAGAAAAATACAACTGGAGCTATTTAAAAA
This sequence comes from Anaerosphaera aminiphila DSM 21120, assembly GCF_900129925.1. Classification (GTDB taxonomy): domain Bacteria; phylum Bacillota; class Clostridia; order Tissierellales; family Peptoniphilaceae; genus Anaerosphaera; species Anaerosphaera aminiphila. Next base: position 87,754 of record NZ_FQXI01000002.1, on the reverse strand, counting down.
GCAATTTGAAGATCAACAAAAGGAAATAAAAAGACAAGAGCAAATAATAGAGAGATATCTGGGCCTTGGTAGAGAGCGCTTTATAAGACAGGGAAAGTCCAGACAAAAGCTGCTAGATAAAATGAAAAAACTACCTCCTCCACAGGATGTAAAAAAATCTACAATTAGATTTTCTCCGAAATTTGAATCAGGCCAAGATGTTTTAAAAGTAGTGGACCTTAAAAAGTCCTTTGAAAATAGCCCACTTTTTGAAAATATTTCATTTAATATTTTTAAGCGGGATAAAGTTGGATTAATTGGTCCAAATGGCGTGGGCAAAAGTACACTCTTTAAAATACTCACACATAAGACAAGTGCCACTTCTGGAGAAGTAATTTTTGGATCAAATGTTACAATTGCATACTTTGACCAGGAAATGGAGTCCCTTAGCTACGACAAGACTGTAATTGACGAAATATGGGATGAATTTCCAAAGTTGACACACTATGAAATAAGAAGTTACCTAGCTAAATTTTTATTTGTAGGCGATGATATCTTTAAGGTAATTGAAGACCTTTCCGGTGGCGAAAAGGGAAGAGTTTCAATACTAAAGATAATGTTAAAGGGTGCCAACCTCCTCCTTCTAGATGAGCCCACTAACCACTTAGACATTGACTCTAAAGAAGTACTTGAAGAAGCTTTAAATATATATGACGGAACTGTTTTATCCATATCTCATGATAGATATTTTTTAAACAACACTTGTAACAAAATACTTGAAATGAGTGCCAATGGAATAAGCGAATATCTTGGAAATTATGACTACTATTTGGAAAAGACAACTATTGACTCAGACATTGAAGAAGAATATATATCTAAAACGGAGCTTGCCAATCTTAAAAAGAGAGAAAGAGAAGATAAGGCCTTAGCTAAAATTTTAAGAGCTAAAAAGAAAGAGTTGGAAGAACAAATAAAAAATTTAGAAGAGGACATCTCTAAAATAGACATTGAACTGTCCAATCCTGAAATATATGAAAATATCGAAGAAGTTAACAAATTATCTCTAGAAAGAGATAATAAATCCAAGGAACTGGACAAACTCTATGAAAAGTGGTTTGAACAAGAAGAAGTACAATAATTTTTAGTAACTATTGTACTTCTTTTTTAATTATTAATCCACAAACTTAAAGATAATTGACTTTACCCACAAAGTTATCCACATTCTCAACAGGTTCATTTTTCAATCTTCTTATTTTTATTGTGTATAACCCAATTGATAATCTGCATTTTCAGCCATTCTCCTCCAAAAACATTTATCCCCAGCATATTTTTTTCTAAAACTGCTTAAACACCTTATCCCCAGAGTTATTAACATTATCCACAATTAATAGAACATACTTTTTTGTGGAATATTTTTACTCTAATAGAATTTCACTTTGAATTTTCCAACTTTTATGTGACATAAAATTTACTACATGATAGAATGTAACAAATAATTTTACAATATAAATTTATGTGAGGTACTTATGAATAAAAATAATTTAACTTTTAGATATGCCACTGTTGACGACATTCCTCTGGTTTTAAGTTTTATAAAAGAACTTGCTGAATACGAAAAAATGAGCGAAGATGTAATTGCAACTGAAGACCTGTTAAGAGAAATGCTCTTTGAAAAAAAGAGAGCGGAAGTTTTTTTCGCCCTATTAGATGAAAGTGAAATAGGGTTCGCACTGTTTTTCCACAACTTTTCCACATTTTTGGGAAGAGCCGGCCTATACCTTGAAGATATATACATACAGCCCCAATATCGAGGCAATGGATATGGGAAACAAATTTTTAAAGAGCTTAGCAGTATTGCACTTGAACGTGGCTGTGGGCGTTTGGAGCTACTGTGCTTAGATTGGAATCAACCAAGCATAGACTTCTATAAGTCAATGGGAGCAGAGCCCTTAAACGAGTGGACTGTCCACAGAATCACAAGTGACAAATTTAAAAGTATTATAGAAAAATAAATAAAAATTTAATTTAAGAAAGATTGATTTAAATGGAAAACTTTAAAATAAAAAAAGAAACTATTTTGACAGGAGAGGAAATTGCATATGTTCACGAGGGTTCTGGAAAAACAATTTTGCTAATTCATGGAAATATGTCAAGTTCCACTTTTTTTTCAAAACAATAGAGGAACTCTCTAAAGATTTTGAAGTATACGCTATAGATTTAAGAGGTTTTGGGGATTCAAGTTATAATAAAGAAATTAATTCTCTCTTTGATTTATCGCTGGATGTAGCCGATTTTATTACTAAAAAACTTCTTAATGATATTACTATACTTGGTTGGTCTGCCGGCGGTGGTGTTTGTCTTGAACTTCTTGCCAATCCTACAATCCAAAGTAGAATAAATTCTTGTATATTATTAAGTTCTATTGGAGTTAAAGGGCTGAAGGGCTTTGAAAAACCCACTTACTTTAATTACCCTTTTTTCTTCGAACCTTTTAATTTAGAAAAAATTAATGAAAATCTTCAAGAAAAATTTTTTATGGCAACAGAAAATATGAGAAATTTATATTCAAAATTAAAAATTGACGATTTGGAAATTAGGCGAAAAGCCACAGAAGAAATTTTTAAACACTATGTCTATAATGTGAAAAAAATAGATGAGGAAGAACTTAATAGAAACATTGAAGCAGCCCTTAAACAAAGAAACCAAGTTGAAATTAATCGTGCATTAAATTCTTTTAATATTGTAGATAATAATAAAATCAATAATATCAAAGTCCCAATATTAATGCTCCACGGATTAAAAGATATAGTAGTTAGACCTTATGTAGCGCAAAAATCTGCCGAACTTTTAGGAAACAGGACTTCATTAAAAATTTTTGAATATGCAGGCCATTCTCTAATGACAGATTCTTTTAAAAAATATATTTCTGAAATAAAAAACTTTACAAGTAAATATTAAATAACTTATTTATTATAAATTCAAAAAAATGAACACTGTATAATACAGTGTTCATTTTTTTGAATTAAATTTATGCTGCTGGTTTTACTTCAGTTTTAGAATCAGTTGTAGTTGTAGTTGTTTTTGTATCTTCAACTTTCACATCTTCTACTTTTGTTTCTGTCTTTGCGTCTTCAGCTTTAACTTCAGTTGTTTTAACTTCTTCTGTTGTTGCTGGAACTTCACCGTTTATTTTAGCTTGTAATTCAGCATCAGTGATGTTGTAGATATCAATTAGATATACTCCAGGAACAGAGTTGTCAAATTCAACTTTATATCCTAAGTTTTCAGATACGAATCTTACTGGAATCATTGTTCTGTTGTTAATAACTTGTGCTGGAACGTCCATGTCTACTTTGTTTTCTCCAACAAGAGCAGTTTTGTTACCAATTTCAAATACCATTCCAACGCCTTCTTTATTAGCTCTAACAGTTCTATTTACTTCATCCCATTGTACTTCAGCACCCATTTTTTCAAGAAGTCCTCTAAATGGTACTAGAGTTCTGTTTTCTTTTACTACTGGTTGTTGATCAGCAAATTCCATTAATTCACCATTAAGTCTAACAAATACTGCAGTTTCTCCAGGAGCTACTGTTGCTGCTGGCATAAATATATTCATATATTCTTCCATTGTAATTACTTTAAATGATGTTGGCATTGTAACTTTAACTTCTTCGTTTTTGTCAGTAGTTGACTCAACGTTCATAGTCATTTTAAACATTCCGCTTAAATTTAAAACCATGTCAATTTGGTCTACTTCTTTGTCATCTGTAAATGTAGAAACAAGTTTAAGTTTTGAACCTTTAATAGCTTCTTTTACTTGAGCAAGAGTAGTATCTAAGTCAGCTTCATTAAATTCGTCAAATGCTTTGTCTAATTCTGCTTTTTCAACTTTCATGTCCATTTTTTCTAAAACAGGCACTAATAATGTTGTTGTATTTGACCAATTAGCTTTTAAAGCTGTAATTATAGCTTTAGCTTCTGTTGCCATTTGATCAGAGTTGATTTCGTAAGTATAAGTTCTTCCATCAACTTTCATATCTACAGTTGGCTTATAGTCTTTAAACATAGCTTCCATTATCTTTTCTGCTTCTGTTTGATATTCAGCACTGTTTAAATAGTCCATAGTTTTTTTAGAAAATACATTAGCTAATTCTTCATTTCCAGCCACATCTACATTCGTCATTGACGCAGTGTCAATTACTATGTAGTCTTCTTTAATGTCAGTTAAAGCTTTAGGAGCTTCTGTACCTAATAATTTTACAAAAGTATCTTTTTTAATGTAAGCTTTTCCATCTGCATCTGCAAACATCTTAATACTAACAGTATCAGGAATTGCTGCATCAATTTCTGCTTTTTCTTCTGCAGTAGCCATTGCTTTTATAGCTTTCATGTCCATTGTTATGTCCATTTCAACTTTTTCAGCGCCTTCTGCTTTACCTTTCATTTCCATAGGAATAGTAACTTTTTCAGTAGTTCCCTTTTCGTCAACTACCATTTCCATTTCCATGCTCATTGTTCCCTTGAACTCTGAACCCTTCCACTCTGCTACCTTTTGAGTTTCAGCCATATAAGCTTTCATGTTTGGAGTACATCCAACTAGTGAAAACATCATAGCTGCAACCATAATTACTGATAATAATTTTTTCTTCATGCGTATCCTCCTTATAAAAATACAAATTTCCTGTATATAATACCACTTCTCCAAAGATAATTCACCTTATTTAAAGCTGTATATATATCATATGTACAGTATAGTTAAAAGATGCTTAGCTGTCAACGTAGATTTTATTACCATAATATTAAATTTGTATTACAGAGCTAAAGCACAAAAAAGACTAACCTCTTCGTTAGTCTTTGTATTTTTTTATATTCAATTGTAATTCATCATATTCCAATTATAAAACTACGTGTTTTCGCGTTTAGCATTTAGCTACTCTTTAAATTCTAATTATCCTATGATTTTCCCCAGTGCCTTTTGTGTCAAAAAGACTAAACTCTTGTATTTTCATCGGCATCACCTTCACTTTACTCCACTAAGTTATAGCTCATTTCAATTTTCAACGGTATCACCTTTCCTCTTTTAACAAAAGTTATAGCTCAATTACCATTTTCATTGGAATCACCTTTTTTAATTTTTCATCTTAGTCTACATTAAACTTACATTCACAAGTTCTATTTATATATTACCCTCATAAATAATTTCTAAACTATTTTTTAATAACCTTATATGCTATAATTTTTTGTGGAGGTATTACAATGAATAAAAACAACGCCAAATTTGCATTTACAGTACTTATATCAGCACTTATTCCCCTTTGGTTTCAATTCGCTCTAACTGATAGAGCCATACTTGAAAATACATCTATGTACACTATTCTATGGGTACTTAGTAATTACTTATTTATTTCTACTATACTTGACGTCTTCGAAAAATATAGTCAGATGTTTAAGTTAAAAAAATTAAAAATTAACAAAACTACATTTTTTGTAAATATAATTACCTATGTTGCATTTTTAATTTTTATAAACGCCTATTTTATACAAACTCTATATATAAGAGACAATGCACTCTTAAATAAATTTGCAAATATGTTTACTTTTAGTTTAATTATTATGACTTTTATCATTAACTTAATGTGTGGAGCATTTCCGGAAAAATCTGAAAATGAAAACACAAATATATATTCCGTAGACAATAAAAACTCCTTTAGACATGGAAGAGAAATGTGGAGAACAGTTATAGGAAGTTATGAAAGTGGAATATTAATAGGATATTTACCCTTTGAATTTGACGACATAAAAACTGTATTCTTAAATAAAAAAGATAAAGAATTAATTTTAAAGGGAAAAAATAAAGACGGCCAGTTCAGAGTTGGAATAGTAGCTCCCAAGAGTAGAGACATTGCAATTGACATAATAAGAGAAGCTGCTGCAGAGGGAAAATTTGAAAATTCTAAAATAAATATATAAAGAGCTCCTCAACTGAGGAGCTTATTTTATATTAAATCCCTGTTTTTCTATTGATGCCAATACATCTCTTCTCTTTTGTGATACTTGTTTAAATTTAGACACTACTTGGTCTGAAAAACTGTCTGATCTTCTTCCCTCATCCCTTGTATCGTAGTACTCTGTCATTTCATCGTCATATTTTTTTATTGCCTCCAAGTAACTTGGGAAAATTTTATATTCATTTTCAAATAATTTTAAATCCATAGGCATCTTAGGTTTTAGCTGAGGTGTTTGTGCCGGATATCCAAATCCCACTCCAAATACTGGAAAAGTCAACTCCGGAAGTTTTAAAACTTCACAAATTCTGTCATAGTCATTTAGTATTGAGCCGAAATACACTCCACCAAGTCCTAAGCTTTCAAGTGCTACCATCATATTTTGAGCACCTATTACTGCATCTGTAAAGCCTTGGAAAAACCTGTCCATATCTCTATAGCTATCACCTTCAAATCCCTTTTCAACTGCAATTTTGTAGTTTCTATAAACATCTACAATAAATATAAATAGCTCCGGACAATCTTCTAAGTACTTTTGAGTTGAAACTTTCATTATTTCTCGTTTTATATCTTTATTTGTAACTCTAATAATTGAGCACTGTTGCATTCCCGTAGAACTTGCACTGTGATTAAACACATCTACTAAGGTTTTTAAAGTTTCTTTCTCTACACTTCTCTCTTCAAATTTCCTAACTGTTTTGTGGTTTAACTGAGTCTTTATAGTTTCATTCATATTATTCACCTCAACTAACTTTTACCCAAATTAAATAATTAATTAAGTTTATTTTTAAGTTCTCTTTTTTGAAGTATGAAGAAAAAAAATAAATAAGAGTAAACTGCACAGTCCCATTATTAAAAACTGAGTATTTTCAATTAAAAATTAAAGTATTTATTATATAATAACGAGAAAAAGTTTCTAGCTTATAAAAGTTAGACTCCCAGCTTATAATCAGCATTTCAAATGATATTTTCTTTATATAACTATCAATTTTTATTATATTTTTAATAAAAACTAGACAAATTGTAACCAATATGTTACTATTTTACATTGTAACTAATATGTAACTATTTAAGGTTGCGATGTAAAATTTTAAGGGGGAATTTAAGAGAACGTAGTTCTCGTTTTTATGAGTTCGTTAAAGAGAGTACCTATGCTAATAATGTTTTTTCTAGTGGGCTTTGTATTTTTTATGCAAAGTAGTGAAACATATGCAGCAGAATTTAATATTTATGAAAAATCAGGTTATAGTGTAGAGGAATTTAATGCTATGTTAGCAAATACTAACTTAGCTAACCATGGAGAAGCTTTTAAAAATATGGAAGATACTCACAATGTAAATGGTATATATGCAATGAGTGTTGCTGCATTGGAAAGTGGATTTGAATCCAGAAAGCTTAATTCTTCAAATAATATATTTGGAATGATGAGCAAGGGCAAACTAATTAAGTATTCCAGTATTTCCGAAAATATCAATGCTTTTGGAAGTTTAATGAATAAGTCTATTTACAAGGGTAAGCCTATTTCAAAAATTGCAAAGACTTACTGTCCACCAAATGCTACCAAGTGGGAGTCAACTGTTTGTGCTAAGTATGAGCAGTTTTCAAGTAAAGCCAGATAATAGTAAAACTAACTGCTATGACAGTTTAATAAATTAATATTATTTAAAAAAGATGAATTCAAAATTTGAATTCATCTTTTTTACTTTTCCTATATCCAATTAATTCTAACTTTTAACAGTCTTTTTATTCTCTTTCCAAACTATTTTATTGTCTATTGCTCCAGTTGGACAAACTCCCTTACAATCTAAACATCTTATGCACTCACTGTTATTTGGATCCTTAAAAGGTTCAATATGCATCTTACAAATTTTACTGCACTTATTACACTTTATACACTTATCCTGATCTACTTCCAGTTTATAAAAGGAAATACCGTTAAATAGACCGTAGAATGCTCCCAGAGGGCAAATATATTTGCAGAAGGGCCTATATATAAAAATTGAACTAACTACAAATAAAATAGCCAATATTAATTTCCAATTAAAGAGCATTCCAATTGCACTTCGCAAGTATTCGTTTTTTAATAAAAAGGGAGCTGCCCCTTCAATTAATCCCGCAGGACATATGTACTTGCAAAAGTAGGGATCAGAATATCCCTTTACCATTGCCACAATAATGGGCAGTGCTATTACAAATACTATTAGCATTATGTATTTTAAGTATTTTAGTTTATTGTGAATACTGTCTCTTACTTTAAACTTTTTAGTTTTTATCTTGTATAGTAAATCTTGAATAAATCCAAAGGGACACAAAAATCCGCAAAAAAATCTTCCCAGTGTAATTCCAAAGAGCACCAGAAGTCCTATTACATAAAATCCGATTCTTCCTCCTGATCCTGATACTGCTTGAAGTGAACCTATTGGACAAGCTCCCAATGCTCCGGGACAGGAATAGCAATTTAAAACGGGAACGCATATCCCCTTAGTTGGGCCCGTGTAAATTGTCCCTTCTACAAACCCCTTAAAGTTTCCATTAAAAACTACAGCACCAAGTGCCTGGATTAAGTGTCTGTTATTTTTTTTTAATATATTAACCAATTCCAATACACTCCATACAAATATTTATAGCTTTAGTTATTACTATGTTCACTTCTCCATTGTATATTCCAACTGCTATTAAAAGAAATGAACACAATAGTATTATTTTTTTCATCTAATCACCACTAAGTTAAATTTTAATTCTAAATAAATTATAGTTTAAAAAAGCACTTTAAACAAGATTTTCAACTTGTATAAAGTGCTTCTACTACTTAATTTACTTAATTTTTCCAAATTTATATAGAGGACTTTTTTCCTCTGCTAATGCACCTATTTGGGGAACAAGTTTTATAAAGTGTTCTGTCTCTTGATGAGCAGCCAAATACTCTATTCCCTCCCACTCCTCATATATACAAAGTCCAAATTCACTGTCTAAGTCCTGATAGACTTCATAGACTATACAACCCTCTTCTTTCTGCGATTCAGCTACAAGTTCTCTAATGAGTTTTAGAGCTTCTTCGTAATTTTCTTTTTTAAATATTTTTCTGTTAAATAAATACATACTGACCTCCTAAGCTAGTGAACCCATTGGATCCCAAGGTTTTAATCTAATAGGTTCTTTTTCCCAGTTACTTAAAATTTTCTGAGATAGATACTTCTTGTCTATCACTACTTGGTACATATATTCATCAAACCATCTGTCACTCATTACAAGGTAGCCATCTTTTCCACTGTCTTTACCCCAAGAGTTTTCAACTCTCCACCTTACAGGGGCTCCATTGTCATCAAGTTCAACTCCCATAAATACCATTGCATGAGTCATAAGAGATTCACCATAGTCAAGTCTCTCTTCCTTTGTCATATCAAAGCTAACGTTAAATAAGTCATCTACTTTTACAGACTCAAAATCCAGTACAGAGCCCTTTCTGTTAAAGAACTGTCCTACATCACAGCCAAACCAAACTGGATGATTATCTTTTAATTGACTGATTGCAGCTTTTTTTAAATCATCTATCGGAAGATTTATATACTTTATTTCCTTGCCTTCAATTACACTTCCCAAGAAATCCACAGTATAGGTGTTGTCATAGGGTTTGTCCTTAGTTGGAGCATTTATTATAGAAATGTAGTTGTCTAAGTTAATATTTACATACTTTTCAAAAAATTTAAGTGGAGTTATATTTTTTTCTGAAATATATTTTCCATCTGCATCTCTTATTTCAAAGTCAAATTTTTCAGGAGGAGTTCCAAGAGAAATGCAAAGCACTCTGTGAACTTCACTCATATAATCATCTACCATGCTCTCAAGTTCTTTTATTGTCTTGCCCTCACTGTGAGCTCTTCTAAGTTTTGAAGCGTAACCCCTTAATAATTTTGTCAAATAGTTATTTAGCTTTCCTGTATTTGAAGAGTTTTCATTTTCACCCATAGCTTCTTTTGGAACTAATCCATATTTATTTACCAGCCCCACAAACATATCCCACTGGCCACCATCACCTATTGGGTCTTTTAAAATGTGAGATACTAACCTTCCCTCAGTTTCTTCATCAAGTGTCTTTAATATGCTGTTTAAAAAGTAGTTGCTTTTTTCCAGTTTGTCAAAAAACAGAGGATATACTACAGAAAATTCAAATTCCTTTAAATTTAAATTCTTTACAACTTCAAATCTCATCATATTTAAAGCTGAAAACATCCAACATCTTCCGGACTTCTTTTGGTTAGTGACACCAACTTGATTTAAATTAATATTAAAATTGTGTCTTTGTTCTTCATTAATATTTAAATTTGTTGCAGCACTTTCTATTCCATTTGACATGGCAGCATTTTGCGCAACTCTATTTGCTCTATCTTCACTGAATTTCTCATTTAAATCCTTTAATTTTTCTACTTTTATTTCCAAATTTATCAGATCCTTTCAATAGTTTATAAATACTTTCTACTATTTAATTATACTCTTAATTAAGCTATTTTCAAAAACTTCTCAAATTTCTGTTATATATTCTTTTTTTATATATGTTGAATTCATAGCCAAGAGAGCAGAAGCATAGCCTAGTTTTAAACTTATTTTATCTCCTATTTTATAATTTTTATTTGAATCTGATATATCTAACATTAAATGGTCAGAACTTGCTCCCACAATTCCCACTCCACTGTCACATGGCTTTGTAGTTCCTACATCCATAGATTTTCTTCCCACTGCACAGATAGCTCTCTTCCTAATTCCCCTATCAGTAAATGTAGGTGTTCTTCCATAGGAGTCTGCTCCAATTTTTCCCCATGGAAATGAGGGTTTTTCCTTTATTTCCACAATTTCAGCTTTTAAGACAAATGTATCTGAATAAGTTCCATCTAAGTACTTGTACTTAGCTCTCTCCTTGCCAAATATTAGTGATTCTCCCAGACGTAAATTATTTATCTCTACTGGCATTTTTTTATTTAACATTAAGTCTATGGAGGAAGAATTCCCACCACTTATCATAAATTTTCTATTTCCAAATACTTCTTTTGACATTTTTACAAGTCGACTTAAATTTTCAACACTGGGTTGAACAAAGGACAGACAAGTTAAATTCGTTCCCATTCCATATAGTTCTATCCACTTGCTATTTAAAACGTAATCAGCAGTTCTAATCAGTTCTTCTCTGTCTAAGATGCCCTCTCTTAAATCTCCCAACTCCTGCATTAGTATAATCTTGTGAATTTTCCCCTGTTTTTTTGATTGCTTTTCTATCTCCTTTATTACTTCCAATTCTGAATTTAAAGAGGCATCGCTGTATTTTATAAGGTCTTCTATTTCACTTAATGCCGGTATTCTAACCATCCACTTTTCTGCCTCTATACCTGAAAGATTTTTTAAGTTGCTTATCTCTGAATCTCCAAGCTTTTCCAAACCTCCACTTAAGTACATATTTGCAATTTTAGGATCCCCTGAAAACATTTTTGTAATTCCCGTAATTTCAATATTGTTTTCATCGCACAAATTCTTTATTATAGATACATTATTTTCTATTTTTTTTAAATTAATTTCCAAAGTCGCCGTCATAAAACCTCCTCCTTTGATTTTTTATAAATGTCTATCTAAATTAAGAGGGTGCTTAAAATACATATAATAGAAATGTATCTCAAATACCCTCTTAAAAGTGTTAAATTTCTGTTTTTTGTCCCGCTTTTGCTTCAAAGATTTTGTAATCTCCTCCACAAACTTCTTTAATATTTTCACATATTTCTTCAAGTACTTCCATTCTCATTTCAGCACTTGTATTTTTATTTCCCTGAATTACAAGTAGTACGTTCTTAGTATCTTCTTTAATCTTAAATCCGTCAGCATCTCTGGCATCTAAGTAAGCTGCTATTGCATTGTCATCTCTATAGACAAAGTCACCTACATGAACAGGTTTTGTGCCTCCTCCAACTGGTACGAAGGAATCAGCTTCTTCTGTAAATACAAATCTGATTGGTCCTGTAAATGAATCTGCATCATGAGCTCCAATTGAAAGCATACTCTTTAATGACCCAATGTTATATAGGTCTATTAGCGAGTTTATTCTAGGCATAGACTGCCTTTTTTTCATATTGTTTATTAGCGCTTCCGCTGATGGAGGATATCTCTTTAGAGATCTTCCTATCTGCCTAATTTTTTCTCTATATCCCTCTAATACGGGGTTTTCTTCTAACATTTCAGGTGTTACGTCCATTGCATATTCTGTAAGGTCTTTAATTTCATCTTCAAATTTTTGTGGAAGTTCAGCGTCTATGTCTACATTAGTCAATAGAGCTCCCACTATTGCGTCTACACCCAATACTGACTTTACTTTTTCATCGACTATAAATTCCATATTATCCCTACTTTATTTTTTCTATTATTTCTTCAACGGTTAACTCTTCTTGTTCACCTGATTGCATATCTCTTAGAGAGTACTTTTCAGTCTTTACTTCGTTTTCACCAATAACTACTACATAAGGTACTTCTAAAGCATCTGCGTATTTAAATTTCTTTCCCAGTTTCCCCTCTTCTGTGTAGATAATACAGTCAATATTTCCAAGTCTTAATTTTGAAACTAATTTTATTGCATCCTCCACATATTCATCCATTGGAATTACAATTAAATCTATTAAGCTCTTTCTCTTAGGTTTTATTATTTTGGCTTCATTTAATTGGTAAAATAATCTGGAAAGTCCTATTGAAATTCCCACTCCTGGAAGTTTTTTATCTGTGTAGTTACTTGCAAGGTCATCATACCTTCCACCTGAGCAAACTGAGCCGATTTTTGGATAGTTATCAAGAGATGTCTCATAAACTGTTCCAGTGTAGTAATCCAACCCACGTGCTATTTTTAAATCTACTGTGAAGTTTTCCACAGGCACATCATATTCTTCTATATATTTAATAACTTGTTTTAACTCAGTTAAACCAACATTAAATACTTCATTTTCTATATTTAAATCTTCTAATGCTTTAAACACTTCTTCACTAGTTCCAGTTATTAGTGTAAACTCTACAATTTTATCTGCCTGTTCTTCAGTTAAACCCAACTCTAACAGTTCAAGTCTCACATTTTCTTTTCCGATTTTGTCTATTTTATCTACTATTCTCAAAACTTCCACAGAGTCTGTTATACCTAGAGATTCATAAAATCCCTTTAGCAATCTTCTGTTGTTAATTCTAATAGTAAACTCATCAAATCCCAAATCTTTAAATGTATGGTATATTACAACCGGAATTTCAGCATCATTTGTAATGTCTAACTTTTCATTTCCTATAGTATCTATATCACATTGGTAGAACTCTCTAAAACGTCCCTTTTGTGCTTTTTCGCCTCTATATACCTTTGCTATGTGGTATCTTCTAAATGGAAAAGAAAGCTCATTAAAATGTTCTACAGTATACCTCGCAAGTGGAACTGTTAAGTCAAACCTAAGAGACATATCTGTATCTCCCTTTGTAAATCTGTAAATTTGCTTTTCTGTATTACCTCCTCCTTTAGCTAAGAGTACTTCCGTTCTCTCAATCGCTGGAGTATCAATAGGTAAAAAACCATGCTTTTCAAAGTTCCTTCTTATTGTGTCCATCATTTCATTAAATAGTATTTGATCTTGTGGTAGCAACTCTAAAAAACCAGGCAGAGTTGAAGCTTTTACTTTTTGAATCATAATTGGCCTCCTTTTCATTATTTATAATATTAATATTTAACCTATTTTAGGTTATTAGTATTATTTTAACATATTTTAGATATTACTTAAAGTTTTTTTGGAAAACCAAAATCTCCATCCCTTGACAAAATGCAATATACATACTATAATTTTGTTGTTCCGGTAGGTGAGGCTACTATAGGGATAAGGACTGTTGCCGCAACTTAATGGAGACATTAATCGCTGGTTTGAACAGGCCATATCATGAAGGTATGGCATAACACAGTTTCATCGCCCTATAAAGTCAAAGCTCAAACGGCAAATTTATATTTTTATATTTTGCGTGTTTCACTTACTATTACTTATGGTAGGTGTTTTTTTATTTAAAGAGAGGTGAGATCATGGATTCTGGAGGTTACGTTCCGGTCTGTAGTTATTTAATTTCAAATGTTCAAATTAATTATTATACAAATTTTTTAATTTCCAATGATTTTACTCTTTTAAATCACATATAATTTTCTAATTCCAATAATAATTTTAATTTGACCACTACTTGAATTTATTTAAAAATTAACTTTGTTTCCACAAGGTTAATTTGTTGAGCAATTAACTTTATTATTTAGGAGGGTTGAAAATGAAAAACAATACATCAAAAGATGTAGTACAAAATATTGAAAACTTGGATTCTAATAAGAGACTTAAGGACTTTGCCAAACTGGATAAAGATTCTCTATTAAAGGTTTTTAATACCAGTATAAAGGGTCTTTCCAAAGAACAAGTTTTAAAAAATAGAAAAGAATATGGCGCCAACATTATTGAACATGGCGAAAAAAAGTCCATTCTAAAGAGACTATCCGAGGCTTTTATTAATCCTTTTACCCTCATACTTTTATTCTTGGCAATCGTATCAGTGGTAACTGATATTATAATTCCCATTCGCACTAATAAACTGGAAGATTTAAATTATGCCACAGTTATTATTATTTTAGCAATGGTACTATTTTCAGGAGTCCTTAGATTTGTTCAGGAAACTCGTTCCGGAAATGCGGCTGAAAAACTTTTAGAAATGATAACTACAACTTGTACTGTAATTAGAGAAGAAAAAAAACACTTCTTTGAAATTCCACTACAAGAATTAGTTATAGGAGATATAATTCACTTAAGTGCAGGAGATATGATTCCGGCAGACGTTAGAATACTTGAGGCAAAGGACTTATTTGTCAGTCAAGCATCTCTTACAGGTGAAAGTGACCCCATTGAAAAGTTTCCGAACCTAGATGAAGATAAGTACAGTTCCATCACTGACTATCCTATTTTTGGATTTATGGGAAGTAACGTAATCAGTGGAACTTCAAAGGCAGTAGTAGTTTCAACTGGAAACAACACTTTATTCGGTTCTATTGCCAAGACAATAACTAAAGAAGAAGTGGAATCCAGTTTTACTAAGGGTGTAAACTCAGTATCTTGGGTTCTCATTAAATTTATGATGATAATGGTTCCAATAGTGTTTTTTATAAATGGACTAACTAAGGGCAACTGGGTACAAGCATTTTTATTTGCCATTTCAATTGCAGTGGGCTTAACTCCTGAAATGCTTCCAATGATTGTCACAACTTGTCTTGCAAAGGGCGCAGTTTCAATGTCTAAGAAAAAGACTGTAGTAAAAAATTTAAACTCCATTCAAAGCTTTGGAGCAATGGACGTACTATGTACAGATAAGACAGGAACTATTACAGAGGACAATGTAGTCCTTGAATACTACTTAGATATTCACGGCAATGAAAGCACTAGAATACTTCGCCATGCTTATTTAAACAGTTACTTTCAAACAGGATATAAAAATTTAATGGACAGGGCAATTATAAAGAAAACTGAAGATCACGAATCTAAAGACAAATCTCTAGTGGACTTATCAGAAGCTTATACAAAAGTTGATGAAATTCCCTTTGATTTCTCAAGACGTCGTTTAAGCGTAGTAGTAGAAGATAAAAATTCCAAAACTCAAATGATTACTAAAGGTGCAGTAGAAGAAATGCTTTCAATCTGTTCCTACGCCGACTATATGGGAAATGTTGAACCCTTGACTAAAGAAGTTAAAGAGCAAATATTTAAAGTTGTAGATGAATTAAATGAAAAGGGAATGCGCGTGATTGCCCTTGCCCAAAAGACTAATCCATCCCCTGTTGGAGCTTTTGGCATAAAAGATGAAACTGATATGGTGTTGCTTGGATATTTAGCTTTCTTAGATCCCCCAAAGGAAAGTGCTAAAGTTGCAATTGAAACTTTAAAAGAATACGGTGTTTCTACTAAGGTAATAACAGGCGACAACGAAAAAGTTGCCAGATATATATGTTCACAAGTTGGAATCTCAACAGATAAGATTGTACTGGGAAGTGACCTTGACAATTTTTCAAGAGATGAACTTTTAAAAGTTGTAGAGAGTACCAGTTTATTTGCAAAAATTTCTCCGGACCAAAAGGCAATGATAGTAGCTGCCCTAAAGGAAAACGGACACGTTGTAGGATTTTTAGGTGACGGAATTAATGATGCCGCTGCTCTAAAGAGCTCCGACATAGGAATTAGTGTTGACAGCGCCGTTGATATAGCAAAGGAATCTGCTGATATAATCTTGCTTGAAAAGAGCCTGATGGTATTGGAAGAAGGCATTATTGAAGGCAGAAAGACCTATGCAAATATGATTAAATATATTAAAATGACTGCTTCATCTAACTTTGGAAATATGTTTTCAGTACTTATAGCAAGTGCACTACTTCCATTTTTGCCAATGACAAGTATTCAGCTAATATTTTTAAATTTAATTTACGATTTATCATGTATAGCAATACCATGGGACAATGTAGACGAGGAATTTATAAGAACTCCGAAAAACTGGGAGGCCTCAACTATTGAATCTTTTATGATTTGGATTGGACCTACCAGTTCAATATTTGACTGGATAACATATGCAATTTTATACTTTATAATTTGTCCGGCATTTATTTCAAACGGAGCACTGTACAAGACTATTTCAGACACTGCAATTATACAAAGCGGAGTATTGCAAGGACTCAATATGAAGAGTGCATATGAAGCTCTATTTCAAACAGGTTGGTTTATAGAGTCCATGTGGAGTCAAACTCTGGTAATTCACATGATTAGAACTCAAAAAATTCCATTTATTCAAAGTAGGGCCTCAGCATCTGTTACTATACTTGGAGCTGTTGGAATTATTGCACTTACTGTAATACCATTTACTCCAATTGGAGATATGCTTGACTTGCTTCCAGTACCTAAAATATTCTTTGCATATCTCGGCGTAATTATATTTTCATATATGGTTCTGGTAACTATTGTAAAAAAAATATATGTCAAAAAGTATGGAACTCTTTTATAACATATATTAAAGTAAAAATTAAGGGATGTAGTTTAAACTACATCCCTTTTATATTATAGTGAATATGAAACTATTTTACTTTCATCCAGTATTCTAAATGTGAAAGTTTCTGTTGCAAATAGTCTAACTGTCTTTTCCAGTTCTCTTTCAAATCCAATGGAGAAATCCTGTCCAACAGTAAATTCCAAATCCTCATCTCTATGTGGAATTAACAGCGCTCCCTTTAGAGCCTTTGATCTGATAATTTCCCCACCTATTAGTTTTTCAATTCCATGCATTAAAAAAGCACCTTCATATACAGTGTTTATTTTGTTATATGCTTCAGGAGAAACTAATAAGTCAAAAGGACCTTCTACATAGGAGTTAAATAACTTGTATTTTCCCTCTCCAATTGACTGTAGTATTTCATTTCCATTTGCTCCCAGTTTTAACTTATGGCCTGCTGATTTACTAAGGCCCATAATATTTCCCTTGTCATATCCATTGTAGATTGCATTTTCTTCAAATATTGCAAGTTGTTCGCAAGCTATTTCCAGATTTGTAAAGTCTATGTCCTTTGCGCCTCTTTCAATATTATCAAGTTCCCACTTATCTAATTCAAAGCCAATTCTCGCCTCTACTAAATTTTGTGTTTCAAAAATTCCGGTTTTAACATTGCCCTTGTCTTTTACTCCATCTAAATCCTTCAGTCTTCCCTCAGATATTGAAGTATAGTCCCAACCCTTAGGTCCATTAACTTTTAAAACTTTTCTAGCTGAGAGAATACTCTTAATAACCTCTGCTGCCCTATTGTCTATTTCCGACCATGCTTCTGATGATACTGGTGCAATACTTCTCTTTAACACATCCATAGTCTTCTCCTTTATTATAGTTCCCCAATTTCAAGTGAACCTGAGCCACTGTTTGACCCTTCGCCTGATTCCGCATCTTCTTCAACTTCCAGTATGGGCTTTTCTGTAAATAAGTATGTTCTCATCTGCTCATCCCAGCCGTCCATATTTCTTCTTAACCACTCAAGAGCCATCATTGCATGTTCCATTTCCTCTTTTGCATTGTGCCACATAATGTCTTTTAATTCTTGATTTGATGCAACAGCAACTCTTTGCATATACCAGTCAACAGCTTCAATTTCTTCTTTTAAGCTGTTAATAGCACGTATTTGATCACGTACTTTTTCATCTAACTCTTCTGGTGGTTCGTGATAATCTCTGGCCATATTTACACCTCTTTATTATTACAATTTACGATTTATCTTACCTTTATTTATTACCCAACTTTTACCCTTTAATTCTATATTGTATTAATTTATTTAGTTATAAAACTCTTCACATCTAAGTCATCTACATTTTTTCTTAAGATTTTTGATGCCGTACTTTTAAAGTCATCCTGACTTCCGGATATAAAGTACTCCACTTCTCCACTTCCACTATCGCTTAATAATCTGAGCTCACTAAATATCCTCTTTAATTGAATAGCTGTAGAACGCCCCGGATCTACTATTGTCGCATCTTTATTTTTCTCTTTTAAAATTTTTCTAATATTTTCCTCTGCCAATGCAAAATGTGTACATCCAAGTATTAATGTATCGTAGTCGTAGTCATTATATCTGTCTATATATTTTTTACATGTGCTAAATCCTATTATGTCCTCTGCATGACCTTCTTCAACTACTTTAACTATATCCGGGCACCCTTCCGCTTTTACTTCTATTTTTGAATCTATTCTAGATATTGAATCTTCATATATCCCACTGTTCACTGTTGCATTTGTAGCCAGAAGCAAAACTCTCTTGTTTTTTGTAACCATTGTCGTCTCAAGCGCCCCTGCTCCTATTACTCCAACTGTTGGAAAGTCAAATTTTTCCTTAACTTCATCAAGTGCATAACTTGTAGCTGTATTACAGGCCAGTACTACACCTTTTACATTTTCTTCTCTTAACTTTTCAAAGCATTCCAGAGTATAGGCTTTTATTTCCGATGCTTCTTTGTCTCCATAGGGAACTCTTAAAGTGTCTCCAACATAAATAAAGTTTTCATTTGGTAAAATTTCCCTTAAAACTTTAAGTACACTTAAGCCGCCTACTCCACTATCAAATACTCCTATGGGTCTGTTGTCTGAAAAACTCATCTAAATATCCCGCCTTCAATAATTAACTCAATCTCACTATTTTATTTGCTCTCATTAACTTTAAATCTAACTCATCATGGGTAATGTAAATCAAAGGTTTTACTCCCTTATGCTTCATTAAAAATTCTATCATTCTTTTTCTGTTATTAGTATCTACTTCTCTTATTGCTTCGTCCATCATAAAAATATTACCCTCTTTTGCCACCGATCTAACTAGGGACAATCTTCTTTTCATTCCACCTGATAGAACTTTCGCTTTAGAATTTGCATATTCTCCTAATTCCAGCTCTGTTAATAAATTTAAATTTATTTTCTCATCTCTTTGAACAAACTCTAAATTTTCCAGTACAGTTTTTTCTTCAAAAAGTAAATTTTCTTGAAACACCACAGAAAATTTAGGTCTATCGCTATACTCTACACTACCTCCGTCACTATCTTCAATTCCCAACAGTATGTTCATTAAAGTAGTTTTTCCTATTCCTGAGTTTCCTAAGAGTCCAAGTACGTCTCCATCTTCTACTTCAAAGTTTAAATTTTCAAAGAGTACTTTTTCATTAAAAGATTTTTTTAAATTTCTCACTTTAAGTTTCAACGGGCAATCCTCCTAAATATGTAGAGCACTAACTTTTCAAATAAAAATGCCACTACCACTGCAAGTATGGTGTAGGAAAATAAATTAACTGTGTCTAAATATATTTTACAGTTGTAGATTAGCGTTCCGATTCCATATTTTGGAAGTGCTATAACTTCTGCTGCCAGTCCGGATTTCCATGCCATTCCCACACTTAATTCAAGTCCACTTTGAATATACCCTTTTAAACTTGGAATATATATATAACTTATTTCTTTTAAAATTCCCACGTCAAATACTTTAGCCATATTTAAATATTTTTTATCTACATTTATAAGTCCCTCATATACATTTAAATATATTATGGGAATTACTATTATAACAGAAATAAATATAGGCAATCTCTCTGAACTCATAAAGAAAAGTATAAGAATTATAAAACTTACTACGGGAACTGACTTTAAAAACAGTATTAGTGGATATAGTAATTCTCTTACAACTTTAAATTTATAAGACAGTGTAGCAAGAGCTGTTCCAATTACAAAGCCCACTATAAATCCAAGGGAAATCTTAGAAAGAGTGCTTATTAAAGCCCTCCAAAATACTCCATCTGAAAGATTTACAAATATTTGAGGTATAACCTTAAGAGGAGATACAAATAGTATCTCCTCTGATATAAAAGTGCTAAGCACTTGCCATATGAAAATCCAAAATAAAACTACTCCAAAGCTCTTAGCTTTATTTTTTATAGTAGAAGTTTTCATCAGGTAATACTCCTCCAACTGAGCTCTGATCAGCTTCAAATAAAATATTTAAATAATTTGAAAGTGCATCTTCACT
Organism: Anaerosphaera aminiphila DSM 21120; assembly: GCF_900129925.1. Taxonomy (GTDB): domain Bacteria; phylum Bacillota; class Clostridia; order Tissierellales; family Peptoniphilaceae; genus Anaerosphaera; species Anaerosphaera aminiphila. The sequence goes on along the minus strand of NZ_FQXI01000002.1, from coordinate 67,171 downwards.
TTCCTGACCATCAATATAGACTATATTACAATCGGGAATTGCAATTTTAGCAACTGCCTCAGGAACTATGTCATAATTTCCCACAAGAGCTGCCGCTTCATCAACATTATTATTTACAAAATCAACTGAATTTTTATATTCACTTAAAAAAGCATTAAAGTTTTCTTTGTTTTCCTCTAAAAATTCATTTCTAACTACTAAAACTCCAGTTATTAAAGGTTCTCCATTAATTTCTTTCCATAGGTCATTTAATGAAAAATTCACCTTGAGACCTTCAACCTTTTGCTTTGCCACAGTTAAAAAAGGTTGAGGCAACATTACAACAGCTGACTCGTTATTTATAAGTTCAGCTAAAACTTCTTCATGTTGTGCCTTGTACTCTATAGTCACATCATTATCAGGGTCGATATTGCTTTTTGACAGGATTTGTCTTAGAGCAAACTCAGGTGTAGAACCTTTCCCACTTGTAACTATAGTTCTGCCTTTTAAACTTTCAACATCACTAATATCATCCCTTGATGCTAAATATAAAACACCTAGAGTATTAATATTTGAAACCTTTAAAAGTTTTCCCTCTGTCTTATTGTATAAAATTGAAGCTAAGTTTGCAGGAATTGCAGCCACATCAAAGTCTCCCTTTGAAAGTCCGGCAACTATTTCGTCTGGACTTGCCACAATTTTGTAGTCGTAAGTATTACTTTGTTTAACACCTTTGTCGGAATCGTCAAATACTTTGACAAGTCCCATTGCTGTAGGTCCTTTTAAAGCTCCAACCTTAATCGTTACATTGTCTTTTATAGCTTCATCTGTCACTATATTTTCATTTTTATTTCCACAACCTACTAGCGAAAATAAAAAAACAAACACTAATAATGTACTTAAAATTTTATTTTTCATATCTACCTCCAGTCATTAATTATATATAATTGCATACCCTTTGTAAATAAATCAATTTTATTTTATTGTATTTTATTACCTTTGATATATAATAAATTCTACTAACCTATAATTTGAATACAAAGTGGAGGATTTATGATTTATTTAATAGTTGGTTCATCTGGTTCAGGAAAGACCACTCAAGCTAATATATTGAGAAAAAGGGACAACTTCTTTAGAATAATTACATATACTACAAGGGCTCCTCGCAAGGGAGAAATAAATGAAGTAGACTATTTCTTTGTAAATAGAGAGACCTTTTTAAAATTAAAAAGAGAAGATTTTTTCTTGGAGGTTACAGAGTATTCTAATAATTACTACGGAACTCCTAAGCTTGAAATTGAAAAATACATTAACTCTGATAAAAATGCAGTTTTAGTGGTAGATTTAAATGGAGTTAAAAAAATTAAAGAGAAGTTTAAAAACTCCATATGTATATACTTAAAGCTGGACCAAGCTACTTTAGTTGAGAGAATGAACGCCAGAGGTGACTCCACAAAAAAAATAGAGGACAGGTTAAAAGCTGCTCAAGATTTTACGCCCTATGCCAACTATATTTTAGATGCTTCAAAGTCAGTTTCTAAAATCTCCAGAGAAATATCTGAAATTGTAGACATAACTCAAAAGTAATTTAGCTACTTATACTGTTAAACTCCATAAATTAAATTTAAATATCTAAAAAGTGTAACTACAATATTTGTAATTACACTTTTTTATTTATCTTAAAAAATAAACTACTACATCAACTAAAAATACAGTAAACAAAATTATAAAAACTGTATTAAGATGTTTTTTATTTAACTTTGTAATAGTCTTTTCAAATAGAGGCTGCAATAAATACATTATTATCATTCCGCCTATTCCAAATCTAATACTGGGATTTAAGGCAATTCTGCCCTGAAAGTTTAAAAAATAACTACTGTAATCCCACATCCACTCACCCTTTGTAAACTCCATTATGTAGCTTCCCAAGAGCTCAAGTAACGTTGTAATTACTACTATTCCAAGAAACACCAATACTGGTGAAATATTTATTCCCAAAAAATTTACTTTTCTATTTTTTAAGCCTGTCAAGCAAAAAATAAAGCTCATTGCTCCAATTCCATATATGGGCAGATAGGGTCCAAAGAGTATTCCCCTATTTGAAAATCCCCATCTATATACTACCACTTCTAAAAAAACTTCATAAAGCCAGCCTACTACACAGTAAAACAAAAAATTTAAAAATACTTTTTTAACATCTACATTTTTAATTTTCATATCTTCTCCAAAATTTTATTGTCATCCCTTACTATTATCTTATATTTTTAAAATGTATCAACTAAAATTATCTAATTAGAAAGTTATCTAAATAGTTTTGTTAGGAGAATTTTATGGAATTTGCAAATACATTTAAGGCCCTGTCCGATCCAATTAGGAGAGATATACTAATTCTCTTAAAAAATGGCAGACTGACGGCGGGAGAAATTGTAGAAAATTTTAATTTAACTGCTGCCACTATCTCATACCACTTAAGCATTTTAAAAAAAGCTGATTTAATATGGGAGACTAAATATAAAAATTACATTTACTATGAACTAAACACCTCCATTGTAGAGGAAATAATGCTTTGGTTTTCAGAGCTTAAAGGAGGAAATGATGAAAAAATATAAAAATACAATTGTACTTTCAACTATTATCTGTTTAATTCCAATTCTAATGGGAATTTTTCTCTGGAATAAGTTGCCGGATTCAATTGCCACCCACTTTAATAACTATAACCAGCCTGATGGATGGAGCAGCAAAGGTTTTGCAGTTTTTGGACTGCCTACACTTTTAACTATTATTCACTTAGTTTTAATATTTATGGTTTTACATGATCCAAAAAAGAAAAATGTGGGAAATAAAATGTTAAGTGTAATTTTTTGGCTTATTCCCATTTTATCTTTATTTATAATGTCTCTAACCTATGCCGTTGCACTGGGACACAGTTCAAATATTATAGGACTTGGAGTAAATTTACTAATAGGTGTTATTTTCGTAGTTATTGGAAATTACTTTCCAAAGACCAAACAAAACTACACTGTTGGAATAAAAATTCCATGGACCTTAAACAGTGAAGAAAACTGGAATAAAACTCACAGATTTGCATCAAAGCTTTGGATTGCAGGGGGACTTCTCTTTATATTTAATGGTATATTTTTAATTGATACAAAGTTTTCCTACTTGCCAATAGTATTTTGTCTAATACTTGTACTTGCACCTATGGTATATTCTTTTATACTCTATAAAAGAGAAGTTAAAAATAAAGAAGAGCTGTAAATAAAATCTACAGCTCTTCTTTAAATCTAATTTTTCTTTTTTAAAAATCTGCTTTTTCTTTTAAAAACACTATTGCATTTTCAAGCATTTGAGTTGTCAGTTGATGTCTTGTGTTTTCAAATTTTTCAAATACTATAATATCTTTATTTTCATATCTCTCAACTACTTCATTGTAAAAATTCTCTTGTGATATAGGTGGAACTGTCTCATCTTCTGCGCCATTAAACAGTCCCAGAGCTCTGTTTTCTATGTTTTCCAAGTGAATTTGAGGATTCATTTGAATCATAAAGTCATTAATTCTCATTCTCTCATAACTTATTTCATCTTCCCCTTCAATTAAAGTGTCTACTACATCTTTCCAATTCATAGTTCCATTAAATAAAAGGGCAGTTTTTAAATCTTTCTTAAATGTAAACAGACCTCCTGCAGTTATTGCTCCCATTGAGTGTCCTGCAACCGCAATATTTTTTTCATCTACATTTAAATTTTCAATTACATATTTATATATGCTTGGAAATTCTTCAATGTTGTGCATTATAACTTTCATCATATTCTCTTTAGAAACTTCTTCTGATTCATAGTCAAGAGTTCCCCTCTCTCCATGAAATCTGGCTTCAGGCAAAACAACTTGGTAGCCATAGCCGGCAAAGATATTTGCTCTAAATATTTGATTTTTTGCACAGCTACTCCACCCATGATAAAAAATTATAGTCTTGTACTTTTCCAAATTGAGCTTTGGAGTTACAACATATGCAGGTACGTCTCCTATATAAATTTTTTCAATATCTGTAAAATCTGATTTTAAATATTCCATTATACCCTCCAACTAGGTGGCTCTATATTGTTCTCTTCAAGAAAGGCATTTGCCTTAGAAAATGGTTTAGAACCAAAGAAACCTCTATTTGCAGACAATGGACTGGGGTGAACTCCCGCTATTACCAAGTGTCTTTCATTTTTTATTAATTTTATTTTAGACTTGGCGTGATTTCCCCACAGTATGAAAACTACTGGTTCTTCTCTCTCATCTATTATTTCTATAACTCTATTTGTAAAAATTTCCCACCCTATTTTAGAGTGGCTCATTGGTGTATGCGCTCTAACTGTAAGCGTTGTATTTAAGAGCATAATCCCCTCTTTTGTCCAGTTTACCAAATTTCCTGTGTTTGGAATTTCAAGTCCCAAGTCACTTTTTAGCTCCTTGTATATATTTACAAGAGATGGTGGAGTTTTTACTCCCTCTCTTACAGAAAATGCCAGCCCGTGAGCTTGATTTACATTATGATAGGGATCTTGCCCTAAAATTACAACTTTTAATTTGCTATAGGGTGTGTAGTTAAATGCATTAAATATATCTTCCGCCTTTGGAAATATTTCATAATCTTTATATTCTTCCAATAAAAGCGCCCTTAAATCTTTATAGTATGTCTTTTCAAACTCCTCAGCAAGGTAATCTTGCCAATCAGTTTTTAATATTTCTCTCATTTAAAACCTCTTTTACATAAAAAACTTCTCTAAAAAACTCTTTCCACTATTTGGAGAAACAAATTTTTCCAACTGTCTTCTATTTTCACTTTTATAAAAGACCACTAGAGTGTCTCCCTTTTCTATTTTACTATTTCCCCTAGGTATTACAGCTGTGTTGTTTTCTCTTGTAATTCCACCTATCAGTATTCCCTTTGGCAGTGAAATATCTGCAATAGACTTCCCTATTAACTCACTACTGTCCAGTAGTTGTATTTCTGAAATTTCAGCTTCTCCGTTAAATACTAACTGCGTTGAAATAGTTCTATCATCTCTTAGTTTTCTGATAATCTTATTTGCAGACAGAGTTATTGGATTTAAAACAGCAGTAAAATCCAATCCGTCAATAATTTGCGAATAACCCATAGTGTCTAACTTAATCATAACTTGTGGTATTGAGGTCTTTTTAGCCATCATTCCAAGTACAATATTTAGCTCATCATTATCTGTCAGAGCAATAAATACATCTACATCGTCAATTTCTTCATCCTTTAAAAAATCTGCTCCCATAAAATCTCTCTTTACTACAAATAAATTGGGATACTTCTTTCGCAACTCCACTACTTTTTCATAGTCTCTTTCAACAATTGTAATATTGTAGTCATCTATCATCTCTGCTATTTTTTTAGAGACGCCTCCTCCTCCAACAATTACAATTTTTTCTTTTTCCTGTTTTGGCTCAAATCTAAAGTACTTCATTTTAAAACTCATAATATCATTGGAAAGGCCCATTAAGTACAGATAGTCATATTTTTTAATAACTGTATCTCCATTTGGAATTATCAGTTCATTTCCTCTTTGAACGGCTACTATCAGTAAAGTTGCAATACTTCCTATATCTTTTATTTTTTCATCTTCAAATTCAATGTCATTTTCCACATAGTGTCCAACAACTTCAATTTTACCCTTTCCAAAACTATCTGACTGATAAACCAGCTTATCCTTAACTATTTTTTCCACAGTTCTGGCTATTTCCAAATCAGGATTTATAATATAGTCTATTCCAAGAGAATCTCTTAAGTAAAATAATTCGTCAATAGAATCTGCCTGTTCTATTAGTGCAATAGTAAATTTAGCTCCTAAATTTTTTGCCATAGTACAAATTAAAATATTTATCTTATCTGAACTTGTAAGAGATACTACAAAGTCAAAGTCCTCTACATCAAGTTTCTTTAAAAGAGACCTATCCAGTCCATTGCCAAGTACTGTCTTTACTTTTGAATTGGCGTTAATTTCAGCTAAAACTTTTTCTTCAGAATCTACTACTGTAATTTCACAGTCTTCTAAACTCATGGTCTTTACAATTTTTTGTCCCATTTTACATGCGCCTATAATTAATATCTTCATAAAATACATCCTAACTTATTTTTTTATTAAAAATATCTGTCAATTATTATATTATAATAATAACTATCACCAAATTCTCCTTGTAATCTACTTTTAACTAATTCTCTTATTCTCTCTCTGTCTTCATGTCTCTTTACAGTATTTCCATCTACTACGACTTCCACTCTAACTGCGTTATCTTCACAGAGCAAGTCGTGAAAAGACAATACATCACTGTTTTCTTTTATTAATGTATCTAAAACCTCAACAATTTTTTTCTCAGTTTCTGAGTACATTCCCACTGGATCTACATGAATACTCACGATACAATTTAATTTTTCTTCTATTTCCGTTTCTATTTTGTCAATCATAGAATGAGCCTCAACTAGAGACATATTAAATGGAATCTCTACATGAAAGCTGACATATACCCTTTGAGGTCCATATTTTGAAACTATTATGTCGTGTACTCCTAAAATTCTCTTGTCTTCTAATGCAATACTTTGAATTTCCTTTAGCATTCCCTTTGCAGGTGCTTCACCTATTAAATCACTTAGTGTATCTCTTATGAGATCATAGCCTGAATAGAGTATAAATAAACTGATTATCAAACCCGCATATCCATCTACCATTTTGCCTGTAAGTTTATTTACTATAATTGAAAAAACTACAACTCCTGTCACAAAGACATCTGCCATAGAATCTTTTGATTGTGCCTTTATGGGTGTGGAGTCAATACTATTTGAAATTTCCTTATAAAAGTGTGCCATATATAATTTCACAGCCATACTCAGCACCATAATTAAAATTGAATACATGTTGAATTCCACAACTCTCGGATGTATTATCCTATCAAATGAAGTTTGAATAAATTCCACTCCTGCATAAAACACCAATATTGCCACTATAAGGGCTGAAATATATTCAATTCTCCCATGTCCATAGGGATGTTCTTTATCAGCTGGCATTGCAGAAAGCTTCACTCCCACAAGTGTAACTATTGAAGACAAACTGTCTGTTGCGTTGTTTATTGCATCGGCTAAAATTGAAACTGAACCTGTAAATACAAATAGTGCAATTTTTACTACAGCTAATACTATATTTGAAGCTAATCCAAGTACTGACGTAATTACGGATATTTCCAGACGGTCCTCTCTCTTTGTTCCAAATTTTCCCATTTTTAATACTTTTTTAACTAACATTTAAAAACCTCAACATATCATTTCCTGTAATTATACAATAGAAAAAAGCCTTTATCAAATACAGCGATTGAAAGATTCTAAGCAATAATGTAAAATTAGACAAGGTGATATTATGTGTAAATTAACAGTCCTATGCGACTACACTATTTTAGATGATTTTAAATACAGTATTTATGAAAATGACGAGTTAACTTTAAGTGCTTTTGTAGATTTTACAGCTCCTTTTAAAGACTTCTTTAAAAATAGAGAGCTATACCAATCAAAAATTACAGTATATGAGAAAGAAAGTGAGTTTCTGCAAATATATAGGCACATTCAAACTCCCATTTCTGAAGACTTATTTAGCATTTTTATAGATAAAAATAAATATGTTTTAAAAGAAAAACGCAGTTTCAAAGTTCCGGATTTTTATATTCCAATACCATCGGGAACTCTATCAATAACCGGTAAGATAAATATTCAGTACTTTGAAATTTTTCACAACAATATTAAATGTGGCACAATTAAAGGCTCATTGGAAAAAAACAAGAAAAAATATGTTTTAGAATATGAACCAATTTTAAAAAATTCCAGAGAACTTTTCTTAAGCTGTCTATTAATTATTGACAACTTATATCATGATTATTAAATTAAAGCTTCACAATATTTTTATTAAAGGGGTGCCATTATGAATAATCAACAGGATAGTAGCGGGTCAAAGAGCTTTTTAAATAAAAGACTCTTTATCACATTGATACTTGCAATATCTTTTTACTTTGTACTCTTAAATTTCTCTTCAATTTTTAATGTAGTAAAAAAAGTTCTGGGCATAATATCTCCATTTATAGTTGGAGCTGCACTTGCCTTTGTGCTAAAAATTCCAATGAACTTTTTAGAAAAAACTCTTTTTTCAAAAATAAAAGGAGAAAAATTTCAAAAGTTTAAAAGACCACTGTCCCTAGTTATTTCAATTGTAATTGTATTTTCTCTAATACTCTTTTTAGTATTTCTAGTTGTTCCTCAGCTGGTAAAATCTGTACAGAGCTTAGAGCAAAAACTTCCAATATTTTTTGAACAGCTTATAAACTGGATGAACTCAATTTCTCCACTGCAAAAATATGCAAGTGAACTTGAAGTATTGATTGCCGAATTTAGTTGGGACTCCATGTTTGAAAGTGCTAAAAGTCTCTTACTCAGAGAAGACTCTAAGTTTTTTACAACGGCTCTGAACACTGCAACGTCATTTATAAGCTCTATAAGTAATATGTTGGTTTCAATTATATTCTCAATTTACATTGTCATGGACAAAGAAACCATTCAACTTCAATCTAAGAGAATGTTGTATTCAATATTTAATAAAAAACATGCCGATATTGTAACTCATGTTTTCTCACTTTTACACCATTTCTTCCACAATACAATTTTAAGTCAGATAACTGAAGCTACAATTCTTGGTGTAATGGTATTTATAAGTATGACTATACTACGACTCCCAAGTGCTGCAACTATATCTATACTAACTGCATTCTTTGCACTTATTCCAATTGTTGGTGCCTTTATTGCCGGTGCAATAGGTGTAATACTAATACTTATTGAATCACCTACAAAGGCCTTAATATATTTAATTATGGTTCTCGTTGTTCAACAAATCGAAGGAAATATTATATATCCAAAAATCGTTGGCGATGCAATCGGACTTCCTCCAATGTGGATACTCTTTGGAGTGTTAATTGGTGGTTCTCTATTTGGAATCATAGGTATGTGGATATTTGTTCCACTTTTTGCAGTACTCTATACTTTACTTGGTGAATTTACTGAGTACAGACTTAAAGAAAAAAATATTGCCCTAAAAAAATAGAAGTTCCTTATTAATGGAAGTTGGCACTTTACTCTGCTATAATAAATTAAGGGGGGATTTTATGATTAATAGAATTTGTACGTTTTATTTTACAGGCACTGACACTACAAAAAAAGTTGTAGAGGAATTTGCCAAAGAATTGGGAAGTAAACTTGAGGTAGATAATTTTTTCCACTACAACTTTACTACTCCTGATGCTAGAAAAGAAATGCCAACTTTTGGCAAGGGAGACATAGTTATTGGCGGCGTTCCCACAATTGCCGGGAGAGTGCCCAACTTGTTATTACCTTACTTAAAAACTATCAACGGAGAAGGTGCATTGGGTGTCAGCATCGCTCTTTATGGAAATAGAAATGTAGATGACTGCTTAGTTGAATTTAGAGATTTAATGGAACAAGGCGGAATAAATGTAATTGCAGGAGGAGCTTTTGTTGGAGAGCACTCTTTTTCTGAAATACTGGCAAAGGGAAGACCTGATGCTGAAGATCTTAAAATAGTAAGAGAATTTGCAGGAAAAGTTGCAGAAAAAATAAAAGAAGGCGACTTAACTAAACCTGAAATGGTGGGAGAAGTTCCATATAGACCTTACTACACTCCAAGAGACAGAAACGGCAAGGGCATAGACATAAGAAAAGTAAAACCTAAGACAGATATGACTTTGTGTATTGACTGTAAACTCTGCGCAGAAGTTTGTCCTATGGGAGCAATTGACTTTGACGACGTTTCACAAGTTCCCGGAATTTGCATGAAGTGCTGTGCTTGTATTAAAAAATGTCCTACTGGAGCTAAGTACTTTGACGACGAAGGATATCTATACCATGCTCACGAGTTGGAAGATATGTATGAAAGAAGATCTGAACCAGAATATTTTGTATAGTATTTAGGAGAAAATTATGAAATATAGCTATGATACTAAAGTGTGCCCTCTTTCTTTTTATGAAGAAGATGGCAAAATTGTAAAAATTGAATTTGGTCACTGCACTAGGGATGAAAATTACATTGAAACAAAGGTCATTAAAGATGCATATGAAGAAATATGTGAGTACCTCAATGGAACAAGAAAATATTTTGACTTTCCAATTGAAATGAGCGGTACTGACTTTGAAAAAAAAGTATACAGAGCCCTTTTAAACATACCCTACGGAACACTTAAAACTTATAAGGACATAGCTGTTGAAATCGGTCACGATAAGGCATACCGTGCAGTGGGACTTGCCAATCACAAGAACAACCTTCCAATTGTAGTTCCCTGTCATAGAGTTGTGGGCTCTAACGGAAAGTTGACGGGTTTTGCTGGAGGACTGGATGTAAAACAAGCTCTAATAGACTTAGAAAAAGAAAATATATAAAAATTTATATTATTTAGAGGATTTTGCTTATGATAGATGCAATTAAAAATAGAAAGAGCATCAGAAAGTTTAAAAGTGATGCTATACCAAATAGTAAATTAAATTCAATATTGGAGGCAGCACGAATAGCTCCCTCCGGTAGCAATACTCAACCTTGGAAGTTTATCATAGTTCAGTCCAGAGAAACTATTGAAAAACTTTCAAATGTATCTAAAAATCAATCTTGGATGAAAACAGCTCCCATGCACATAGTGGCAGTTGCAGATATAAGTTCTAGAATTAAAGATAGCGAAAACCTATCTCTTGATGAAACATCTTCTATATTTGAACTTAAACAAGTAATTAGAGATACAGTATTTTCAATTGAAAACATTCTATTGGAAGCAGTAAATCAAGGACTGGATACTTGTGTTGTAGCAGACTTTACTCAAGAGGGAGTAAGGCCTATTTTAAATATTCCAAAGGATAAATTTGTAGTTGCAATTATAACTTTGGGTTATGCAGATTTAAAGAACAACACTCCTCACAACAGACATCCTCTAGAAGATATGGTCTACTACGAAAAGTGGAATAACTTAAAATAAATTTAATAAAACTCCTGTACTTTTAAAAGTGTAGGAGTTTTTTATTTGCTATTTAATTTTCTCTATCAACTGTTGATGCACCAGATAAGTTTTTTATAACTTTTGGATTTCCCTTGTATAAAACTGAACTTGCTCCACTTGCACTTACATCTAAATTATCTTTACAACTTATTTCAAGGTGAGATGCTCCACTTGCTATGACTTTACTATTATTTGTCTGTAACTCAAAAAAATTCATATCACTACTTCCACTTAAGCGACAGTTTAAATTTTGAACTTCTCCTGAAAATTTACAATCTGAACTACCACTAATTTCCACAGTTAAATCTTTTACTTTTAATGGCAAATTGGAACTTGACGCCCCTGATATTTGCACATTAAAAGAATCTGAAACCATAGTATTCTCTGATTGAAAACTCGATGCCCCCGATAGTGCTAAAGCATTTATTTTTGGTGCAGTAATATAAATGTTAGGATAATCCTTCATATTTAGCATAGGCTCTTTTAAATTATCTTTACAATAAATTTTAAGTTCATTATTTTTTACTTCAATAACTAAATTTTCTAAAAAATACTCATTTACTTCAGCACTTACTGAAACTTTTTCTCCAACTGTATAGTAGACATCTACCGGACTCTGCACATATATTTTTTCGAAATTTTCAACTTTATACTCTTTAGTAGATAAGCCCTTGCTGTTTATCGCCTCTACTTGCTCTTTTTCAAGGTTACTACTTTCAATACTACTTTTTTCAACGCTATTTTCTACCTTATTTTTCCCACAGCCCGATAGAGATATTGTAATTAACATTAAAATCCCCATAGTTAAAATTTTTCTTTTATGCACTTACCTTCCTCCTTATTTAAAATTTAACCCACACCAAAATCTGTGTTTTCAAATAGTATTTCAATTCTGGGATTTTCTTTTAAATAATAGTATTTTTCTCTAAACCACTTGATTAATTCTTCGTCACGTTTAATTTCAGTTTCATTTTCTATAAAAATATTTACAGTAGCTCTTTTAAAGTGATTTTCTATTATGCTCATATCTCTATCTATCATTTCTCTAGTCTGACCTTTTATTCCCACCATAATACAAGGCGAGTCAAAGTGCTTTTCAACTTCTCTATAGTCTTTAAATCCGGCACCTTTTTTTAATACCTTATTTCTAAAGTCATTGTCAAAAGTTTCAACTCCCACTTTAAAAAATATTGGCACTTCAAAATAATCTCTAATTTCATCAAGTCTATTTCTATAGAAATAGTGAGCTTCAAATACTAATTCTTCTATTCCTTTGTCTTTAACTACTCTTTTAATAGATTCTTTGGTGTGTTTAGTGAGTTCAAACACAGAGGCTGAGTCAATCACTTCAAGTCTCTTATAAACTCCTGTAACCTCTTTTAAAACCTCGTCATTTAGTTTGTCAATTTCTCCTTCATCTTCAGAGTTGTCCAGTATATAGTCACAGAAAGTACACTTCCCCCAAAAACAAGGCTTGCCCTTTAAGAGTACAATTTCTCTTGGAAATTTATCTTTAATTATTGAATATCTTTGCATTTTTATCTCTCTTCTATATTAAAATTAATAATTTTTTAAGCATATTTATAATAACACAATTATATTGTTTATGTATATTCATTACATTTTTTTTAAATTTACTCTTATCTTATAAAAACAAGTCTATAAACTAAAAAGTAGGAGATTTTATTATCTCCTACTCTCAATATTTTTAATATTTTAAATACTATAGTTTTATAGTTACTTTTTTAACTTCTGAAAGTTCAACATAGCCTCCAATAGAAAATACAAAATCTCCTTCTTCGTCTCTTCTACCTGTTGCAACTATACTTCCTTTCGGCTGTATAATTTCCTGTTCAAAGCTATCTTCTTTTGAATCTCTAGTTAAATAAGTTGCCACAGCAACTGTTCCAGAGCCGCATGACCCTTCTCTTATTAATGTATCTGAGTCTTTTACATATACATAGGGCACCATTTCACTTTTTTCTCTGTCAAAGAACAGCACTCCATATGCATCTTCACTGTATTTAGATTCAATTATTTTCAATGCCTTTTTTACAAAGTCTTCATCTTCACTTCTATCTTCAACTATTGTGTGAACTATTCCCTCTAGTTCAACTACTGTATAAGTAGAACCTTCTATTTCTATTTCAGATATAGCTTTGGCCTTTGGAATTTCAACAGAGGCTGTAGATTTTTCCTTGTTTACTACTACAGTCATCGGTCCCTTTACTCCACTTACATAGACTTCTACTTCGCCTTCGCCTTCAAAATCTGCAAAGCTTGCAGCATATAGTCCATAACTTCTTGTGGCATTTCCGCAAAACTCTGAACCCATCATGTCCATTCTAAGTGGTGGTCCGTCATAACTTGGACTTATAAATCCAACTTGTTCTATACTGCTATCTATTTGCTCCATTAGAGCTCTGGTATAATCTGCTCTTAAATGTGGATCCACTGGCCACACTACAAATCCCGTTATATTTCCGGCAGGGTCTGCCTTTACAAAATCAAATGTTTTTTCTTTCATATATTAACCTACTTTCTTTAAATACTTTTTCATTATCCTAAGTGCTTCATTAGGTCTTACTGTTCCTAAAATACCCATTGCTGAAAGTATATACTCAGAATCTACATAATAACTTGGATTTTTAGGAGACAGGGTCAAAGGTCTATCTTCGTGGTAGTTTGTATGTTTTAATATTTCATTAGGTCTTTTGGAAAAGACTATTACGCCACCTGTTCCAATTACAGTTTTTATGTCCCTTAGGTCTTTTCCATTTTGATAGTAAATATACCTTGTATATGAAAATTCTCTTCTCAAGTGTCCAACATGTCTATCTGTGGCAAATTCTACAGCACATTTAGCCATTGCCTCATCAAATTCAAACTCTTCATCTGTCTTTGGAACCATCATTATGTCCTTGCTTCTTCTAAGGCACTCATTGTGGATGTCATAGTTTCTATTGAGGTTGGATTTTAATTTTTCCTCTCCCACAGATTCGTATAAACTTAGAGCTGAATACCTCATACCTAAGTCGCCCTCTACAGTCCTCTTGGCAAAGGGCTCTTCCAAACCTTCAAATCTCACATTTCCATCAATAGAATATCCATTTCCTATGGAGTGAACGTCAGTTGTTGCTCCTCCAACATCTACTACTAAAAGGTCGCCCCATCCACTTTCTTCTTTAGTTCCTACAGAAAGTAACTCCGCTCCTTTTATTACAGCTCCAGGAGTTGGCATAACTACACCGTCAATAAATCCCTTCACCGTATTAATACCCTTTGCAAGGGCAATTTTATTCATAAAAATTTTTCTTATACACTCTCTTGCCGGTTCAGCATTTAAAGTATTTACTTTTGGCATTACATTTTCTGTAACAACATAGTCCATGTTGTTTTTGTCAAAAATTTCTCTTATTTCTTCTTGTGCAGCACTATTACCTGCAACTACTATTGGAATTTTTCTTGTCAGAGAGGTTAATTTTTTTGCATTGTGAAGTATGTAGAACTTATTTCCGTATTCAGTTCCCCCTGAGAGAAGAATGATATCACAATCTGAATTTTCTATTTCCTCTATATTTTCATCTGTCATTTCATAGCTAAAAGTCTTTAAAATTCTTGCACCAGCTCCTAAAGCTGCTCTCTTAGCCGCTTCTGATGTTAAATCTTTTGCAAGTCCCACTGCCATCATCTTTAGCCCACCTGCAGCTGAAGAACAAGCTAATGTCTTTTCAAATTTAATATCTTTTGGAAGTTGTTTTTTTATTTTTTCCAGTCCGCTGTAGAATCCATCCATTAAACCTGTTTTTACAGTGGTTATAACTTCTTCTTTCGCTATAATCTCCTCAGATTCAATATCAACACAAGTGAGCTTTGTATATGTGCTTCCAAAATCCAACAATAAATAAGTCCTCATTTTTTCCTCCAAATAAATTTGCCATATAAAACAATTAGGGACTTGATATCAAGTCCCTAATAAATCATTAAAATATTTTATTCAATCATTGATTCGACAGTTTTTAAAATGCTATCTGTTCTATTTTCTACTGTAGCTAAAGCTTCTTTCATTTGCTTTTTTAAATCAGCAACATAAGCTTCATCTTTTATTGAACCTAAATTAATTTTTACATTGTAAAACGCTCCAGTAGCAGCTAGTTTTAAGTTTAGAATTCCAACTCCAACATCAGTTATTGCATTTGAATTTCCCTTTTCTGCTAGCACTTCTGCTATATCAAGTAACTCAAGAGTTTTTAAACCAACTGATAGTGGTACATTTGCTGCGTTTTTGTATTCTTCTTGAATTTTTGCACTTCTTGCAGCTTTTTCTTCATCAGTTTCTTTAGGCATTTTAAATGCCTTCATTACTCCGTTAAATGAATTTGCATCTCTATCTATATCTTCTACAAAGTCTTCTTCATATTTTTTACATTGTTTAGCTATTTCAGCCATTTCTTCATGAAGTTCTTCGTATTTTTTACTCTTTACAGTTAAATTTGCAACCATTCCAAGTAATGCTGCTGCTTGTGCTGCTGCAAGAGCTGATACTGATCCACCACCTGGTGCCGGTGAGTCAGAAGCTGTTTCTGCAACAAAATCTTTTACGCTTAAATCTTTTAACATATTTCCTCCTTAGAACAATCCAACCATGCTTCCGTCTGCCTTAACATCCATTTTATTAGCTGCTGGAACTTTTGGAAGTCCTGGCATAATCATTATGTTAGATGTTTGACATACTATAAATCCTGCTCCTGCAGATACCCTTACGTCTTGAACTGTAATTTCAAATCCTTCTGGTGCACCTACTGCTTTTGGATCATCTGAGAAAGAGAATTGAGTTTTAGCCATACAAATTGGCATTTTATCTAATCCTAATTCTTCTAATTTCTTAACTTGTTTTTTAGCTGCAGGTGTAAGTGTAACTTTTCCACCTCTATATATTTCTTTTACTATAATATTTAATTTTTCTTCTATAGTATCTTCTACATCATAGATTGGCTTGTAGTTGCTCTTTTCAGTTTCAATTAAGTTTACAACTTTATTAGCAAGGTCAATTGCACCTTCTCCACCCTTAGCCCAAACTTCACATAGAGAAACTTCAACGCCATATTCTTTACATTTTTCTATTAGTAAATTAATTTCTGCATCAGTATCTTGAACGAATCTGTTTACTGCTACAACTACTGGTAGTCCAAATTTCTTAAGGTTTTCAATGTGTCTTCCAAGGTTTGCAAATCCCTTTTCAAGAGCTTCAACATTTTCAGTTGAAAGTTCTGTCTTAGGAACTCCACCATGCATTTTAAGAGCTTTAATTGTAGCTACTATAACAACTGCATCTGGATTTAATCCACCTAATCTACATTTAATATCTAAGAATTTTTCAGCTCCAAGGTCAGCACCGAAACCTGCCTCAGTTACTAAATAATCACTCATTTTTAAACCAAGTTTTGTAGCTATTAGAGAGTTACATCCGTGAGCAATGTTTGCAAATGGTCCACCGTGAATTAACGCTGGTGTGTGTTCTAATGTTTGAACTAGGTTTGGTTTAATAGCATCTTTAAGAAGCATAGCCATTGCACCTTGAGCTTGTAGGTCTCCTGCTGTTACAGGTTCACCGTCAAGGTTGTAAGCAACTATCATTCTAGCAAGTCTAACTTTTAAGTCTTCTAAATCGTGTGATAGACAAAGTGCTGCCATTATTTCAGAAGCTACAGTAATCATAAAGTGATCTTCTCTTACGAATCCTTCAGCTTTTCCACCAAGTCCGATTACAATATTTCTCAAACTTCTGTCGTTCATATCAAGAACTCTCTTCCAAGTAACGTTTCTTGAATCTATTCTAAGAACATTTCCCTGTTGGATATGGTTATCAAGTAATGCTGCAAGTAAGTTATTTGCTGCAGTCATTGCGTGTAAGTCACCAGTGAAGTGAAGGTTGATATCTTCCATTGGAACTACTTGTGAATATCCACCACCTGCTGCTCCACCTTTAACACCAAATACAGGTCCTAGTGAAGGTTCTCTAAGTGCAACTATTGAGTTCTTGCCAATTTTATTTAAGCCTTGAGTAAGACCAATTGACACTGTTGATTTACCTTCTCCAGCTGGTGTTGGAGTAATTGCAGTAACTAAAATTAACTTTCCATCTTTTTCTTTTTCCAATCTTTCAATTGCGTCAAAAGAAATTTTTGCTTTATATTTACCGTAGTTTTCTATTTCATCTTCATGTAGACCACATTTCTTCGCTACATTAACTATTGGTTCCATTTCAACTTCATTAGCTATTTCAATATCAGTTTTAAACTCTGCCATCTTTTTTTCTCCTTAAATTTAAATTAAATTCTATATCCTATTTGTAGGTAATTATTCTTCAATTAAAAGTGTTTCTAAAACTTGATCATATTCAAAGTTTTCAATTTGCATATAGTATTGAGCAGAGTCAATTAGTGCTTGTAGTGGAATTAATCCTATTAGTTCTGTTCCGTAAACACTTACACCATATCTCTTTGCTTCTGATTTTATCATTTCAAGAGCTTGATAAACAGCTGTCTTTTCAAAGTTTACTAAGTTCATTGACACTTGAACTTGTCCTCTTTCTTCAAGTGGAAGTCCAATTGCCTTAACAAATCTAAGTCCTCCGCCAACGTGACGAACTTTTTTAGCAATTGCATCTGCAATTTCTACTTTATCTGTATTTAAGTTAACATTAAACGCAACTAAGTGGAATCTTGCACTAACTCCAGTTACACCACTTTTAGCATTCATTTCTTGTGGACCGTAATCTGGTTTCCACTCAGGTAATTTTATCTTTTCAAAGAATCCTTCATATTGTCCTTTTCTAACTTTAGCAAGGTTCTTTCTGTCAGGAGTTGTAGCTGCATCTTCATATAGATATACTGGAATTCCTAAATCACCAACAGCTTTTCCAACTTCATTTGCGTATTCAACACAATCTTCAGTTGTAACATTTTTTACAGGAATAAAAGGAATAACGTCAACAGCTCCCATTCTTGGGTGTCCACCTTCGTGTTTAGTCATGTCAATAACTTCTTGCGCTACTTTAACAGACTCAATAACAGCTTTAATTATTGGCTCTGGTTCACCAATTAATTCAACAACTGTTCTGTTATGATCCTTGTCTGGTTGGTAGTCAATTAATTTTACTCCCTCTTTACCTCTAAAGCACTCAACTATTTTGTCTATTTTGTCTAAATCTCTTCCTTCTGAATAATTTGGAATACACATTACTTTTTTCATTTAAATATTTACCTCCTAGATTTCTATGTACCTTCTTCGTATGGAGTAAGATTATCAAATAACTATCTACTAAACGTCTAATAAATACTAGTTTTCAAAAATATAAAAAATTTTACATACTATTTTTTATATTTGCGCTAATAATAGTTAATTACATTCTCCAGTAATAGTAAATTAGTGATTTTCCCAACTCCACCAGGCACAGGACTATAAGCTTCAATTTTCCCATCTACACTATCTGCCTTTAAATCACCTCTCATTTTTCCTTCTGCATTTGCAGAAAGTCCAATATCTATTAATACACTGTTCTCATTAAAATAACTTTCATCTAGGCTTTCTGCCCTTCCCATTGCCGTAAAGACATAATCAGCCCCCTTAGTATGCTCTTTTAAATTCTTCGTCTTTACATGGCAAAGTGTAACTGTTGCCCACTTGGCAAGAAGTATCATTGCCAATGGCTTTCCAACAACACTTGAGTGATTTATAATTACACAATTCTTCCCATCTACACTATACCCACTCTCTTCCAATAGCAAAACTGCCGCCTTTGGAGCAAGTGGAATAAATCCTGAAATATCTCCTGAGTAAACTTTTGCCTTGTTTATTGGGCTCATACAGTCAATGTCCTTACTTGGGCTAATAGTGTTGTTTATTTTTTCCTCGTCTAAGTGCTCCGGAAGTGGTCTAAAAATTAAAAGTCCTCCCAGACTGTCATCACCATTAACTTTTTTTATTAAGTTTAATACGCTTTCCTCACTTTCATCTCTGCTCAACTCATTTACTTGAACCTCTATACCCAGTTTTTCCGCACTTTTCTTTATGCCACGTTCATAGGCCAAATCAGCAGGATCCGCTCCAAATCTAATCACAGATAAAATCGGCTTAAGTTTTCTCTTTTCAATTCTATCCTTTAAATCTACAACTAACTTTTCTGCAATTGCATCTGATTTTAAAACTTTAGTCATTCTCTCACCTCACAAATAATATAACTAATAGCTACTTATTCTAATTCACACTCAAAGAACTATTATAATATTTCTTCACTGCACTTGCTAGTATTGGAATTATTATTATTTGAATTATAATTCCAGGTATACCTGTAATAACCGCTCCTTTAATATATATCACCGGATTCATATTTAAACCAAATAGTTTAGCTAATATTGCCACAGTTAAACCCGCAAATACTCTCCCTACTATCATTGAAATTATTAAAGCCACAATCATAGGTAATTTGAACTTTTTCAATAAAATAGAACTTACAAATCCATATGTACCTAGTTCAACAACCATGATAATTGCCATAGGAAACATCACAGGCATTCCTGTTAAAGCACTACTAATAATCGGAGTTATTATCCCTAAACTTAAAGCTAACACTGGAGGCAAGAGTAACCCTCCTAATAAGATTGGAATGTGCATAGGTAAAAAAATTTGTCCAGCAATTCCAAAACTATGAAACAACATAGGTAAAATCAATCCTAAACACAATAAAAAAGCACACAAAACTAATTCTTTAGTAGATATTTTTGTCTTCATATAGATATCCTCCCTTAATTTATTTATCATTCATAAATTTAACAATTGTTTATATTCCATTTTTTTCTAAAAAATTTTGAATTTCCCCTAATAATATCTCTGTATCATCTATATTTGAAGAAATTATTTCCATAGGGCATAGCCCTGTATTATCTCTGTTCCTTATATGCAAAGTAGACTCTAAGTATGTATATTCTACTTCAGAATTATTTAAAACTTCCATTGCTTCTTCAGATACTACTTCTGTATACAATGTATCTATTTTCCCATAAACACACAACATCGCTGCAGCTTTACCTGTTATTTTATCTGCAACTGATGCATTTAATAACATTTCACCATTTTCCATTATAGCTGTGTATAAAGGTTTAATCCCCCTTTCAAGACTTTTAATAATCACCTTGTTGTTTTTAACTATTACCAAAGATAATTTTTCATCAAAAAATATTTTCTTTGCCATTTCAATATCATTCTTCATAAAACACCCCCTATTATTACCAACTAATTAAAGAAACTTTTAGAATACTTCCATTTGTATAATTTCTTTTTCCATTTCCAAAACCAACTTTTTCCACAACATAATTCTCAGGTAAAAAATCCATAGTTTTTATCCCTGCGAGTATACTTGCACCAGTAGGAGTAACCATTTCTCCTTTTTCATCAGTACTAACTAAATTTAAATTGTATTTCTGAGATATTAGTTTTGTTGCTGGCACTGGAACACTTAAAATTTTATCTTTACATTTTATATAACCACACCCATCATTTACTCTTAAATTTATAACTTCCTCAACTTTTAAATCATCAAAACATATTGCCGCTCCTACAATATCCGCAATTGAATCAAGTGCCCCTTGCTCATGGAAATAAAATTTATCAACAGATACATTATGTGCTTTAGCACCAGCTTCTGCTTTTATGTTAAATATTATTTTTGATATTTTTTTTGCATTTTCTGAAATCAAAGATTGTTCTATTATTTTTGATATATCATGTATATTTCTGCTTTCTTTTGGATATCCTTCTAGAATGACATTGTAATCACATACTTCTATATTTCTTTTCCGTTTTTTCTCAATTTCTATTCTGAATCCATCTATGTTTAAACTTTTTAATCCATCTATTAATAATGTTTTACTTGCACCTAAATCCAAAAGAGCCCCCACTGTCATATCTCCACTTATTCCTGAATCACATTCAAAATACAGTCCCCTCATCACACATATCTCCTTTAAAACATCATAGAATATCTTTTTTATTAAAAATTAACTCTGTTTGCTCTTCATTAAACAAAGTTTGAACTTTTTCATATATTAGTTTAAGTGGAACTTCTATCTTACAAAATTTCCGTATTTCTTCCTTTAATTTAATGCAATTACTGTGTTCCGGTCTAATACTTCCAGCTTCTCCTTTTACTTTTTTACCTTGAAGTTCAAATAAAAAATTATAAGAATCTATTAATATTTTTACTTTTCTAGTAACTATTTCCACTGGAACATGCATATGGTCTGTACTTATTCTATGCCAACCTGTAGAGCCTAATTCATTAATTATTATACATTCTACTTCTTTTATTTTTCCTAAAGGAACATCTATTAACAAGATGTTTCCCGGTCTATTCTTTTTTGTAATAGTTTGTATACATTGTACATTTAAAGCTCCTGCTTCATATAAATACTCAAAGACAGAACCTAATATTTCACCATTTAAATGATCAATTTGTACCAGTAACAATATTCCTTCTTTAGAAAATAATTTATTCATATAATCATCCCTATTTTAAATTTGAATTATTTTTAAAAATTCTAATCTATAGTTGAAAATATTTTCAACTATAGATTAGAGCTAAATTCAATATTCCATTATATTTAGTGCCAATTTTCCTACATTTGTTCCAGCTACTTTTCCTCCTGGTATTGCTCCCGTTATATATGCTGCTTTTTCTGAAATTGTTGCTGCTTCCTTTGGTGAATACAACTTAAGCGCCGATGCAACTGCAGCCGGAACTACTATGTTTATAATACTTACAGAAGCAAGGACCAATTCACTTACTACTGTTGCTGCAAATGGTGCTGCCCAAGCAATGTCCTCTCGCTCTCCTCTACTAATTTGAGGAATCAACTCATGAACAAAGTTTTCCATAACTGCAGTATTATTACCAATTGTAAGACTTATATCTACTAATGGGTCAAATGCCAAGTATTTTTTAGCCGTCTTGGCTTTTCTTCTTGCACCTGGTTCTATTTTTAATACTTTAACTATAACTTTATCTCCAGCCATTGCCGAAAGAATCCTATTCGCATTCTCTTCTACATTTCTGATACGTTCGTCTTCTAACTCTTTTACTATATCTTCTAAATTTTTATCTAAAGAAAGTTCATCAACTACAAATTCTGCTCTTTTATGAATCGCATTTGCTCTCGTTGGTTCTGTTGCTTCTATGAGCATATTTGTAACAGGTCCTGAAAACAGTTCATTTGCTTTCCTACAAATTGTATTTATACTGATCATCGCAACTTCTGGATCAAAAGAAGATGCCTCACGTTCTTTTGCAATCATACTTGCTACTTTGTCAACATCGCCTTCATTTTCAATTAATGCTTTCATGCCAATTACAGCATATGCACCAACGTGACCTATAGGAGCATTTATTGGCGACCCTGAAAATCCTGATATCATTTCTTCAAAAGCTGCAAATATTTCGTCAAAAGCCATCATTCCTATAACCGATGGTCCCCCAATATCTTTTAATATCAACCCGACATCGCCTACAACTTGCGCAGTATCAAATTCTTCTCCAGTAACTTTCAAATGTAATTTTTCAGGCAATCCTGCAGTCACCATTGCTGATTTTCCCACTAAATATGCAGAACTCATTCTTCCATATGTACCACTTTCTTCAGGGACTTCTGCATCTGGGTGAATCACTTCTAAAATTGCCGCTGCTCCTAATACAGCTGCTGTAAATGGATGAGGTCTCATTCCAGCACCTGCCATTGCATCAAGCATAGCTTGCGTTCCTATTCTCGCACCATTTTCTGCCATTTCCGGCCATATAAAATCTTCTCCTAAAGCACTATGACCGTATAATGGTCCTCCAGCAACAAAATTTGGTATATTTCTTCCATCATAACTTGTCAGCTTTCCTTCCATCATTGCCTGATAAATAGCCATTACAGCCGGAAAACCTGATATTTTATTATTCATCTTAGCTGTGGGGACGTTAGCTACTCCTATTCTATCAACTCCAGCCAACATTCTAGCTGTTGCTCCTAACTTTCTATTTCCTGCTGGTATTCCCACTTGTGCTTTTGATCCTGCTAAGTACATAATACAGGCTACTATTAATGCTGCATTGGCACTATCAGCTCCTGATTTTTTGGCAACTTTTATAGCTTTTTCCATCAAATCATCTATTGGTAATTTTCTTGCATCTGCAAATTCAATTGATAATTTACTGCCTCTTAACAATTCATCAGTTATTACATTTGCTACAGTATGTATAGCCATATTTACCATCCCGTGTCCACCTGTTAAAGCAACCACTCTATCTGCAGTGAGATTAGATACATTTGATACTGCTGCCATCTCCACAGCAGAAATTACTTTAGATTTTTCACTTGAGCTCAAATTCAACATTTAAATTGCACCTCCATAAATTATTAAATACACCAAACAAAATTTGTATAAATTAAAACTATTACCACCTCCTAAATAAATATATTGCATATAGCTATGTATAAGTAATATACCCCTATTTGAGTAATATACTTGTTTTTTTACCTAAGATATAACACAAAAATTTAGATTTTAACATTTTTCTCAAAACTTTTAATATATGACTATTTAATATATGACTATCATAGTATTTTAGGTAATGATATTTAATACATTAAATTAAATAGATTACAATAAAATGTATACAATTGGTTTCGTTTGTTTTATTTGAGAAATTTAAAATAATAAGTCGTAAACTATAAAAAGAAAGTTAGGTTATTGCGATTTTTAATCGACATACAACCTAACTTTTTTATTTAGCATTTACAAATAATCTCTATATTTTCTTTAAAACTTCCAGAGCATAGTCCAGCTCTTCAAATCTATTGAATGTGGAAAAGGAAAATCTCACCATTCCCCTCTCTTTAGTCCCCATACTCTCATGGTACCTTGGAGCACAATGAGAACCTGCTCTCGTTGCAATTTTATACTTGTTCCAAAGAACATCTGCAACTTTAGCTGAAGAGTAGTCCTTTACATTTAATGCCACTATTGGAACTGAATTTTCATGAAGTTCATTGTAGAGTACTACATTTTCATTTTTCTTAACTTCGCTGTAAAAGTAATCTGTCAACGACTTAAGCTTTTTCTCAACTCTATCCATTCCAATTCCATTTAAATACTTTACTCCCTCTAAAAGTCCCAAGTTTGAATGAATGTTTTGAGTTCCATATTCAAAAATATCCGGCAACATATTTGGCTGTTCTCTCTCAAAAGATTTTATTCCACTTCCACCGCTAAATACAGCTTTTGGTTTTAAATCTCCTATAAAAATCAGCCCACCTGTGCCTTGAGGTCCATATAGAGATTTATGTCCAGTAAAAGCATAGACCATATTGGGAAGTTTTCTCCCACTTAGTTTAAAGTTTATGGTTCCAGCTCCTTGAGCTCCATCTACAATTAACAGCAGACTATTTTTAATGCAAAAATCATATATATAGTCCAAGTTTGTAATTATTCCCGAAATATTTGAAGCCTGTGTAATCACAACGGCCTTGGTATTCTTTTTTAAGTTCTTTTCTAAATTTTCAACTAATATATTTCCCTTGTCATCAAGGGGTAAGTAGGAAATATCTGCACCTAAATCTTCAAGTTGGTACAGCGGCCTCAGTACACTATTGTGCTCTGCATCACTGGTTATTATGTGGTCTCTTTCATTTAAGAGACTTTTTATTGCAAGGTTTAGTCCAGTGGTTACATTACTAACCAATACTACTTTTAAAGGGTCTTCTACCCCAAAGAACTCTGCAATTATTTCTCTGGTTTCAAACAACCCCTCCAGCGAATTTAGCGAGTAGTCATGAGAACCTCTTGAAGGATTCCCAAATTTTTCACTTGATATTGAATTGTAAACGGCCTTTGCAACAGACTTAGGCTTTTTTACTGTAGTTGCTGCATTATCTAAATAAATCATCTCTAACCCTTTCAATGACTCTATCTTCTCCAACGCTATAAACTTCTTCAAATTCAACATTTTTATTTTTTAAAACTTTAACTACTTCTTCAAGTTCTCTTCCGGAGTACTTTAGTGCAAGTCCACAGCCTGCTGAAATTTCAGGAATTAATGGAATTATTCTCATATCCTCTATATTTTTTGTAGCTGTTTTTGCTGCCATCGCCTTATTTGACGACTCAAATGTAAATAGATAATAACTTAGCATGGACTTACGACTTTATATAATCTTAAAAGTTCACAAATTCTATACATATTAGTTGCAGTCCCAACTTTTAACTCCTCTTTTAAATTGTAGTTATCCAAGCAAAGTCCACATGACAATACTTCAGTTCCATTTTCTTCAAGATATTTTAAATCTTCCACTGTAGTCTTGTTAAGAGTTGATAACTTCACTCCCAAATTGTATAGCACTACATATTTAGGCAATACGTCTTGTTCTCTTAGAGCATATACAAATCCCTCTAGTAGAGTCTTAGAAAAAAGTTCATCTCCTCTGCCCATTTCATCTGCAGAAATTGCAACTATATACTCTGAACTATCTTCCTCAGTCATAACTTCACATTGACAGTCTTCTGATTTTATTAAAGTCACTTCATAGTCACTATCTGAGATCTTTTTAGTGTCTGAAGTAAATCCAAGCTGTGTTCCCATTTTAGATAAATTTTGAGTGGCTATTTCATTGTCCACTTTTACAGTTAACTCTTCTAATTGTTCTTCTTTTATAGCTTTTTTAGACATAATTACAGGTCTTGGACAAGCCAGCCCTCTTGCATCAATTGTTTTCATAACTTACCTCACATAAATAGATTTTTCTCTTTTTGAAACGACTTCTCCAATAATTGTTGCCTCTATATTGTTCTTTCTCAACTCTTCAAGCGCTTCTTCTGCACTTTTATAGTCCAGTGCACAGAGCAGCCCTCCTGAAGTCTGAGGGTCAAATAACACTTCTTCCATTGCAAAATTATCTATTAAAAATTTAACTTTACTTTCAAAGGCATTTCTATTTCGCTGACCACCTGCAGTAAATAAAAAATCAGCAGCTGCCTCTTTCGCACCTTTTAAAATATTTACAGCATTGGAATTAATCTCTGCACTAAAATCTTCTGTAAGCATTTCACTTAAATGTCCCAGCAGTCCAAATCCCGTTACATCAGTAAGGGCATTTAAATTATACTTACTTAAAATTTCAAAGCTGTACTTATTTAATTTAATCATACTTTCAACAGCTCTATTAAAATCTTCAACACTTACTTCTCCAACTGAATATCCGCTTGACAATAGGGACACACCCAGTGGCTTAGTTAAAATTAATTTGTCTCCAACTTTTGGAGTATTGTTTCTATATATTTTACTTGGATTTACTTTTCCTATTACACAAAGTCCATACTTTATCTTTGGATCGTGAATGGAGTGTCCACCACTTAAAGTTGCCCCTGCCTCTTTTACTTTATCTGCTCCGCCCCTTAAAATTTCCTCTAGAACTTCCTTGTCCTCTTCTTCGGGAAAACAGACAATATTTAAACAAGATACAGGCTCTGCACCCATTGCATAGCAATCACTTAGTGCATTTGCAGCAGCTATCTGCCCAAATATATAAGGGTCTTCAACCATTGGAGGAAAGAAATCTACAGTAAATACAATTGCAATATCCTCTGTAATTTCTATAACAGACGCATCTTCTTTTCCATCAAATCCAATCAGTATATCCGGTCTTTTAAATATTTCTATATTTTTTAAAATTTTATCAAGGGAGCCTGCGCCAATTTTAGCATTGCAACCTCCACAAACATCAAGTTTCATAATACACCTCGAATATATTTTATCACTTAGCACCTACATTAACTACCTTTTAAAAATTTTTTATATCTAGTATAATGACCTTTGAAGAGAGGTTATTATGTTTAGATCTACAGAATATGAAGAATCATTAAATTTTGAAAACCCATTGTATATTGACCTTAGAAGTGAAACTGAATTTGAAAACTCCACCATTCCAGGCGCAATTAATATGCCCATTTTAAACGACATTGAGCGAAGAGAAGTAAGTATTTTATATGTGAACAGTGAAATTGAAAAATCCAAGGAACTAGGAGTAAAATACGCTTCCATTAAATTAAATGATTATTTTAAATATATTTCCAATATAAACCACGGAAAAGATATTGTACTATTTTGTTCAAGGGGAGGATACAGAAGTACAGTTCTCTTTAATTTTTTAAAGAGCTTAGATGAGAGAGTATTTAAACTTAACTTTGGATACAAGGGCTATCGCCACTACATTATTGAAGAACTTCCAAAACTGTCTGAAAAATTTGAATTTATAAATATAAACGGCTACACCGGAACTGGAAAGACCAGAATTTTAAATGAACTTGAATCCCTAGGAGCACAAGTTTTAAATTTAGAAGAACTGGCATCGCATAGAGGATCTTCCTTTGGAAGCGTAGGACTTGAAAAACAGCCAACTCAAAAGATGTTTGAAAGTTTGTTATTTGACAAGTTAAACTCCTTTAAAAATAAAACTGTATTTGTGGAAAGTGAAAGTATAAAAATTGGAAAAGTTTCAGTTCCAAAATACCTCTATGACGATTACAACTTATCTTCAAATCAAGTATTAATAACATCAAAGATTGAAGACAGAGTGCGACGAATAAGAGAAGACTACGTAAACTCAGCTAATGAAAATTTTGAAAGTGAAATTTTAAGCTCATTAAATGAACTTAGAAAATATATAAGTGCAGAACGATTTAAAAACTATAAAAATCTAATTGAAAATAGAGATTATGACACTGTAATTAAAGACTTAATAGAAAAGTACTACGACCAAAACTACAGCATTAAAAAATCAAACTTTGACCTTGTATTAAAAAATAACAATTCTAGAGAAGTTGCAAAAACTATATTTGACTATTATGAGATTTAAAATAAGGTTCTTGGTATTTTAATATTGTCTTTATATTCAAAAGCAGATACTGCGAAAATTAATTTTCACAGTATCTGTTAATCTTTATATCACATTTCAAATAACAATTGTCAGAATAAATGTTGTAATCAAAGCTGCACATACACATAATGGAACAGCCTTAAATAACAATCTTGGGAACATTTTGTTTCTTTCTTCCTCTCCTGAAATAGAACCAAGTATTAAACTTCCTCCTGAAGAAAATGGAGAAATAGAACTTGATTGTGCACCAACTACTGTAGCTGTAAACAATAAAGTTGTACTCAAATTTGTAGCAGCCGCAATTTCGGGAATAATTGGAAATAATGCTGGTGTTACAACTCCTAAAGTTGAACTGAAAAACGACATTGCTGCCGCTATTAAGGCCAATACATAAGGTACTAAAAACTTTGGTATGTTTGTAGATACAAAACTAGCCAATAAGTCTATTGTTCCTGCTTTTATTGCAACTTGTATTAACATACCTACACCAGAAATCATTATAAGAGTACCCCAAGGAACTCTAGCTATTACTTCTTTTTGATCTCCAAGTTTAAATAAGAATGCTATTACTGAAAATATCATAGCCACCAAACCAATATCCAATTTTGAATTAATAAAAGCTATTGTCTCATTTTTAGGTAAAATATTATGTAATATAGGAAAAATTAATACTATTGCTATCATTGAAAAAATTAAATATAAATTAATTTTTTGCTTTTTATTATATTGCTCAGGTTTTTCTATTTCTAAATGCTTGTTATCTTTTCCTCTGTTGCTCAATAACATCATCCCTATTATAACTACTATTGGCATTATAAATGTAGCACCAAATATATATGTTGCATCTGAAAAAGCCTGACTTTCTAACCCTGTGTCAGCTATTAATCCTCTAAATATGATTCCACTTGCTGAAATCATAAAATTTGCTCCTGCCAAGGCCCCATAGTTAACTGCTATAGCTCCTAATAGACTATTTGTATTTGTCTTCTTACAAAGTAACAATGTAATCGGAGCAAAGAAAGCCAATATTGTAAAATATCCTGCTCCTAGTCCGGCTGTTAAAGTTGCTGCAAAATATATAACTAATAATATCAACTGTGGAAATTTTCTACTTGCATATAATAAATGCATTGCTAATTTTTCAAGTGTTCCATTAACTACAGCAAAATTATAAAATAGCGATACCGACAATATTACAAAAAATATACTTATAGGCCATGTGTTAATTATTTCTTTTGTCTCCATATTCAATAAAAATGCACCTATCAAATAGGCAAATCCTATAGAAAACAGCCCTGTATTTATTCCTGTTTTATATCCAAGAAATATAGATATTGCAATAGCCGCTATAACTAATAAACTAATATAATCCATATAATTAACCCCCTATATCAACATCCAACAACTTTGAAGGAATAGTTCTAGTCATATGATATATTTTTTCTTCACTAATACCATTATCTAATAGATACTGCATGTATTCTCCAAGTGCATCTTCCCATGGAGGATTTTCTACTTGCCCTCCATCGGTATCTACCATTACATTCTCATAACCAACTAAATTAACTATCTCTAAATTATCTTTTAAATTACTCTTATACTTTCCACCACCAAGTGGTTGAGCATAGCATCTTTCTAAAATAACGTCATAGTCTTTTACTATTTGCTGTTGTTCTTCATGAGTCATCCCTACAACCCAGAATTCAGGATGAGTTATAACTATTTTTTTTAATCCCATATCTTTAGCCTGTTTTACAACTTCAAAAATTTCTTTAGGAGATATATGACCTGTTCCCAACGCTACATCATAGTCTTTAATTAACTTAAAAATTTTTTTCAACGGCTCAACAATTGTACCTTTTTCATCTAAACATTCAATTCCACCTAATTGTCCATATTTTTCCCTATGGTTTCTAGCATCCATAGTTGGAAGCCAAATAACTTTTGCTCCCATTTTTAAACCTGTTTCAACAGCAACTGGATTAAGGCCCCCTATTGCATTATTTAAAACTACTGATCCAAACATTTCAAATTGATTCTTCCCATGAACTTTTTTATTATAAAGATTGCACAAAAAAGCTCTGTTCATAGTTGTTCCATGGTGAGACTTTAAAACTATGCCCCTAGCATGAATTTTTAATCCTGCTTCTAGCATGTCAAAGTCTGTATAACGCCTTTCTCTAATATCAGGTGATGTATGTACATGCATGTCAAACACATTCGTTAAATCAACTTTTTTCATTTTATCCCTCCTAATTATTATTTTTATTTAAATTAATTAACGACCCTGCCACAAGTGTTTCCCTTTCTATATCTGTTAGAAAGTCCAATCCTAAAAATATTTCTTCTAATGTGTTATTTTCTGATATTACATATGCTTTAATAGACTTTTCACCTAATAAAACACTTTGTTTTATATTAGGTATATATATATAATTACCTTCCTTAAACTTCTCATATTCTTCAGCAATAAAGGGAATAATACCCCAATTAATTAAATTAGACCTATATCTTTTCGTTGCATAATTCTTGGCAAAATTGGCAACTCCTCCTAAAACTTTTTGATTTGATGCAGCTTGTTCTCTAGCGGAGCCTTCTCCAATGCTATTAGCATATATTCCACTTCCATACACTAATTCATTTAAATCTAAATCACCTATATCTCTAGAAAGTATTTTTTTAATTTCTAAAACTTTTTCAGAATTTTTTAAATTAAAATTTTCATCTCTAATTTTTTTAGAGTTTTCAACATAACTAGGATATCTACGACTCAAAGTATATTCTGCTAGCCTCTCTGGATTAGACCTATAGGCTGACGTTTCTCCTGATGGAATCAGTTCATCTGTAGTCGTTACTTCATCTGTTATATATGCAGCAATTTTAACAAGTAAATTATTTTTCAATCCCATAAATTCTGGCCAATCCTTTATATTTGGTCCGTATACTAATTTTATAGAAGGATCTGGTTTTTTATAGCAATCTAAAACTCTCTTCTCATAAATTCCCCCATTAAAATTATAGGGCTTTACTTCTGATGAATATTCAATTTCATCGGCACCTGTCAATTTCCCTAAATTTAAAGCAGTCGCTGCTATACTTCTTGCATCCATTAGTGCAACTAAAGATATTTGTCCCTCTGTCGGCTTTGATCCTTCTCTATTTGGAAAATTTCTAGTTACATGCCTAATTGAAAATCCATTATTTTCAGGAGTGTCTCCTGACCCAAAGCAAGGTCCACAAAAAGCTGGTTTAACAACCACTCCAGACTCCATTAAACTGCTTACTGTTCCATTTTTAACTAATTCTAAATATGCAGGTTGACTTCCCGGATAAACATTTAATGAAAATTTATCATTGCCTATAGAGGATTCTCTTAATATGTTTGACATTTCTACAATATTGTCATAAGTTCCGCCTGAACAACCAGCTACTATACCTTGATCAACATAAAAATCTCCATCCTTAAAATTAGATGTCAAGTCTATATTTATATTTTGATTTTTAAACAACTCATTCGCTTCTAATTTAATTTTTTTAATTATTTCACTTGTATTTTCTTTAAATTCTTCTATTGTATATACATTACTTGGATTAAAAGGTACAGCTATAGATGGTTTAATTTCTGATAAATTTACTACTACTGCTCCATCATAATGTGCAAATTCTTCGGGCCGTAACTCTTTATAATCTTTCTCTCTCCCATGAATTCTATAATAATTTCCAACCTCTTCATCTGTCTGCCAAATTGAACTTAAACATCCCATTTCTGTTGTCATAACATCAATTCCATTTCTATATTCAATTGGAAGATTTTTTATTCCATCTCCTATAAATTCTAAAATTTTATTTTTTACAAATTTCTTTTCATACACAGCCTTTATTATATTCAATGCAACATCTTGTGGTCCTACACTTTGCATTGGACTGCCCTCTAAGTATATTGCTATTATTTCCGGATATTTAATATCATATGTACCACCTATTAACTGCTTAACCAACTCGCCTCCACCTTCGCCAATTCCCATTGTGCCAAGTGCCCCATACCTTGTATGAGAATCTGATCCCAAAATCATACTTCCTACTTTTGTCATCATTTCTCTATTATACGAGTGAATTACCGCTAAGTTAGGTGGCACATAAATGCCTCCATATTTTTTTATAGCAGATAGGGCAAACTTATGATCATCTTCATTAATAGTTCCCCCAACAGCGCATAAGCTATTGTGGCAATTTGTTAATACATAGGGCTTTGGAAAATATTTCATTCCACTTGCTCTAGCAGTTTGAATTATATTTACATATGTAATATCATGTGAAGTTAATGAGTCAAATTTAATTTTTAAGTTCTCACTACTCTCATTTACATTATGTTTTTCTAAAATTTTATATGACATCGTTCCTTTTTTGGACAGTTTTTTATTTAGTCTATCTCCACATTTTTTACTTGCTTCTTCTTCATCAAGTAATCTATCATTTACTAAATAACTGCCATTTGTTAATTTAATCATCTTATGCACCTCATTATTATTTAAAAAGAAACACTTTCTTAAATACTTATTATTCGTTTTTTTCAGCATATCACTTTATTATAGTAAAGGCTAATATCCATTTCTTATAACTTTCATAGGATATATACTATAAGATTGAAATGTTTTCTATGACCTTTAATTTGGTTTTTATAATATTTAAAAACTTTTTTTCTGCCTTACTCATATAATAATCTTTACGATAAATAGCATATATTTTTCTATTGAGAAACTCTCCATTTGTTTTTTCTATTAAGAAATAATCTAATTCATTATTATTTCTTAATAATTCCCTAGTTCTCGTTGGCACAATAGTTATTCCCAGTCCTTTACTTGCCAGCAACGCTGAATATGTATGGCTGTCTGTCTCCATATATATTTTTTGATCTTTAATATCTTTTAGTAATACATCTAAAGTCAACCTCATTGCATGGCCTTTTTTAAGCATTATCAAAGGATATTTATTTATATTTTTTACAGGAAAAACATTTTTATAATTCCCAATTAAATCCTCGCTTTTTACAAGCCCTTTTTTAGCTGCCAATAATAATTTTTCTTCATATATAAATTCATCTTCAATATCTAAATCTATTTCTTGTTCTTTTTGAGGAAGCAAAAGTATATCTACTTCTTTTTCAACGAGCATTTTTCTTAAATTTTTACTACTATTTTCAATAACAACAACTTCATATTTTGGATATTCTCTTTTAAAATCTCCTATGACTAACGGAATAACATGAGCTGCTCTTTCTGTTGGCGTACCTAACCTTATTTTCCCTTGTTCTCCATTATTAATGTCTGATAACTCTTTTAAAAGATTATCTTTTAAGCTAATTATTTCTTTAGCTATCTCAACATATCTTTCACCAGAATAAGTAAGTTTTATGGGAAAACAACTTCTATCGAAAAGTTTCACATTCAACTTTTTTTCAACATTTGTAATTGTTTGACTTATCGTAGGCTGAGAAACATATAGTTTTTCAGCAGCCTTTGTAAATGACTGATATTTTGCTACGGTTATAATATATTCAAATTCTCTAAATTCCATTTCTTACACCTCAATTTAAATTTAAATCCTAAACTAAAAATATATCTATATTATAAAAGACATCTTAAATTTAAGATGTCTTTTAGTTTATGCTACTTTCCCAATATTCGAAAAAATATCTTCATAGGCATTTTTTATTTTAAATAAAAATCCTCTTTCGCTAACTCTTTCTTTTACTATTAGGTCACTTTTTAAAATTTGTTCGTCATTCATTTTATAGGTTATAGTACCTACTACTTCTCCTGCTGCAATTGGTGCTTTTAATCCCGGCTCTATACTGATTTGTTTTTTTATTTCACTTTTCCCATCCCAGAGAACTGAGCCAGTATTTTCTTCATATACTTCTACCTTATCTTTGCTTGCTTCTTCAACTTCTATGGTCTTTACAGGTTTTTCCACATTTCCCACAACTTTGTACTTATAGGTTTCAAATCCCTCTCCTAAAAGTCTTTTTGCTGCAACGTATCTGGACCAGTCGTTTTTTGAGCCTGTTGTAATTCCTATAAGTCTAGTGTCCAAAGATTTTCCCTCAACACCTTTTCTAAGACCTGTGGCAACTAAACATCTCCCAGATGCATTTGTATAGCCAGTTTTCAAACCGTCTATTCCCTCAACTATTCCCAGTAGCGGATTTGTATTGTATTCCAAGAAATTTCTGGTGTCGTCTTCCAACTTTGGCATTGATGTAATTTCAAGTAGTTCGGGATATTCTTTTATAAGTTCTCTCGTCAAGAAAAACATCTCTCTTGTAGTCATTTTGTTGTAGTCTTCAATTGAGTAGTCAGTAAGTCCTGTGGGGTTTACCATATGTGCATTTTCAAGTCCAAGTTCTTTACACTTGTCGTTCATCAACACTACGAAAGCCTCTTTTGAACCTGATATGTGCTTCGCAAGAGCAGTTATAGCATCATTTCCCGATACTATAAGAGAGGCTTTTACTAAAGTCCAAACATCTACTTGTTCATTTTCTTTTAATTTATAAGTGGAACCTGAAAGCATTGCGCTTTCATGATCTATAGTTACAATATCGTCTTTACTTATTGTCCCATCTTTAATCTTGTCCATGACAACAAATATACTGACTAATTTTGACATGGAAGCCATAGATTTTATTTCATCTATATTGTAAGATTCTAAAATTTTCCCACTTTTATAATCTCCTAAAATATAGGAGTCGCAAAGTTCTATTAGGGGTTCTTGATTTAATTCTTCTATTTTTACAGCTTCTTCATATGTTGCCCTTTGAACTCCATTTTTTGTGGGCACATATATATTTTGATTTCTTATTTCCTTTGGTTCTTCAGTATTAGTGGTCTGTGTTGCAAAAGATACTGAAGGTGTTAAAAGCATAAGTATAGTCAAAAAAATACTTAAAGTTTTTTTCATCTTTTCACCTCTTGTATT
Source organism: Anaerosphaera aminiphila DSM 21120 (assembly GCF_900129925.1). Taxonomy (GTDB): domain Bacteria; phylum Bacillota; class Clostridia; order Tissierellales; family Peptoniphilaceae; genus Anaerosphaera; species Anaerosphaera aminiphila. Next base: position 32,146 of record NZ_FQXI01000002.1, on the reverse strand, counting down.
ATTCTACCAAAGACTTAAAAATATATAAAGAAAAAAATGAGATAAGAGTTTTCTTATCTCACAGTTTTTATTCTAATTCTCTTTTTGCTATTATGGCTTTAGCCATTTCTTCACCAAGTTTTATTAATTCCCTTAGCTCTTCCTCATCTGCTGCACCCTGTATTTCAGGTTGTATATCTAAAACGTCACACTTGTTTTCCTCAACAAACCCGCGCAATCTCTTAAGTGCTCCACCACTCCATGAGTAGGAGCCAAAAATTCCCCAGATATTATTTTTCATTTTTTGCTGTTTTAATTCTTCCATTAAAAAGCTCATTGGAGGAAATATGTTGTTGTTATAAGTGCAAGACCCTAAAATTACACCTCTTGTCTCCCAAGCTTCTGCCAATAGGTATGAAAATGAAGTCTTTCCAACATCTCTTATTTTAATGTCAGTTATTCCTCCCTTTGCCACTCCTCTTGCAACAGCCTCTGCCATTCTCTCAGTATTTCCATACATTGAGCCATATATGATTAAAACGCCGTCTTTTACTTTTTGTTTAGCTAAATCTGTATATAGATTAAATATCTTTTCAGGATTTGTTCTCCAAATAGCTCCATGCACAGGACAAATTGTCTTTATTTCAAGCTCTGACAATTTATTTAAAGCTTTAAGTGCCTGAGAGGCATATTTTCCAACTATATTTATAAAATATCTGGTAGTTTCAGAGTAGTAGTTGTCATTAAACCTAACTTGGTCGTCAAAAATAGCTCCGTTTAAAGTTCCAAATCCGCCAAAAATATCCTGTGAAAATAGAGTTTTAGTCTCCTCTTCATAAGATACCATTGACTCAGGCCAGTGAACCATAGGTGTCATGTAAAATGTAAGCTTTCTATTTCCCAGCTCCAATGTTTCTCCCTCTGACACTATTATTAAATTGTCTTCTATATTATAGAAGTTCTTTAAAAATGGAGCAGTTTTTTTATTACATATTATTTTTACATTGGGATAGAGTTCTAAAATATTCTTTATTCCCGATGAGTGATCCGGCTCAACATGGTGAATTACTATATAGTCTAAATCTCCACCATCTAAAATTTCCTGTACTTTTTCAATATAAGTACTTATTGTATTTACTTTAACCAAGTCCATTATAATGTTCTTTTCACCGGTCATTAAAAACGAATTATATGCAACTCCATCAGGTAGCGGCCACATATTTTCAAAAAGTTCTGTTTGACGGTCGTTTACTCCAATATAATATAAATGGTCATTTATTTGTTCTGTTAGTAAGTTTTCCATAACTCCTCCTACTTTAACAACAATTCTACTGGGCAGTGATCTGAACCCATAATTGATTGATGAATTTTTGCATCTACAAGTCTATCTTTTAATCTCTCAGACACTACAAAATAGTCAATTCTCCAGCCAATGTTTCTCTCTCTGGACTTTGCAAAGTGACTCCACCACGAATACTCCTGCTCCTTATCGGGATAGAAGTATCTAAAAGTATCTATATACCCTGCATTTAACAGTTCTGTAAATTTATTTCTCTCTTCATCAGTAAATCCTGCACTTTTGTGATTTGTCTTTGGATTTGCAAGGTCTATTTCGCCATGTGCCACATTTAAATCTCCACATAGTATTACAGGTTTTTTCTCATTTAAAGTATTTAGATAATTTCTAAATTCATCTTCCCAAACCATTCTATACTCAAGTCTTTCAAGCTTCCTCTTGGAATTTGGCGTGTAGCAGGTGATAAAATAAAAATCTTCAAATTCTGCAGTTATAACTCTGCCTTCATCTTCGTGTTCTTCCATACCTATTCCATAGCTTACATTTAAAGGTTTTTTCCTTGTAAAGATAGCTGTTCCGGAATATCCCTTTCTCTGGGCATAGTTATAGTACATTTCATATCCTTCTAATTCAAGGTCAAGTTGTCCCTCTGAAAGTTTTATTTCTTGTAACGCAAAAACATCTGCATCAAGTTCATTAAAAATATCAACAAACCCTTTTTTTACCACCGCTCTAAGTCCATTTACATTCCACGAAATAAGTTTCATACTTTATTTTGTTCCTCCTGATTATAATTTTCCAAAAATGAATGTTTTTCATCTCTAGTCTTCCATCCTACTATTGCACCCATATTTATATTTTCAGCAGACCTGAGTATATTAATATCAGCATTTTCATGAACTCCCTTAATTTCTTTAATTAAGTCCTTCACGTAAAATCTCATATTGCCCTCTTTTTTCTCTGCAATTGTACATGCGCAGTCAAGGGCATTTAAGCCAGTAGATTTCATAAATCTAATAATGGCTTCCTCCTCTATATAATACATCGGTCTGATTAATTCCAACCCCTTAAAGTTATCAGAGTGAAGTTTTGGCATCATAGTTTTAAAATTTCCCGCAAATAAAACATTTAACATAATCGTCTCTACAACGTCATTAAAGTGGTGTCCCAGTGCCAGTTTATTGCAGCCCAACTCCTGAGCTTTTGCATATAAATTTCCCCTTCTCATTCTTGCACACATATAACAAGGGCTATCTCCCGCAACTCTATTGGCCACTTCAAATATATCTGAATTGTGAATTTTAACAGGAATATTTAAATAATTGCAGTTATACTCTAAAAGCTTTCTATTCTCCTCTTTAAATCCGGGATCCATTGCAATAAATTCCAATTCAAAATTCATCTTCCCATGTTTTTGTAACTCTTGAAATAATTTTGCAAGAGTGAGAGAATCTTTTCCCCCTGAAATTGCAATGGCTATTTTATCTCCATCTGCTATCATTTCAAATTCATTTATCGCCCTTATAAATTTAACCCAAATATTTTTTCTGTAGGTCTTTATTATGGAGCGTTCTATATCCCCTATGGGCTTTTCTTTTATTTGATCTTCCAACCTATAATCTCCATTCTTCATAGCTTTAACATTTATATTATACCATAATACTGTGAATTAAAAACACCGCATATTTAAAATACAAAATAACTCTAATCTGTTTTCTTAGTAAAAATATGTATTTGAAAAGTACAAATCTGGAAGTATGAATAATTTACATACTGAGCTACTGCGCTTATAATGGTATTAAGTTTAATATTAACCTTAACAGTTCATATAGGAGGACAATTATGAAAAAAATAATAATATTAGCTCTTAGTTTACTGCTACTGACGGGATGTACTAACAAGCCTACAAGCTCCGGTAGTTCTAACAACGTTGATAATGAAATTAAAAATACAATTACAAAGTACATAGAAATAAAGACCTATACTGGAGAAGATATAACATTTGACGAAAATGACACTAAGACTTTTAATGGTGAAACTTACACCAGAATTTTAGGAGAGGACTTTAACAGCGTAGAAGATTATAACAAAATGATAAATAGTACTTTTACTAAAGAAACAGTTAAATACAACTTATTAAAGGACTCAAACTCTTTTAGTGCTATTAAAAGTGATGATGGAAAAATTTATATTTCCAATCAAACTCTTGAACATATCAACCAATATTATAAAGACAGGCCTTTAGATTTAGACAATTTAAAAGTAATTTCCAAAAAAGATGACATTCTTATAGTGGGATTTACTTTTATTTCTGAAACCAATATAGAAGATAGACCTATATCTAAACTGGTATTTATTAAAGAAAACGATAAATATCTAATTCACGATGACATTTCAAAGCTTTCCTACAATGCTGTAAGTGAAGATGAGGAAAATTTAATTAGAAAGCACTTTAATATTCCAGATGACAAGTCCACTTTTATTGGAAATTTTAATAATTCCTTTCCCAATAAAAAATATAACCACTCAACTTACGGTGTATTTGAAATAAATGGAAAAACTCTTACCTTAAAGGAGGCTTGTGACATTAATAAGGATACAAACAAAGTAAAGACGCTAAAAGTTGATGGTGAAAATATAGTAAATAATATATTTGAAGATATTCCCCACGAAAGTGATGATGTAGAGCTATTAATTTGCTACGTTCCAGAAGACAAAGCTAACTTAACTGACGATTATATAGAATATAGCTTTATGGGAACATTTGATGAAAATCCGAAATCTACTAAAGTAAATAATAAGTACATTATAATTCCAAAGTATATTAATGATCCTGGTCATAAATTTGAAATTGATGGCGTGTACCACTCTTCACCTACTTTCAGTTTACCTATTTATGGAGTAGAGGGCGATATTAAAATTGAATTTGCATCTAAAGAATATAACTTGGAAGGTGCTAAAAATGACGTAAAGTTACTTGAAAATGCAAATGTAGTTAATTATGACCATATTGTAAAATATTTAACTGAAAATTAAAAACATACTTGAAACCTTGGAGGCAAGTTATGAGAAAAATAATAGCATTAACTCTTAGTTTACTGCTAACAGGATGTATTAATAATCCTATAAATTCCAGTAGTTCTAACAAAGTTGATAATGAAATAAAAAATACAATTACAAAATACCTATCCCTAAATACTTATACGGGAGAAAATATAAAATTTGACGAAAATGACACTAAGACTTTTAATGGTGAAACCTACGCCAGAATTCTAGGCAATGACTTTAACAGCCCTGAAGACTATAACAAAATGATAAATAATGCTTTTACTAAAGAATCTGCAAAGGACTACCTTTTAGAAAAACCCAATACATCAAATGGAATTTTATATACAGATAAAAGTGGAGTTTATATTAACAAAAAGGTTATGGAACAGCCTCTTCAATTTACTCCAGATCTAAACACTCTTGATGTTGTCACTGAAAAAGATGATGTTTTAATAGTAAGTTATGATAATTTTTATAAACCTACAAAAGAAACTTACCCACTCTATGTAACTCTAGTAAAGGAAAACGATAAATATTTAATAGATAATTATAAAATTACAAATTGTAAACTGGCAGGTAAAGAACATTCTAAAATAATTAGAGAACACTACAATATTCCAGATGACAAGTCCACTTTTATTGGCCTTATATCTCAATACAAAGATAAGCACTTTGCATTTGTAGTCTATACAGTTAAGGGAAAAGACTTATATTTAGAACAAGCCTGTGACTTTGACGTTGATAAAAATACTATTGCGCCCCTTACTATTGAAGGGCAGAGAAAAATATATGGAGCCCGCGAAGAACTCAGTGAAACAAATCCTAAAGTACTTAACAATATTTTTGAAAAACTAAGCCCGGACAGTAAATTAGAAACTTTAATTGCCTCTGTGCCTAAAGATGCTTCGCCTTTATTTGAAAAGTATATTGAATTTGAAGAATTGTTTCCATCTGAAGAAAATAATGCAGTGCTTAATAAATATATTGTAGTTCCAAAATACTTTACTTCTTTTTCTTTAAGTGCCGCTGATGGACCCACTGTCATTTGGTCAGATTCACCATTTTTAGGGATTAAGGGCAGCTTTAAATTAAAAGAAAATATTAACTATGAAACACTTCTTAATTTCTTTGCTGAAAATTTAGGAGATTAAACAAGTTTTTAAACTTAATAGTAATAAATTAACACACAATTTCATTTAATACAGAAAACATAAAAAACAACACTTTAAATATTAAAGACGTTAAAATAATCTCATTTAACGACTTTATAAATTATTTCAAAAGAAAGTAGGAATACATGAAAAAAATACTAACAACTATACTGATAGCCCTGACGTCAATCGTTCTTTTAACAGGGTGCTCTAAAGCTGATAACTATATTGGAAATGCCGACGACGAAACTAAAACTCTAATAGGTGAAACTATTTTAAATTATAAGCAGTCCCATCCATTTGAATCTGCAATGGTTCTGGATGAAAATAAAACTAAAGTTTTTGATGGGGAAACTTATATTAAAATAGTATCGGGCTATGGATATGAAAGTTTTGACTCCTATAAAAACTTGCTAAATAATACTTATACAAAAAACAAAATAAAAGACCAGTTAAACTTTGATTCTAAAGACAGTTTAATTAAAGAATCAGACAATCTTCTATACTTAAATTCCAATGATGCAGAACTTTTTAAAGAAATATTCGGAAAAACCAAAGTGGACTTAAATAGCATTGATGTCATTACAAAAAGTGAAAATGCTTTAGTTATAAGTTATAAGACTTATTCATCTGACTTGTTTTTTAAAGAACCTTTCACTGACTATTTAGTTTTAGTGAATGAAGGTGGAAAATTCTTAGTTGAAGATGTAATTGACAAATACAGCATTCCAGATAATGAAGAAATTTTAAAAATCAGTGAACACTTTAATTTAGGCTCTGAAAATTCAAATCTAATACTAAGAGGATCGGGAAGTTCCTTTAACAATGCTTCTAAAACTTTTTTTAAAGTTTATGAACTAAAAGACAACTCACTGGAGATAAAATATGCCTGCGCCCTTCCCCAAAATCCAAATCTTCCCATAGAAAATTTGGAAATTGAAGACGGACAAATTTTAAATAGTTATTTTAAAAAACTATATCCAAATAATGACAATACTAAAATGCTAATAACAGTTGCAGAAAATACTGAAAATACAAACTACTCTCCTAAAACAGAAGAACAATATGTAATATATAGCTCTTTTAATAGTGGTAATGGTTCTGGCGAATATATTGTAATACCCAAGTATGTTGACAGTGGATTTATTCAACTTAAAAATTACAAGGAAAATGGATTTTTTCAACTAGATGACTTTATAAATGGAGTTTCAGGTGACTATACTATTTTTTCTAATGACAGTAAAGAACCTGCCTTTGAATTTAAAACTGAAGATTTAAAAAACAATATAATTCCAGATGGAGTTAAGCTAGTTAACTACTATGATGTTTTAAATATATTGGAAGAAGCTCTATAGCATAAAAATACTTTCAACTTTGGAGGAAACAAATGAACAAAATAATTTTAACACTGCTTTTAATTCTTTCAATGTCCTTAACTCTTGTGGGCTGTTCCAGACCTGACAAGTTCGTTGGAAGTGCAGACGACGAAACTAAAAAACTGCTATCTGATACAATATCTAACTACGACTTAACTAGAAATATCTTTGGGGACAACGTAACTTTTGACCTCTCTGATGTAAGAGAAATTGAAGGGAAAAAATATATAAGAGTTTCAGGGGATATCTTTGAAAATTTAAACTCCTATAAAAAAACAGTTGAGGAGACTTTTACTTTAAAGAGAAGTGAAGAAATATTAAACCAACTGGAAGATTCAAAGAGCATTTTAAGAAACTTTGACAATAAATTGTATGTAGCAGACTACTATGCCCAGCTTCCAAAAGAAGTGCAAAAGCTAAGAGTGAGTATTGACAGTCTTGACTTAATAACTAAAAAAGATAATCTCTTAATAGTAAACTACAGAAAGACAAATACAGGAATGACAAAAGTAACTTATACTGACCAAGTTCTTCTACTTGAAAAAGAAAATGGCAAGTACCTAGTATCTGAAGATATTTCAAAGTACACTCCTGCAGATAATGAAGTTAAGAAAATAATTGAGGAGAACTATAAAATACCTGAAGACAACTCCACTTTCATAGCTTCCAATAGTTTATATTTAAAAAATGTTGGAGAAAATGACGAAAATACATTTTTAACTCTCTATAAAGTTTTTGAACCTGAACAAAGTAAATTAGTACTTAAATACAGTGCTATGTACAACAGTTCAGAAAAAAGCATAGAAAATTTAAGCATTGTAAATAATCGAACTGTAAATAAAGTCTTTACTGATTTGTGTTCTAATTCAAGTGCAAAGCTGTTAATCATTCCAATAAAAGAAGGGGATAATCCCAAAAAAGTAGTGGAGTTTATAAACTACAGTGATGAGGAAAAAGAAAATCTTCCCAAATATATTTTAATTCCAAAGTACCTTGATGAAAATAATTTAAAAATCAGCAGTAGTAACTTAAACCTAAAAGACCTATATTCAACATTTTACATGGGCTTAGATGGAAATTATACCCTTACCTACAGCGACAGTGAAGGTGTTTTAAAATTAGATACAAGTACCTTGGAAACTGAAAAACTTCCAGCAGAGGTAGAAAAATTAAATTTTGAAAAATTTAATGACTATTTGGGAAATATTAAATAATTTACTCCCATTATTCACAATTTTCTTGTATATTATAAGTACTTGATAAAGGAGTGATACTAAAATGAAAAATGTTAAACGCAAAAGAGGTCCTTCCTTCTTAAGTTTTCTGGGATCTCTTGCAGCTATTATATTTGGTGTTCTCTGGACAGTACTGGCATATCTTGGAACTTCCAGTTTACGTGCTACAGATGGCACTATGAAAATTGTAGGCTACGCTTTTCCAATCTTCGGAATAATATTTATACTAATGGGTATTTTTGAAGCCACATATAACTTTAAAAGAGCCATGTCTCAAAAAAAATCTATAGAAGAAGACACTCTCCAAGAAGATGAAAATAGAACTTTTAGTTTATTCTCTAAAAAAAATAAAAATCCCTATAGGTCTACACGCTCTTCCTCTAATGCTGAAGATGAATACGAAGATGAAGACTATGACTTTAGTCAGACAAATCCAAATATGAATTTTAAAAAATACTGTACAGAATGTGGCGCTCCTCTAGATAAAAATTATAAATACTGCCCTGAATGTGGCAAAAAAATATAAGACCTAAAAATTTAGGTCTTATTTATATAAATTAGATTTTTCCAACAAGATCAATTCCCGGAGTTAAAACTTCATCTCCCGGTTCCCAAGCTGCAGGACATACTTTATCACCAAATTTAGCTACAAATTGAGCTGCCTGTACTTTTCTCAACAACTCTTTTGCATTTCTACCTATTCCAGGAGAGTTAACTTCATAAGCTACTATTTCAAGCTCCGGATTTACTATAAATGTTCCCCTTAGAGCTTGTCCTTCTTCTTCCATTAACACTCCAAAAAACTTAGATAATTTAAAGTTTCTATCAGCTACCATAGGATATTTTGCCTTTCCCACAGCTTCTGATGATTCGTGCCACTCTTTGTGAGTAAATTCTGAATCTGTTGAAACAGCATAAATTTCACAATCTGCCTCTTCAAATTTATCATATATATTTGCAATATCCTCTAATTCTGTCGGACAAACAAATGTAAAGTCTCCCGGGTAAAAGAAAAATACTGACCACTTTCCCTTTAAGTCTTCAGTTTTTAATTCTCCGAAAGATTTCTCATGATAAATAGGTGTTGTAAACTCTTCTAATTTTTTTCCAATTAAATTTTCCATTAAATCTACCTCCTCTCACTATTTACCCCGCAAATTATTTTTTACTCCATTTTTGATAATAATTATTATTAATATTTTATTTAATATAATTACTTAATTCGTAGCTTTCAATTACTTCTTTTCCCAAAAGGGTTATTGCGCGTTCAGGGCAGATATTTATACATCTGTAGCACATTGTACAACTGCTTTTAGCTATTACTTTATTTGCCTCTGTCTCCAAATTTTTCATTGGACAAATATTAATGCACTTCTTACAGTTAATGCATTTAGAACTATCTATTTTAATTGCATCTGTATAGTTTTTAGTCTTATTAGAAAACCATAGTCTTTGTCCCAAAAGCCCCAATATATGACTAAATAGTCCAAGTCCTTCTCTTGTAGTATTTCCATTTTTAAAACTGTATGCAGCCTTCTCTATCTTCTTAGTAGCCCTATTTATTATCTCTCTATTTTTCTCATTCTCTTTTTTTAACAACTTTGAATCACTAATATTGTCAGGCATAATTATATGAAGTCCACCTATAATATTTCCGCCATATTTTTTAAACAGTCTCGCAGAACATCCTGTGCCGTCTCCACTAAAAAGTCCCATAGTTGCTATTATAAAAATATTCTTATTCTTAAAAATTTCACTGTTATTTACTATAAAGTCACTTACTATCTTTGGAGTGTTGCTAAAGTAAATAGGATAAGCAAATACAATCTCACTATTATTTTTTATTTCATCTAAAACTTTGCTATCTTCTATAGATACTGTATTTGAACCTTCAAAATTTTCTAAAAATTTCTCCACACAGTACTTTGTATTTCCCGTTCCGCTAAAATATACTCCTAACATTTTAAACTCCTTTCAAAGTTAAATACCTGAAAAAAATCGCTTAACTTATCTTCCAAGTTTTTATCATATTTTACATTTTTCATTGTGGCTATAGAAGTTATTCCATAAATAAATGCCCACAGTGTAATTACCAAGTCTTCCATTTTTTCCTGTGAATAGTTAAATCCTTTAAACAATCCTAGAACTACATTTTTATAAATTACGTAGGGTTTATAATTAAATTCATCGCTACTTGCTATAGACAAATTTATATTTATATCTGACATCCCGTATAAAAAAGAAAAATATTGAGGCTTTTCAAGAAAAAATTTCACATAAGCTCTTCCCAAGTACAACAGTATATCTTTATCTTCTCCATGCTCTTTTACAGTTTCTTCTAAAGTTTCTGCAAATTTATCTGTAATATATTCTTTCATAGCACTTAAAAGCTCGTCTTTATCTTTAAAGTGACTATAGGGAGCAGAGTGGCTAACGCCACATTCAAGAGCAACTCTTCTAAGAGATAATTTTTCTAAACCATGTTCACTTATAATTTCAATTCCCTTTTCTATTAGCTCTTTTTTTAAATTATTGTGATGGTAAGATTTATTTAACATTTTGCCCTCCAATCTTTACACTGTCTATATTATAATTCCTAAACTTTACACTGTCAACTTACTTATAAAAAAAGCAGCGTGAAAATTCACGCTACTTATTCTGCTCTTATAGTTTCTACTATAGACATCTTTTTAATTCTATTATAGGGACTGTAAATTGCCACTATAGAAGCACCTATAACTATTAATACTATTACTGATATTTCAGTTAGCGGAAGTGTCCACGGTGTCCCCCAATAAGCTGTGACCATATTTTTAAATAGGTATTTATTTATTGTAACTCCCACTGCACATCCTACTATGCTTCCAACTATTGAATAGGTTAATGTTTCAGAAGCCACCATTTTTAAAAGCTGCTTATCACTCATTCCAACAGCTCTCATAAATCCATATTGTTTAGTTCTGGCAGATACACTCATTGATACACTGTTATTTATATTAAATACTGTAATTAGGGAAATCACTGCAATAAATCCGTATATGAATAGCAGCATAGAATAATAAGCTCCCTTTGCTTCACTTTTTCCCTCTCTTAAATCAGAGTAGTCTACATACTCACCGGCTATTTCGTGTATTTCTTCAATATCTCCATCAGTGACGTCTCTATTAAATTGAATATCTATTACACTATATCCGCTTTTCCCAGTCAGTTTTTTAAATGTATCTTCACTACAAATTAAAATTTCCTGCTCACTATATAAATCAGCGCTGGACAATAATCCCACAACTTTTAAATCAAAAATATTTCCATTAACTTTTAAATTTACGCTGTCGCCAACTTTAAAAGCATTTTCTCTGTCTTTTACTATTAACACTCCACCATTTTCCACATCACTTAATGAGCCCTTTAATAAATCTCTTTTTGCCCAATTAATTCTATTTTTTTCATAGGAGTTTAAGCTTATCTCCACTTCTCTATTATTTATTACAGCTGTAATATCGCTGTCATTCATTAGACCATATACTTTTTTTACACCTTTAATCTCTTCTAGTTCTCTTACTAAATCCACATTAATTAGAGAATTCTCTCTACTTATTATTGAAAAATCAGGTGAACTCGGTCTTATGGGCTTTACTCCATGGTTCATAAAATCTATTATAGAAGAAAATGCCAAAAACAAAATTATACTAAGTGAAAATGAACTCACCATTAATATAAAATTTTTCTTATTTGATTTTGCATGTTCAATTCCAAGAGCTGTTTCAACATTAAATAATTTTGTGTTTGCAGCTTTTTTAACTGCTTTAATATTATTTGCATTTCCACGTATTGCCATTAGCGGAGATACCTTTGAAGCTTTTTTCGCAGGAGACTGTGCCGCTAAAAGCACTGTCAACACTCCCACTACTACACCTAATACAATTCCCACAACACTAACTCCAAAAATCGGCATTTCTGAAAAGTAGCGTGGGCTTGCAAATCTAAGTACTCCACATAATGCCCAAACCACTACTACACTCATTAATACTCCAATTGGAATGGCTATCTTACACCAGTTTAAAGCCTCTTTTCTCACAAATTTCATAACTTGTTTATCTGTTGCTCCAAGACAGCGCATCAGTCCAAAAAATTCCGTTCTCTGAATTACATTTGTATTTAAACTGTTGGTTATCATTATAATTCCTGAAAGCATTACTAAAACAAATAAGACAAAAGCCACAGTATATAATTGCAATGCGTAGTTGTGGTCACTTTGTCCTAAGATTCCCAATAACTTTGTGTTACCTTCAACTTGAGAGTCTGATAAATTATAACTGTCTTTTATTTCAGACAGATTTTTTTTCATATTGCTGTAAGGGGAGAACTGTACTAAAAACTTACTTTGTTTAACACCCTCTGTAATATTTTTTGCAAAGGAATTTGAAGTAAGCCATGCTCCATAGAAGTCGTCAGCTAGATTTAAAGATGTGCTTTCCATAAATCCTACAACTGTAAAATTTATTGCTCCTCCACTTGGACTACTTAAAATCACACTATCTCCTATTGAACTTTTTAAACCTCTCTTTGCATTTTCACTTATTAATATTTCATCGTCATTTTCCGGATATTTCCCCTCTACTATTTTTAAATCAAAAATATTTTCAAATGGTTCTTTATCCATTCCCACAATGGAAATTTTTTTATCACCAATTAAATACCCTTGATTTTCCAACATTTGAGAATATAATCCCGAACTTTTTACATCTGGTCTTAGAGAAATCATCTCAGCATCACTTTGGTCTACATTAAATCCATAGTGCCAATTCCCTTCATCTTTTATAATTTGTATTTTTTGACTTCTTATTTCCATATCTGCCATTCCAAATATTGCAGACACTAAAAATACAGCCAACACAATACAAATAATCGTCATTGTATTTTTTCTTCTGTTTTTCTTTGCTGAAATACTTACAAGGTCAAGATAATTTTTCATTGCTCTCTCCCCCTAAATCAGTAAGCACTCCATCTGTAATACTAAGCACTCTGTCCACTGATGAGGTTAAATTCACATTGTGAGTAATCATTAAAATAGTCTGTTGAAATTCTCTTGAAGCTCTAACTAACAGCTCCACTACTTCCCTACTGTTTTTAGTGTCTAGGTTTCCCGTAGGTTCATCTGCTAAAATTAGCATTGGCTTAGTAATAAGAGCACGTCCTATTGCCACACGCTGTTGCTCTCCACCTGAGAGCTCACTTGGAAGGTGAGCACGTCTATCTTTTAAATTTAACACTTTCAGAATTTCTTCCACTTCTTCCGCCTTTGGCTTTTTATTGTCCAAAAGTATGGGAAATATTATGTTTTGTTCTACTGTCAACTCTGATATTAGTTGAAAATTTTGAAATACAAATCCAATATTTCTCCTTCTAAAAATTGTCCTCTCTCTTTCTCTCATACTAAATAAATCTCTTCCGTCTAGGTAAATTTTCCCGGAAGTAGGGTTGTCAAGAGCTCCTACACAGTTTAATAAAGTACTCTTTCCCGAGCCGGATTCTCCGATTACTGCAATAAACTCTCCCTTATTCACAGAAAAAGACACATCTTTTAAAGCCTCTACTCTATTTGCAGTCTTGCCATAGGTTTTATATAGTTTTTCTACTTTTAACACTTCCATCTTCTTCACCTCTTTCTATAAAGAGATTAACAAATTTAGATTACTTAAACGTGAATTCCAGCTTACAATTTTGTAAGAAAGGACAGTGTAAATACTGTTCCCCTCTCTTTACTGCTCTCCACACTGAGTATTCCATCTTGCCCCTCAACTATAGATTTTGAAAGAGAAAGTCCAAGACCCACACTCTTCGTGCCATGTGATTTTTCTCCTCTATAAAACCTCTTAAATATATGGTGTATATCTTTTTTTGAAATGCCACTTCCCCTATCTGAAACTGTTATCTTTAACCTATCTGCCTTTTTTCCCCAAATAATAGTTATACTGTCTCCACTACTTGTATAGTCCAGAGCATTTTTTACAATATTTCCCAGAGCTTCACTTGTCCACCCTATGTCACAGAGCAATTTTTCTTCTACTGCTCCAACTATGACTATTTCCTTGCCCTCTCTTACTGAGCGCTCTTTAAGTTGGTCTATTGACTTATTAACTAAATCTATTACAAAGTACTCCTGTTTTTGAAATTCTATACTACCTGAATCCAAACGAGTAATTTTTAACATTAAAACTATTAATTCTTCTATTCTGACTATTGAATCAGCAATTTTATGGGAAAATTCTTCAATCTTCTCTGGATTTTTACGCTCATCTAATATTATTTCATTGTAAATACTAATTGCCGATATTGGCGTCTTTAATTGGTGAGAAATATCTGAAATTGTATTTCTCAAAAACAACTTTATACTTTCTTCTCTCTCTATTTTAGATTTTAATATTAGTGCCAAATTGTCTATCTCTGTAAATAATCGGTACAGTCCTCCATCTCTTTGTTGGGATAGTCGCCTGTTAAAATTTCCCTCTTTGAACTCCTCAACTGTTTCAATAGCACTACTATAAATACTCTCCCTCTTTTTTAAGTAGAAAGCTGAAATCAGTACTATTAAAAGCGAAAAAAATAAAGTAAAACACAGTGTTTTTAGTATGTATTCATAGCTAAAAGATGAAATATTATCCATAGTATATACGCTTGTTCCCTCTGTCTGTCCTATTTTTCTAAGTAAGTTTTCTCCCTCAGGGTTAATGTTTTTACTTGCCATGGCTCTTGCCACAACTTCTTCTGAAACACCTTCCTCTAAAAGTGAACTTGATATCAAACTCTTACTTTCCAAAATTAATTCTCTCACACTGTCTATTTGCGCTGTAGAAAATATTAACAAGCCCACAACCATAGTAATACAAATTAATATTAAGCTTATAAAGTAGTTTTTTGTCTGCTTCTCATATAAAAAGCTCATTTACTCACCTCATCACACCTATATCCAAATCCTCTAACTGTAATTATTCGCCTTGGCTTAGATGGATCTTCCTCAACTTTTTCTCTAAGGCGCCTAATATATACTGACAAAGTATTATCGTCTACAAAGTTTCCACCTTCATCCCACAATTTACTCAATATTGTATCTCTGGTTACAGTGTTACCTGAATTCTGCACTAGTAAGCTGAGAAGTTTATACTCTGCACTTGTTAAGTACAAACTCTTTTCCTTTAACTTTATACTGCTGTTTAAACGGTCAATTACAATATCTCCACAGATTAGTTTCTCGCTGTCTTCACCAAAGCTTTCCATTCTTCTCAAAAGAGCATTTATCCTGGAAAACAACTCCCCCATTTTAAAGGGCTTTGTTATGTAGTCATCTCCTCCACTGTCCAGCCCTCTAATAATATTTATCTCTTCATCAAAGGCAGTTAAAAAAATTATGGGAACTCTATTTCCCCTCTGTCTTGCATATTCACAAACTTCAAATCCCGTACCGTCTGAAAGTCCAATATCCAGTAGCAGTAGATTATATTTATTTAAATCTATGCTCTCCTTAGCTTCTCTAACTGAGCAGACTACATCTACATTATAACCGCCTTTATTAAGTGAGTACTTAAGTCCATCTATTAAACTTAAATCATCTTCCAGTAGAAGTATTTTATTTTTCATATTTCCTCCTAAATTTATAAATCATATAGTAATTTAAGATATTCTTCTTTAAATTTAACACACTACTCAATAAAACAAAAGAGCAGTTGCTTTCACAACAGCTCAATCTTTTTCTCTATCTAACATATGAGAAGTGTAGTATTCTATATTTTGAAATTTGTCTATTTCCTCCTGTTGTGCTTCAGTTGGAGAGTCTGTTGCAACATCATCTATGACGAACCAAGTTTCTTTTAATATTGAAACATCTTTAGTAAAGTCTGTTAAAAATTGATTGTACTCATTTCCCGTCCAACCAATTTGTTTAAAAACTTCATTCATTAAAAATGCAGGCTCTAAATCTCTTCCCACTCCCACAAAGTCATTTCCCAATTTTTTCTTTGCAGCGTTATTTGCCCAAATTATATAGGGTGTTTCATACATATTTCTAATTCCCTCTGACTCATCTAAGCTGTGCTTTATTCCAAACATGTCAAATAAAATTTTATTGTCTCCCATTGATGGACAGTGGTCCCCATACATTACAAGCACTGTGGGCTCCTTTGAATTTCTGAGGTGCTCTACAAGTATATTCATAGAGTTTGTAGACTCTTCTATTCCGCTTAAATAGTTGTTAAAATAATTGTACCACTCTTGATCATAGCCGTCTTTCCACTTTATAAATGTCTTATCTCCGGCTTCTTTTGAATATGGTCCGTGATTTTGATAGGTCACTCCAAAGGAAAAATATGGACCTTTGGCTGTTTCTTCATCAAATTTTTGATTTAAATAACTGTAGAACACGTCGTCCATTGCCATACCTTCACTTAAGTCTTTAAAGGCATTGTTGTACTCATAAAATCCGTTAAACCCAAGTTTTGGATATATGTTATTTCTGTTGTAAAAACTCCCAACATTAGGATGAAATCCATAGCTGGTATAGCCCTGTTCCCTTAAGTATCTTGGATAAGACTGCGTTTCCTTGTTAAAGGGAGGATTGTGTTTATACCCTGTTAAAAAATTTGTCTCTGTTAAAAAAGTTCCTCCACCAAAGGAATTTACTACTACTTGTCCTGCAATGGACTCCTTTTGCAACTGCTGAAAATATTCATAGGGATTAGATTCAAATTCGAAAGATTCATTTTGAAATTTATAAAAATCCTTATAGGACTCCAGCATTATTGCCACAACGTTTACTTTTTTATCTTCTTCAATATCTTCATAGTTATAGCTGTTATAGAGCTCCTCTGCTTCTTTTTTATTGTAGTCCGGATACTTATAAGCCTTTGATGACTTAATAGAGTAAATGAATGGGTACAAAAATCCCTTAGACTCATATCCATCTAGTTCAATCCACATATTTAACTTACTTCCTGCTCCAAGAGCGTGGTATTTTTCAAAATTAAACAAGAACAAACCGGTAAATAACGCCATTGCACAGGCAAATCCAAAAACTTTTCGCCATCTAAACTTATAATCAAAATTAAACTCTCTTAACTTAAAAAATAAAATTACTGTAATTACGAGAATTGCAGCTAAAACTAAAAAGTTTAGAGAAGTAAAATTTAAATCGTACTTTTTTGACATTGTGAAAGCTTCACTTACTAAAGTCACATCTCTAGCTAAAAGTGGCTCTTCTCTATATATTATCTTTATATAATTTACATATGCGCCAATATTTACTGCAAGTGAAAGTATTAAAAAAGAAGTCCTTAGAGATTTTAGTAAAAACCCAAGTAGAACCATTAAGAGAAACATTGGTATAAAATTATATAAAAATATTTCAAATTCTTTAAAATAATTTATAAATAGTCCCTCGCCATATCCATAACTGCTAATAAATAGAGAACTTACAGTTATTAACAGTGACAACACAAGAGACACTACATATATATTTTTTTTCTTTGTGTCCAAAACATCAGCTCCAAATACTTTAATTTTTTGATATTTTATAATTATACCTCAAAATTAAAGAGCAGTCTAAAATAATTATTTTAAACTGCTCTTTTTATTAATTATCATGTACTATTAACTCTAAAACATCAGGTCTTGCATAGTGTCCTGACGGGTCAAAGTCCATTCTACTCAACGGAACCTGACCAAGGTCTAAGTCTGCATATGCTATTTCTTCTCTGTTCCAAATAGGTTCTACAACATACTTTCCAAAGGGATTAACTATACAACTTCCTCCGGGGCAAAGTTCTTCCGGCAAGTCATCTAAATCACTTTGGTAGTTAAATATATTTGGATACATAGATTTATTTACATATTGATTACACCCTATGACAAAGCACCTTCCTTCAAGTGCAATGTGCCTCATTGTAATTTGCCATTCTTCTCTGTTATCAGCTGTTGGCGCTAAGTATATAGAAACTCCTCTTTCGTAAAGTGCCGCCCTTGCAAGTGGCATATAGTTTTCCCAGCAAATTAAGCTACCCATTGTTCCGAATTCTGTGTCCACTGTAGTTATAGAATCAGAGTGACCATCTCCCCAAATTAATCTTTCACTACCAGTTGGTTTCATTTTCCGATGTTTTCCAACTATCTCACCTGTAGGTCCAAAAATTAAAAATGTGCAATATAGAGTACAGTTACGTGAATCTCGCTCTGTAATTCCAATTCCCACATAAGCCCCTACTTTTTTAGCTGCCTTTCCTATTTCATCTGTGTCTTTACTTGGTACAACTACAGAGTTGTCATAGAATATCTTCCAATCTTCTCTGCCCTCCATAGTTCTACTGCCAACTACAAATCCATAGGAAAATCCCCTTGGATAGCAGGGAATAAAAGATTCCGGAAATATTATAATATCTGCTCCCTTATCTCCTGCCTCTTCAATTAGTGAAATGGTCTTTTTTACAGTTGCATCCTTGTCAAATAACACCGGTGATGCTTGAACTAGGGCTACTCTACAGTTTTCTCTTACATCTTTCAAAATACTACCTTCTTTCCAATAAATACTATATGTAAGTTTATTTACAAATCTTTTTTCAATAAAGAAATATTTAAATACTCTCTTAGAACTTGTAAACTATCTCTACATCTAATTAAATCACAAAAGCTCAGCTATTTAAAGCTTTTACATTTTTTATATGTGCCTTTAGCTTTTTTATTGCCCAGTCATAGTGACTTGATGTAGCGGAAATGCAGTAACTTCCCAAACTTGAAGTTCCTGTCCACGGGAAATACTTTTTAGTAAACAGCTCTTCATCTGTAAATGAATCTATGATTTTTATAACTTCAACATGGCTTTTCTCTAACATTTTCTCTGCTTTTATTTGAGAAGCGCTTTGATGCTTTTCCCAGAACTCCACATTCATTTTGCCATATGTTTTCCAATTGTAAGGCTCAGGTAAAAATGGTTTATCATCCCCGACTCTATTTGCACTCACCCAATTAATTAATAAATTATGCCATTCATATAAGTGTATAAGTACGTCTCTAATATTTTTATCTCTATTCCAATGAGCTTCCTTTTTCTTTAAATCAGCTTCAAAATTAAAAGGTGTAGATATTTCTTCTTCACTCATAGACTGGATTAACTCCATTAACTTCTTATACTGACTGTCTGCAGCAATTAGTAAATCCGCTTTTGTGGTCGGTCTTGCCATAAATCTTCCTCCTGGTAAATTTAGAATCTATTAATAAATTTTTATATTTTCTTAACGGGATGTCTAATAACTGTCTTTAATTTTGAAGTTCCCGTCTTCCTGGGGTCAGACAAGTAAATTTCATGATGGTGCCTATTTTCTGTTATATCTTTTAAATACCCATTTTCTTTTAAATACTCATCCATCTTCTTTACAGTTTCAGGTTCATCATCATAGGAGCCAATATGCATTATTTGAACGCAAAGTCCCTCAGTTATATTTAAAAATTCAGCTTTAGAGCAGTCTAACTTCTTCTTTTTTTCTGCTTCATCTACTGCCCACTTAAAGTCCGCTTCTGTTACAAACTCCGGAAGTCGAATAAGAGATATCCAATTAAAATTCTCCTTGTTACTGTAGTCCACACCTATTACATTATCCTGCCACCAAAACCCCTCAAGTGGTGGAACTACAAATTTATAGTATCCTTCAATTTGATGCTCCGACTTATAACTCATTCTAATAGTATAAGCTACTGCATATAGCACACTTATAGCTCTGCTATATTCTCCCTCTTTTTCGTTGGGATCTCCCTTTCCCCTTACTGCAATAAAGTTTATAGAAGGCACATTAACTATCTCAGGCTCAAGCTTAGGTAAGTAAAATTCTCTATACTCTTTTTTAAAATCAAAGGTCATATCACCATCTCCTCTATTTAATGTGTAAATTATACCAATAATATAGGACAACAGTCTGTCATATTTTAAAACTATTTTAAAAGGCGACTAATATTTAATGAAAAATTAGTCGCCTTTTAACTTTATTTTTAAATTTAATCTAACAGATATCCAACTTCTGCTTCCACTGCCTTTTTATAAATTGCATTTGCAGCTACTATGTCAAAAATTGCAATTCCCACTGTCTTAAAAAAGGTAGTCTTGTGTTCTAAGTCCTTAATTTCTCCTCCACTTGCTATTAATTTACTTATTCTCTTTACTTGAGAATTTTTTAATAACCCTGCTGCTATTGGCTGAATTAAATCTCCTGTTTCTTCCAAGGCAATATCTGCATCAATATATACATCTTCTACCAGAGAAGAAAGGGCATCGGGATACTCTCTCATAGTCGGCTTATAAGAACCTATTCCTATAAAGTGTTTTCCCCTTAATAGTTCTGTAGAATTTGGCATTGTAGGTTCTGTTGCTGTAGTAGCTGTTATTACCACATCAGAGCGCCTAACTAAGTCTTCTGAACTTTTACAAATTATAATCTCCACATCTGTTGGAATTACTTTTCTTAACCTATCCACAAAATCAGTTAAATCTTTTACATATTCATCAAAAATATATACTTTTTTAAAATTTCTCACCTTGCATGCATATAGTACTTGATAAAATCCTTGAACTCCTGCTCCGATTAATCCCACTGTTTTCACATCTTCAGGTGTTGTATATTTAATTCCCACGCCGCCGACTGCTCCTGTTCTAAGAGCCGTTAAAATTTTCCCATCCATTAGGCAGGTTGGCTTTCCCGTTTCAAAATCATTTAACAACATAAGTCCATCTAGAGATGGAATTTTCTTTTCCACATTTTCAGGGAACACTGTAAGTATTTTTGTTCCAAAGACATCGTCTAAAAAACAGGGCATATACAACAGTGTTTTATTTTTATAATCTACGTGAAACCTATCAGGCATATAGTATTTACCTTCCTCATAAATAACATAAGCTCTCTCAATAGCTTCAATCATCTCTTCATAGGAAATAACACTTTCTATATCTCTACTACTTAAAACCAGCACTTTAAAATCCCCACCTTTTTATTTAGGTTACTATACTTACACTTGAACAACCTGTCTTGTCTTTTTTAACTATAATCTGTCTGTCAATTTTTTCTTTTAATTCAGATACATGAGATATTATCCCAACTAATCTATTTCCCTCTGACAAACTGGAAAGTGTTTGAATTGCTTGGCTAAGTGACTCGTCATCAAGCGACCCGAATCCCTCATCTACAAACATTGTATCCAATTTTATTCCACCGGCTGAGGATTGAACTTCATCTGATAAACCCAGTGCCAGAGAAAGCGATGCCTTAAAGGACTCTCCTCCTGAAAGAGTTTTTACACTTCTCTCAGAACCGTTGTAGTGGTCAATTATATTTAATTCCAAGCCACTTTGACTTCTGTTGTTTTCCTGCTCTACTCTTCTCTTTAATTCATACTGTCCATTAGTCATATTCATAAATCTGGTATTTGCGCGAGCAATAATCCTGTCAAAATAAGTCATCTGTATATAGGTTTCCAGCATTATCTTTTCCTTACCTGCTATATTTCCATTGGCAGTCTTGGAAAGTGAACTAACCCATGTGTATTTAGTTTCGCCTTTCCCAAGTGTTTTTAACTGTAGATTTATATTTTCTAAAGCCGAGTTGTTGTTGTCAAGGCGGGAGGAAATGCTTGTAAACTCCTCCATATATCCCGATTTTTCTCTTTGAAGATCAAATCTTCTTTTTTCTTCTAGTTCTATATTTACTTCTTCAGCTACTTGAATTTCTTCTTCCAGTGTTTTTATTTTAGATTCCAGTCTGGTAATTTCAGATTTAATAGAGTCTAATTTGCTTACAGCCTCACTGTAATCCCGCTCCATTTTATTTAAAACTTGCTCTTTTTCTAAGATAACCATCTCTGCTTCTTCTCTGCTGCTGTGAGCAAGATTTTTTCTAAGTTTTTCCAATCCTTCGCTCTTGTGTTTAACACTACTCTTTAAATCTGCAATTTGTCTATCTCTTTCCAGTGTTTCTCTCTTTATATCTTCTTCTCTTTTATTTAACATAGGTAAAGTTCTTTCAAGCTCTTCTAACTTTTCCACATTTCCATTAGAAATTTCAAGTTCTTTTAACAGTTCTTCTCTTTCTAATAGCAATTTATTTTTACTTTCTAAAAGCTCGGCGTAGACATTTGAAAAATCAACTTCTTTAAATATTTCAGTTGAGCTCTTTTCTATTTCCAGTCTCTTACTTTCAACTTTACCGCTTATCTCCGAGCACTTTCCACTTGCAGCACTGCTTTTAAGTGAAAGTTTCTCATAATTTTCCTTTAACTTATCTAGAGTTTCTCTGTCAGGTGCTTTTTCTGACAACTTAGCCTTAAGGGGATGCTCTGTAGAACCACAGACAGGGCAGGGTTCACTTTCTCTTAGCTCACTTGCCAAAATTCCGGCTTGTTCATCTAAGTAGGCCTTATTTTGAATGTCATATTGATTTTTTGCGCTTTCCATTTCACTGGATAAAACTTTGTAATTTTGCTGTTCACTTTCTAACAGCTCTTTTAAATTATTATACTCGTGAAATGCTTCTATTACGCTTTCTACTTTTCTTCCTTTATTTTCCAGCTTATCTATTTTAGATAGGAGTTTTTCTCTATCAGCTCTGCAGTCTTTTAAATCACTTTGCTCTTTTAACTTCTCACTTATTTCTTTAGAAATTAACTCTGACGACTTAGTTAAACTCTCCAGAGAAGTTTTTTCATTTTCCAAAGACTTCTCTATTTTTAAAATTTCACTTTGAACTTCATCTAGTTCTATATATTTTTCCAGCTCTCTCTTTAAAATTAAAGTTTCCTCTTTAAGCTGTTCTCTGCTACTTTTCTTTTCTTCTTCAAGTTTGAGATTTCTCTCTGCCTCTTCCCTTTTAGGCGAAATTTCTAAAAACTCAATTTTATTTTGCTCTAAGTTCAACTTTGTCTTTTCATTATCCTTTGCCTTAGCTATCTTTTCTGAAATTTCAGACAGCGTTTTTTCTGTATTGTCTAACTTTTCTTTAACTTCAGACTTTTCTATTTCATCTTGCTCTATAATTTTTTTAAGAATTTCAACTGTCTCTTCTGTAGTGATTTCACTGTTCTTACCCATATTTAACTGATCACTTAGCTCACTGTCTTCTCTTACTTTTATTCCATCTATATACTGCCTTATGCTATTTTTGTGCTTTTCTAGTTCTTTATATAGCTTTGAGGCCTCTGAACTTAGCTCTCTTTGTAACTTTTCATAGGGTTCGGTGTTGAAAATCTTTCTAAAAATTTCCTTTCTCTCGTCAGTGGAGGCAAGTAGCAGTTCTAAAAATTCACCCTGTGCAATCATGGCTATTTGCTTATACTGATTTCTATCTACTCCGATTATTTTATTTATTTCCTCAGTGACTTCTCTGGTCTTTGTAATTATTCTGCCATCGGGACAGATTAACTCCGCCTCTGCTTTTTGAGTAGCCATGCCCGTTCCACGCTTTGAAGGTCTTTCATATTCAGGATTTCTCTTTACAGTGTATTCCTTTTCTCCATACTTAAAGACAAGTTCTACAAAAGTTGGAGTTTCAACAGCTGCATACTTACTTCTAAACATATTTGCATCACGATTTTCTCCACTGGGATCGCCATATAGGGCATAGATTATAGCGTCAAAAATCGTAGTCTTTCCCGAGCCCGTATCCCCTGTAATTAAATAAAGTCCTCTTTCTCCAAGACTGTCTAAGTCCAGCACAGTTTTATTTGCATAGGGTCCAAAAGCCGAAAGAGTTAATTTTATCGGTCTCATTTACTTGCCCTCCCACACTTTTTCTATTAATTCCACTAAGTAATTTTCCTGTTCACTGTTTATCTCTCCATTGTTTTGCAATTTATAAAAATCTTCAAACAGTTCCAAGGGAGATTTAGTCTCCACATCACTTGCTCTATCTATTTTATTTTCTGTTCTGGTTCTCTCATTGTCATAGTCAATTCTCATAATATTTGGGTAAATAGTCCTAAGCTTTCCAATTGCATCTACTATATTTTCTTCATCAGTAAGAGTAATGTGAAGGTAGTCCTCTTTATTAGTATTTTCATAAAAACTCTTTGCAGTAACTTCCATATAAGTTCCCCTAATTTCCCTTAAATCTCTAAGTGGAATCAGTTCTCTCATCCTTATTTTCACTTCTTCTTTTTTATCTCCAAATTCCAATATGGTCACAGATTTTTGGTGACTTGCCTCTGAAAAAGAATATTTTAACGGTGTTCCACAGTATCTAATAGTATCTCTCATTATTTTTTGTGGCTTGTGAATATGTCCCAGAGCAACGTAGTCAAATTTTTTAAAAACTTCACCGTCTACGTTGTCAGAACCTCCAACTGACACTTCCTCAGAGTCCGATCTCACTGCACCTGTTACAAATTGATGAGTTATTAAAACATTTCTCTCATCTTCATTTAAATCTATATTTTCTATAGCTACACGTACTGCATCTGTGTAGGAGTTTATTTCTTCTTCCGGAAAACACTGTCTCACATTAACTGGCTTTATAAATGGCAACAAATAAAAATTAACACTGCCATATTCATCAGACAAGCTGACCTCTTTTATATTGCCGTCGTAAATTGGCGATATATATACTCCGCTATTGTCAAAAATTCTGGAACCAAAGGACAGTCTCGCCACTGAGTCGTGATTTCCCGCAATTATCAAAACTGTTACCTCTCTCTTTGCCAACTTAAATAAAAAGTCGTCAAATAGCCCTACAGCCTCTGCAGGTGGCACTGATTTATCATATACGTCTCCCGCTATCATTACTACTTCAGGATTTTCACTGTCTATTATTTTTAATATTTCCTCTAATATATATTCTTGATCTTCAATCATGGAAAACTCATTTACTCTTTTCCCAATATGTAAATCTGATAAGTGAATAACTTTCATAAGCACCTCTACATTTATATTCATTACAACAATGTTTATTATATCATTTTAATACTCTATATTTTTTAGTATATATTTTAATTATAATTATATTTTAAATTTTAACATAAAAAGACTCCATATCCTAAGATATAGAGTCTTTAACTATTATTTTTGAATTACATTGTAAATTATCTGTGCTATTTCCGCTCTAGTTAGATTAGCTTTTGGGTCAAATTTATTATCTTCTTTCCCTTTAATAAATTCTCCCGCCTTTAAAAAGTTTACACTTTCTATTGCCCAATCTGAAATTTTATCTTGGTCTTTAAATAGTTCATTTGAACTTTCTCCAAGGTCTACCTTCATATATTTTAAAGTATTATATAAAAGCACAGCCATCTCTTCTCTGGATATATTGTCTTCTCCTCTAAATGTTCCATCTTCATATCCTTTTACTATTCCAACTTCAAAGGCCCAGTTTACATAAGGTTCATAAAAAACACCCTTGTTTAAATCTTTTGCTTTGGCAATTTGGTACTTGCTTACATCTACTTTTGCCAATCTGCCTAAAACTGTTATAAATTCTCCACGAGTTGCCTTTTGATTTGGTGCAAAGTTGTATTTGTCAACTCCGTTAAAGTAACCCTTTTCAACTACATATTTAATAATATCTTTAGCCCAGTGATTGTCTATGTCTTTAAAGTCATTTGTACTCACTACTTCTTTTGAAATCACTGTATTCTTTGATACTTCTTTAGTAGCTTTACTAGGTGCCCAGTTCCATGAACCGCTTGAACTACTACCACTGGAACTTTCTTCCTTACCTTCTTTTAAGTTTAGAGATTTAATTGCACTGTTTAAGTTTCTAAAAGCTGTGTCAACTTCTTCTTGACTAGCACTTAAATCATTTAAAGTTATCTTAGCTTTTTCTAATGCATCTTTTAAATTAGCTACAGAGCTACTAGTGTATTTTCCCTCATCTATTTTCTCTGCTTCAGATATCTTTTCACTTAATTTAGATTTATCTACTGTTGGCTCTGGTTCATTTTCTTCTAAATTGCCTATTGATGTATTTAAATCTGATAGTGCATCATCTACTTCTGTTTGAGTTGCATCAGCTTTATCCAATACAGTTTTTGCATTATTTCTTACAGTTTCAAATGCATTCCAAGATTCATCAGTATAATTGTCTTTAGCTTTGTTCTTCACTTCATCATATTTTGCTTGAAGGGCAGTTTTATCTACTGCCGGTTCTGGCTCTTTTTCTGCCAAGCCGGCTACTGCTGTATTTAAATTCGCCAATGCTGTATTTACTTCTTCTTGCGTTGCATCATCATTTTCTAGTACAGACTTTGCAGCATCTCTTGCAGTTATAAATACAGTCCAAGAACCATCTGTATAGTTGTCTTTGGCTTTATCCTTTACTTCATCATATTTTGCTTGAAGTGCAGTTTTATCTACTGTTGGTGCAACCGGTTTTGCAACCAATCCATTTATTGCTGTATTTAAATTTGATAACGCATTATTTACTTCGTCTTGCGTTGCATTATCATTTTCATTTACAGTATTTGCATTTGCCAAAGCATCTTCTAAAACTTTAAAAGATTCTGCTGTATAATCCTCTTTTTTCTTACTTTCTGCATCTGCTATTTTTTCTACTAATGCAGTTTTATTTGCTTTTTCTTTTAGGTTAGTTATTGCTGTAGTCAAATTGTTTAATGCTGTATTTACTTCTGTTTGAGTTGCATCAACTTTATCTAAAATATTCTTTGCAGCTTCTCTTGCAGTTTCAAATGCATTCCATGAATCATCGGTGTAATTGTCTTTAGCTTTATCCTTCACTTCATCATATTTTGTTTGAAGTGCATCTTTGTTTACTGTTGGTTCTGGTTCTTTTTCTACCAAGCCTTCTACTGCTGTAGTTAAGTTCGCTAATGCGTCGTCTACTTCTGTTTGAGTTGCATCCACTTTCTCCAATATAGCCTGTGCTGAATCCCTCGCAGTTGTAAATGAATTCCAAGAATCATCTGTGTAATTGTCTTGTACTTTATCCTTCACTTCATCATACTTTGCTTGAAGTGCAGTTTTATCTACTGTTGGCTCTGGTTCTTTTTCTGCCAATCCAGCTATTACTGTAGTCAAGTTCGCTAATGCTGTATTTACTTCTGCTTGCGTTGCATCAGCTTTATCCAATACAGTCTTTGCTGCATTTCTTGCAGTTTCAAATGCATTCCAAGAATCATCTGTATAGTTGCCTTTAGCTTTATCCTTTACTTCGTCATATTTTGCTTGAAGTGCAGTTTTATCTACTGTTGGTTCTGGCTCTTTTTCTACCAGTGCATCTACTGCTTTAGTTAAGTTCGCCAATGCTTTATCTACATCATCTTGGGTTGCATTGTCATTTTCATTTACAGTCTTTGCATTTGCCAAAGCATCTTCTAAAACTTTAAAAGATTCTGCTGTATAATCCTCTTTTTTCTTACTTTCTGCTTCTGTGATTTTTGATTCCAAAGCAGTTTTATCTACTGTTTCTACTTTTTTATAAGTGAATATCAATTGTTCATTTAATTGTGTCTGACCATAGAACATAAATATCCAATAATCTTTTCCATCAACTAATTGTGATGTATCAGAATTTTCTAAAATTATATCCTGTTCCATATCCTTTTCAATTCTAAAAGCTTTTGATGAAAAGTTCATAAGTTCATTTGCTGTTCCATATTCTGCTACGACAGCACTAAAGCTACCTTCTACTAATCCGCCAATTGCTTTTATCTTTACAACTATATTTAAATCACTTGGCTTACTTACAATTTTAGGGTTGGTGTTTTCAACAAATCTAGGGTTTTCTAAAATATTCATTTGACCTAAAACTTTTTCTTTTATTTCTACATCAATACCATTTCCTAAATATTCATAGCTTCCCGTAGCAATTTCATCTTGTGTATTTCCCTTGTTGTATATTATTTTAGCTGTATATTCTCCAACTGGGATTGGATTATTATTATATGTTATATCATCATTAATATTAAAGTTTTTTGTCTCACCTTCAGAAAGCACGATTTGACTTTCTCCAATGATATATTTTTGCCCACTTGTCTTATTTTCAAGTTCAATATATATAAGGGAGTTGTACTCTTCATTGCCATTATTTTTTATATTCGCATTAAATTTAGCTGTTGAGCCTGAATATAACTCCCAGCCTGGGTCCCTTGAAAAATCTAATAATTCAAGGTTCACACTATCTAAATCATCTAAATAATAGGTTACTTTATCTCCCTCAAGTCTTACTTTTATTACATCAGATTTATTAGTTTTACTTGGTATTTCTGAAAAACTCGTCTCATCTGTTGCTTTTTTATACATCTTAAGTTCATAATCGCCATCGGTCACATAATCAAGATTTTGCCAAATAATAGCTTGTTGAGAACCATACTGTCCAACTTCCATATTATTTATTGTTTGGAAAAGTTTTATTTCACCATTGATTTCTAATCCTAGTCCATATTCTCCTTGGAAACCAGATAAGCTCTCTACAAATAAATTCCATTTACTAATTAAAAGTTCTGATTTACTTGTAGTATATGGTCCATTATTCAAATCGGAAACTTCCTGTTTTGAATCATAATTTATAAGTTTTCCAGTATTTTCTGCTCTAATGGTTTTGTCCACTATATTTTCATCTTTTGGTTTTATTCCAACTAAAATTTCTTGATGCATATTATAGGTTCCACCTGCTGCACCTGTTCCAAGGGAAGTAGGGTTCATTGCGTCTAATGCATAATATCCATTGGCCATTCCACCCCAACCCCAGTTTACATGATAAAGGTTATTGTCATCATAACCATCTAATATAAATTGATGTCCACCAGATTTACCTGAACCACCATAGAACACCGGTCTTTTTTCAATTAATTCTTCTCTTACAATATTTTGCCAATCCTCTTTACTATATGAAGAGCGATATAAATCCTTTAAGCCTTCATCGTAACCAAAGTTTTCCACAAAAGCTTGTCCTGCATATAGTGATGCAGTCCCACTAGATTCTCCGTATTCCATTTTAGCTGCAACACCTGCATCATACATAAGCTGTGCTACATTTTGTCTTTGGGCTTCATCAGTTACTCCAATATAGGATTTCGGCATATTATCCCAATCATAAGTATGATTGGATATATCTGAACTAAGATTAGTAACCACACCTGTATATGGATTTCTCCAGTCATAGCTGGTATCTTTCACACCTTTTGTTGGATAGTTATAGTACTTCATAACTTGTGCCATAGCTGTTGCCACACATCCTGTAGCGGACTTTTTACCTGCTTCATATTCAGGTGCAAGAAGATTATAAGGGTCTAATTGGTCCCATTTTATATCATTTAAAAAAGGTGCAACTGTTTGAGATGTAGCTCCGTGTTCATCTCTAAGTAATACTTTTTCATCTATTACACATTTAAATTCTTTAGGGTTATTTCTAATATATTGGATTTGATTTTCATATTCTCCTATCCAATCCTTTACATATTCTGGAGCTTTATCATAGTTAAAACTTCCTTCATCAGAATACCCTAATATATCAGTAGCTCTCTTATCACCTGATACGATTACAAATCCAGAATCAGCATTGTTAAATATAAATAATTCCGGAGCATCATCACTTGAAAATAACGATCTCTGTGAAACTTCTTCAGGATAAACTTGCTCTAAATCTATTATCTCTTCATCATGAAATACTCTTTTAGACTTTCCACTTCCAAGTTGGCTTAAAAATTCTACTGCCACATTTTCTGCCCCTTTAGACGTTCTAGTCTCCCCGCCTACTTCCACATCTCTTGCAATAAATTCATTAAAAGATGTGTCCTGCGCTTTTAAGTCTTCATTTGCAAATGTTGATATTGGCAAAGAAGTAACCAGCAATATAGTTACAAATAAAACGGTTAAAAAACGTTTGAAAAAACCTTTCTTCATATATTATTCCTCCTGTCAGTAAGTAATTAACTATCTCTCTACTTATATTATATTTGTATAATATTATTTAACAAGTGGAAGTTTGTTTATAGTAAAACCAGTCATCAAAATCTGCTAAGAATTTGTTAATATTATAACTCATATATAAAAAAACACTTCAGATATTAAATATTTAACATCTGAAGTGTTTTCAAATCTTTTATTTTCTATTAGAAAATATTTTATTTATTGTTACTTAATTCTTTGAACTAGTTGCTGCAATAATATCTTTATATGACCATAAACTTTCATCTACATCTTTAAATGGATTTACAACATTAGAACTGCTTTTTTCTACGTCGATATTTTCCATCCTATTGATTATTACTACTACTTCTTCACGGCTAATATTATTGTCTGGTTTAAATGTTTCATCTGGATAGCCTTTAATCCAACTTTTTGTAGTTACTGCTCCAATATATCCTTCTGCCCAATGTCCATTAGCATCTGCAAAGCTATTATCTGCTGATGTCAAACTATTATATCTTGCAATAGCTGTTACAAATTCTGCTCTGGTTATTTTTTCTTCCGGACGGAATGTTCCATCTTCATAACCTTTCATCAAGTTATTTTCAGTAACGTATCCTACATATTTTGCATACCAGTCAGTTGAGTTAACGTCACTATATGCTAAATTTGAAGTAACATTTGGCTCTGCACCATTTGTCTTAAGTCTAGTAAATATAGCTGCTACTTCTGCTCTTGTCATATTTTCTTTTGGTCTAAATGTTCCATCTTCATATCCTTTTATATATGCTTGTTTAGTTGTGCTAGGTATTGTACTTACCTGTGTTGTTTCTATACTAGGTTTAGATGATGTCCAACCTCCAGTAAATCCAAAATCTCCACCACTACTATCTTTTTCCCAAATTGCATATAGAGTTGTGTTTTCTCTTATTGTAAATGCATCTCCTAGTTGGTATTCTCCTCTTGTTGCATATTTACTTGTTGACCAACCTTTAAAAGTATAATCTGATTTTTCAAGTGAGTTTCTTCCTAATACTATAACATTGTCTCCATCATTATATTTATTAGAGTCAAATGGTGCTGTTCCTCTTGCTCCATTACCATCATAATTAACTTTATATGTTACTTCTTCAGGTGTTTCTACTCCTGGAGTAACTTTGTTGATATTGTCTATTGCTTCTTCTTTTTCCTTTGTTACTTCTTCTTCTGTTCCTGCATTATCTACTGCTGTCTTTCCTTTTTCTTGTTCTTCTTCAACTTTTGATATTGCATCTTCTTTTGATTTTTCAGAAATATCGGTTCTATCTTCTATTTCTTTTATCTTATCTGCTGCCGCTTGGTCGATTTCTGCTTTTGCTTTTGCTTTTGCATCTGCTAATTCTTCTGCTTCTGTTTTTGGAGTAACTTTATTTATTTCTGTTATTGCAGTATCTTTTGCTGTTCCTACTTCTGCTATTGTAGTTGCATCTTCTACTGCTTTATTTCCTGCTGTTTGTTCCTCTTCAACTTTTGATATTGCATCTTCTTTTTCTTTATCTGAAGCGTCAGGATTTGCTTCGATTTCTGCTATCTTATCTTCTGCTGCTTTGTCGATTTCTTTCTTTGCATCTTCTTTTGCTTCTGCTAAGTCTTTTTCCCCAGTTTCAGGAGTAACATTCTCTATATTTTCTATTGCTTCTTCTTTTTCTTTAGTTACTTCTTCTTCTGTTCCTGCATTATCTACTGCTGTCTTTCCTTTTTCTTGTTCTTCTTCTACTTTTGATATTGCATCTTCTTTTTCTTTATCTGAAGCATCAGTATTTCCTTCGATTTCTTTTATCTTATCTTCTGCTGCTTTGTCGATTTCTTCCTTTGCTTCTTCTTTCGCTTCTGCTAAGTCTTTTTCCCCAGTTTCAGGAGTAACTTTGTTAATTTTATCTATTGCTGTAGTTTTTTCTGTTTCTACATTTTCTACTGTAGTTGCTTCATCTACTGCTTTGTTTCCTGCTGCTCTTTCTTCTTCTACTTTTGCTTTTGCTTCGTCTTTAGCTTCTTGGGATACATTGTTCATGCCTTCGATTGCTGCAGTTCTATCTTTTGCTGCTTGGTCGATTTCTGCTTTAGCTTTGGCTTTTGCATCTGCTAATTCTTCAGCTTCTGTTTTTGGAGTAACTTTGTTTATTTTGTCTATTGCATCTACTTTT
>NZ_FQXI01000001.1 GCF_900129925.1 Anaerosphaera aminiphila DSM 21120 | reverse complement strand
GATTGTTTTTTGTGGTAATTAACATTTTACACGAAATACAAATTTGTTATGAGTTTTTATTTTAGGTGTCGCATTTAATTTTACAATCTATCAAATTAAAAGGAGGAGAATTATGGAATTTAAAAATAAAAAAACATTGAAAGTTATGTTGATGGTTTTAGTGATGATAATCGGTATAAACCAGATAGCACCAAGTATTGTTGTTGCAAGTGAGGGTACAGAAATTATAAAACTTCATGAAGTAATCCCTGTAAATACTGATGAGTATCCGGATATAGAATTTGGAGAAGAAGAGAATATAAAAAGCTCAACATCATATTTCAAGGATTCGGTAAAAAGTGTATTTGAAGAATGGAATTTAAATATACCAGACTATATAGATTCTTTTATAAATGAAGATTTGAATAAAACAAGTTCTGGTAGAGTTGAACAAATAGCGAAATATGAAAGCAAAGATAAAATACTATCAAGTGATATAGAAGATTTTTTAAACGAACTATATTCCATGCAATATGATTTATATAATAATTTTAAAAACGTATATAATAAATATCTTTTAGAAGCAAATTATGAAAATGAGATTGCTACAGGAATGTTGAACTATTATAGTGACTATCAACAACGTGTTTTTTCACCTTTTGTAAATTATCAAATGTTAGGAAATAAACAATCTAGTTCAGAGACACAGTACTTAGAAGAAGCTTATGATAAGATATATGACAAATTGTCAGAAAAAATAAAAGAAGAAGATTTATTAAAAGAAGAAACTTATAAATTGATGAAAAATGCAGTTTATGATTGGATTAAAGAAACAGATATTGATTATATTAAAGGATATATTGCCCAAGTTAACCAATATTTAAAGTTAGCAAAAGAATTGGGCTATATGTATGATGAAGAAAATGAATGGATTTATAATATATATTCTGAAGAAGAGCCTGGAAAATCTAGAGAACTTAAATTAAAAGATTTAACAAACGGGGACTTATTTGGACTTGATCCCACATTTTTAGAATTTTCTATAGACAAAGATGGTGATGAGTTTTTAACTCCAGAAGAAATTTGGGATAGTGAAGGGTTTCAAGAAATTGTAAGTGGTGTGATTAGTACCATAGAAGATAATGAAGATAGTTCAAAAGATGAAGTAATAGATTTGATTTATGCAACTATAATCACGCAATATGGAGCACTAAGCATGCCGGGATCAGGTCAACAACCTATAAATATGACATTACCTCAGTTTATTCATAGAGCTATGAACGAGATAAGTAATTTTGGAAAAAATGAACTACCAGAAATAAGTAGTTGGCAAACTGAGGATGGCAAACTACCATATGATATCTATAGAAAAGAAAATTATATAAAAGTTCCTTATGTAATATTTGTAAAGTATATGGTAACCTATGATAATAATGCTGAAAATACAACTGGGAAAATACCAATAGATGAAAATAAATATGATGAAGATGATAATGTAACTATACTTTCCAATGGAGATTTGGCAAGAGCAGGATATACATTTAAAGGCTGGAATACAAAGGCAGATGGAAGTGGAATATCTTATAAAGCAGGAGATACATTTAAAATAACAGCAAATACTACACTTTACGCTCAGTGGCAAAAAGATAGTGAAGATTCAGGAACAGGTTGGACTTGGGGTGGAACTACAAGTAAAGAAAAGCCAAAAACTGAAGAAGTGTTAACTCACATTGCGTATTTAAACGGTTATCCTGACAACACAATAAGAGCACAGGGCAGTATTACAAGAGCAGAAGTAGCAACAATATTTGCAAGATTAAAAGTAGGAGAAGCAAATATTCCTACATCTAAAGCAAACTATAGCGATGTAAATTCAAGTGATTGGTATGCTAAATATATAGCCTTTGTAACAGATAACAAAATAATGGAAGGCTATGAAGACGGAAGCTTTAGACCAAATGACAAAATAACGAGAGCAGAATTTACAGCAGTAGTAGCAAGATATAACAGTTTAGCAGATATGACTTCAACATTTGAAGATGTAATAGGACATTGGGCAGCAGGTTATATTGGTTCAGTTACTGGTAAAGGTTGGATAAATGGATATCCTGATGGAACATTTAAACCTGAAAAAGACATTTCAAGAGAAGAAGTGGCAACAATGGTAAATAAAATGCTAGACAGAAAAGTTGATAAAGATGGATTAAATAATCTGGGAGTTAAAAACTTTAAAGACTTAGATAATTCCAGCTGGTCATATTTTGATATAGTAGAGGCAAGTAATTCACATAGATCAGTGAGAAGAACACTTGGCGATATTATTGAAGATTGGAAAGAATTAATTAAATAATTAAATGTATTTTAAATTTAAGCGCAATATAAGTTTAGAAGTTTTAAAAAAGAGTATCTATCTATATGTAGATACTCTTTTGCTTTATAATATAAGTATAATTTAAAAAAAGATAATTAAAGTCACGTGGGAGTTATTATGAGAAAATCAATAGCAATAAGTGCTTGTTTTTTGTTTAATACAAGATATGATGGCAAAAAAGTTGAAAATAAAAGCGTTTTAAACTTTTTAAATGAGTTAAAAGAAAATAATATACATATTCAATTTATTTGCCCCGAACAATTGGGGGGATTAACTACACCCAGAGTGCCTTGTGAAATAGTTAATAACAGGGTTATAAATAAAGAGGGAAAGGATAATACTTTAAACTTTAAATTAGGTGCAGAGAGTAGTTTAGAAATTTTAAAGTTTTTGAATATAAATACAGCTCTATTAAAACAGCGAAGTCCATCTTGTGGATGTGGAAAGATTTATGACGGCACATTTTCAGGAAATATTAAAAGTGGAGATGGAATTACTACAAGCCTCTTTAAAGAAAATGGAATTGAAGTTTTTACAGAGGAAGATTTAGAAAGTGAAGATTTTCTGAAGAAGTATTTTAGCTTATAAAAGTAAGTTCAATGTTGCAGAGTCAATATGATATAATTATATATTACTTGATAAAAAATTTAAAAATTTTATATAAGTTTGAGAAACATTATATAGAAAGGGTGATATTTTGACGCCAAGAGAAAGTGAAATAATGGATTTAATAAAACAAAATCCCACTATTTCGCAACAGGAAATTGCAGATATTTTAAATATACAGAGATCTTCCGTAGCTGTTCACATTAACAATTTAAGTAAACAGGGATATATATTGGGAAGATGCTATATATTAAGAGATGAACCGTATATTACTGTAGTTGGAGGAGCAAATATAGATATTGTAGGTTATTCAAATGAAAAACTTATAGAAAAAAGCGATTCAAATTCCGGACATGTAATGCAATCTTCTGGAGGAGCAGGACTTAATATATCAGAAAACTTAGCTAGATTGGGACTTAGAACTTCTCTAATTTCAGTCGTTGGAGAAGATGAAAGAGGAAAAAATATATTGGCGGAGTTGAACTTATTAGATATTGACACGGGAAATATGTTTATAATCCATAACAGCAATACATCAGTATATTTAGCTATATTAGATGAAAATAGGGATATGAATATTGCAATAAATGATATGGATATAATGGAAAAGTTTACGCCACTACTTATATCAAAGAGAAAACAGATAATAGAAAATGCAGAAGTAAGTGTAATTGATACAAATTTAAGAAAAGATACATTGAAATATATTTTAAAAAATATTGAACAAAAACACTTTGTAGATGCAGTTTCCGTAAATAAGTCCAAAAAACTTATTGGACTCTTAGATAATATATACTTTTTAAAAGCTAATAAATCTGAAGCTGAGTGTTTAAGTGGCATGGAAATAAAAGATGAAGAGAGTGCAAAACTTGCAGGAAGAGAATTAATTAATAAGGGCGTAAAGACAGTGGCAATTACTTTGGGAGCTGTAGGAAGTGTATATGTAGATAGAGAAAGTGAAATATTTATAAAAGCTAAGCCTGTAGAAGTTATAAATCCTTCAGGGGCTGGAGATGCCTTTATGGCAGGTTATGTATATTCTCATATAAATGGTTGCAGCGCTGAAGAGTGTATGGAATTTGCATCAGCAGCAAGCAGAGTTACACTTAAATCAGCTAGGACGAGCAGTGACTTTTTAACAGTTAAAAATGTTGAAGAGGAAATTGTCGGTGTTAAGTGAGAAATTAATTAAAAACATATGGAAATGGATGAAAATAAATAATTAGTGCCATAAAAAATGTACTAATTAAGGCAAGAAATAAAATATAAAGGGAAAGGAATAAAGCGCCTTTCTTATTAGAAGTGTTAAAGGCAATAGGCGAAAACTCCTTGAAGGCCAATATAACACTGTTAAAAAACAATACGAAAGTAGGGTCACAAATTGCAAGAT
Source organism: Anaerosphaera aminiphila DSM 21120 (assembly GCF_900129925.1). Lineage (GTDB taxonomy): Bacteria > Bacillota > Clostridia > Tissierellales > Peptoniphilaceae > Anaerosphaera > Anaerosphaera aminiphila. The sequence goes on along the minus strand of NZ_FQXI01000001.1, from coordinate 488,151 downwards.
AACTATAAAAATAACAATTATAAAACAACGTCTGATAGCAAAGTAAAGACATCTTATATAATAATGCCGTCAGATTTAAATGAAAAGAAAAATTTATACGGAGGAAGACTTTTAGACTATGCAGACCACTTAGCCGGCTCAGTGGCAATAAGACATGTGAGAGGTTCTGTAATTACGGCATCAGTAGATTCCTTTGACTTTATAAAACCCTTTCACTTGGGAGACTTTTTATTGGCAGAGGCATTTATCTCAGGTGTGGGAAATAAATCTATGGAGATATTTATTAAATTTTTTGGAGAAGATGCCATTACAGGTGAGAGATTTTTAGGAGCTTATTGTTTTTACACCTTTGTTGCTACAAATTTAAAAGAAGGTGAAACTTTAGCTAAGATTATTCCTGAATCAGAAGAAGAGAAAAAAATTATGGCAGGATATGAAGATAGAAAGAAGAGAAATTTAGATAGAGTAAAGAGAAATGAAGAATTTAAAAATTTTATAAAATTAGAGTACTAATTATAAAGTTTAAAGATTTTATGAATATAAGAGCCTGTTAACAGGTTCTTTTTTTATAATAAAACCGGTAAAGTTAGAAATTAAGCATCTTAAGAACATGTGGTATAATGGTGTTTAAAATAATAGAGAGAAGGCTTAATTTATGGGAAAAATAATCAAGAGAACTTTTATAGTTGTACTATTAATTTTAATTGTATTAATTGCTGGAAGTGTTTACTTCCTAACAAATATTGATAAAAATTTAGATAAGGATGTATTTTTAAATAAAGATATTATAAATATTTTGTTGGTGGGAAAAGAAACATCTTCAACTGTGGAAAATGAAAGTGAAGACCTACCTGTACATACAGATACTATGATGGTACTAAAAGTAAATAAAAAATTAAATACTGCAAATTTAATATCTATACCAAGAGACACTTATTTTGAATACTTGCCGGGTTCAAAGAAAAGACACCAAAAAATTAATGCGGCATATTTTTTAGGTGGTATTGATACAACTAAAGAAGTAGTTGAGGATTTATTAGATATAAATTTAGATTATTACGTTGAAGTAGATTATAAATTAGTGGCAGATATTATAGATGCCTTAGGTGGAATAGATATAAATTGGGAGTATGATGACTATTACTACAAAGATGATTGGACTGTACCTCCGCTAGTTATTGATTTAAAAAGAGGACCTAATCACTTAGATGGAAATAATGCAGTAAGTTACTTGAGAACTAGAAATGTATATGCAATTCCGGACCTTGGCAGAATAAATGCTCAACAGGAGTTCTTACTAAGTCTTTTAAATAAGATAAAAGAACCTAAAAATATATTTAAACTTCCGGAAATGGTATCTCTATTTAATAAAGAGGCAAAAACAGATATAGATTTTAAAGAGAGTATATCCTTAGCGTATTACGCTTATAAGTATTTAGATAAAGAAAATTTATCTATAGTTACTATTCCAGGAGCTGATTTGAAGATAGGGGGAATAGACTACTATAAAGTTGATGAAAAGACAGCCAGACAAATATATCTGGAAGATTAAATTATAAGTAAGTAATATAAAAAAGAGCCTTTAAAGGCTCTTTTAAAATATTTACATATTTTTAACTGGTGGAAGTATTGAAGTGCCTGTTTCAACAAATTTCTTTGTCCCGTTAAAGCTCACAATCATCATAATAATACTTACGATGGCAAAGAAAATAGTTACTTTTAAACTGAGGTGTTGGAAGAGCATATTTGAAAGTATTGATATTGTAAGGCAAAATATAAATACTGCATTTTTGCTAATTATATTAAGAAGCTCATAAATACTATAAGTGATTAAACCAAATGCAATTGCACTAATGTATATATTTATATTGCCAGCATTAAAGATTGGAAATACAAAATTTGCAATTAATACAATAAATAAACTGGATACAGCGTATATAACGAACTTTATACTCCTTTCAAAAATGTGAAACTTTATTAAATTAATGGGAACTCCAATAAACATTTCGTGTACATCAAATAGGTCGTAAATAGATATAATACATATTGGAACTAGCATTAAAGTTTTAAATACTATTTCAGAAGTACTCGTAGACTTTATAATAACGTCAATTAATATAAAGAGATAAATTGCAAACATTAATACATTTGAATAGTTTATACTACTCCAAGATTTTAATTTTAATAGAAAGTTAAAATTTGTATCTTTTTCATATTTAACCTTTTTATCAAGCTTATGTCTTTTACTTTTAACAGCTTTGTTTTTGCTATTAAATTTAAGTGACACTATAAATAAATATACAAGTAGTCCTACAAATATTATAAGGCTGGCTGTTAAGTAAGTAGTGTTTTCTGTAAAGAATATGCTATATATATTAAATATATTAGTTCCTAAAAATACATTTGATAAAAGTAAACCTATTAATATAGAAGTTAAAATCTTAGGATATTTACCACTTTTTGAAATTTGATAAATTGTAGTAAATAGCAATATATTTAATATCCAAATATAGAAGTTAAAGAACAGTTTGTCCTTAAAAATAAAAGCTATAATTAAGTAAACTAAGTAAAAACTTAAAAATATAAAAGTCTTATAAATTAGTAAACTAAAAGGATAGAGCTTAAGACTATCTAAAGGGTAGGATAGCAACAATTTTTTATTGGGTTCAACTAGTGGAATATAAACTAGAGCTACTATTGAAGCAATGATAAAGTAAGCAGAGATTTGAGTTATAAAGGCCATTTTCCCAATGTCGCTACCAAAAGTTCTATAGTTAGTTAAAAATGCAAAGAATATAAAGGAAAGATAAGTAATAAATATTCCCTTAAACATTCCTCTTGCAGTAATGTGATTTGCAATCAGCAGTTTTTTAAAATTTTTCATAATTACACCTCCTAATTAAAATTAATTCGATTTTCCGACAATAATCTGTATACCATGTTTATTTACTGAATTTTTAAAAAATATATAGCTTAAAAAGTAAAGTGATATTGCAATTATAAATAGAGCAATTATAATATAATTATTTTGTATCATGAGATGTTTTGAATTTATATTTCCAATAAGTACAAAGCTCCAAAAAAGTGTTGATATATTACTAAATAAAAATTCATAAATACTTAATATAAATAAACTAACTATAATGCTGCTCATAAAACATTTAATAAAATTTTCATATAAATTAATCTTAGTTATAGAAAAAAATATATAAATTAATAATATTGTAACTGTGAACATTATTAATTTTATAAATTTTTCAATTTTACACATTTTATTTATATCAATAGGAATCCCTATAGTTAAACTATAAATCTTAGGGAAATCATATAGTGAAATAAATAAAAAAGGAAAAAATAATATTGGGTAGTATATTTTATCTGTTATAGTTAAATCACTTGTTAAAAACTTTACTATAATAAAAATTATAGTAAATAGAAATAAAATAATATCATTAGACTTTATTACACTCCACTTTTTGAGTTTAAATATTAAACTAAGCTTGCTTTCTTTTTTAAAAGTTAGTTTTTTATTGTTTTTTGATTTATATTTTAATTGTATATTTTCTCTATATACCATTTTAGTTTTAAATGTCAAAACTCTAAGAAGTAGAGCTATAGATAGAAGTATTGTGAAAAATATAGAAAGCTCTATATATTTGCTTATAGATTTAAATAAAAACTCACCTAAAAGAGCCAAGACTAAAATACAAATAAAAGTTAAAAGAAATTGAACAGACTCTTTTGTCTCTTTATCTATGTGAACATTGTCTTTATAATAGGTTTTTAGCAGAGAAGTAAAAAATAATATATTTACACTCCAAACCATTCCACTTGTATAAAAACTTTCATTGAGAAATATAGCTAGAATTAAATAAACTAAATAAAAGGGAATTAACACAGCTACTTGGGAGATAAAAATACTAAGGGGATAGGTATTTAAATTGTCAATTGGAATAGAAATCATAAATTTTCTATTAAGTTGCATTAAAGGAATGTAAAATAATATAACTGTAGAAAATATATAAAATACTCCTCTTAAAATTGAAGCAGTAAGACTTGGATTAATATTTGGCAGACTGTGCAATAAAACAAGTCCAACTGCAATAAGATACATAGTAAATATCCCTTGGAAAACTCCCTTTCCAATTCCATAATTTATTTTTAAAAGCTTTTTAAAGTTTGTCACAGTATCACTTCCTATTTAAGTAGTACATAATGTCTTGAATAGATGCATTTTCAACTATAGCATCTTCTGGAATTAAGATGTTTTTATTGCCAAATAGGCCTTTAAAGTAGTATTCGTTTTTTTCAAATCCAAAGAAGTCAGATTCATTTAAAGACTTGGATTGTTCAATTGTGCACTTGAGTATCTTGTACTCGTCTCTCATTTCTTCAATGCTCTTAGAAAATACAAGCTTTCCATTGTCTAAAAAAGTTATATAGTCAGAAATATTTTCCAAGTCCTCAGTTAAGTGAGTTGAAAATAGTATTCCGGCATTTGTTCTCTCTCTATATTCTAAGAGTATTTTCATAAGTTCTCGCCTGACAATTGGGTCAAGTCCTGATGCAGGTTCGTCCATTAATATAAGTTTTGCATTGTGTGAGAGGGCGAGGGCAATTTGACATTTCATTTGATTTCCCTTTGACTGCTCGCCAAGTTTTTTTAGCTTTTGAATGTTTAGCTGTTTAATTAATTCTTCAAAGTACTTTTCATCAAAGTTAGAGTACAGATTTTTATAGATGTAGCCCAGCTTGTCTAAGTTTAACTTTTCAGGATAAATTGACTTGTCAAATACAAAACCTATGTTATCTTTTATTGCTACGTTGTTTTCGATTGTGTTGTCCAGTCCGAATATTTTTATTTTGCCACCTGTGGGTTTAATAACATTCATTATTAAATTAATAATTGTGGTTTTTCCTGAACCATTGGGGCCAATTAGTCCCATAATATAGCCTTCGTCAAGGTTAAAGGAAACATTTTTAAGTTCAAATTCAAAGTCATAATAATCTTTACTTACATTAATTAGTTCTAACATAGTACCACCTCATAAAAGTTTTATTAAATCAATTATAGTTTCTTTGGAAATGCCGTACTCTTTTGCAGAGTTTAATATGTCTGAAAGTTCTTCTTGAAGTTCAACCATTTTAAATTCTCTAATGCGTTCGATTTCTTGAGCGCTGACAAAGCTGCCCTTTCCGGGCAGAGTAAATATAAGCCCTTCTTTTTCAAGTTCGTCGTAAGCTCTCTTTACTGTTATTATAGAAATTTCAAGAGATTTAGATAGGGAACGAATTGAGGGAAGGGGATCATTTTCTTTAGCTCTGCCCGTTAAGATTTCTGTTCTTATTGAATTTACCAATTGCTCGTAAATCGGGATTTTTTCTTTGCTTGATATTAAAATATTCATATTATTCACCAACTGTTATAACTGTTATAGTTTATGATTAGATTATATATACAGTTATAAAAATTGTCAATAGACAATAAGTTACATTTTGGTAAATTTCATTTAATAAATATTTTTTATGTTATAATTATTTTATGATTATAGGAACTTGTAAAATAGAGTTAAGGCTGTTCTCTCCAAACAGTTTAAAGGAAAAGAGAAGGATATTAAATTCTTTAATTGAAAGATTAAAAAACAAATTTAATATTTCTGTGGCAGAAGTGGGTAGTAATGAACTATGGCAAAAATCCACTTTGGGAATAGCAGTAGTAACTAATAATACTTCACATGCAAATGAAGTGTTGGACAAGGTCATAGATTTTATTGACGACTTTGCAGATGTGGAAATAATAAGTGTAAATATAGAAATATTATAGGTGGCTATGAGAAAATTATTAACTAAAAAAGAAGTAAAAGAAGTGCTGGAGATTCTCGAAAGATGTTATCCCGATGCTCATTGCGAGCTAGATCACAATAGTCCCTTTGAGCTCTTAGTGGCGACAATTCTCTCGGCGCAGTGCACTGATGTAAGGGTAAACAGTATTACCAGTGAGATGTTTAAAAAGTACAACAAGCCCATAGATTATTTGGAGCTGGGGTTAGAGGGACTTGAGAAAATTATTAAGCCCTGTGGATTTTATAGAAATAAGGCAAAAAATATACTATTGACTTCAAAAAAGATTATTGAAGAATTTGACGGTGAGGTTCCAAAAACTATTGATGAACTTATGACTCTTCCGGGAGTTGGGAAAAAGACGGCAAATGTAGTTGCATCAACGGCATTTGGTGTTCCGGCTATTGCAGTTGACACTCATGTGTTTAGACTTGCAAATAGAATTGGATTTGTAGATGAAAAAGATGTTGAGGGAACTGAAGCAGTTCTTCAAAGAAAAATTGAAAAGAAGTCTTGGACACTGGCTCATCACTTGTTAATATTTCATGGAAGACGAGTGTGTAAGGCAAGGAGCCCAATGTGTGAGGAATGTGAGATAAGAAGTTATTGTAGATATTATTTAAGGAAAGTTGGATAATGCGGAAGAAAAATATAATTATAGGAGGTTCTTCTATACTTTTATTGCTTTTTATTGCACTTATATATTTTAATGGCGAGATGAAAAACGAAAAAATTCATCGTGGAGTTAAAATTGATGGAGTAAGTGTTGAAAATTTAACAAAAGCAGAGGCAATAAAAAAGATAGAAGAAGCTAAAGAGGAAGATAGACAAAATTTAAGTTTAAAGTTTAAATCGGGAGAGCAAACTTATTCTATAAGTTATGTGGATTTAGGGTTTACAGCAGATGTTAAAAGTGCTGTAGATGAAGCGTATCAAATTGGTAGAAAAGACAATCCTATTGTAAATTTCTTTAATGTAATTAGCTCGGGAACTTTAAATAAAAATATTAAAGTTGAGGAGAGTTTTAACTCACAAGATGTAAGCGATTCAATAAACAACTTGGTAACGCAGGCTTATATTGAACCGCAAAATGCCACAATGACTTATTCAAAGGAGCATGGATTTGCCTTATCAGAGGAGAAACAAGGTCAATATGTAGACTCAGATAAGTTAAGAGAGCTTGTGAATGCAAATATTAGAAGTGAAGAAGAAATTGAACTTCCAATAATAAATTCAAACCCTGAAGTGTTGGCCAGTGATTTTGGTGGAATAGATGGACTTTTAGTGGAGTTTTCAACTGACTACGCCAGATCTAATAAAAATAGAAAAGAAAATATTGCACTGGGAGCAAGTTTTTTTAACAACTTGTTAATTAAACCATCTGAAGAAGTGTCTTTCAACGATACAGTTGGAGATATTAGTTCGGAGTCGGGCTTTAAAGAAGCCGGAGTAATAGTAAATGGAGAGTTTGACAATGGAATCGGCGGAGGAATTTGTCAGGTTTCTACAACTCTATATAATGCACTAATAAAATCAGATTTAGAAGTAACTGAAAGGTATAATCACAGTAGGCCTATATCTTATGTTCCCTTGGGAACAGATGCGGCAGTTGTGCATGGATACAAGGATTTAAAATTTATTAATAATACAGACCACAATTTATATATAAAGGCTCATGCAGACGAAAGTGAACTTACTTTTCAAATATTTGGAAACAAAGCAGACAGAGACTATGAAGTTGAAATTATTCCAAAATTAGTGTCAACAGCACAACCTAAAGTGATAAATCAGTATTCAACGGAGCTAGAAGAAGGCGAAAGCCAAGTAAAAAAAGCAGGTTCCAAAGGGTATCACTATGTGACTTACAAGGAAATTGTAAAAGATGGAAGTGTGGTTAAGTCAGAAAAGATTTCCAGTTCAAATTATATAGCACAAGATAGAGTTGTATTAATTGGAGAGGGAAAGCCAAAGAGTTCTGAAAGCAATAATTCTAATAATAGTAGTAATAAGAATAAAGACATAACTTAATTTTTAGATATTAAATAAAATTTTTATTAAAAGGAGCCTTTAGGCTCCTTTTAGACTGTTGACAAAGTATAAATAAACATAATATTATCTATATTTTCCATTTGATTTCAAATTTATTTTTAAAATTTTTGGGAGGGCGAAGGAGATTGCGATTTGTACTGACCCCAAAAAGTTGGACACATTAATTTAAGCAACAGAGGATTGAGTTCTAAATTTAATAGGACTCATTCCTTTTAATTTGCTTTTAATCCTTTTTTCATTATACCATTTGATATATCCTTTTAGCTCCTTTTTAAAATGCTCCATACTTTCAAATTCTTGTAAATACAACAATTCTGACTTAAACAAACCAAAGAAGTTTTCCATCACTGCATTGTCCAGACAATTTCCTTTTCTAGACATGCTTTGTTTTATTCCTCTACCTTTTAAACGAGATTGATATGTTCTATGTTGATATTGCCAACCTTGATCTGAATGAAATATCAATCCCTCCAAATCTTTATGTTTTTTAAATGCTATATCCAACATTTCCATTACTTGTTCAAAGCAAGGTCTATTATTTATTGAATAACTTATTATTTCACCATTATACAAATCTAAAATTGGAGAAAGATAGAGTTTTTCACCAAACATTGAAATTTCTGTTACATCAGTTACCCATTTTTCATTTGGTTTACTTGCTGTAAAGTTTCTATTTATTAAATTATCAGCAATCTTACCAACCATCCCTTTATATGATTTATATTTTTTAATTCTTACTTTGCAAACTATTCCCAATTCTTTCATAAGTCTTTGAACCGTTTTATGATTGATTAAAATACCTAGATTTTTAAGTTCAAGAGTAATTCTTCTATATCCATATCTGCCCTTATTATAATTAAAGATTTCTACAATCTTATCTTTAACATATAAATACTTATCAGGAATATCTATTTTACTCAGATGGTAGTAAAAAGTTGACCTTTTTATATCTATTATTTCAAATAGTAATTTTAAGTCATAATTATGCCTTAAAGAGTTTACTACCAATGTTTTTTCTCTATTTGTGAGTTCAGTTTCCCCTCTTTTAAGGCTATTGATTTTTTTAAGTAATCTACCTCAGCTCTTAATCTTGTGTTTTCTAAAATTAATTCCTCTTTTGTTTTATTTTCAACAAAGTCCTCATATTCAGTATTATTCTTATCTTTTTTCATTTCGCTTTTTTGTGGATTCCAGATACTTTTACTTAATAGTCCACTTTCTCCTTCATCGTTATATTTCTTTATCCATTTATTAAGAGTAACCGTTCCCGGAATTCCAAATATTGCTGAAGCATGGGCTATGGATAAATTATTATCTTGTACATATTTTACTGCATAAAGCTTAAATTCACCAGAATATATTTTAGGCTTAGTATCCAGACATTTTTCTCCATGATACTTATACATTCTCCACCATCTACTACCACAAGAACATGAAATACCCAACTCATAGGATGCAGAAGTGATAGAATATCTATCAGATAACATTAATTCAATAAATTTCTTTTTTATTTCCAAATCATATTTAGCCATACAAAAATGCACCTCCAAAAATTAGTATTTTATGTCTAACTTTTGGGGTGCACTTCAATTTCTCCTCATGCCCTCCCAAACCCTCCCATTTAACAATCTATAGAAATCTACGATTTCGTAATAGATTTTATGCAAGAATTCTCCATGAGCATTAGCGAGTGGAAAGAATTTACTGCTACACCTCTGAAACGCTTTTGGGTTGTTTAATAAGTTTAGTTGTTTTTTAATTTGAAAGTTTATTAAAATTCCAAAGTTAATTATTTTTATAGGAAAGATGCAATAAAAATAATTTGCAGTATTTGTCTTCACTCAGAAAGGAGCCTAAAGGCTCCTTTCAAGTTAGATATAAATCCTTATTTTTTAAAAGATTTTTAAATATTCGAGGGAGAGCAAAGGAAATCTAAGATTTTCCCTCTTTAACGTCAAGCAGTATTTTTCAACACTTATGATTAAAGTTTTATTATAAAGTGGATTGTTTAAACTGAAAATAGTATTTTAAGTAAATATTTAGTATGTATTAGATTTTAAAAGTACTTAAAAAAATTTAATCAAATACTAAAGGAATCTAGTATTTGATTAAAAAGTTAACTTTATTGTCATATATATAAGTTTTATTTAGAAGAGTATTAAAATAATCTTCAGCTAATTCTCTAATAGTTCCTCTTTTGTGAAAGTGTTTGTCAATATATTTTGTAGAAGCTGTTTTATCAAAAGTTTTTCCATTTAAAGGGCCTTTCTTTGAAATTAAAAAGTTCATTCTATACTCATTCATTCCAATGATAATCTCATCACTATCTAAAACATCAATGCCATTTAAATATTTAAGTTCAATTAATCTGTGTTGACCTTGTTTTTTTAAGTCAATTGCATAGTTAATATTGCCAAATACATCTAAAGTCTTGTATTTAAAGAGAGCTCTTTTTTCGTTTACAGAAATACTGTTTGTATCTTCACTGTAGTCAAAGTAATCATAACTCCAAATAATATAGGTTTTAAGGTCAAGTCCTGTAATTTTATAAGATGTAACTTCTCCTCCATCATAGGAGTAGAGTTTAGCCATATTATATCTTTTTAAAGGACCGTTTTTTAACACTGCGTTTTTATTGTCAATTTGAAAGGCAACTACATCTGCTTTAGAATTTTGAAGCATAATTTCAGTTAATAAGTGATTTAAAGGGTTGTCCTCTAAGTCGTAGTTAAAATTTCCTACAATTCCACTAACATATCCAATGGTCTCATTTGTATACTCCAATATTTTTTTGTGATAGGGCTCATATAATTTTAAAATCTTTTCAGATGGATTAAAATTTGAAAGGTCAACTAATTTTGAATTTTTATTAATTAATTTTTTTTCGTCAAATTCCAACTCTATCTTTGAAACTGTATTTGCATAGGCAGAAGTTTCAGTTATTAAAATATTTTTGTAAAATAATTCTTCAATGTCTTTGTGAGTGTGACCGCATACAATTACGTCAAATAGCTGAGGAGAGTTAATATTGTCCAAGACAGAGTAAAGACCTGAGTTGGGAACTGAGTTTTCATCTTGAAGTCCCATGTGAAACATTCCAATTAAAATATCAGATTCATTTGCAAGTTCTTTAATTAGCTTATTTAGTATTGGAACGGGATTTTCTATTACCAGACCTGCAAGGGATTCCTCTTTTTCAAATTCATTAATTAGAACAGTATTTATACCTATAAAGGATATTTTTATACCTCCAATTTTAACAGTCTTGTACTTATTAAAAAATGCACTATTTGAATTCGCCATTAGGGCAGTGCCGTTGAAGTTTGAAATGATTTTTTTTAGCTTTGGAAAAGAAAAATTAAACTCATGATTGCCCATATTCCAAATGCTGTAGTTCATATTATTCATAACATTTACAACTGGATTTGGAACTTCGTCAATAAATAGCTCTGCAAAATTTCCTTGAATAATGTCGCCATTGTCCACAATTAATTTATATTCGGTTTTATCTTCTTCATAACAACTATATATATGTGCAAGGCTGTGGTTTAAACTACAATTGGCAGCGTAGTCATAGGGATAAATGTGGCCATGCACATCTGATGTAGCATAAATATTTATTTTCATAATGATAGATTATCATATAGAGAGCTTGAAATAAAGACCTTTAGTAATTTATAGGTATGTGTTAAAATGTTTTTGACGAGGAGAGAAAAATATGAAAAAACAGTTAATTCTGGCAGAAAAACCATCAGTTGCAAGAGATATTGCAAGGGTTTTAAAAGTTAATAAAAATCAAAAGGGCTATTTTGAAAGTGAAGATAAAATAGTTACATGGGCACTGGGCCATTTAGTTACACTTTCAACACCTGAAGAATATAATAAACAATATGCAAAGTGGAATATGGACGACCTTCCAATAATGCCAAATAAAATGAAATTTACAGTTATAAAAAATTCAAGAGCTCAGTTTAATACTGTGAAAGAGCTTTTAAATAGAAAAGATATATCAGAAGTAGTTATAGCAACAGACGCAGGAAGAGAAGGAGAACTTGTGGCAAGGCTAATACTACTTATGTCAGGCTACAAGGGAAACCTTAAAAGACTTTGGATATCTTCTGTTACAGATAAGGCGATTAAAGAGGGCTTTGCAAATTTAAAAGACGGTTCAAAGTACTATAATCTATACTTAAGTGCTCTTGCAAGGTCTGAGGCAGACTGGCTTGTTGGGATAAATGGTTCACGAGCGCTTACACTTAAATACAACGCAAGATTATCTTGTGGTAGAGTTCAAACTCCCACTTTAAATATTATTAAAATGCGCGAAGATGAAATAACAAATTTTAATCCAAAGAAGTATTTTAATATTAACGTCTCAACTAAGACGATGAACTTTAGCTATATAGATGATAAAAATTCTATGTCTATAAGCAGTGAAGAAAAAGCAGATAGTATAGTAGAGAGTGTAAAAGGCAAAAAACTTAAAATTACTAAAGCAGAAGAAAAGATAAAAAAGAAATATCCTAAAGAACTCTATGATTTAACGAATTTGCAAAGAGATGCAAATGTGAGGTTTGGGTTTTCAGCAAAGGAAACATTAAATATAATGCAGGACTTATATGAGAGACACAAGGTGTTGACATACCCTAGAACTGACTCAAAGTACTTAACTGACGATATAGTTCCCACTATTCCAGAAAGACTAAGGGCAATGAGCACGGGAAAGTATAGGCCTTATGCAAATCAAATACTGAAGACTAAAATAAAGGGCAGTAAAAACTTTGTAGACAATAAAAGAGTAAGTGATCACCATGCAATTATACCTACAGAACAAACTCTTAGAATAGATGAACTAAGTGATAAAGAGTTAAAAATTTACGATTTAGTTGCAAAGAGATTTTTATCTCATTTACTAAATCCCTATGAATATAAAGAAGTAAAAATTTATGCAACTTGTGAGGGACATAATTTTATAGCTAAGGGCAAAATTGATATAGACCTTGGATATAAGCTCTTAGATAACTATGAAGAGGAAATAGATGAAAATCAAAGGTTATATGATTTAAAAGAGGGCAGTGAAGTTGAGGTGAGTTCTGTAAAAAAATCATCAAAGCTAACTTCTCCACCTTCATACTTTAATGAAGGGTCCTTACTTTTGGCAATGGAAAACCCGGCAAAGTACGCCTCTAATATTAGTTCGAAAAAAGCTACAACTCTAAGAGAAACGGGAGGAATAGGAACAGTTGCAACTAGAGGAGATATAATTGAAAAATTATATAGTTCAGATTTGGTTGAAAATAATGATGGACGCCTTAAAACCACAGGAAAGGGAAGACAACTTTTAGAGTTAGTTCCTGAAAAGCTAAAGAGCCCTGAACTGACAGCAGACTGGGAGTTAAAACTTAAAAAAATTGAAAGTGGCCAGTTAAAAGATCAAACTTTTTTAACTGAAATCAGAGAATTTTCAAAAGAAAATGTAACAGAAATTAAAAACAGCAAATACGAATTTAAACATGAAAATGTAACTACTACAAAGTGTCCTGACTGTGGCAAGTTGATGCTTAGAGTAAATAGAAAAGATAGAGAGCTTTTAGTGTGTCAAGATGCAGAGTGTGGATATAAAAAGACTATTTCAATTTTAACTAATATAAGATGTCCAAACTGTCATAAGAAGTTAAAGTTTTTAAAGGACAATGATACTTATATTTGTGAAACTTGTGGCTATAGAGAATCTAAGGGCAGTATGGACAAGAAATTTAAAGAAAATAAAAATAAGATGTCTAAGACAGATGTAAAAAAATACCTTCAAAAACAAAGTGGAAATGAAGCTATAAACAATACACTTGCTGATGCACTAAAGGGATTAAATTTAGGTGACAAATGATCAATTTTTTTAAAAAGAAAAAGCAAGAAAACACTTTTAAAGAAAAAAGTATATATGAAAGAATTATAGAAGCTGAAGAAAATAGTAACTTAAGTAAATTAAATATAGTAAGTGAGAATTTTAAAGAGGACAATAGAGGCAATTATGAAATTAAAATACTGGATGGCGAAAAGACCAGTAGAATAGATACCACTAAGTTAAATGAAGCCATTTTAAAATTTTATAAAAGAGACCATTCAAGTGTAGAATTAATATGTGAGTACTTTAAAGACAAGAGGGCAATAGAAGCATTTCCTGAATTTGAGTCCTTTATATTTTCACTGGAAGTATTTGAAGAAAAGAAACTTGCAGGGCTTTCAATACTTTTAATGAGAGATGTCACTACAGTTGAAGCAGTAAAATTTGGAATATTACTATCTTATTTTTACCCCTTGGTAAACTATCCGGCAGCTGTAAAAATAATCACAGACCTTGGAATATATCCTGAGTTTACCTACTATAGTTTGTCTGTTTTAAAACAGTTGAACTACTATGAAGTGGTTAAGGACAATATTCTTAGAAGAGGTTTAGAAGAAGCAAGAGAAATTGAGAGGAAGATGAAATGAAATTAGGAAAACACACTTTAACAGTTAAAAATATTACAAAGATAGGTGCCTATTTAACAGATGGCAACGAAGATATCTTTCTGCCTAAACATGATGAAGAAGAACTTAAGCCCGGCCAAAAACTTGAAGTATTTGTATATGACAATTCAAATGGCAATAGAGTAGCAACGAAACAAATGCCATTAATTCAAGTTGGAGAGATGAAAAAACTAACAGTAGTATCAAAGACAAAATATGGATACTTTGTAGACATAGGTTTGGAAAAAGATGCCTTTTTACCATATAAGGAAACTCCTGGTAGAATAAATGAGCATGAAGAATATCTAATGATACTCTACATTGACACATCTGACAGACTTTGCGTTACAACTAGAATTGGCGACAGACTAAAGAGAAATGACGATGAAAAATATAAAATAAATGACATTGTCAAAGGTACAATCTACAGCAAAAGTGATAAGGGCGCATATGTGGCAATAGACAATGAATACGACGGAATGATTTTAAGTGAGGATTTAAAGGGAATTTATAAAATTGGAGACGTTGTAGAGGCAAGAGTTCAGAGGATTTTAAGAGATGGAAAAATAACACTTACTCTTAGAGAAAAAGCCTATAAGCAAATGAACTACGATGCAGAAATACTCTTAGAATTTATTGAGGACAATGACGGTGTTTTAAACTTAGGTGACAAATCCGACCCTGAGGTTATAAAAGAAATTACAGGACTTTCTAAATCTGCATTTAAAAGGGCAGAGGGAGCTCTCTATAAAAATAAATTAGTAGAACTCTATCCTGAAAAAATTGTATTGAAGAAGAAGTTAAAGTGAAAAATATGAAATTAAAAATAATAGATTTTGACTACAAGGGAAGAGGAGTTGCAAAGTACGATAATAAGACAGTGTTCTTAGACAGGGGAATAATTGGAGATACTGTTGAAGCTGAAATTATTGGAGATAAGAAAAATTACTATACAGCTAAAGTTATAGAAACTGTAGATAATTCTAAAGATAGAACTAAATCAAAGTGCATATATTCAAAAAGCTGTGGAGGTTGTGACTTTTTAGAGTATGACTACAAAAAACAGTTACTTTGGAAGAAGACAAAAGTTGAAAATGATTTAAGAAGAATTGGCGGGGTGGATAGTCCTGTAAATGATACACTTGGAATGAAAACTCCCTATAGATATAGAAATAATATTCAACTTAAAGTTCAAGACGGAAAACTGGGCTACTACAAGAAAAACTCAAGAGAACTTGTAGAGATAAACGAGTGCATAATTGCAAAAGATGAGATAAATAACGTTATAAAAATACTGAAAAATTGGAATGGACTTAAAAGTGTAAATACTGTTTCAATTAGAGAAAACTATCTTGGAGAAGTAATGATAGTATTTGTCACAAGTGGAGAAGTAAAGAAGTTTAACACACTACTTCCAAATTTAATCGACAGTAAAGTTGTGGCAGTTTTTGAAAATAAAAATACAAGTGGGCACTATAGATTTGGGAAAAAATTTAAAAAACTATATGGTGAAGAATTTATAACAGAAGAACTTTTAGGGTTAAAGTTTAAATTATCTCCAAGGTCGTTTTTTCAAGTAAATCACAGTCAAACTGAAAAACTTTATAACACTGCAATAGACTTTTTAGATTTAAAAAACAGTGATACACTGTTGGATTTATACTGCGGAATAGGAACGATTACACTTCTAGGGGCTAAAAATGCTGGAGAAGTTGTAGGCGTGGAAATTGTTGAAGATGCAATAGAAGATGCAAGGGAAAATGCAGAGTTAAACAACATTGACAATGTTAGATTTATTTGTGGCAAGTCAGAAGAAATAGTTGAAAAACTTCTTGAAGATGAAAATTTAAGCTTTAATAAAATTATACTTGACCCACCAAGAACGGGATTAAATGAAGAGTTAATTGAAACACTTCTTAAAATTGAACCTGAAAAAATTTCCTATATATCTTGTAATCCTTCAACACAGGCAAGGGATTTAAAACTGCTAAGTGAAAAATACAGTGTGGACCTTGTTCAACCAGTAGATATGTTTTGTAACAGTGTTCACATTGAATCAGTAGTGGGATTAAATAGAAAAATTTGAAATTTTTAGTATAAAATTTTCAAATAATAGATAAATATAGACGAGACATTCAGAAGTGAGTGTCTTTTTTTGTATGAAAAATTACTTAATTGTCAAGTTATTTATAGGAGATAAACGACAATTTAATAAAGTTATTTTTAGCTGTAAATTAAAAATCTATTGACAATGATTAATTTAATATAGTACAATTCAAAATGATACTATTTATCAATAACTACCAATTAAATTAATAACATAGGAATATGAAGTAGGAAATTGAATTTAAAGATGTATTAATATAAAAACAAAATAGAATAAGGGAGAGATGATACATAAGAATATATAAAGCTGTGATTTTTTAATTAAATATTATCGGATAAATAAGAAACAAAAAATTTGCTTGTTATCAAGTATATTAAGGAGAAATTATATGAAAAAGAATAAATTTTTAAAATTAACAGTATTGACGATGGCTTTGATGGTATTTCTAGTAGGTTGTGGAAAAGCGAATAATGGTTCTAAAGATGCTGAAATAGAACAACAATCCGTAGAATCAGTAGTAATAAAAGATATTCATGGAGAGGTTACAGTTCCTATAAATCCCAAAAATGTAGTTGCACTGGACAATAGAACTTTTGAGACACTATCTGATTGGGATATTAAATTGGCAGCTGCACCAAAAGGTGTAATGCCGAAAGACTCACCATATGTAAAGAATGAATCTGTTCAGGATATTGGAAGCCACAAAGAACCTAACCTTGAAGTTATTGCGGCAGTAGATCCTGAGCTTGTAATTGTTGGACAGAGATTTAGTAACTACTATGAAGATATAAAAAAACTTGTTCCAAATGCTGTAGTAATTGACCTTAGCTTTGATGTATCAGGAGAAAATGGGGCAGCAGGCGAGAGTTTAGTAAATGGTCTTAAAGATTCAACAATTGCATTGGGACAAATATTTAATAAAAATGATGAAGCAGAAAAATTAATAGAGAATTTTGATAAGTCGATAGAAGATGCTAAGAGCGCATATAATGGGACAGATAGGGTTATGAGTATTGTAGTTTCCGGTGGAGAGATTGGTTTTTCAGCACCTACTTCAGGACGTGTTTGGGGTCCAATGTATGAAATTTTTGGATGGAAGTCAGCATTAGACGTTGATGGCTCTACCTCTGACCATAAAGGTGATGATATTTCAGTAGAGGCAATAGCACAGAGTAATCCGGATTGGATATTTGTACTTGACCGTGATGCGGCAACTTCCTCATCTGAAGATGCAGTACCTGCTCAAGATGTAATAGATAATTCACCTGCTCTTAAAAATATAGAAGCTGTTACTGATGAACATATAGTGTATGCACCAAATGATACCTATACAAATGAATCAATTCAAACTTATGTAGAGTTATTTGGAGATTTGACAAATTCTTTAACGAAATAAAAATAAGATAAGGGAGAGTACATTGCTAAAAAATGTAATGGAAAAAGATATCGGGGCTGATTTAATTCAGCCCCAAAATAATAAAAATAAAATATGGACAAAATCTTTTATATTTGCAATTACTGGGGTGGTTATTCTAGGAATTATTTCTCTATTTACTGGAGTTTATGATATAAGGGGACAAGAAGATGGAATAGATATGTTTTTTATAACTCGAGTTCCAAGAACAGTAGCCTTGATGTTGACGGGAGCGGCAATGTCAATTTCAGGATTGGTTACACAACTTATCACACAAAACCGACTAGTTGAACCTACTACCACAGGAACTATTGAATGGGCGGGTTTAGGGCTTATTTTCGTTTATTTGCTTTTTCCAGCACCTTCTTTAGTGTTGAGAATGACTGGTGCTATTATATTTTCATTTATAGGAACTATGATTTTCTTTTTATTTTTAAGAAGAGTAAAACTTCGCTCATCTTTAATTGTGCCGATTATAGGGATGATGCTTGGAGCAGTTGTTTCAGCCTTTTCAACTTTTATAGGACTTGTTTTTCAAATGACTCAAAATATTGAAACTTGGTTTGTAGGTTCTTTTGCTCCGATTCAGATTGGTAGATATGAATATTTATGGTTAATTGTCCTAGCTACAATTTTGATTTTTCTATATGCCGATAGATTGACTTTAGCTGGGTTGGGAGAAGATGTAGCAACTAGTTTAGGTGCAAACTACAATAGAATTGTAATTTTAGGTACTGGACTTATTTCACTTACAGTAGGTGTTGTTGCAGCAGTAATTGGGAATTTACCGTTTTTAGGATTAATTGTGCCAAATATTGTTTCAATGTATAGAGGAGATGACTTGAGAAGTAATCTTCCATGGGTATGTGTCTTGGGAATGGGAGTAATTACACTTTGTGATATTATTTCTAGGACTATTATAATGCCCTTTGAAGTTCCGGTTTCCCTAATACTTGGAACCGTAGGATCAGTAGTATTTATTATAATACTATTGAAGCAACGGAGGTTAAAATGAGTGAAGTAGTATACAAAAATAAAGATAATATAGAAATTGATTTAAGCTGTAACAGTAAAGATAGAACTGCCGGTGCCTTTCAAACGAAGAAAGCAGAGAGAAGGTATTGGATATTACTAATTGGACTTATTGCATTAGGGTTGATATTTTCCTATGGGCTTTTAGTTTATAATAATCCGGTTTCGGTTAATTCACCTTCATTTATTCCAGTTGTAAAGAGAAGATTAATTGCGTTAGCTTCAATGCTAGTTGCGGCAACTTGTCAAAGTCTATCTACAGTTGCATTTCAAACCAGCACTAATAACAGAATTATAACACCTTCACTTTTAGGATTTGAGGCACTTTATTCAACAATACATACTAGTACAATGTTCTTTGGTGGAATTGGTGTGTTTGTAAATTCGAACAGTGTTCAATCCTTTGTATTTCAAGTTGTAATCATGGTTATAATGTGCTTGATTCTCTATGGTTGGTTGCTTTCAGGAAAGTATGGCAATTTGCAATTAATGCTCTTAATTGGAGTTATTCTTGGAACGGGATTAAAATCAGTTTCATCATTTATGCGTAGACTGCTTGCACCATCTGAATTTGATGTACTACAGGCAAGATTATTTGGCTCTGTAAACAATGCGGAAGTTGAATATTTTCCCATTGCAATTCCAATTGTAATAATAACGGCAATACTACTTTTAGCATATTCTAAAAAACTAAATGTACTATCACTTGGAAGGGATACCAGTATTTCACTAGGAGTGAATCATCAATTCGGAGTAATTTATGCACTTGTATTAGTTTCTATATTAATGTCAATTTCAACGGCATTAGTTGGACCACTGACTTTTTATGGATTTTTAGTTGCAACACTGACATATCAAGCGGCAGCCACATATGACCACAGATATGTTTTTCCAATGGCACTGGCCATAGGTTTTTTAGTAATAACAGGGGCATATTTTTTTATGTATCACGTATTTAATGCACAAGGTGTAGTTTCCATTATTATTGAAATGTTTGGAGGAATAACTTTTTTAATAGTAATGCTTAGGAAGGGAACTTTATGATAAAAATTGAAAATGCTAGAAAAAATTACAATTCTGAGGTTTGTATAGGACCTTTAGATATAAAGATACCAAAAGCCGGAATAACATCTTTGATTGGGCCAAATGGAGCCGGAAAATCTACAACACTTCTAATGATAGGCAGACTTTTAAATATGGATGAAGGTCAAATAGAAGTGGCAAATTTAGATGTATCTGTATCTAAGTCGGAAGACTTAGCTAAGGTATTAACTATTTTAAGACAAGAAAATCACTTTGTAACTAGACTTACAGTTAGACAATTAGTTGGATTTGGTCGCTTTCCATATTCAAAAGGTAGATTGACTAAGAAAGATGAGGATATAATTTCTAAATATATAGATTTTTTAGATCTGACAGAATTGGAAAACAGATATTTAGACGAACTTTCAGGTGGGCAGAGACAGAGGGCCTATGTGGCAATGGTACTATGTCAAGAAACGGAATATGTCTTATTAGACGAGCCCTTAAATAATTTAGATGTGGCTCGTTCTGTGCAGATGATGGGTCACTTAAGACATGCGGCAAATGAATTTGGAAGAACTATCCTAACCGTTATGCACGATATAAATTTTGCCGCCAAGTATTCAGATAGAATTTGTGCTATGAAAAATGGAGAAATCGCAGCTTTTGGCACTACTAAAGAAATTATGGAGCCAGAACTATTATCGGATATATTTGAAACCAATATAGAAATTATTGATGGACCACATGGACCAATAGCAGTATATTAAATGTTGAGATGTTGAGAGTATAGACTCCCTAACATTTTGCTTTAATATTGCTTAATAAATAAAAATTTAATATTGAAATATCTCCTATAAAGTGCTGTTTAAATTCTATTGTTAACTTTTAAGTTAAAGGGGGAATATATTATATAGTGTGACATATAGAATTGAGTGTGACTTATACTTAATTTTAAAAATATTCTAAGTAAAAGTTAAAAATATGGGAGGATGAATATCATGAGAGGTTTTGGCGTTATAACCACTGGAAAAGCTGGATGGATGGAAAAGGAAAGACCTGTAGCAGGGCCATTAGATGCAATTGTTAAACCTATAGTTTTAGCTCCTTGCACAAGCGATGTGCATAATTATCATGGTGGAGCAGGGCCAAAAGAAAATTTAATACTAGGTCACGAAGTAGTAGGTGAAGTAGTAGAAGTAGGAGATATGGTAACTAGGTTTAAGCCCGGAGATAAAGTTGTAGTTGCAACTACTACACCTGATTGGTTGGCTTTGGGAGTACAGGAAAAATATAATGCTCACGACTCAGGACCTTTAAAGAGTTTTAAGTTTACTTCTTCAAGAGATGGAGTTTTTTCAGAGTACTTTCTTGTAAATCAAGCAGATGCAAATATGACATTTTTACCTGAAAATGTAAAGCCGGAAGCGGCACTTATGGTTGTAGATATGATGTCAACTGGATTTCATGGAGTTGAATTAGCAGAGATAAACTTTGGTGAAAATGTTGTAGTTATTGGAATAGGTCCTGTTGGACTTATGGCCGTAGCAGGGTCAGCACTGCGTGGTGCTGGTAAAATTATGGCAGTTGGAACTCGTCCTGATTGTGTGAAAATTGCAAGAGAGTATGGAGCCACAGATATAATTAACTATAAAGAGGGCGACATTTTAGATCAAGTTATGGAGCTTACTAATGGTGAAGGTGCAGATAAGGTAATTATAGCCGGAGGTAAACCAGAATCTTTCACTAAGGCAGTACAAATGACACGTGCCGGCGGAATTGTTTCAAACCTTGTGTTTTGGGATGCCATTGACGTGCTAAGTATTCCTGCACCGGCTTGGGGACTTGGAATGAAAAATGTTGATATTCGTGGTGGATTTTGTCCAGGTGGAGCATTGAGAATGGAAAGACTCTTAAATGTACTTGAAAATGGACGTTTAGATACAACTAAGCTAATTAGTCATCGCTATGAAGGATTTGACAAAATTGAAGATGCATTTTATCTAATGGATGAAAAACCAAGAGATTTAATTAAACCAGTAGTGTTTATATAATATATTAAAACTTTCAAACCCTAAATCAGACAGTTTAGGGTTTGATTTTTTAAATATGATATTTTTATTGGAAGTATGTATTAAAGAATGGTAATATTATGTAAGATTAAATATATAATTTATCATTAAGAGGTGAAAAGATGACTTGGGTTTGCAAAACTTTTAAAGAACTATCTACAAAAGAGCTATTTAATATTTATATGGAGAGAGTAAAAGTATTTATTGTAGAACAAAAGTGTGCTTATAGAGAAGTAGATGAAGATGATTTAATTGCTCTTCACTTATATAATACTAAAGACGGAAGAATAACTTCCTATTGTCGTATAATTCCAAAATCAAATGGCATTTACATAGGAAGAGTTTTGGTAGTGGAAGAGGAAAGAGGAAGCGGAGAAGGTAGAAAATTAGTTGAAAGAGCTTTAAATCTTATAGAAGAAAAGTGGGCTGGAAAGAGTATTTATATTGGAGCGCAGGAGTATTTGAAAAATTTTTATAAGACATTGGGTTTTATTGAAATAGGAGAGCCTTATTCAGATGAAGGCGTAATGCACATCGACATGGTTAGAGAGTAAATAAAAACAATAAGGGTCATTAAGATTAAATACAATGGAACGAAGACACTGGAAACGGAAAAATTGGTTTGAAGAAAATATAAGGGGAAGTAAAAAATGAATCCAAAAGAAAGAAAAAATATAAAAGTAGGCTTACATGTAAATATTATTCAAAAACAGGATCAACGAACAGGAGTTAAAACTGAAGGGATTGTGGAGCGTTTATTAACTAATTCGTCCAGTCATCCCCATGGAATCAAAGTGATGATTGAGGGTGGAACAGTTGGGCGTGTCTGTGACATACTGGAAAGTAAGTAAGTTTAAAGAAAAGCATAAGTGATTATTAAATTTATAGATTGAATTTTTAATACTATAAATATAATGGAGGAATATAGTGAAATTAAGGAAGATACCGGTACTTACTTTTTTGTTGGGAATAGTGTTATTAATAATTTCAATGGTAGTTCCCTATAATGCCTTTGAATTTATATTAGGTGAGGGTATAAGACCTGTTGGTTTAGTTACAATAATTATAAATCCAATACTTGGGGCAATAGGTGCTGTAATCAGTATTGCAACTAAGAGATGGGGATTTTTAATTTTAAATGTTGCACTGTTTTTTAATTTTTTTATAATAATGACAATAGGATATGCAATTTTGGGACCTTAAGTTTTTTAAGGTCTTATTTTTTATTTTAAATAGGGCTAAACTTATAGTATTATCTGAAGTATTAATACGAGATAATTAGAATATGAAATGGAATATAGGAATTAAGAAAATTTTTATATCACCTTTAGAAAATCTTTAGAAATATATTGTAATATAGGTTTAAGTTAATTATTAATTGGAGGTTAGAATGGAAAAGAGTAATAAATTGGAAAAATATAGTAAACTGCCCTTAAGCGGTTTTTCTTTAAAAATTATAGGAATTATATTAATGGTATTTGACCACATACATCAAATGTTTTATTTTGCAGGTATTCCAACTTGGTTTACGATGCTTGGAAGATTGGTAGCGCCCATATTTATATTTTTGTCATCAGAGGGTATGAGATACACGCATAGTAGATTAAAATACATTAGAAATTTGGCATTTGGTTCAATATTTATGACTTTTATGACAACAATACTTCAAAGAGTACTACCTAGTGAAGAGGGCGTTATGTTAATGAACAATATTTTTGGAACCATGCTTTCAATAGCAGTGTGTATAAGCGTAATTGACATAATAATTTCAGGCTTTAAAAATTCTAACTGGAAAAATTTAATAGTTGGATTTTTGTTGTTGGCATTGGTTTTAATTTATAATTTTACATCTATGTATTTAATGGCTGTACCTGTTGTTGGAATTTATATTGTATTGGCAATACCATCTTTTTTCATGGTAGAGGGAGGTCCTGTATTTGTAATACTTGGGATTATTCTATACTATTGTAAGGGAAATAAAGTATTGCAAATAACTACAATAGCAGCAGCATCAATAATAAGTACAGGATTTTGGGCAAGTGGCTTTGAATTTAACAGTTTATTTAGCGAAAATATTCAGTGGATGATGATATTTTCTGCAATTCCAATAGCTCTTTACAATGGGAAAGAGGGCAAGAAAATGAAAAAGTTTTTCTATGTGTTCTATCCCGCCCATATAGCTGTGCTCTATATAATTTCAGTAATGATTTTTAAATAAGTAAAATTTAAAGTAAATTATTTTACTTATTCTTTACACATTACGGCAATTGCAGAGAAAATATTGTGATATACTCTATCTAAGAAATTAATGGAGGTTTAAATATGAATATTTGGCACGATATTGACAGCAGCAGAATAACGCCTGACAATTTTTTGGCTTTAATTGAAATTAGCAAGGGCAGCAAAAATAAGTATGAACTGGATAAAGATACGGGAATGTTAAAGTTAGATAGAATACTATATACTTCAACTCACTATCCGACGAATTATGGATTTATTCCAAGAACCTATGCACAGGATAATGACCCTCTTGATGTACTAGTACTTTGTTCTGAAAAAATTTTACCAATGACATTAGTGGAGTGTTACCCTATAGGAGTGGTAATAATGACAGACGAAGGTTATTATGATGAAAAAATAATTGCAGTTCCGGTAAACGATCCAAGTTATAATAAAATCAAAGACTATACTGAAATTCAAAGACATATTATAGATGAAATCATGCACTTCTTTAGTGTATATAAAGAATTGGAAGGAAAGGAAACTGCAGTGGACATGATTAAAGATGCTACTGAGGCAAAGAAAATCATAGAGACATCAATAGTTGAATACAACAATAAATTTTAAAGTTAGAAACTTAGTAAAAATGAAATAGATAATTCTATTTCATTTTATGTCTTTTATTTCTAAATTTATATAAAATATAAAAAATCTCTATTTCAATTTGAAATAGAGATTTTAACTTTTTGTTAATACTTAAGTTAATGACAGTCCGCCATCAACAACTATAAATTGTCCTGTAACATAGCTAGAGGCATCTGATGAGAAAAATAGTATAGGACCGTTTAGTTCATCAAGTTCGCCAGGTCTACTCATAGGATTTGCCGCACTGTATCCCTGTAGGAAAGCATCAGATTTAAACAGTGTATCTTCTGTCATTTCTGATTTAAATAGTCCAGGTCCAATGGCATTTACAGTTATGTTGTACTTACCGTAGTAAGTTGCCATAGCTTCTGTTAATCCAACAACAGCTTTTTTTGAAGCGTTGTAGGAGTGTCTTACAAACACCTCACTCTTATCTGATATAACTGCATTAATGGAAGAGGTATTAATAATTTTACCATATTTATTTTCAATCATATTTGGAAGTATATATTTTGACATAAAATATATACCTTTAACATTTATATCAAAGGATTTATCCCAATCTTCTTCTTTTAAATTTACAACATCTCCATGAACTGCTATACCGGCATTGTTAAATAATATATCAACTCTTGGGAAATTATCAAAGATTATTTTTGATGCTTCTTTTACAGAGTCTTCATTTGAGACATCACATTTTACTGCTATAGCTTTTACACCAAGACCTTCAAGTTTTTCTTGAAGTGTTTGAAGTTTTTCTAATCTTCTTGCTAAAATTGCAACATTAGCACCTGCTTTTGCATAGGCAATTGCCGCATTTTCACCGATGCCACTTGAAGCACCTGTAACTACTACATATTTTCCAGTTAAATTGTACATAATAACCTCCTAATTATAATTTTGCTCAAGGATATTATACCATTGATTTAGAGTTTTATATATTAATTAATTAAACTTTTGTTTATTAATGGATAATTAATATATAAAAGATAAGAATGTAAAAAATATGTAAATTTAGATATGAATGAGGATAATTTATTGTAAAGGTATATGGCAAATAGTATAATAATTCCATAAAATAGTGAAAAAATTACATTATGGAATTATGAAGAAAAATTTTATAAAAATAAAGGGGTGAATATATAATATTTTAAATTTATGTAAAATATTTACAAATGAAATTTTTTGGTTTATTAAATAGTAGTGAAGTTAAAATAATTGTAAAAGTTTTTTAGATGTTTTTATCATAAAATTAGATCTAAATATGAACTTGCCAGCCTAGATTGATGCTATAATAGTAACTGCAATTATAAGGAATGCTGCTAATTTAAAAGATAAAAAACTGCCAGTGAAAAATTAGTGGAGCAGGTGAGGTTTTTAATATTTTTCTTAGTAAAAACTATTATGAACTAGAAATTTGAGGGTTAATTGAAATAGTAAGAGGTTGATTAAAATTTTAGTGGTTTAAATACTTGCTTTGAAATTTACGGTATAGTTGTAGTATTTAAAAATATAACTAGGTACCTATTACTTGCTATGATAGTTAAAATTTTATAGCTATACAGTGAGTAAAATAACTTATGTAATACTTTAGAATAGTTACAGTAAAAATATTATAAGAGCAGTTTTAAAACTCAATTTGCAATTTTATTAATAAGTAGATTTATTAGCTATTATAATACTGCTGTTCTTATAAAAATATGTATTTACATGCCAATTTACTAGTTTAGGATTCAAAGAAAATTTATAATGTGTAATAGTTGAAATACTTATTATTGTTTGGACAAAAACGATTATTATTTAAGGAGGATTTATAGTTGGAAGGATTATGGGATGGATTACTTGTAGGTGTGCGAAGCTTACAATTTAATCAAGTTATTATGTTTTTAATTGGAGGGCTTTTAATATACTTAGCTATAGAAAAAGAGTACGAACCTTCATTACTTTTACCTATTGGATTTGGAGCAATATTGTGTAATATACCTCTATCTTCAGCAGTAGGTGAAACCGGATTTTTAACCATTTTATACAATGCGGGAATTTCAACAGAGTTGTTCCCAGTATTAATATTTATTGCAGTAGGTGCAATGATTGACTTTAAACCGTTAATTGCAAGTCCGTTTATGTTGTTTTTTGGAGCAGCAGCACAATTTGGAATATTTGCAACTATGATGTTTGCACTTGCAACAGGTCATTTTTCACTACCGGAAGCAGCTTCAATAGGAATTATAGGTGCAGCAGATGGACCAACTTCAATTTATGTAGCAAAGGAATTTGCTCAAAATTACCTTGGACCAATTTCAGTTGCAGCATATTCTTATATGTCACTTGTTCCTATTATACAACCACCGGTAATTAAACTGCTTACTTCTAAAAAAGAGAGAAAAATTAGAATGAAGTATGCGCAAGTTCACGTGCCAAAGGTTGTGGAAATACTATTTCCAATAGTTATTACTATTATTTCAGGAGTTATTGCTCCAATGAGTGTGGCTTTAATAGGAGCACTTATGTTTGGAAACTTAATTAGAGTTTGTGGAGTGTTGGAGAGATTATCACTAACTGCTCAAAATGAACTTGCAAACCTGGTAACAATATTACTTGGAATTACTATAGGTTCTACAATGTCTGCAGATGCGTTCTTAAATACATCAACACTTATGATTATGGGAATGGGATTAGTTGCTTTTATATTCGACACAGCAGGTGGAGTTTTATTTGCAAAGTTCTTAAACTTATTCTTAAAAGAAAAAGTAAATCCTATGATTGGTGCAGCGGGAATATCTGCATTTCCAATGTCAGGTAGAGTTGTGCAAAAAATAGCTACAGAAGAAGATCCGACAAATTTTATACTAATGCAAGCTATGAGTGCCAATGTAGCTGGTCAATTGGGTTCTGTAATAGCTGGTAGTATGATATTGGCATTAGTACCATTATTTATGTAAGTGGAGGAAGATTATGGACGCTCTATTAATGAAGCAAGGATTAGAAGTTGCCGTACTTGGATTGGCAGGAGTATTTGCAGTATTAATACTATTTTATATTTCTGTAAAAGTAATGTTGGTAATTTTTAAAAATAAAAAATAATAAATTATAAATAAAAATACCCTTCTAATTTTAGGAGGGTATTTTAAATTTTATTTTAAAGCGTAGGAATTTTTAATTATCCTGTAGAGAAAAAATATTGCTACAATTAAGCTAAGTCCTTCAGAAATAGTAGCTGCAAACCAAATGTTTTCCGCTTTAAAAAAGCGTATTACAAATTGAAGTGCCAGGAAGATAAATACAAATCCTCTGGATAGAGACAGTATAATAGCCGGCTTGGCATGTCCCATTGCAGCAAAGAACCCTCCAATTAACAAGTTAAGTCCAACTATTAAATAGGAAAGAGAATACTTGTGAATACCGGAGTAAGTTATAGATAAAATGTCGAAATCGCTGTTTTCTAAGAAAATTTGAACTATGTCTTTAGTAAAAATATTTACAATTGCAAAGGCAATAAGGCTTAAAATAATTGCTATTGTAATGGCAAAAATTAAAATATTTCGATAGGATTTTTTATCTCCTTTACCATAGTAAAAGCTAACCAGTGGTTGCATTCCCTGTGTTAGTCCGGACATAGTTGCAAGTATAAACAAAGTTATATAGGAAATTACAGTATAGGATATTAAAGACTTCTCGCCTAGAGTAGATGCCAAAAAGTTATTAAACAACAAAATAATTAAACTGGTGGACATTTCATTTAAAAAGTCACCAAGTCCTAAGGGTATAACCTGTTTAAGTAAATTTGGTTTCAGTTTTGTCTTTACGATTTTCAACTTTGACTTTCCAAATATAAAGTGAAATAGAAATACAACACATGAGAGAACTTGTGCAATTCCAGTTGCAACAGCAGCTCCTATAATTCCCCAGTGAAATATTGCTACAAACAAGTAGTCCAGTAGAATATTAGTAAGCCCCGAGACAATTACTCCAACAGTTGCAAGTATTGGGAAACCGTCAATTTTTACCATGACTTCTAAATTGTAGGAGACCATAAAAAATATACAGAAGTAAAGTATTACTGACAGGTATTGCCTTACAAAAACTTCAGTGTATTTAGTTGCTCCTAAAAATTCAACTATTTGTGGTAAAAAAACTTTAAATGAAATTGTAAGTACTATAGAAAATAAAATAAGTATTCCCAGTACTGAAGAAAAAACTTCACTGGCTTCTTTGTTTTTATTTTTTCCCAAGAGTATTCCAACTATAGTTGAAGTTCCAACTCCAAAGATAATGGCCAGTGCAAAAAGTGAATTTACAAAGGGCATTGCAATATTTACAGCTGAAAATTCAACTTCTCCAACATAATTTGCTATAAAGTAGCCATCTACCATAGTATAAAAAGAAAAGACCCACATTGCCATAATAGAAGGTATTACAAAGCGAAAAAATGTCTTTATAAGTGAAGAAATATTAAAACCCCCTGTCATTATTTTAAAATATATTACTACATTCATTTTAACATTTATATTAAAAAAAGGAAATTTTACTAAAGTTGTATTGTTTAACAATATAAATAAATGTACAAAATAAACACAGTATTATGCTTAGTGACCAAAATTATTATAAGTTAGTAAAACAATTTAAGAAAAGAGGAAAATGTTGTATACTATAAAAAGACAATAATTATCTACATATTTATTGTTAAAAGAATAAGGAGGATCAAAAAATGAAAGAACAAAAAAACAAAGAAATTAAGATGGTAGACACCTTTGTTATTATTTTCTTTGTTGTGTTAGCAGCAGCGCTTTTAACATATGTTGTTCCAAAAGGTTCATTTGAAACAGAGGAGATTAGCTATACTTTAAATGATGAAGTAAAAACTAGAACTGTAATAAAAAATGGAACCTTTGAATATGAGAGAGATGAAGCAGGTGAACCACTAAGAGATGGAGTCAAAGTTTTTGGAACAGATGCCGACGAAAAGCCTGGATTTTTAAACTATATGTTTGAGGGAATTGTTTCAGGAGATAGGTCTGGAAGTGCTATTGGTGTAATCGCTTTCATATTAGTAATTGGTGGCGCATTTCAAATAGTTATGAGTACGGGAGCTATTGATGCTGGAATAATGAGAATGATTACAAAATTAAATGGAAAAGAAGCCATATTAATACCCATATTATTTTTACTTTTTTCTCTTGGAGGAGCAATTTTTGGAATGGGAGAGGAGTCCATACCTTTTGTAATGATTGTAGTTCCAATGGTTATAGCCATGGGATATGATGCTATTGTAGGGGTAATGGTCACCTATGTGGCAACTCAAATCGGATTTACCACTTCATGGATGAACCCATTTTCAGTTGCAATAGCACAGGGAATTGCACAAGTTCCGGTTATGTCAGGAGCTGGATTTAGAATTATTATGTGGATTGTATTTAATGTTGTAGCTATTACATTTACAATGCTATATGCTAGGAAAATTAAAAGAGATCCTAAAAAATCACTTGCCTATGAATCAGACCAGTACTTTAGAGATGATTTAGAGAAAGGTAAAAGTGTTGAGCAGGACTTTAAGTTGGGACATAAATTAATAATTTTAGACCTTGTTTTAGTAATGATTTGGGTTATTTGGGGAGTAGTTAAAAAAGGTTACTATATACCGGAAATTGCCAGTCAATTTTTTACAATGGGTTTAGTAGCAGGAGTTATAGGAATTATATTTAAATTAAACAACATGACTATGGATGGTGTGGCGAAGTCATTTAGAGATGGAGCTAAGGACTTATTGGGGCCTGCTTTAGTAGTTGGTATGGCTCAAGGTATTATTTACGTACTAGGTGGTACAGACCCTACAAGCCCAACAGTTTTAAATACTATTTTACAATCAGCTTCAGGATTAATTGCGGGACTGCCTGCTGCTATATCAGCATGGGTTATGTTTGTATTCCAGTCAATATTTAACTTTTTTGTAGTTTCAGGTTCAGGACAAGCCAGTCTTACAATGCCAATAATGGCACCACTTGCAGATTTAGCAGGAATTACAAGACAAGTCGCAGTATTGGCATTTCAACTAGGTGATGGACTTACAAATATTATAGTGCCAACATCCGGACTTTTAATGGCAGTACTTGGAGCGGCAAAAATAGAGTGGATTAGTTGGGCTAAGTTCCAAATTAAATTTCAAGTACTACTATTTGTACTTGCTTCAGTATTTATGTTTGTAGCAGTAGCTATAGGATTTGTATAAAATGAAAAGCACTTTAAAACTAATTAAAAATGCTGAGATCTACAGTCCCAAATATCTGGGGAAGAAAGATATTTTAATAGGTGGTAGAGAGATTTTAGCAATTGGAGATAATTTAAAAATTGATAGCAGTGTTGAGCATGAAACTGTTGATTTTAAAGGGGATTATTTAATTCCAGGACTAATAGATAACCATGTTCATATAATTGGAGGTGGAGGTGAAGGTGGATTTAAACTTCGCACTCCGGAAATTATGTTGTCAGATATTACATTAGCAGGAGTTACTACAGTAATAGGAGTTCTTGGCACAGATGGAACGACCAGAACTATGACAAATTTATTGGCAAAGGCAAGAGGGCTTGAAGAAGAGGGTATTACTACTTTTATTCAAACAGGCTCCTATGAAATTCCAGTTAGAACTATAACAGGTTCAATTGTAGATGATATTATTTTAATAGATAAGGTAATAGGAGTAGGAGAAGTTGCACTTTCAGATCATCGTTCAACTTGTCCTACATTTGAAGAGCTGGCAAAAGTTATATCTCAAGCCAGACTTGGAGGAATGCTAAGTGGTAAGGCAGGGGTAGTAAATGTTCACATGGGAGATGGAACAGATATGTTAAGTCTTATTTATGAAGTTTTAGATAGGACTTCAATTCCAATAAGACAAATTGTTCCAACGCATATGAATAGAAACCCTCAGCTATTTTCCGAGGCAATTAAATATGCAAATATTGGTGGTTTTGTAGATTTTACTACAAGTACTACTGAGGTATTTTTAGCCGAAGGAGAAACTAAGTGTTCTAAAGCTATGGAAATATTTTATAGAAAGGGAATACTTGACAGAGTTACCCTATCGTCAGACGGTCAGGGTTCACTTCCTGAGTTTGATGGAGATGGACATATGACGGGAGTTGGCGTTGGAGAGGTAAAGAGTATTTTTAAAGAAATAAGAGATTCTATAGTTGAAGAAAAAATACCTTTAGAAGATGCCATAACTGTAGCTACTAAAAATACAGCAGAACATTTTAAATTAGATAGAAAAGGCGAAATAAAAGTTGGAAATGATGCTGATTTACTTCGTTTAGATGAAAATTATAATATAGTAGATGTATATGCAATGGGAAATACATTAGTTAAAGATAAAGCTCCCGTTGTAAAGGGAACCTATGAAAAATAGGAGTTGCTTGTGCAACTTCTTTTTTTTGTGTTATAATTTTCAATAATATATAAGAATCTTTAACTAAAAGATTTGAAATGTTAGAGGTGGTAATTTGAAAAATTTAGAAACGAATGTAAAAGATACAGCACTTATTTTTGAAGGCGGTGGAATGCGTGGAGTATTTACAGCTGCCATTGCCAATGTATTAAATGAAAAGGAAATATTTTTTGACTATGTAGCCGGAATATCAGCAGGTTCAAGTAATACTGTAAACTATATTTCAAGAGATGCTGAGAGGACAAAAAAATCCTATATTGACATTGTAGATGATCCAAGTTTTGGAGGACTTAAAACTTTTTTAAAGGGAGAGGGCTTTTTTAATTCGGAGTATATTTATGAAAAGTGGGGAAAATTTGATGGAGCAGCTCCATTTAATATGGAAAATTTTCTCTTAAATCCGGCAAAATTTAAAATAGGTACATTTAATATAAATACTGGAGAGACAGTATATTGGGGAAGAGAATATGCAAATACGATTGATAGGCTTATGAGAATAGTTAGAGCTTCATCATCTATGCCATTTTTCATGCCTAAGACAGAAATTGAAGGAGAAATGTACTATGATGGAGGATTAAATGGTGGAATACCATTGGATATTGCAAAAAAAGATGGATACAGCAAGTATTTTATAGTTAGGACTAGAAAAAAAGACTATAGAAAAGTTCCAATGACTAAGAGAGAAGATTTATTGATAAAGACATATTTTAAGAAGTATCCCAAAGTATATGATGCAATGGCAGTTAGATACGAAAAATATAATAGTACTTTAGAAAATATAAACCAGTTGGAAAAAGACGGGAGAGCACTTGTAGTCTATCCTGAAGAGATGTTTGTTGAAAGTAAAGATACTGATAGGAAGAAGTTAACAGAGATGTACAACATCTCTTATAGTCAGGGATTAAAAGAAGTAGAGAAGTGGATAAGTTTTTTAAATTTATAGTGCTAAAATTTTGAAAAACACAGTATAAATGCAGTGGAATATCCAATTTGAAAGTAAAAAGTTATATAATAATATTAATAAAATAAATGAGAAGTATTTTTAGAGTTTTAATTATTTTTATTAAATTACTTTAAAAAGTAAATAATTGTTATTAGTATTTTAAATTGGAGGTTTTTCTATGCAACTTTTAATTACACTTTGTATTGCACTTGCTTGTGGATTTTTGCTATATAAATTAAAAGTTCCCGGTGGAATGATGGTTGGAGCAATACTTGGTTCGGCAATTTACAATATACTTACAGATAGTGCCGTATTTCCTGCTGAGGCTAAGTTTTTAGCACAGGTTATAGCCGGAGCATTTATTGGATCTGGAATGAATAGAAGTGACTTAGTAAGGCTTCCAAAACTTATAAAGCCCATTTTAATATTACTTTTAAATTTAATAGTGATAAATATTGTACTGGGAATATTAATTTGGAATATAAGTGATTTAGACCTTTTAACTTCTCTTATGAGTGTAGTTCCCGGAGGGATGAGTGACATTCCACTAATAGCAGCTGATATGGGAGCCAATACAGGAGTTGTGGCAACATTACAATTTGTCAGAATGAGTGTGGGAGTAGGATTATTTCCAATACTAATTCAAAAATTGGATACTAAACTATCTCATGAAAAGCCAAAAAAATCTGAAGAGAATAAAAAAGGCTCAAATATAAAAATAAATAGAGAGTACAACTATAGACACTTAGCTATAACACTTTGTGTGGCGCTAGTTGGTGGATACATTGGAAAGAAGTCTGGTGTTCCCGCAGGTATACTTGCATTTTCAATGATTAGCGTACTCATATTAAAACTTACAACAGGAGTTGGCAATTTGCCACTTGAACTTAAAAGACTGGCTCAAGTTTTATCTGGAGCTTACATAGGAGTGGGAATTAGAGCCAGTGATATTGCGATTGTGAAGACGCTGTTATTGCCGGTACTGCTTATTATATTATTTTACTTATTAAATTGTCTGTGGACTGGATTTGTTTTAAATAAACGTTGTAATTTTGAGAGAAAGGAAGCCCTGCTAGCTGCAACTCCGGCTGGAGCCAGCGATATGGCGCTTATTTCTTCAGATATTGGAGTGGACAGCGTTGATTTAATAGTAATGCAAATTGTTAGAATGATAGTAGTAATTTCAGTATTTCCTCAAATGGTTTCACTGGTAGTAAATATTCTACAGTAATAATAAAATTTTAGAAAATATTTAGATTCTGTTTAGAATTTATTTATCTTTGAACTTTATAATATAAGTAGTACTAAAAAGGAGAGGATTGTAATGAGGAGTATATATTTAAGAAAGGGAATAATCTTAACACTTTTATTGGCTATGGTGTTGGGAATGACATCAATTGTCTATGCAGAAAAACAAGAGACAAAAATATCTGCAGAAGAATATGGTAAAAAGGCAATTAATATAATGAATAAGAATGGACTCTACAGTAATACTAAAGAGTGGGAAACTGCTAAAGAGAAAGCGTTAGAAGATTTAAAGCACACAAAAACCTATGAAGATACATATCCTATCTTAGAAAAGGCAATTAAAGTTGCAGGTGGGAAACACTCATCAGTTTCAATAAAACCAACAGTTGACACTTCAAAAGAAAAAACTGAAAAAGAGTATCCAAAGTCTTCATATAAAAATAATATACTTACGCTAAAAATGCCTAGCTACATGGGAACCAGTGAAGAGGGGCAAAAATATGCAGACACTTTGGCAAATGCAATAATAACCAGTAAAAACTTAAAAGGAGTAATAGTAGATCTTTCAGAAAATGGTGGAGGAGATATGGGTCCTATGCTTGCAGGTTTGGCGTCGCTACTGCCAGATGGAGATTTAATGTACTTTGAAACAAATAAAATTACTTCACCTGTAAAATTAGTAAATGGTCATATAGTTGGTGGTGGAACTCCAACTAGAGCAAAAGTGGGGCATATTAAAGTAAGTGTTCCCGTTGCAATAATAACTGGAGAAAAAACTGCAAGTTCTGCTGAGGCAACACTTGTATCTTTTATGGGTCTTGATTATGTAAAGACATTTGGAAAGCCGACTGCAGGGTATGCAACAGGAAATGTAGTAATGCCTTTAAGTAATGAAGCAAAGCTTATATTAACTACATCAAGAGATAAAGCTAGAACTGGAGATGTTTTTGACGAGAATCCAATTAAGCCAGATGTAGTAACTGAAAAACCTTATGAAGAAGCAGTTAAGTGGATAGAAGAACAAATAAAGAATTAGATAAAATGAAAAAGAGACTTTAAACAGTCTCTTTATTTTTTATACTGAAAAGTCAAAAAAATAACTTTTCTTTTTTGTATCAATATTTTTAACTGGTTCTTTAATAATTGTTTCTATAGAAATTTTAAGAGCTCTACAGATTTCTTCAGTGGTCATACTTGGAGTGTTTGGCTTATTTACTACCTGTGTTTCTAAATAGGGTACGTGAATAAACCCACCTATTATACTATTATATTCCTTATTTTTATTTATAAAGTAGAGTAGTCCATACATAATGTGATTACAGACATAAGTGCCCGCAGAGTTTGAAATATCGGCAGGAATATTTTCAGATTTTAAATTTTCAACAATTTTTTTAATGGGTAGTTTTGAAAAGTAAGCATTTTCACCATCTTTAAAAATGGGAACGTCAACTGGCTGCATGCCTTTATTGTCAGGTATTCTAGCATCATCAATATTTATGGCAACTCTCTCAGGAATAATATTGGCTTGACCACCGGCTTGGCCTATACATAAAACTATACTTGGATTAAAATTTTCTATGGCTTTAATTAAAATATCAATGGAGTCTTCAAATATAACGGGAAGTTCAAGTTTTATAATGTTATAGTCAAGAATTTTGTCGGGAAGCAGCTTTATGGCTTCATAACCTGAATTGACGGTTTCACTGTCAAAGGGTTCAAATCCTGTAATTAAAAGGTTCATAAATATCTCTCCTCATCATTAATATACTAGATAATAAAATTTTACTATTAAAAAAAATAAATTCAAGTAGACAATTAAAAACATTTAACTTGACTTGAATATCAATATATCGTAATATTACAATATATTGATATAAGGAGTAGTATAAATGGATATGAAAAAAGATTACGATCTTTTAAGAGAGCGAGCAGAGTTGTTAAAAGTATTGGGACATCCTGTGCGCCTTTGTATAGTTAGAGGACTTTTAAACGAGGGAGAAAAAAATGTGGGAGATATGCAGGAGTGCTTGGAAATTCCACAGTCTACAGTTTCTCAGCACTTAGCCATATTAAAGTCAGCAGGGATAATAGATAATTCAAGACAAAAAACAGAAAACTATTATCACATTTCAAGTCCGTTGGCAAAAGAACTAATAGAAGTACTATTTAAATAAAGGAGAATGACTGATGAAAAAAACTATTGTAATTGTGGGTGGAGTTGCCGGCGGGGCAAGTGCTGCTGCGAGACTTAGAAGAATAAGTGAAGATACGAAAATTATAATGTTTGAGAAGGGAGAGTTTATATCCTTTGCAAATTGCGGTCTGCCATATTATATTGGCGGAAGTATTGTGGAAAGGGACGCTCTACTTGTTCAAACAGTTGAGGGAATGAACGAGAGATTTAATATAGACATAAGAAATTATAGTGAAGTTAAAAGTATAGATAGAGAAAATAAAAGTGTTTCAGTTTTAAATATAAAAGAAAATAAAATTTATGAACAAAGTTATGACGTGCTTTTACTTTCTCCGGGGGCAAGTCCAATTAAACCACCTATTGCAGGGCTGGAAGATTCAAAAAATGTATTTACACTTAGGAATATTCCAGATACAGATGTGATAAAAGACTTTGTAGATAATAAAAAACCGAAAAGAGCTACAGTTATAGGTGGCGGATTTATTGGTGTTGAAATGGCTGAAAATTTAACAGAGCTTGGAATTAAAGTTACATTAATTGAAGCAACTGATCAAGTTATGGCTCCTTTTGATACAGAAATGGCGGCAATAATTCACAATCATTTAAGAGAAAATAATGTGGATTTAATTTTAGGTGATGGAGTAAAACAATTTGAAGAAGAGGGAAGAGTAATAGTAACCTCCAGTGGAAGAAAGATAGAAACTGATCTGACAATTATGTCAATAGGAGTTAAACCAGATAGCCAAATTGCTGTAGAAGCAGGCTTAAAAACAGGAAAAAAAGGGCATATTATTGTAGATGAACACATGAGAACTTCTGATGAAAATATATTTGCAGTGGGAGACGTAATAGAATTTAAGGACTATATATTTAAAGAGCCAATGTCTCTTGCTCTAGCTTCACCAGCAAATAGACAAGCTAGAATTGCAGCAAATGTAATCATGGGTAAGGAAGATGTCTACAAGGGATTTTTAGGTTCATCAGTGGCGAAAATATTTGACCTTACAGCAGCTTCAACTGGGTGGAATGAAAAGAGACTTAAAGCAGAAAATAAAAATTTTGACAGTGTTACTGTAGAGTTAAATAATCATGCCGGATACTATCCTGGAGCAGAGCCAATTCACTTAAAAGTGCTATATGAAGTACCAACAGGCAGAGTGTTAGGTGGTCAATCTATAGGGGCTTTAGGAGCTGAAAAGAGAATAGACGTACTTGCAACGGCAATTCAGGCAAATATGACTGTAGATGATTTAACTGACTTAGAATTATCTTATGCGCCACCTTACTCTTCAGCAAAAGACCCGGTAAATATGGCGGGATATGTAGCACAAAATAAATTAGAAAGTACTTTAAAAGACGTAAGTGTCTTGGAAATAGATGAGATAGCAAAAAATGAAAATGCATATGTAATTGACGTACGAGAACCTGAAGAAGTAATACTGGGAACTGTGCCGGGTGCAGTAAATATTCCAATGGAGGACTTAAGAAAAAAAGTTGATGAAATTCCCAAGGACAAAGATATATATATAACTTGTCAAGTTGGAAGGAGAGGCTATTTTAGCTGTAGAATTTTAGATGGCTTGGGAGTAAAAGCAACTAACTTAGCCGGAGGTTATTCACTTTACAGAGAGCAATATGGAATAACCAGTAGCAGTGAAGAATCAAATCAACTTGAAAATTTAAATGTGTCTTGTGCAGATAATCCGGATATATTAAAAAAGGACTTCAGTATAAATAAATCAGTTGATGCAAGAGGATTACAATGTCCTGGACCAATAGCCGCAACTTATAAGGCACTAGAAGAGCTAAACGATGGAGATATTCTTGAAGTAAAAGCTTCAGAACCTGGATTTAAAAGAGATATTGGTGCATGGAGTGAAAAAACCGGCAATAGATTAGTGAGTTTAACTAAAGAAGACACTTACTATAGGGCAATAATATCTAAGGGAAGGCAAGAAGTTAAGACTTTAGATACAAAGAGCAAAGATGGTGCTACAATGGTAGTATTTTCAGGGGACTTAGATAAGGCAATGGCATCTCTAATAATTGCAACAGGAGCTGCTTCAATGGGAAAAGAAGTTACGATGTTCTTCACATTTTGGGGCTTGAACATCCTTAGAAAAAAAGGTGTAAGTGTTGAAAAAGACAGTATGGAAAAAATGTTTTCCATGATGATGCCTGAAGGAATAAGTGAATTAAAACTTTCAAAGATGAACATGGCCGGAATGGGAACTACAATGATGAAAAAAGTTATGGATGAAAAAAACGTAGACTCTCCTGAAAAACTGTTAAAGCAAGCTAGGGAAATGGGTGTAAATTTAGTGGCTTGTGCAATGAGCATGGATATTATGGGAATAAAAGAAGAAGAGTTAATTGATGGAGTAGAAGTTGCAGGAGTGGCGACCTACTTGGCAAGAACAGAAGAAGCAGGACTTAATTTGTTTATATAAACAATCAACATGGAAGAATAAAGCCTTAGTTTATTGTTTTAACTGTAATTAGAAGTGCAAAGGGTAGTGTTAATTATGCTGTTTTTCATAATTGTAGTTGTTTAAATAGTATAATAAATTCTTTGTTTGCCACAGGATTTTAATATAATTTGCTATAATAAATATTATATTGTATAAATAGTATAGTAGCGAAATTAAAGTAGGTGGAGAAAAATATGCAAAATATTGGATTTATAGTAAATTGTTTTACACTAGTGTTTTTAATTATATTTCTATTGGCTCTATTAATTTTAAGGGAAAAGGCTGTAATGTTTATAAGAACCTTTAGTGAACTTCCTAAAAATCAAAGAGACAAGTACAATAAAGTAGAAATAATTAATGACTTTAAGAGAAATATAATTTACTCTATAATATTTTTAGCAATAAGTTCTCTGATATCTTATTTTATTTCATCAAAAGTGGGAGTAGTACTCTTTGCGATTTGGATAGTTGTATATTTTATAAATAATATATATTTTAACAGAAATTTTAATAAATATAGAAGTGAATAAATAGTATAGAGAGTTGTGATTTTTCACAACTCTTTTTCTAAAAGAAGATATTTAATGTATAATAAGTTTAAAGAGTATTGTTAAATAAATTTTAGTTTAAGGAGGCAATATGGAAAAGTTATCTAGAGAAAATGTAATCTACAATTTTGAAAATGGAATGAGAGAAAGTTACAGAGTAAAGGAAAATGAAATATTCACTGTAGAAACCTGTGACTGTTTTCACCAACAGATTACAAGTGAAGAACAAGTTTTGTTAGAAATAGATATGGACATAGTAAATCCGGCAACTGGACCTATTTATGTTGAAGGTGCCAAAAAGGGCGATATATTAAAAGTTGAAATATTAGATATTAAAGTTGCAGATAAGGGAGTTAGTGCGGCAATACCAGGCTCAGGAGGTCTTCCTGAAGAATCAAGAGATGCAATTGTAAAAGTAATAGAAATAAAAAATAGTAAGGCCAATTACTTGGGAAAAGAAATTCCAATAGTTCCAATGATTGGAGTAATTGGAGTTGCACCTAGTGAAGAAAGTGGAGTTTGGGGAAGTCACACTCCATATAGACATGGTGGAAATATGGATACTAAGACTATTACTAAGGGAACAACGCTTTATTTTGACGTTGCTCAAGAAGGAGCTATGTTGTCTCTGGGAGATTTACATGCTGTAATGGGAGATGGAGAACTTTGCTTTACAGGACTTGAAATTCCGGGAGAAGTGGAACTGAAGGTCTCAGTCATAAAGAGTAGTAGAGAGCTGGGTTGGCCGGTGCTGGAGTCAAAAGATAAAATTTCTATAATTGCCTCTGGAGAGACACTGGAAGACGCTATGAAAGAAGCTGCCAGTGCAGGAGTTAAGTTTATTAGCGAGGCTTTAAATGTCACATGGGCAGAAGCTTATGTCATGGCAAGTTTAGCACTTGACCTTAAAATTTCACAAGTTGTAAACCCAATGAAAACCATAAGAGCAGAAATTCCAAAGTATATTTTAAGTATGGAGAAACTTTTAGAGGACAAGTAAAATCAGTATAGTAGGTTATTAAATATATAGAATTAGAAATTAAAAACGGACTGAAATGTAGTCCGTTTTTATATTTAGAATGGGTATTAATTAAAATATAGATTAGGGGTGTTATTGTGAATCCAAGAAATAAAAAAAGTAAAACTAAAAAGGATGAAAATAATAAAAAAATACGCTTGTGCTGTGGAAGTGACTTATATAAAAACACTATAGAAAATTACGTAAATAGGAGAATAAGTGTAGAAGAAAATCTAGAAAAAAAGAAATAAATTTTTAAAGTTGACCTATAGCAAAAGTTTTTAGTTGATATGTTATAATTATATATAATATTTAAATGCAATATAGATTTGAAAGGACGTTAAAAAATGGGAGTATATGGAGTAATTAGTGGTAAGGGCGGAGTTGGAAAGTCGTTGGTGACCAGTCTTTTAGCTGTAGAAAGTAATAGAAGAGGTCTTACAACGGCAATACTGGATGGAGATTTAACGGGGCCTTCTATTCCGAAAGCTTTTAATTTAAAAGATAATTTACTGGGAGTTGACGGTCTTATTGAACCTGCGGAAACAAAAACGGGAATTCAAGTAGTGTCTATTAATTTAATGCTTGACGATCCATCTCAACCGGTGCTTTGGAAAGGACCACTTTTAGGTGGAGCAATAGATCAGTTTTGGAAAGAGACAAACTGGAAACACGTAGATATGACCTTTATAGATATGCCACCTGGAACAGGAGACATTGCAATGAAAGTTATGACAGATATTCCGCTAGATGGGTTAATATTAGTTACAACACCTCAGGACTTAGTTCAAATGATTATGAAA
This sequence comes from Anaerosphaera aminiphila DSM 21120, assembly GCF_900129925.1. Classification (GTDB taxonomy): domain Bacteria; phylum Bacillota; class Clostridia; order Tissierellales; family Peptoniphilaceae; genus Anaerosphaera; species Anaerosphaera aminiphila. The sequence goes on along the minus strand of NZ_FQXI01000001.1, from coordinate 446,574 downwards.
AAAGCTGCGAATATGGCTAAAAAGCTAAATATTCCAATTATTGGACTAGTGGAAAATATGAGTTACTATATTTGTCCTAACTGTAATACTAAACATGAAATATTTGGACCTTCTCAAGTAAAAGAAGTTGCTGAAGAAATAGGAGCACTCAGTCATGTGAGCTTGGGTATGAGTGAGGAAATAAGAAAATTAGTTGACAGTGGAAATATTGAAGAAATAAAAGAAACTGGGCTTTCCTCAATAGTAGATAAGCTAATTGCAAAAGAATAGAAATTAAAAAATAGACAAGTTAATTTACTTGTTTATTTTTATGCGTAAAAGAGAAAGTAGAAGTTTATTTTCTGCAATTATCTCATTTATTGTTTAAAAATACTGTATAATATATTTGAATCTGAATTTCAAAAGGTGAGTTTTAACTATTAAATTTTAAATTATAGAAATAGAGTTGAAAAATATGAACATGTTAATAGAATCAATCAATTTAAAGGGAAGTGTAAAGGCCATAACATCTAAGTCATATGCTCACAGAGTGTTGATTTGTGCTGCACTTTCAGATAAGTCAACAACTTTTAAAATAGATGAGTTTTCAGAAGATATACTTGCTACTATTAGCTGCTTAGAAGAATTAGGGGCAAAAATTGAAATAGACGGCAGTAAAATAGTAGTCTATCCAATAGTAAAAAAAGAAACCATTCCAATATTAAACTGTAAAGAAAGCGGTTCAACACTTAGATTTCTCTTACCTGTGGCAACTACAATCTATGAAAGAGTAATATTTAAAGGAGAGGGACGCCTTCCGGAGAGGCCGCTTAGTGACTTAGTGGAAGAAATTGAAAATCATGGTGTTAAATTCTCGTCAAGGACTATTCCCTTTGAAACAGAGGGAAAGTTAAATTACAAAGAGAGTTTTAATATTTCGGGAAATATTAGCTCGCAGTATATTTCAGGCTTACTATTGGCAGCGGGTATTTTAGAAGACGAAGTTGAAATAAATATTACAACAAAACTGGAATCTAAGAGCTATATAGATTTAACAGTGGAAGTAATGGAAAAATATGGAATAGAAATAGTGGAAAGTGGCAACAAAATTGTAAAGAGAAAAAGTTACAAGACAATTTATAGAGAGGCTACAATAGAAAATGACTGGTCAAATGCGGCCTTTTTTCTCTGTGCTTCAGCACTGGGAGATTTAATCTCAGTAGAGGAACTGAATTTAAAATCACTTCAACCTGATAGAGAAATTGTGAGTATACTTAGAAGATTTGGAGCTAAAATTGAAGTTAAAAAAAATATTGTAAATGTATACAGAAGAACTCTAAAGGGAATTACTATAGAATTATCGGAACATCCGGATTTGTTGCCGGTATTGGCAGTTGTTGCATCTATTTCCAAAGGAGAGACAAAGTTTATAAATGGAAAGAGACTTAGATTTAAAGAAAGTGACAGAATAAAATCTACAGTAGAAATGATAAATAATTTAGGCGGAATGGCAATGGAAGAAGCTGATGGTTTAACAGTAATTGGAATTGAAAAGCTAAAGGGCGGAATAGTAAATTCCAGAGGAGATCACAGAATAGTAATGGCAGCAGCAGTAGCCAGTATAGTTTGTGAAAATGAAGTAAAAATTGTTGGGTCAGAAGCTGTAAATAAGTCGTATCCAAAATTCTTTGAAGATTTCAAAATTTTAGGAGGAGATATATGTCGTCAATAGTTGGTAATAAATTAAAACTTTCTATATTTGGAGAATCTCATGGAAATGGTATAGGAGCCGTAATTGATGGACTCCCCGCTGGAGAAGAAATTAATTATCTTGAATTAAATGAATTTTTAAAAAGGCGCTCGCCTGGCAAAAAATTCACGACTAAGAGAGTGGAAAAAGATGAATTTGAAATACTCTCAGGTGTAAAAAAAGATTATACTACAGGAAGTCCACTGGCAGTTACATTTAAAAACTCAGATGCAACCAGTACAGACTATGAAAAAATTAAAAATATTCCAAGACCTTCACATGCAGACTATACAGCCAATATAAAATACAAAGGGTATGCAGACTTAAATGGTGGAGGTCACTTTTCAGGTAGGCTTACAGCACCAATGTGTTTTGCAGGAGGAATTGCCAAACAGATTTTAGAGAGAAAGGGAATTTTCATAGGAGCTCATTTAAAAAGTGTTGGAGATATTGAAGACATAGATTTTAAGGATATTGAGTTAAGTGATGAAATTTTTAAAAGCATTTTAAATAGAGAACTTCCCATATTGGATTTAGAAGCCGAAAAAAACGCAAAAAATTACCTTGAAGAAATTCAAAAAGAGGGGAATTCCATAGGAGCTATAGTGCAATGTGGTGTAATAGGAGTTAAAGCCGGCTTGGGAAATCCAATATTTGATGGTATAGAAAACAACATTGCCAAAATAATGTTTGGAATACCTGGGGTAAAGGGAGTGTCTTTTGGAAGTGGATTTGAATCTGCTAAAATGAAAGGTTCAGAGCACAATGACGAGTTTTATTTTAAAGATGGAATTATAAGAACTTACACTAATAACAGTGGGGGAATACAGGGCGGAATTACCAATGGAATGCCCATTGTAGTAGACGTCGCCATAAAACCAACTGCATCTATATTTTTAGAGCAAAATTCAGTTAACTTAGATACAGGAGAAAATACAAAACTTAAAATAATGGGAAGACATGATCCCTGCATTGGAATAAGAGCTGTTCCTGTGGTGGAGAGTTTAGTAGCATTTACTCTATTGGATTTTATTATATAAGGAGATTATATGAATCTTGAAGAATTGAGAAGAGAAATTAATTTAGTTGATGAAGAAATTTTGAAGTGTTTTATTAAGAGAATGGATATTTCTGAAAAAATAGCACTGGGAAAAATTGAAAATAATATTGAACTTGTAAATAAAACCAGAGAAGAAGAAATATTAAATAAAGTTGAAAGTGAATCAAAAAAATATTCAAAGTATTCTAGAAAACTCTTTATAACCTTAATGGATTTAAGTAAAGAGTTTCAAAGAGAAGTAATTGGAGATTAATATGTTGTATGGCTTATTGGGAAAAGGATTAGGACATAGCTATTCTAAACTAATTCACAGAGAATTTGGAGAATATAATTATGAATTATTTGAAAAAAGTGAAAGTGAAGTAGAAAAATTTATATTAGGTGAAAATATTAAGGGACTAAATGTAACTATGCCCTACAAAAAGATGGTTGTAAAATACTGTGACTATGTATCGGAAAAAGCAGAGAGAATAGGCGGTGTAAATACACTTGTATACGATGAGAATAGAAAATTACATGGTTACAACACTGACTACAATGGGTTTTTATATTTAATAGAGCACAATAATATAAAAGTTATAGGTAAAAAAATAGCTATACTGGGAACGGGAGCAACTTCAGAGACAATACGGACAGTACTTGAAGATTTAGGTGCAAAGAATATTGTAAAAGTATCCAGGACAAGAAATATAACTTATAAAGATGAGGAATCTTATATTGATTCAGAAATTTTAATAAATTCAACTCCAGTGGGAATGTACCCAAATTGTCCTGATGAAATTATTAACTTAGACAAATTTAAAAACCTTGAAGTTGTAGTAGATGTAATCTATAATCCAACGAGGACGAAACTTTTAATAGATGCTGCAAATAAAGGTATAAAAGCTGTAAATGGACTTGAAATGTTAATAGGACAGGCAAAATTTGCAAGTGAAATATTTACTAATAGTAAAATTGAAGATAAGTTAATAGATGAAGTAGTGAGAAAATTTAGGATGTCTTTGGAAAATATAGTAATTATAGGGATGCCCGGCTCGGGAAAGACTTCAGTTGGAAAGTCAGTCGCAAGAAATATGAATAGAGAGTTTATAGATATTGACTTGGAAATAGAAAAGACTGTTAAAATGAAGCCCTCAGAAATAATAAATCAATATGGAGAACCACACTTTAGGCAACTTGAAACAGAGGAGTTAAGGAGACACTGCATGAAAAATGAAGTGGTAATTTCTACAGGTGGAGGAAGTATTCTAAAAAGAGAAAATTACTACTATATGAAAGAAAATGGAATGCTATTTTTATTGGAACGTGAATTATCTAAATTAGACAGAAAGGACAGACCTCTTTCAAAATCAATAGAAAAACTATATGAGCAGAGAAAGGAAAAATATATTGATTTTTCTGACATTATAGTCCAAAATGAAAACATTGAGGAAACTGCAAAAGAAATAGAGGGAAAATTTTATGAAAATTTTAGTAATTAACGGACCAAGTATAAATTTTATAGGTATTAGAGAAAAAAATATATATGGCACTGAAACCTATGAAAAATTAATAAAGATGATTGAGAAAAGAGCCGGTGAACTAAATATTGAGCTGGAGACATTTCAGTCAAACCATGAAGGTGCAATAGTAGATAAAATTCAAGAGGCATATGGTGTATTTGACGGAATAGTCATTAATCCTGCCGCCTATACACATACCAGTGTGGCAATTTTAGACGTTGTAAAAGCTGTTGAAATTCCCACAGTAGAAGTTCACATTTCAGATGTAAATAATAGAGAAGATTTTAGAAAAATTTCCTATATTAGAGTAGCTTGTGTAAAGAGTATTTCAAATAGAGGATTTAATGGATATATAGAAGCAATGGAATATTTAAATGATAACTACAATAAATAGTGAAAATGCCTAGGCAAAGTTAATTGCTTAGGCATTTTTATATAGTTTTATAAACTTTAAATATTATATATAATATAGCTAAAGAACTAAAGCTAGGAGGAGAAAATATGATTGATTTAAGAAGTGATACACTTTCAATTCCCACAAGAGAAATGCTTGAAAGTATAAAGATAGAGGATTTAGGAGATTCAGGTAGATTAGACAGATTTGGAAGAGGAGAAGATAGAGCAGTAAATGAACTTGAAGACTATGCTTGTAGTTTACTGGAGAAAGAAAGAGCAGTATTTTTTTCGTCAGGAACATTGGCAAATAATGCAGCAATATTAACTCATTGTAAACCTGAAGATAAAGTGTTAGTAGATAAAATTCAGCACATTTATAAGACAGAAAAAGCTGTATTTAGCAGTAAGTTTGGACAATTACAGCCTGTGTTTTATAATTTAGATGAAAATGGAACTCCCTGTTTAGAAAGTTTGGAGAAAAATTTACAAGGTGGAAATATAAAATTATTAATATTAGAAAATTCTCACAACTTTGCCGGAGGAACTTGTATAGGTTTAGAAAAATTAAGAGAAATACATAAATTGTCGAAAAAACACAGTGTGCTAATACATATGGATGGAGCTAGGATTTTTAATGCAGCTTTTAGTTTAAAAGTTGATTTAAGAGAAATTGTAAAATATGTAGATTCGGTTATGTTTTGTCTGTCTAAAGGGCTTGGAGCTCCAATGGGTTCACTACTACTAGGTAATAGTGCTTTTATAGGGGAAGTGCTGGAAGTAAAGAAAATATTAGGTGGTAATATGAGACAGGCAGGAGTTATTGCAGCACCTGGACTATATGCACTTAAAAATAATATTGGGAAATTAAAAATGGACAATGAAAATGCAAAGTACTTTGGAAATATGGTAAAGAGTAACGGAAAAATAAGAGTTCAAGGAAATATTGAGACAAATATTGTTATGTTAGATATAGAAAAGACTAAACTTTCAACAGAAGAATTTTGTGAAAGAGCAAAAGAAAAGGGACTTTATATACGGCCAGTTCTGGAAAATAAAGTTAGGCTCGTATTTTATAGCGATATTTCCAGAGAAGATACAATAAGAGCAGGAGAAATAATTTTAAACTTAGAAAGTGAACTTTAGTTGTAAGAAAATTTAAAATTGAAAGCAGAATATTTGGGGTAAATAAACTATAGATAGAATAAGGTGTAATTAAATACATAGAAAACTTTTAAAATTTGAAAGGTGGTATCTATTATGACAAATAATGAAAAGAGAGCTCACGATGTGGCGTTAAAATGTATGGAGTTGGCATATACCTCTAAAATTAAATTTCCATTAACTGATACTGACTCAATTTATAAAGAACTGTATAGAATTTATATAGACTCCTATGAAGAAGTGTTAGAAGCGCTTAATAGAGCATATTCTTAAAATTAAATTTTAGTAAGTTAAGCAGGTCATTATTTCAAAACCATTGAAGTAATGACCTGCTTTTATTTTAAGGTTAATTGTAGTTTGAATATATTATTTAATTAAAGCTAAACTATAGTGGCTTTTCTAACAAAATGGCAATAGTATTACTATTTTCTGTATATTTTTCTCCAGCGACATTTCCATAGATATCGAGAATATTAAATCCAGCATCTCTGCACTCTTTGATTAAAGTTTCTCTATTAAAATGGCTATTCCATACATAGTAACTTTTAGTATTTTTATTAGTTATTATAGTATAGTGTTCCAAAGTTATATAGTTGGGGTATTTATATCTTGCAATTAATTCTAAATATTTGTGTGGACTCCAAAAACCATTATTTTTAAAAACATTCCAAGTTTTATTTTCAGAAAAGTAGTGGAATTTTCTTGTAGAAAACACATCAAATAATAGTCTGCCCTTAGGTTTTAAAGCAAGATAAATTTTTTCTAATAATAATTTTCTATTTAAATCTGATAATGCTCCGTAATCACAATATATTAATGTGGCAAGGTCAAAAGAATTTTTATAGTTTAATTTTAAATAGTCACAAACCAAATAATTAATGTTTAGATTTTTGCTAAGAGCTGAATTCTTAGCGTATTTTATAGAATTTTTTGAAATGTCGATTCCAGTAACATCATAGCCTAATTGAGAAAATTTTTCAGCGTATAGTCCTGGGCCGCAGCCGAGATCTAATAGGAGCGGATTGGTTAATGGAGATGCAATTTTGAAAATCCACTCTACAGACTTTTCAATAAAGTCAATTTTTCTACTTGCACTGTCAATAGATGGATTAAGGTGAGCGTTCAAAAGTTGCCTTGAAATATACTCATCTTCCCAAAATAGTATTTCTCCAGTTTTAAATAGTTCTGGTTTTTCTAGTAGACAGTTATTTTTTTCTAACATAAGTATTCCTCCTTAAATTTGAATAATAAAAAAGCCATAGATTTTACTCTATGGCTTTTCTAATAAGAAAAGATTATATAAAGAGTAAAATCAAATCAAAGATAGGCATACAAAAATAACTACATAAGTAGCTGTTTCAACCTATTTTGTTGACTTTATTTACTCTTTTCCAGTTATTAATATATTTTTAAAATATTTAATATTCCGGACTAATCACCTCTTAACTTTATTATCTTAATGTAAGAATATATTGATATGCTTAATTTGTCAATATAGGTAATAATTTATTACATGTTAAATTTAAGTAATAATTACATTTTAATGGGATAATATAGTTATTTTATGTAATTGGGAACAATATATTTGCCTTTTTTATTATGAAGTATGTCAATTTCATTTTTTAAAATTTCAAAGAATACTTTTAAAAATTTTGTCATTTTATAATCTACATTTGTAACAAAACTTAATTCCAGATTTGTTTCCAGTGTGTTAATTGGAAACGCACATAAAAATGAATCTTCTGGAGAATATTTATTACTTTCAATAATTCTCTGTAGTATTAATTCAGGACTAATAGTTGCTGTACTACTTTTTTTACACATTAAAAATTGTGTGTCATAGTCACTTATTGAAATGTTGTTGGCAAGTATAATTTTATTTTCTATTAAATATTTATTAAAAACTTCTGTAGTAGTGCTATATGCCAAGTTTAAAGTAAAAGGTATATCTTTAAAGTTTTCAAGGTTTACTCCATATTTTGATTTATTAATGAAATCAATATAGTTTTCCTTAAAACAAGCTTTAAGTGTCCCAACTGAAATAATTAAATACACGGCATCAGTTCCAATAGGAGTTATATTTAAAGATTTATGAAGATTAGTATTAACCCCTAAAAAACAATCTAAACTACCATCAATTACCATTTTCTCCATAGTTTGTGTTTCATTTAAAATAATTGAAATGTCTACATTTGGAAAAGACTTTCTATACTCAGGAATGACTTCAGGTATTAGTATTCGAGCTCTTGTAGTATTAATTCCAAATGAAAAAGAACCCATATCTTCTTTATTTAATTCCAATAGTTCATTTTCTAAATTAGTTTCCAATATTTCCATTTGTTTAATGGTTTTAACGAGAGCTTCTCCTTGTGGAGTCAGTGAAAGAGAGGGCTTTCTAACAAATAATTGTGAGTTAAGTTTTTTTTCGAGGCGCATAATATGGTCGCTCATGCACTGTTGTGTGACATAAGTTTTTTTAGCTGCCTTTGTAAAATTTAATTCTTCAGCTGCAATTAAAAATAATTCATAGCTTTTATTCACAGTTGTACCTCCTTAGTAAATTAATATTATTTAATATCATATCATAGTATTAATAAAGAACGCTCACAATAAATATGTTGTTAGATAGCTTAAAATTAATTGTTTTACATTGTTGTTTTTAATTAATAGAATGTAGTTAAGAAAAGGAGGTAGAAAAGTGAAGAAAATAGACAGTAATGCGGAAGCTTACTATGTTGGTTTAATGGGTTCAGTTGGTTTTAGAAAAAAAGATATAGACAAGCCTGTTATTGGAATTGTCAATTCTTGGAATGAAGTAAACCCGGGACACAAACCATTAAAAGAATTGGCAGGATATGTGAAAGAAGGCGTTTGGGCTGCTGGCGGAACACCTGCTGAATTTAATGTCCCTGCTCCTTGTGATGGGATATCACAGTTAAGAGGTATGAACTATGTTCTCATGCAAAGAGATTTAATAGCAGGTTCTATTGAGTCAATGGTAAGGGCTCACAGTTTTGATGGTTTAGTTTTTATGTGTTCTTGTGACAAAATTGTTCCAGGGATGTTAATGGCAGCGGCGGCATTGGATTTGCCGAGCATTTTTATTACAGCAGGTTCAATGGTTCCATTTGAAGATGGGAACAAAACACTTGTAACCCCAGATTTAAAAGAGTCTATCGGAAAGTGGAAGGCCGGAAAAATTTCTAATGAGACCTTTGAATTCTATAAGGAAAACATTTGCCATTCCTGTGGAACTTGTTCAATGTATGGAACTGCTAATACAATGGGAGTTTTTGCTGAAGTAATAGGACTATGTCCATTTAATTCAACAACTGAACTTTTCTGTTCATCAAATAAATTTAAACAGGCAAGAGATGTTGGAGAGAGGATTGTAGAATTAGTAGAGGAAAATGTAACTGCAAAGACATTTATGACTAAAGAATCTTTGGAAAATGGGATAAAACATATTTCTGCAACAGGCGGTTCAACAAATGCAGTGCTACATATTCTTGCAATTGCAAAAGTGGCGGGAATTGATTTGGATTTAAAAACATTTGACAGTATTCAAAAAAGTGTTCCGGTTATAGCAAAGTTTAAACCATCTTCTGAATATAACCTCTATGACTACACTAAAGTAGGAGGAGTACTTGCAAGTTTGAGTTCAATAAAATCTGCTTTAGATTTAAGTACACCACATGCAATGGGAAATAGTATTGGTGATTGGATAGAGTATAGTAATGCAAAACCGGATGGCGTAGTAATAAGAGAATTTGACAATCCATTACTAGAAAACGGATGTTTTTCAATTTTATATGGAAATTTAGCGCCAAAAGGTGGAGTTGTTAAAAAAAGTGGAGTTCCAAAGGAAATGTTTGTTCATAGAGGTCCTGCAGTAGTATTTGATTCAGAAGAGGAAGTTATGGATTGTATGATGAACTCAGGTATAAAACCTGGCGATGTCTTAGTAATTAGATATGAAGGAGCTAAAGGTGGTCCGGGAATGAGAGAACTATCTATACCAGCAGCAATGTTAGTTGGAATGGGTTTGCATACTTCTGTTGCAATGATAACAGATGGTCGATTTTCAGGAGCAAGCAGAGGGCCTTGCGTGGGACATATATCACCTGAAGCAGCTGAAGGTGGACCTCTTGCATATATAAAAAATGGAGACACTATAACTATTGACTTAAATAATGAGTCAATTGATGTAGATTTAAGTGAGGAAGAGTGGGAGAAGAGAAAGTCAGAAATGAAAATTCCTATTAAAGAGACAACTGGAATTCTAACAGCTTATAAAAATTCTGTTAAAAGTGCAGATGAAGGAGCTTTATGGCTTTATTAAAACTAGATAAAATATAAAAATTAAATATTAAAAGGAGTGATTTTATGAGTACTACAGTTGCTTTTATTATTGGTTTAATAATACTTTTGGTGTTGTTACTAAAGACAAGAATTAATGCATTTATCTCTATTATGATTGCTGCAGTATTTATCGGGGTTGCCTCGGGATTAGGTGGAGTGGAAACCATGGATGCAGTAAAAGATGGTTTTGCATCAACATGTGGTAGTGTAGGTATAGTAATTATAATGGGAACTATGCTGGGATCATATTTAGAGGAGTCGGGAGCAGCTAAACAACTTGCTGAAACTATACTTAGTTGGGTAGGTGAAAAACGTGCAAGCTTGGCAATGGCTATTAGTGGATATATAGTTTCTATTCCCGTATTTGTAGATGTGGCATATGTAATGTTAGCTCCGCTTTATAAATCAATACATAGACGTTCAAAGAAAATTCCAATAGGTTCATTGGCAACGGCACTTGCAATAGGGTTGCTTACGACAAACTCTATGGTTCCTCCGACACCAGGGCCTATTGCAGTTGCAGGACTTTTAAATTTAGACTTGGGAAGAGCTATAATGTATGGGCTTCTAGTAAGTGCTATTATGACAATTGCCGGTTGGGCGTATTGTGAATTTTTCTTAGCAAAAAAGCCTGATGATTGGTATACATATCAAGAGGGCGTAGTTATAAATGAAGCTGAGATAGAAGAAGAGGAAGAAGAAACTAAAACGTTACCTAACTTCTTTATATCTATACTTCCAATACTTATTCCAATTATCTTAATAATGTTAAATACAACTTTTAAGGCAACGTTGGGAGAAGGTCATGTTTTAGTTAGCTTATTTGCATTTTTGGGAAATTCAAACTTTGCAATTTCTGTTGGTGTATTTTCTGCAATAGTTTTACTTATGAAATATATGAATAAGGAAGCAATATTTAGAATAATGAATACATCTTTAAATAGCTGCGGTATGATTATATTTATAACAGCAGCAGGTGGAGCTTTAGCAAAGGTTATTGGTGAAACAGGTATAGACAAACAAATAGCTGATACTTTAATAGGAAGTGGATTGCCATTAGTGTTAATACCGTTTTTAATTTCAGGATTTTCTAAATTTGTTCAAGGTTCAGGTTCAGTTGCTATGATTATGTCAGCAACACTATGTGCACCACTTGCCACTGCAGGATATATTGACCCGGTTTTAATATTTTTATCTGCTTGTGTTGGATCAAACTTTGGCTCACAAATTAACAATAGTTTTTTCTGGGTTTTTGCCAATATAAATGGATATGATACTAAGACAGGTATTAAGACATTGTGTGCAGGTCAGTTAATTATTTCAATAGTTGGAATAGTAGTAACAATGATTTTAAGTATGTTTATGTAATTATGGTTTTTATAAAAATAATAAACAAATAAAAACAGTCGGTTTAAATTGAAATCGGCTGTTTTTATTTGTTAGATTAATGTTAAAATAGATATATTAAAGTAATTAACTTTAAAATTACAAAAGTATTTATAGATGTTGGAGAAGAGATGGAAAATTTATTTATAACTGTTACGGGTTTAAAACACTACAAGGCGTCAGAATTGCTTGAAGTTGGGATGAAGCTTATATGTATTAAAGATTATGACAATAAATATGACCAAGATGCCATGGTTGTAGTTACAGAGGATATGTATATTGTGGGATATGTTGCAAATAGTCCTCATACTGTAATTAAGGGAACAAAAAGTGCAGGAAGAGTTTATGACTATTTTAATTTAGGGGCTTATCTTGAAGTTATGTTCATTACTAAGGATGCTTCTATTTGTAGAGTTATAAATCAGGACATAAGTGATGTGTTTAAAAATGGTGTAGCAGACGTATTTGAAGAAATTTTTGAAGATTTTCAAGATGAGTAGTTATTATTTAAAGAGTGGGAGGAATAAATGAAGGAAATTGTAATAAGACGAAGTTTTAAAAAGCAGCTAAATTTAACTTTTATGGCTACTTTAATGGTGTTGTTAAGTTTTTTTGTATTTTTGATGGCTCCGGAAATAGCTCATAGCAATACATTTATATCATTAATAATGGCAGTGGGATTTGTGGGAGTTATATTCTTTTCAATATGTCTAATTTATATAATCTATGGGTTATTAAAATCTAAAGATATTTTAAAGATTGATAAAAATGGATTTTTAGAGAAGAGTAGCTTTATAAGTGGGAGTTATATACTGTGGGCTGACGTGAAGTCCATAGTGGGATATACTTCAATGGGTCAAAAATATATTGGAGTGGAGTTAAAAGATAGTGAAAAGTTTTTAAAGAGTTTGCCAATAATTAAGAGAGTGTTGTTAAAATTAAACTTAAAACTGGGATATCCCACAATATTAATTAATTTAAACTCTTCAAAGGTAGATTATAGTGAAACTTTAAGCAGTATGGCAAAGTTTTTTGACATGTGGAAATTAAAAGATAAATAGGGTACCATATAATTAAAGATAGGAGATGATATTTTGGATAGAAGATTAAAAAAATCAGAGCCATTTATTCAAGCTGCTAGAGAAATGAAAGGCAGAAATATTATTATTCAAATTGCAATTTTTATATTAATTTTTATTGCATCTCAGTTTGTTTCAGGAATTGTAATGTATATTTTCTCAATGGGTTTAAGTTTAATAAACAATGTAATTGCTGAAACAGAGCTTTTAGAACTTATTGCTATATTGACACTATTTTCAACACTAGGAGCTACATTACTTGGAATATTATACTGTAAGTTTATAGAAAAAAGATCTCTATTTAGTATGGGATTTATAAAAAAAGGTATTTTAAAGGAATATGGAGCAGGTTTATTAATAGGTTTTATAATGATTTCTATTCCTGCACTAATAGGAATTGCAACTGGAGCTTTTAAAATTACCAGTATTAATAGAGAAATGTCGGTGGGATTATTTTTACTATTTTTTCTAGGTTATGTATTTCAAGGAATGAGTGAAGAAGTCTTACTTAGAGGTTATTTATTTGTGTCAGTTTCAGTAAAAAATAGTTTGAGTATTGCGATTTTAACAAACTCAATACTATTTTCAGCTTTGCACTTTAAAAATCCCGGGTTTACAGGACTTGCAGCTTTTAACTTAGCTTTATTTGGAATTTTTGCATCACTTTATTTTTTAAAGAGAGGTTCTATATGGGGAGTAGGGGCTATTCATAGTATTTGGAATTTTGCCATGGGAAATATATATGGTGTGGAAGTAAGTGGAACGAAATCGGCTTCAGTACTGTTTAATTCTGTAGCAGATCCAAATATGGCTCTTGTAAATGGCGGTTCTTTTGGATTTGAAGGTGGATTAGGAGTTACTTTTGTTTTAATAGTTGCAATAGTGTTAGTTGTTTTATTTGGAGATTATAAAAAACAAGAGTATTTTATAAAGGAAAAAGAAGAACTAAATATATAAAATGAAAATAGATAGTGAAATTTCACTATCTATTTTTAAAATTATTTACAATGTTTGTGTTCATGCTTATGTTCATGTTTGTGATCGTGGCAGCTGTGATTTTCATTTCCATGGTTATGACAATTGCCTTCTCCATGTCCGTGTTCATGTTTATGTTCGTGTTTGTGGTCACAATTTGCCTCTCCACTCATTGGAAGTTGTCCTTTAATAAATGAGTCAACTTGTTCGTCAGCATCACCTGATGCTCCTGAATAAATTGAAATTCCAGATTCACGTAGGGCATTAACTGCACCGCCACCAATACCCCCACAGATAAGTGCTTCTACTTTTTGTTCTGTTAGAAAGTCTACAAGTGCACCATGTCCTGATGCTGGTGTTTCTACAATAGTCTTATTTTTTAAATTTCCGTCTTCAATTTCATAAATTGCAAAGTATGGAGTTCTTCCAAAGTGAGAAAAAACTTTGTCATTTTCAAATGTAACTGCTATTTTCATATTATTATTCCCTTCTTCTTTAAATGTATTTTCATTTAAAATTTTTGTATAATTTCCTCCGTCAATTGACAGTGGAATAGATTCAACTAGAGCACGTGCAACTTTTTTACGCGCGGACTGTAGTAAGTACTGTACACTTTGTCTTGAAGTTTCCATAGAAATAGAGGCTTCTTGTTGTGAAAGTCCCATATAGTCAACTAACCTTAAACATTCCCACTCTTCAAGATTTAAAATTAATTCTGATTTAGGAGAATAAGTTTCATCAGTTGATGGATACCAAGACTTTAACACAGGTTGTGAACGTATAATTTTACTTTGAATTTGTCTGGCCATACTCCCTCCTTTATTGTTAGCATATGCTAATAATAATATATAATTTCAAAATAGTCAACAACTTTTATAATTTTAAGTATATACTACTACTTGACACGTACTATGTATAACGATATACTTATACTACGTTTAACGTAATAGGAGTGATGTTATGAAAAATAAAATAGAAAGTCCATTGACAGAAACAGCCTTTTTAATTTTACTGGCAATGACTAAACCTAATCATGGCTACGGTGTTCAACAGTTTGTTGAGAAAAAGACTAAGGGAAGAGTTGTATTTGGGCCGGGGACTTTGTATGGAGCTATAAACAACTTGTCAAAAAAAGGATGGATAGAACAAGTGCCGGCAGAAACTGAAACTCGTAAAAAAGAATATATTATAACAGAGCTGGGAAGGGAAAATTTAAACTACGAAATAAAAAGACTTAAAGAGTCACTGAGTATAGCAGATGAGATAGCAAAGGAGGAAAGAATATGAAAAAATTTCATATATTTTTAAATCCAATTGAAAGTAGAGAAGGTTGGTTAAATAAAGTTGCAAAAAATGGATATAAATTAAAATATGTATATGGTGGATTAATATATGAGTTTGAAAAGGCAGATAATGCAGTTAAATATGCTGTTCAATATATTGGAAATATGAATAATGTTAAGAGAGTTAATTATGAAAATTTCTTAAGTGAGATGAACTATAGTGTTTGGAGTGTTCCCCTTAATTTAGGTTCACTTTCTATAGGGAGATTTAAATGGAGACCTTATGCTACTGTTGGAGGTCAAATTACAACTTCAAGTGGAATGATTAACCGAGAAATTTTAATAATAGAAAAAATATCTAGTGAAGAAAATTTTAAATTGTTTACAAGTGTAGAAAGTAATTTATCAGATTTAAAATTTCGTCGAAGGATTAATATATATTTATTCATAATATCTTTACTTACTATGTTTTATGGTTATAGTACAATGGAGAATACACTACTTAAAAGTATTGTGACTACACTGCTAATTATTTTATTTTTAGTATCTATTTTTAATATTGTAAAATTATCTAATTTAATTACTTCACTAAAGAAAGATGGAAAAATTATAGAGTAGTTGCCATGAAATGAAATACAATTTAAATTTATAGTAATATCAGTTCAATTTATGTATAATAAAAATGTAGCTTAAAAGATTATTTAATTAGCTGCAAATTTAACCTTATTGGAGGAAAATATGAGTTTTATAATTATTATAGCAGTAGTTGTTATTGTAGCTTTGATAGTTGTTTCTATGTACAACAGCTTAGTAAGAGAAAGAGAAATGGTTAGAAATGCAAAGGGACAAATAGCAACACAAGTGGAGTCCAGGTGGGACGCCATTAGCAGTTTAATAGATGCAACTAAATCTTATGAGAAACACGAAGATGAGTTGTTGAGAGATATAACGAAGAGCAGAACTGGCGTTGGTAGAAATTCTGATGTTAAAGATTTTGAAGCAGAAGAAAATTTATTTAATCAAGCTATGGGTAGAATTAACGTAGTTGCGGAAAACTACCCGAACTTAAAAGCTTCAGATGTATATCAAAATACAATGATTCAAATTGCAAAATTTGAAGACAATGTAAGACACTCAAGAATGATTTACAACGACACAGTTACTAAATACAATACCAATATTCAAAGCTTTCCAAGTAGTTTAGTGGCTAGTGCTTTTAATTTTGGACAGGAAGCTTATTTTGAAAATACAAAAGAAAAAAACGAAGTTCCAAGTTGGAATTAACTTCTAAAGGTGCGGTTAAAATAGTATTTTAATCACACCTTTTTCAAACTATATAAAGGACTTGATATATGAAAAATAAAATTTTACAGTTAATTATACTTATGTTAACTATAGTGGTCTTTCCAATTAAGAGCTACGCCACAGAATTAAATAAGGTTGACATAGATGTTGAGCTTCAAGACAATGGAGACGCTGTAATTACCAGTAAGTGGAATTACTACGATGATGACAAAACTGAGCACTATATTGTAATTGATAATTTAACAGACTCGGAAATAAAAGACTACTCAGTTTTATTTAATGGAAAGCCGATGGAATATGAAGAGGATTGGGATGTAGATGGGTCTTTTGAAGAAAAGACAGGAAAGTATGGAATAGTAAAGACTGGTAGTGGATATGAGCTTTGCTATGGAAAGACAGAGTATGCAAACAATGAATTTACAGTTAAATACACTGTTACAAATTATATTAAAGAGTTAAAAGACGCCCAATTGCTCTATTGGAGGTTTATAAATGATGATTTGTCAGAACCGCCAAAAGAAGTAAGTGTTACAATTTCATCAGATAAGTACAATATCAATAAAGACAATGCTAAGATTTGGTTTTTTGGATGTACTGGAAACATTGAATTTAAAGACGGAAAAATTGAGATGAAGTCTCTTAAAAGTTTAAATAAAAGTGAGTATTTAACTATTTTAACAAGGTTTAACTTTGGAATGTTTGAAACTACTTCTGTAATAGATAAAGATTTTGAATACTATAAGGACATGGGATTTAAAGGGTCTTACTATGAAAAGGAAAGTAAAGTTATTGGATTTTTTAAAAGTACTTTGGGAATTGCCTCTTTAATATTAGCAGCACTTGGAGTAATTTTACTAATAGTCTTTTTGCTTAAAAAGTGGGAAAAATACGTTCAATCTGATGAATTTGAAGGATGGAAAGATGACAGGTTAAATATAGATAAGAAGCAATATAGAAGAGATGAGTACTTTAGAGAAGTGCCCTATAATGGCGATATAGGAGATTTATATGTAATTTTGGAAAGAAATTGGACAAATACTATGGAAAATTACATCTCTGCATATTTACTAAAGTGGATAAAAGAGGGAAAAATAGAAGCTGTAAAAGAAGAAAAGGGACTTTTATTTAAAAAGGAAAAAGTATCTTTTAAAATCTTTGAACAAAGTGCTATTAAATCTACAGACTTCGTAGAAAAATACTTTTATGAAATAATGCTTGAGGCATCAGAGGGCGACGGAGTTTTAGATGAAAAAGACTTTAAAAATTGGGCAAAGGAAAACTACGAAAAATTAGAGCGTAAACTTGAAGAATTTAAAAATAGATCTAAGAGCAAACTTAGAAAAGATGGATATTTGGAAATTAAAATTCAAGTTAACAAATACACTAAATATATAACTACAACTTATAGCGAAGAGGGAAGAGAACTTTGGGGAAATCTTGTTAAATTTGAACATTATCTAAAAGACTATTCAATGTTAAATTCCAGAGATTCTTACAATGTTCACATTTGGGATGACTTTATGATATATGCAGCTCTTTTTGGAATAACTGAGGAAGTAAAAAAAGAATTTGAAAATATATATCCAAGTTATTCTAATGAGACTAACTATGACTTAGCAACAATTTACTATGTAAATAGTTTTTCGAGAGGATTTTCTTCATCTTATAGCAGCAGCTTTTCTTCCAGTAGTAGTGGAGGTGGAGGCGGAGGTTCCTTTGGTGGCGGCTCAGGAGGAGGTTCCAGATAAGTTAAAAAAGATAGCAATCTTAAGATTGCTATCTTTTTTAACTTACAACTAAATTTTTTGCAAGCATAATTAGCTTATTACAGAAACTAATAGAACTTTTAAAGCTGTGTTTAACAGGAGCTACTGTCTCTGACGCAGCGGAGATTTTATCTGCAATACAGACTATCCAACTTTCAGCATATTTTGGTGGAAGTGGAACTAGTGGAAACATGTGTCTAAGAATTATATTTTCCTCAGTTTTATTTAAATTAAAATCTCTACTGGCATTTTTCCAAGCGGCTTTAGGGTGAGTAAAACCATGTAGAGAAACTCCGTTGTTTTTGTCGTGCCAATCATATAGAAAATAATCGTGAAGTAGGGCACCTCTTATCATATTTTTATAATTTACTTTTATATTTAAAGTTTCAGCAATATTGCAACTTAGAAGTGCAACACTTATTGAGTGTTCATATATACTGGTATCTCCATGTTGCATATATTTTTTTGTATCCATAAATCTGGAGTTGTACTTTAAAGCATCCACTTCTTCTTCAATTAAAACTTTATAACTATCAGATTTTTCCATAAAATCTCCTAAATTAATATATTTTATATTTTAATTATATACACTTAAGTTAATATCTTCAATCAAATAATTGTTAAGTTTTATCAAAGAAAGTATTAAATATAAATAATATTCTTATAATCTATTTTGTAAATCTTCAAGTGAGTATTTAAGTTTTTTAACTTTTTCTAGACTGTTGGATATTTTAGATTGAGTAAACAAGTCAGAAAATATATTGTCCATAAAGACATCTAAGAATTGGTTTAATCCGCTAGTGTTAAAATTTCCATCAAAGTCTATATTTGAACTATTTAACTCTGACTGTAGTAAACTTAGCTTTTTTGACAGATTGTTGAATTTTTTTTCTGCCTTATTAATTTTACTGTGTTTTATAAAGCTGGAAATAGATTTTCCACCAATCATATCATAAATACCCCAATTTCTTGCAGAGCGCAAATCACTTTCTACGTCTTTTAAGTCGTTTAGTACATCTTTTATAAGATTTTTTATTGAAATAATATCAGACATATTCATAACCTCCAATCACATTTATTTTAGCATATTGCAGAAATAAAAAGAACTGCTTAGTTAAAAACAGTTCTTTTTATATATAGAGTTATTTTAAATAATTTACATTTTCATAAGTACTGGAAGTTGTGTCATTCCATATACAAATAATACTGCTATTACTATGAAGATAAAAATTTCATAGGGTTTAAATACTTTTTGCTTGTAGTATTTCTTTACGTAAATGAACATAATAGCACCTGGCAATAGTGTTAATATTGTCAATATAGTATATATAAATCCTGAAGCATATATTAGCCAAAACATATAAACTGTGGCAATTATTCCAATGATATAATTTTTAGTTGAATCGGAAGATTTTTCTGTGTGAGTTAATTTTAGCTGATATAGAGCTACGCAAGTATAAGGTAACAAGATTGTTGCAGATGAAAGTTGTGACAGAAGTGAATAAGCTTCATCAGTTATTAAAAATGACAACAACAATATTTGTACTATAATATTTGTAATTAATAGTGCATTAACTGGTACTTGATTTTTATTTTCCTTAGTAAAAATTACAGGGAATAATTTTCTTTCTCCAGCTTGATAAGATACCTCCTCAGCAAGAAGTGTATTTGCAATCCAAGCTCCAAATATAGAAATTATTACGCCTAAGTTTACAATAATAGCACCTGGTTTCCCAATAACTCTTTCGAGTATATAGGCCATTGCAGGATTTGGTAAGCTTTGAATTTCAGCTTGAGTCATAATTCCATATGAAAATACAGTAATGCTCATATATATTACAGTTACAGCTGCGAATCCAAGTAGTGTTGCCTTTCCAACGTCACTACGTTTTTTAGCACGTCCTGAAAATACAACAGCACCTTCAATTCCAATAAAGACCCAAACAGTTACCAACATAGTATTTTTTAATTGATGAACTACATCTGGAAGATAAAAGTTGTCAGTATTCATACTCCAGAAGCGGTGAAAGAAAATTCCCTTATTAAATCCACCAATTACACAAACAATAAATATTATTATGGGGATTAATTTTGCCACCATAACCAAGTTATTTAAAAAGGTTGCATTGTCAAGACCCTTACAAATTATATAGTGAATAAGCCACAATATAAGGGAGGCACCTATAATAGAGAGGATGTTTTCACCATTCCCAAAAGCTGGAAAAAAATATCCTATTGCACTAAACATTAGTGTTCCAAATGCAACATTTCCAATAATTACTGAAACCCAATAACCCCAGACTGAATTAAATCCCATAAAATCTCCAAAACCCTCTTGAGCAAAACTAAAAATTCCGGCATGTAAATCTGGCTTTTTGTTACTTAAGTTTTGCATACAAAATGCCAGAGAGCCCATACCTAAGCCGGCAATAAGCCAACTTAGGATAGTAACTCCAGCTGATGCAGAACTAGCCATTTCTTTTGGAAGATTAAAAATTCCGGCGCCTATTATTGCACTGACAATAATACCTACTAATGATACGACATTAAGTTTTTTATCGTCTTTTTCCATAGAACTCCTCCTAACTATAAAAGACTAGGGGTGATATCAATAATGAAAAGAGTTAAATTAGAATCTTAGTGACAAGCAACTTAATCCGCCGTCAATTTTTCTATATTCAGAAGTATCTACAACTAAAACTTTATAGCCTAAATCTTCAATTTTCTTTTGTACATTAGGATATCCTGCAGGTACTAGTACATAGTCATTAACCCAAATACAGTTAGCGCCATATGCTTCGTCCATTTCAACTGGAACTTTGTTAAATTTTTCAAATTCTGGAGCTGTTTTAAATTCACCAGCAACTAAAAGATTGTTGTTTTCTAAATATGCAAGGCCGGTTTTTAAATGAAGCATTTCCTTCATTTCTACAACTTGACCTGAAAGTCCGTATTTTTCTAGAATTTCAATCATTTGTCTAGCGCCTTCTTCATTAGTACGTGCAGAATGTCCAATATAGAAGTGATCTCCAACCATCATAATATCTCCTGCTTCAATAGTTCCTGGAGCTTTGATGTATTCAATATTATCATAGAAAGATTTTAATGCTTCAATCATATCGTCGAGTTCAGCTTCTTTTCTTCTAGTTTCTGCACCAGGGCGAGTTATAATTGCACACTTACTAGTGCATAGGGCAACATCTTCAACGAAACAAGAATCCGGAAATTCATCCTTAGGTTCTAGAACAGTTACATTTACACCTGCTTTTGTTAAAGCACTTACATAGTTTTCATGTTGAACTAAAGCTTTTTCATATACTGGCTTGCCTTCATGGGCACTGGTTAAACCTTCACTAATAGTTTTAGATGGAACACGAACAATAACATTTTTAAACATAATAAATCCTCCTTAAATTTTGTATTTACTTTTCCTTACAAGAATAGTATACAATATACAATGTTAAGTTTCAAGACTTTTTTTAATTATTGTGGTAAAATATAATAGAAAAATACAGCATAATTTAAATAAAGATTATAATAGACCTTAAGGAGTAATTATGAATATGAAAGACAGCGTATACAACTTTTTATCAGAACAAATTTCTCTTGGAAATATGAAGCGTGATGATAAGATAACAGAGCAATTTTTAGCTGAACAACTAAACATTAGCAGGACACCAGTTAGGGAAGCTCTCTTCCAATTGAGCTCTGATGACATACTTGAACATGAGCCAAGAAAGGGCTTTAGAATAAAACAGTACTCAAAAGAAGATGTAGAAAATTACTATGAGATAATAGGATTATTAGATGGTAAAATAGCAAGTTTAACTGTTGATATCTTAGATGAAGATGACTATTCTATTATGAAATTTTATATTGATGCAATGTATTCTGCAATAAATAATGAATTGTATACTAAATACAATGAAATACAAAATAAATTTCATGATGTGTATATATATAAATGTGAAAATAAAAAAATGCTTTTAGAAATAATCAAACTAAAGAAAAAATTTATAGGAACAGATTATTCTAGAATTGAAACTAGTAAAATAAAAGAAGAGCTAATCGTAACGAATAAAGAGCATGAAGAAATATTGAGAATGTTTATAGAAAAGGAAAAAGAAGAATTAAGAAACTATATTGAATTTATTCACTGGAGAAAAGATAAAGCTGCTTTAGATAATTGGTAAGTAAGGGAGCTTAAAATCTGTTCTTTTTTATTGAAATATCTTTTATTTATAAGTTAAAGTGGCAAAGTAATAATATGAATCACTTCTAATTTGTGTTATAATGTTTGGAAATATCTAAATGGAAGGTGATGAAATGTTAAAAGTTGGTATTGTTGGATCCACAGGTTATGCAGGTGAAGAACTGGTAAGAATGTTGCTAAACCACAAAGAGGTGGAAATAAAATGGCTATACTCTCAAAGTTATGTAGGGGAAAAATACAGTAAAGTATTTGGCAATTTTTTTAAGATAGTCGACAGCACTTGTGTTGGTGGAGATGTTGATGAACTAAGCAAAGAAGTTGACTTAATATTTACAGCCACACCTCAGGGATATTGTTCTGGAATTGTAAACGAAAAACTTTTAGATAGAGTTAAAATAGTAGATTTAAGTGCAGATTTTAGAATAAAAAATATAGATGTGTATAAAGAGTGGTATAAGCTTGATCACAAGTCGCCGGAATTTATAGCAGAAGCTGTGTATGGACTTTGTGAAATTAATAGAGATAAAATTAAAGATGCAAGAATTGTTGCAAATCCCGGGTGCTATACTACAGCATCTATATTGGCACTTTATCCACTTGTGAAAGAAAAAATTATTGATGTAAACAGTATTATAATAGATGCAAAGTCAGGGACAACTGGAGCAGGTAGAGGAACCAGCCTAGCTAATTTATACTGTGAGGTAAATGAAAATATTAAAGCTTACGGAATAACCAACCATAGACATACTCCTGAAATTGAAGAGCAGTTAAGCTATGGAGCAAATGAAAATATTATTATAAACTTCACACCTCACTTAATACCAATGAACAGGGGAATTTTAGCTACATCCTATGTAAATTTAAATGGTGAGAAAACTTATCAGGATATTAAATCTATTTATGAAAAATACTATGGAGATGAATATTTTATTAGACTTTTAGATGAAGGAGTTTATCCTGAAACCAAGTGGATTCAAGGAAGTAATTATGTAGATATTAACTTTAAAGTTGATGAGAGAACTAATAGGCTAGTAGTAATAAGTGCAATAGACAATTTAGTAAAGGGTGCCGCTGGTCAAGCTATTCAAAATATGAATATTATGTTTGGATTTAAAGAGTCAGAAGCTATATTCCAAGTTCCAATGTTTCCATAGTTAAAATTAATAATAAATTGGAACTTTTATATTTTAAGGAGAGTAGTTATGGTTGAAAAAGCAGATTTTAATGAAATTGAATATAAAGCAAATGTGCTAATAGAGGCATTGCCATACATACAAGAACTAAATGGAAAAATAGTAGTTATAAAGTATGGTGGAAGTGCAATGGTAGATGACCTTTTAAAAGAAAATGTTATGAAAGACGTAGCGCTTTTAAAGTCAGTTGGAATAAAGCCGGTAATAGTTCACGGTGGTGGCAATGAAATATCCAGATGGTCAAAGTATAGGGGATTAGAGTCCGAGTTTTACAAGGGACTTAGAGTAACTGATACTGAAACTATGGAAATTGCTGAAATGGTCTTGGGAAGTGTAAATAAGGGTCTGGTTTCCTATATGGAAAGTGTAGGAGTAAAAGCTGTAGGGTTAAGCGGAAAAGACGGATTTACAATTAAAGTAAATAGGAAATTAGTAGATGGGAAGGATATAGGATTTGTTGGAGATATAGAAAGTGTAAATACAGACTTAATATCTATTCTCTTGGATAATGACTATGTTCCTGTGATTTGTCCTATAGGTTTAGATGAAAACTATCAAATGTACAATATTAATGCAGATGAAGCTGCTGCTGGAATTGCAGTTGCACTGGGAGCAGAAAAGTTAGGTTTTTTAACTGACACTGAAGGATTTTATTTGGATTTTGAAGATAAGAGTTCTTTAATTTCTAGGATTTCCGTAGAAGAAGCGGAGAAGTTAGTAGAAGAAGGAAGAATTGAAGGTGGAATGCTTCCAAAAATTCAAAACTGTATATCTGCTGTAAATGGCGGTGTAAAGAGAGTCCATATTTTAGATGGGCGTAAGTCCCACAGTTTGCTATTGGAAATATTTACCAATCAAGGAATAGGTACATTAATTTATAAAAGTGAGGAAATTTTGTGAATAAATATATAGATACAGTTGAAGAAAATATTTTAAAAACTTACAATAGGATGCCTGTTGTATTTGAAAGAGGAGAAGAAGTATACTTATATGATACAGAGGGCAATAAGTATTTAGACTTTGTAAGTGGTATAGGAGTAATTGGGCTAGGGTATAGCAATGAAGAGTTTATAAAAAACATTCAAGACCAAGCATCAAAATTACTTCACACTTCAAATCTATACTACAATACAGCTATTGCTGAAGCTTCAGAAAAGTTGGTAAAAGTTAGCGGAATGACTAAAGTATTTTTTACAAATAGTGGAGCAGAAGCAATTGAAGGAGCATTAAAAGTAGTAAAAAAATATGCCTATGAAAAAAAAGGCGAGGGAAACTATGAAGTAATAGCTTTTGAACATTCTTTTCATGGAAGGACACTTGGTGCACTTTCGGTAACAGGAAATGAAGCTTATAGAAAACCTTTTATGCCACTATTAGAAGGTGTGAAGTTTGCTGCGTACAATAACATAGATAGCGTGAAAAAACTAATTAACAAAGATACTATAGCCATAATCCTAGAACCTATTCAAGGAGAGGGCGGAGTAAATGTTGGAACTGAAGAATTTTTAAAAGAAGTTGAAAAAATATGCAATGAAAATGATATTTTGCTAATCCTTGATGAAATTCAGTGTGGAGTTGGTAGAACAGGTAGTTTTTATAGATTCCAAAAGTTTGGAATTAAACCTGATGTGGTAACATCGGCTAAAGCTCTTGGAAATGGAATAGCTGTAGGTGCTTTTTTAGTAAATGAAAAACTGGCTGACCACTCATTAAAACCCGGAGATCATGGAACCACTTATGGTGGAAATCCAATGGCAGGAAGAGCAGTTTCCACAGTTATAGACATATTTGAAAAAGAAGATATATTGGGACATGTAAATAAAATATCAGCTTACTTTGAAGATAGATTAAAAGATTTAGCTAGTGAATATGATTTTATTTTAGAACTTAAAGGTGAAGGCCTATTGAGGGGTTTAAAATTAAGAGAAGATAAAAAAGTTGGAGAAATAGTAAATAAAGCCCTTGAAAATGGACTTACAGTTGCATCTGCAGCGGGAAATGTATTGAGATTTTTACCTCCACTTATAATTGAAGAAGTTCACATTGATGAGATGATAGAAAAATTAAAGAAGAGCTTTTAATAAAAAATAAAAAGATAGAAAAATGTAGATATGAGAAAATGTCTACATTTTTTGTTTTAAAATACAACTTGAAGTAAAAACATATAGAAAAAAGTTCCCACAGCAATACTTAAAAGTGTACTTCTCTTTCTCACGTGGACTATAGTAATTAATAGAATGGACAGTATTTCAGGAATTGCGTGGTTTCCAGCTGTAAGAGATACGTCTTTTAAACAATAGACTACAAGAAGTCCAATAACTGCATAGGGAAGAACTGTTCCCAAGTACTTAATGAAGTCAGGTGGAGTTTTATTTTCCGGGAACAGTACAAAAGGTAAAAATCTGGTTAAAAAAGTTCCCACTACTATGATTAAAATAGTAATAACACTTTGGGTAGTTGTCATTTTTCCACCTTCTTTCTAAAGATTAAAAACATTAAGAGTATTAGCATTAGAGATGGTATCATAAAGTTTTCCGCTCCAAATACAATTAGACAAAGAGCTGAAGAAAACACTCCCACTAAAGCAGAAATATGTGATTTTGACTCTAACCACTGATTTAAAAATATAACTACGAAGAGTGCAGTAAGTACAAATTCTATTCCATTAGTATTAATGGTAATATAGCTGCCTAAGACAGCTCCAACAACTGTTCCTAAAACCCAGTACATATAGTTTAAAAAAGTTGTAAAAAACATAAACCAACCTCTGTCTATGTCCTTTGGAATTTTGGCAGATACATTTACAGAAAAAGTCTCATCAGTTAAACCAAATATTAAAAAAAGTTTTTTTAGTCCCGTGTTTTTATATTTATCTAACATGGATATTCCATAAAACAAGTGCCTAGAGTTTACCATTAGCGTAAGTATGAGAGCAGCAATTGGATTAAAAGTTGAAAGCAGTAAGTTTACTGATGCAAATTGCATAGAGCCGGCATATACAAATATACTCATACAAATCGGATAAAAAGCTGAAAATCCCTTGCTACTCATTAAAAACCCATAGGATATACTTAAAAACAGAAAACCTGCGGCAATGGGAATCGTATAGGGAAAAGCTGCCTTTAACGCATTTGACTTTATCTTGTCCATTTTGGAATCTCCTTTCAAACATAGTATTTCTAAATAAACTATCACATATTTAAATGTTTTTCTATATAAATTAATGAAGATATTAATATATTTAAAGTTAAGATATTTTATTATGTTATAATTTAACTTGTTAATTATTAATTATTAATGTATATACTTATAAAATGATTAATAAAGTGAAAATAAAAAAATTAGATAATTTATATTTTAATTATTTTTTAAAATATTTTAAAGGAGAGGTACAGTAAAAGTGAGTAATTATATAACACCTATTTTTTCAGGAATAATAGTATCATTATTAATAATATATCTGTCAATTATTCCGGTTATGATATATCAATATAGAAAATATAATGGAGTGTTGGTAAAAAGAAATATAGTCATGTTTTCATTTGTAGTCTATATGCTTACAGCTTGGTTTATGACAATTTTACCATTACCTAGTATAGAAACAGTTGTGGATATGAAAACTATAGAGCCAAATCTTGTGCCATTTAAATTTGTGCAGGACTTTATAGAAAAAAGTGGGTTTGTAATAAGCAATCCAAAAACTTGGTTACACGCTATAAAATCTCCAAGCTTTTATACGGTAGCATTTAATGTGCTTTTAACTTATCCCTTTGGAATATATTTAAGAAAGTATTTTAAGCTTTCTTTGGGAAAGACAATTCTCTGTGGAGTTTTACTGAGCTTATTTTATGAAATAACTCAGTACACAGGACTTTATGGAATATATCCAAAGGCATATAGACTAGCCGATATAGATGATGTAATGGTTAATACATTGGGAACGGTCTTAGGTTATTTAACGACTCCTATTGTGGGAAGGCTATTACCAAAATTAGAAAGTTCTAAAGATAAAAATACATCAGCAAAGGCAAGTTTAATTAGAAGGGGAGTTGCGCTGATTGTAGATTTTATAATTCTAGACATTTTATATGGAATATTGGTTTTTATTTTTAGTGTTTTGGGAGCGGAAGCTTTTTTAAATTTGAATATTGGAGAAGTAATATATTCTTATATTTACTTTATAACCATGCCTTTGGTTTACAATGGAGAAACCTTTGGAATGAAGTTGTTAAAAATTAAAATTGTAAATGAAAATAATAGCGAGTTAAAATTTAAGGAAATTCTTATTAGAAATGGTATTTTAGTTAGCATATTAAAATTAACGGGACTATTAAGCATTATATTAAATAATTTAGAACAAAGTATTATAGTTGTTTTATTGGCACTTGGATTGGGATTAGCTCCTTTGATTTTTTATCTATATGTATTTATAAAGTGGATATTTAAGAGAAATGTTTTATTTTATGAAAAAATAAGTAAAACGAGAACTGTAGTAGATGAAAGTTAAAAATTAAGACTTTATATTTTTCTAACTCTACTAAGAGTAGATAGTCATTTATGCATTCTATATATAGAATATGTAAAGAGGTGAAAATCATGGACCAAGAAAAGATAGGCCTTTTAATTAGAAATTTAAGACTTAATAGAGAAATGACTCAAAAGCAATTGGCTGAAAAATTAAATTTAAGCGATAAGACAATATCCAAATGGGAAAGAGGATTGGGAAGTCCGGATATTTCACTACTTATAGATTTAGCAGGTGTATTTAAAGTTGACGTTGAAGAAATGTTAAGTGGAGAGCTTACAAAAAATCAAATGGTAGGAGGAAATATGAAAAATTCTATGTTTTATATATGTCCACTTTGCGGCAACCTAGTACTTAGTACTGGAAGTATAAATTTATCTTGTTGTGGAAGAAAACTTGAAGAGCAAGAAATGAAAAAAGCTACAGAAGACCAGAAGTTAAAAGTAGAGGCAATAGATAGCCAGTGGTATATAACAAGTGAACATCCAATGTCTAAAAGTGAATATATTTCTTTTGTGGCATTTGCAAACAGTGGGAAGATAGAAATTGAAAAGCAGTATCCGGAGTGGAATTTACAAGTTAGAATCCCAAAGTCAAGTAGGGGAAAACTAATTTGGTATAGTACTAGAGACGGACTGCTATATCAGCTAATATAGTAAATGTAGGATACACTGTAAAATCAGCGCCAACTATGATGAAGTATTTCCATATAAAAATTTATATAGTAGTGTACTATACTGCTTGAAAGTATTAAAAATTTAAATTTATGAATAAAAATCCTTGTAGTCTATTTCCTACAAGGATTTTTATATTTAATATATAATTAAATTTAAGAGTCTTTAAGTTTTAAATACTCATCATAGTATTTATCGCCCTTTTTAATCTTCGCTATTCCAAAACCTGTAAAGCCATATATAGTTGCAAAAATCACACCTGTATAGCAAAGTATAGCCCATGGCAAGTATGAAAGAGTAGGAACACCAAGTGTTTGAGCCATATACACTCCGGCTGCAGTCCAAGGGACAATAGGTTCTACAACAGTGGCGGAGTCCTCAAGTGTTCTTGAAAGGTTTTTCGGATCTAAACCTCTTTTTATATACTCTTTTGAGAACATTTCTCCAGGTAGTAAAATTGACAATTGTCCATTACTTGTAACGCAAACAGCTGTAATACAAGATATAATAGTTGCAAGAATTAATTCTCCAGTAGTTTTTACAAAGCTAAGTAGTTTATTTAAAACTATATCTAAAGAAGAAGTTACAGCTAGAGTTCCGGCAAAAGCATATGCACAGTATGCTATTAGCACAGTATTTAGCATAGAAGTCATACCCCCTCTTTCAAGTAAAGTAGGAATATCAGATATCAAAGATGAGAGTTCAATAGGACTGTTAGTAAACATATTTAAGTTAAACCCACTTATAGCTGCTTCAAAACACTGTTGTAGAGAGAAATTTTGAAATACTACTGCATTAAAAAATGCAACAAAACTCGATAGCAACATAATTGGAATAGTAGGTTTCTTTCTAATAGAACCATATAGTACAATTACTGGTGGTAAGAAGATAAAGGGATTAAATTTAAACAGTGATGAAAGTGAAGTTAAGATAATATTTACATTATCAACTGTTTCAATTGACATTTGTTGAGCGTTATTAAAGCCTACAAAAGTATAGACAACAGTACATATAATAGCCCCTGGTATAGTGGTGTAGAACATGTGGCCAATATGTTCATATAAAGTAGTGCCTGCGGCAATTGGTGCTAAATTAGTAGTATCTGAAAGTGGAGACATCTTATCGCCAAAGTAAGCTCCCGAAACTATAGCACCTGCAACTAGGGGCAAGTTTGCGCCCATTCCCATAGCAACACCCATTAAAGCAACACCTATAGTACCGGCAGAGCCCCAAGACGTTCCAGTACAAATAGATATAATAGCAGTTACAAAAAATGATGTCACAGCTATATACTTAGGATTTATTACTTTTAAACCATAGTAGACCATAATTGGAATAGTGCCACCAATCATCCAAGCTCCTATTAAAAATCCTACAATAATTAAGATAAAAATAGCAGGCATAGTTTTTGAAAGTTTGCCGACAATTGAATCCATTATGTCGTCCCAAGTATAGCCTAACTTTATTGCAATTATACCGGCTATTATAGCTGAAATTAACATAAGTACTTCTGCCCTTAAACCTAAAATTCCATATCCAATTCCCAATAAAAAAATCATTGAAACTATGGGAAACATTGCTAGGGCAAAACTGGGCGTTTGTTTAATTTTATTGTTGTTCATTAATGAATGCACCTCTTTTTATTAAAATTTTTATTAAAATTTACTCACAATTTAACAGTATAGATATTTAAATAAGATTAGTCAACAAGCGTTTGCATATTTTAAATAATAAATTCATATTTAATAAAGTGATTATATATATCGTCTTTTTTTAAAATAGGCTGCACAAAACTCTTTATATTTATAGAGTTAGGAGCATACTGAGGTTCCAGACAAAAGGCAGAAAAATTTGAATAAGTGTTAGTTTTTCCTGTGAAGTTTTCTAAGTTTGAAGCTGTAAAAAACTGCATACATGGATAGTCAGTATATAATTTCATAGTAATATTTGTAGAAGGTGAACTAACTAAAACTTTAAAATCATTGGAAGAGTTTAAAACATAGTTATTGTCATAGTTCATGATTTTTTTATTAGAACACATTTTATCAATTGAAGTAGCATTTTTAAAATTTAAAGGAGTATTTTCAACATTTATTAAATTTCCTGTGGGAATACTTTCTCCGTCAAATTCTGTATAAAAATCTGAATTTATTTGGAAAATGTGATTTTTTATATTTCCCACTCCCTCTCCATTTAAATTAAAGTAACTGTGGTTTGTCAAGTTGACTATAGTATCTCTATTAGAGGTGGCAAAGTACTCAATAAGCAAATCACTTTTAGTAAGAGTGTATTTAACTTTCACAGATAAATTTCCAGGGTATCCCTCTTCAAGATTACTGCTTAAATAAGAAAAAACTATTGAATTATCAACTATTTTATAATTCCACAATTTTTTATGAAATCCTTCAAATCCTCCGTGGAGGTGGTTAGGGGGCTCATTAATAGACAGATTGTACTTTTGGGAGTCAATGCTAAACTCTCCGTTTTTAATCCTATTTGCATATCTTCCTATTGTAGAACCAAAGAACTTATCTTGAATAGTGTATTCTTCTATAGAACTACACCCCAATACAATGTCTAAATTGTATTTGTTGACTATAAGCTTTGTAATCATGGCTCCATAGTTACAAAATTCAACTGTTAAGTTTTCATTTGAGAGGGTGATTACATCAACATAGTTATTAAAATATTTAGAAAATATTTTTCCTGCAATGGTTTTCATAATTTCTCCTATATTTGTATTTTTTGTACATTAAACTATTGACATGAATATATAATAATATATAATAAAATATAAGAATGTACAATATATGATAGAACTTTTATAAGTATGACACATATTGTAATTCGAGTAGTAAATATATTTTTTAACCATTGTGTAACATGTTACACAGAAGAGGGGGCGATTGACTCGTCAATAAGAGATATATCAAAAGCAACAGGTTTAAGCATAGCGACAATATCCAGATATATTAACGATAGTGGTTATGTAAGTAGTGAGTCTGCAGAAGTAATCAAAAAGGCAATTAAAGAATTAGACTATGTTCCAAATGAAAATGCTCGAGCTGTTTTTAAGAATAGTTCAAATTTAATAGGTATAGTTGTATCCAGTTTATCTAATCCATTTTTTGCAGAGATGACAATGCACTTAGAGGAAAAAGCTCAAGAGAGAGGATATGGTGTAATCCTTTTCACAACTAATGACGATATAGACAAGGAACGAGAAGCTATAAGGTTATTAAAAGGCTACAGAGTGAAGGGAATAATTACAACTAGAACTCAATTAAAATCTGAAATGTCTAAATTAAAGACACCAATAGTTTCTTTTGAAACTGAGGTAAATGACAAAATTATAACTGTTGCTGCTGATAATTTTAAAGGTGGGCAGTTAGCTTTAAAACACTTGTTGGAAAGAGGTTGCAAAAAAATACTTCACATTAGAGGTCCAAAGAGTTTTGAAGCTGCAGAGTTGAGATATTTAGGTTTTAAAGACGAAGCTAAAAGGCAAAATGTAAATTTTGATATAGTGCAATTTGATAGTGATTTTCACGTTGCATATAATTTGGAAGAAAACATAGGTGATAAAGATATTACTGAATATGATGGAATTTTTGTATTTAATGATATTGCCGCAGTATTAATTTTGAGATACTTGCTTAAAAGAGGGGTAAATATACCCAAAGAGACAAAGGTTATAGGGTTTGACAATTCTTATATAGGTGGATTAAGTTATCCTAGTCTTACAACTATTGAGCAATCTGTAGACGGAATCGCTTCAAAGTGTATTAACTTATTGCTGGACTTAGTTGAAGGGAAGAATATTAAGGAAAAGAGATTTTATGATCCTGTAAAACTAATTCAAAGAGAGAGTACATAACTTATTTAAAGGGGGAAAAGTATGAAAATTAAAGGTAAAAAGATTTTAGGGTTAGTATTAGTACTAACAATGATGCTTGGAATACTAACAGCTTGTGGAGGAAAAAATGAAAACACAGCTGAAGGTGGAGAAGCTGCAGAGAGTAAAGGCATATTAGTAGGAGTTTCAATGCCAACTAAATCACTTCAAAGATGGAATCAAGATGGTTCAAATATGGAAGCTGCCCTAAAGAAATTGGGATATGATGTAGAACTTCAATTTGCAGAAAATAAAATTGACACTCAAGTATCTCAAATTGAAAATATGATTACTAAGGGAGCAAAAGTATTAGTTGTTGGTTCAATTGACGGAAGTGCTCTTAGTACAGTTCTTGAAAGTGCTAAAGAAGAGGGAATAAAAGTAATAGCTTATGACAGATTAATTGTAAATACAGAAGCTGTTGATTACTATGCAACTTTTGACAATGAAACAGTTGGAACAATTCAAGGAACTTATATTGAAGAAGCTCTAGGATTAAAAGAAGGCAAGGGACCTTTTAATCTTGAAATAACTACAGGACCACTAGATGATAATAACGTTAACTATTTCTTTGGTGGAGCTATGAACGTTCTACAACCATATATAGATAATGGTCAACTAGTTGTTAAATCAGGTCAAACAACTAAAGAACAAGCAGCTACTACTAACTGGGATGAGCAGACAGCTCAAGCTAGAATGGACAATATCATTACAGCAAACTACACAACTGATAAAATTGATGCAGTTCTATGTTCAAATGACTCAGTATCACTGGGAGTTCAATCAGCTCTTAAATCAGCAGGTTACGGTACTGAAGAAAAACCAATGCCAGTTATTACAGGACAAGATTGTAATATAGCAAATGTTAAGGCAATAGTTGCAGGAGACCAATCAATGTCAGTATTTAAAGATACTAGAGCGTTAGCTGACAAAGTAGTAGAAATGGTAGATGCAATTGTAAATGAAACAGAAGTTCCAGTAAATGATACAGAAACTTATGATAATGAAGTAAAAGTAGTTCCTTCATACTTACTAGATCCAGTTGCAGTTGATAAAGATAACTATAAAGAGTTATTAATTGACGGCGGATACTATACTGAAGAAGAAGTAGCTGCAGAAAGCAAATAGAGATTGAGAATTGACCGGGTGAGGTTAATCCTTGCCTGGTCAGCTTAATTTAGGAGGAAAATATGGCAGAGTACATCTTACAAATGAAAAACATTACTAAGGAATTCCCTGGAGTTAAAGCTTTAGATGATGTTAACTTAAATGTAGTAGAAGGGACAATACATGCCATTGTTGGAGAAAATGGTGCAGGAAAATCCACTCTTATGAATATTTTAAGTGGAGTATATCCCTATGGAACTTACTCTGGAGATATAATTTACGAAGGAGAAGTTTGTAAACTTAAAAATATTAAAGAAAGTGAAGATAAGGGAATTGTAATAATTCATCAAGAGCTTGCACTAGTTCCAAATTTATCCGTAAAAGAAAATATATTTTTAGGAAATGAAAGAAGTAAAAAGGGAATAATTGATTGGAATAAAACTTATAATGATGCAAAAAAATATACAGAGCTTGTCGGTTTAGATGAAGATTTAAATGCGTTAATAGAGGAGATAAGTGTTGGGAAACAACAGTTAGTTGAAATTGCAAAGGCGCTTTCAAAAGATGTAAAACTATTAATATTAGATGAACCTACAGCATCATTAAATGATGATGATAGTGAAAAGCTTTTAAAGTTAATACTGGACTTAAAGAAACAGGGAATAACTTCAATAATAATTTCACATAAGTTAAAAGAAATAAATGAAATTGCTGATGAAATTACTATTATAAGAGATGGAAAAACTATAGAAACACTAAATAGAAAGACAGATGACATATCTGAAGACAGAATTATTAAGGGAATGGTTGGAAGAGAAATAAAAGACAGATTTCCAAAGCGAAATGTGGAAATTGGAGATGTTCAATTGGAAGTTAAAAATTGGACAGTGGAATCAGAAGTCGTTCCTGACAAATTAGTTTCAAATGATATAAATTTATACGTTAGAAAAGGTGAAGTAATAGGAATAGCAGGCTTAATGGGATGTGGCAGAACAGAACTTGCCATGAGCATATTTGGAAAATCCTATGGAATCTATAAATCCGGAGAAATTTATAAAGACGGAAAAAAAATTGAAGTAAATAATCCTAGAGAAGCTATAGATAATAAAATAGCCTATGTAACTGAAGATAGAAAATCTCAAGGGTTAATTTTAGAACAGAGTATAAAAAACAATGTTACATTGCCGAGTTTAGACAAGATAAGTAAAAAGGGCATAGTAAATGATAATGAAGAATTAAAAGTTGCAAATGAATATAAAGAGAAAATAAATATTAAAGCTCCAAATGTAATGTATCACGCTGAAAAATTATCAGGTGGAAATCAACAAAAAATTATGTTGGCAAGGTGGATTTATTCTGACCCTGACATATTAATTTTAGATGAGCCAACTAGAGGTATAGACGTGGGAGCAAAATATGAAATATATACAATAATTAATGAATTGGCAGCTGAGGGAAGGTCAATTATCGTAATATCATCTGAAATGCCAGAAGTAATAGGATTAAGTGATAGGGTGTATGTAATGAATGATGGCAAGATTGTTGGCGAATTAAGCAAAGAATCAGTAAGTCAAGAAAACATTATGAAAGCTATTATGCAATCGACAAAAGGAGAAAAAGATGAATAGTGAACTAAATAAATCATTAGGAAAAAGTAAATTTGATTTTAGAAAATATGCAATGTTCATAGCTCTAGTGGCAATATCTATATTTTTTCAAATATCTACTAAAGGCATTTTACTAAAGCCAATGAATGTTTCTAAGTTGGTTATGCAAAATAGCTACATATTAATATTGGCAATAGGAATGTTGCCATGTATATTGACTGGAAATATAGATTTGTCTGTAGGTTCTGTACTTGGAATGATAAGTGCTGTTGCAGGCATGTTAATTATTACAAAGGGCTTGCCGGTTTGGTTGTCCATTGTAATATGTCTAGGTCTTGGAATACTTGTAGGTGCGTGGCAGGGATTTTGGATAGCATATGTTAGGGTTCCGGCTTTTATAGTAACTTTGGCAGGGATGTTAATATTTAAGGGAATTACTATGATAATTTTAAATGGTAATACTCTAGCTCCATTCCCAATATCTTACAGATACATTGCATCTTCTTTTATGCCGGAACTTGGAAAAATAGGGCCAATAGGTATTAGCACTTTAATTGTAATGGTAGTTTTAATTGCAATGATTGTTTTCTATGAGGTAAATAAGAGAAAACAAGAAGTTAAATACAGTATAGTTTCAACTTCTCATAATAAATTTATAACAAAGATACTATTAGAAGTTGCAATAATTGTATTTTTTATGTATTGGTTGAGTTTATACAAAGGAGTTCCAATTATATTAATAGTATTGGCACTTTTAGTTGTAATTTACACTTTTATAACTCAAAAAACCACTCTTGGAAGAAGTATATATGCCTTTGGAGGCAATGAGAGAGCTACAAAACTATCCGGAATAAATACTAATAGAATATTTTTCTTAGTATATGTCAATATGGGTTTTTTAGCAGCACTTGCAGGTATCGTATTCTCAGGAAGACTAAATGCAGCAGCACCTTCAGCGGGTT
Source organism: Anaerosphaera aminiphila DSM 21120 (assembly GCF_900129925.1). GTDB lineage: Bacteria > Bacillota > Clostridia > Tissierellales > Peptoniphilaceae > Anaerosphaera > Anaerosphaera aminiphila. Next base: position 410,394 of record NZ_FQXI01000001.1, on the reverse strand, counting down.
CAGGTTTAGAGCTTGACGCTATAGCTTCATGTTATATAGGTGGAGCTTCAGCTTCAGGAGGAGTTGGGACTATTATTGGAGCTGTTATTGGAGGACTTGTAATGGGTATTCTAAATAACGGAATGTCAATAATGGGAATAGGAATAGATTGGCAACAGGCAATAAAGGGATTGGTACTGTTAATAGCAGTAGCTTTTGATGTTGTCAGCAGAAGAAAGAAAGGTTAGGAGAGTAAAATGAATAAATTTTTTAAAGATATGCCGGAAGTAAAATATGAGGGACCAAATTCAAAAAATCCTTTTTCATATAAGTTTTATGATGCAGAAAAAATTATTGATGGAAAGACAATGGAAGAACATTTAAAATTTGCAATGTCTTGGTGGCACACGCTAACAGCTGTGGGAACAGATCCATTTGGTGAAGCAACAATGGATAGAACTTATGGAACAGAAGATCCAATGTTAAGAGCAAAAGCCAGAGTTGATGCAGGTTTTGAATTTATGACAAAAATGGGAATAAAATACTTTTGTTTCCACGATGTAGATATTGCACCTGTGGGAGAAACTTTTGAAGAGACAAAGAAAAATCTTCAAGAAATAGTTGCTTACATTAAATCTAAAATGGAAGGCACAGATATAAAATTACTTTGGGGAACAGCTAATTGTTTCGGAGATCCAAGATATATGCACGGTGCAGGAACATCTTGCAGAGCAGACAGCTTTGCACATGCAGCAGCTCAAATTAAAAATGCAATTGATGCAACTGTAGAACTTGGTGGAACAGGATATGTATTTTGGGGTGGAAGAGAAGGCTATGAAACTCTTTTAAATACAAGAATGGACTTTGAACTGGACAACATGGCAAGACTTATGAAAATGGCAGTAAAATATGGAAGAAGTAAAGGTTTTAAAGGCGACTTTTATATAGAACCTAAGCCAAAAGAGCCAACTAAACACCAATATGACTATGATACTTCAACAGTTTTGGCATTCCTTAGAAAATATGACCTAATGGATGATTTTAAATTAAATATAGAGGCAAACCATGCTACACTTGCAGGACATACATTTAATCATGATTTGGCTATGGCTAGAATTAACGGAGTTTTAGGTAGTGTAGATGCGAATCAAGGAGATGCACATCTTGGCTGGGATACAGATCAATTTCCAACTGACGTAAAAGATGCCACACTTGCAATGCTTGAAATTATAAAAGCAGGCGGATTTACAAACGGTGGTTTAAACTTTGATGCAAAAGTTAGAAGACCTTCATTTACCTATGAAGATATAGTATATGGATATATTAGTGGAATGGACACATTCGCTCTAGGTTTAATAAAAGCATATGAACTTATTGAAGATGGCAGAATTGAAGAGTTTGTAGAACAAAGATATTCAAGCTATAAAGATGGAATAGGTAAAAAAATAGTTGAAGATAATACTTCTCTAGAAGAGTTAGAAAAATATGTACTAGAGGGGAAAGACAATTCAGAAGTAGAAAGTGGAAGACAGGAATATTTAGAAAACATTTTAAATCAAATAATATATAAATAAGAATGAAGGCACAGTATTGTGCCTTTATTCATAGTAGAGGTGAGATATGAAGTATTTTTTAGGTATAGATTTAGGCACTTCATCTTTAAAGACTGTTCTATACAGTGAGGAATTTAAAACCGTTGCAACTATCAGTAGAGAATATGAAATGATACAGCCACATAATGGCTGGGCAGAACAAAATTCGACTGATTGGATAGCTGCTGTTGATTCAACTTTTAAGGAGCTCAAGGAAAATCATTCTAAAGAACTTGAAAGTTTAATGGGAATAGGCCTTACAGGTCAGATGCATGGCCTTGTAATGTTAGATGAAAATGACAATGTGCTAAGACCGCCAATACTTTGGTGTGATCAGAGAACAGAAGAAGAGTGTGACGACATAAATAATATCTTTGGTGATGAAATTATAAAGATAACAGCAAATCCTGCACTTACAGGGTTTACTCTATCTAAAATTTTATGGGTACAAAAACATGAACCGGAACTGTATAAACAGTGTAAGCACATACTTTTACCAAAGGACTACTTGAGATTTTATCTTTCAGGTGACTATGCCACAGATGTATCAGATGCAAGTGGAATGCAAATATTAGACGTCCCTAATAGAACATGGTCTAAAAAAGTTTGTGACACATTTAATATAGATATGGATATGCTACCAAAATTATATGAATCAGTGGAACCAACAGGATATTTAAAAGAAAATTTAGCAGAAGGACTTGGAATAAAACATAAAGTTACAATTGCAGCAGGTGCAGGAGATAATGCAGCAGCAGCAATTGGGTGCGGTGTTGTAAATGATGGTGAAACCTTTGCCACAATAGGAACTAGTGGAGTAGTATTTACTCAAAGTGATACTATTAGAGCAGATGAAAAAGGAAGAATTCACACTTTTTGTTCGGCAGTTCCAAATACTTGGCATGTAATGGGTGTAACACAAGGTGCTGGGCTATCTGTAAATTGGTTTAAAGACAATTTTTATAAAGATATTGAAGAAAGTGAAATATACAAGAAAATAGAAGAGGACATAAATAAATCTTCTATTGGAAGTAACAAATTAATTTATTTACCATATTTAATGGGCGAAAGAACTCCGCACTTAGATCCAAATGCAAGAGGCGCTTTTATTGGACTTTCTGCAATGCACGAAAGAGAAGACCTTATGAGAGCTGTAATTGAGGGCGTTACCTTTTCGCTAAGAGATTGTTTAGAAATAATCAGACACATTGGACTGGAAGTAGACAATATTTATCTGACAGGTGGAGGAGCTAATAATGACTCTTGGATAAAAATATTGACAGATAACTTTAACTCTTCAATAGAAAAGATAAAAGGCGATGGAGGCACAAACTTGGGAGCTGCAATTTTAGCTTCAATGGCGTGTGGCCACTACACTGACTTAAAAGAAGTATGTAGTAAGTATATTTCCTATGGAGATAAGTACGAAGTAAATGAATCAAACTTAGATGAGTATTCAAAATATTATGACATCTACCAAAAAAGTTACTATGCACTAAAAGATTTATATGTAGATTTAGCGAAAATTTAATAAAAAATAAAAGTTTAGTTTTAAATATTTAGAACTAAACTTTTTGTATTATATATAGCTTAGTTGAGTTTAAATATAATAAATTTTTAAAATGATAGTAAACTATTTCATAGATAGAAATTTTAATATATGGGTAATAGAAGTAGTGTAGTAAATTTGAAGGGGTTGAAGATTATGCAGTTTATTTGTTATATAAAATGTGGAACTTGTAAAAAGGCCAGAAAATACTTAGATGAACAGGGAGTAAATTATGACTACCGTGAAATTACAGATGAAAATCCAACAGAAGAAGAACTAAGGGAATGGATTAAAATTGGAAACAGAGAGTTAAATAATTGTTTTAATACAAGTGGGAAACTATATAGGGAATTAAATTTAAAAGACAAACTAAAAGAAATGACAGATGATGAAAAATTAAAGCTTCTTGCTACAGATGGAATGCTTGTAAAAAGGCCTGTACTTGTGACTAAAGAAAAAGTACTATTTGGATTTAAAGAAGAGGAGTATGATGAACTTTTAAAAACTCTTTAATTTATAAAAGGTACACTTATAAAAGTTAAATATAAATCAACTATTATAGGTGTATCTTTTTGTATTAGAATTGACAAACAGCAGTATTTCTGATAATCTTATTAACTAAATAATCAAAATAAATCCAAGTACAGTTTAATAAAATTTTATATTTATTGAAAATAAAATATATCCTACTATGAGTTTGAACTCATAGTTTTTTTAGAATATGGTTTATTTAAATTGCAGGGTTTAAAGTTAGAAGAGGTGTTGTTTAAAGGTGAGCAAAAAAGGCGTTGTCATAAAGTACGGTGGTTCATCTGTGGCTACTGCTGAAAAATTAAATCAAGTTGCAGATAGGATTATTAGAAAAAAAGAAGAATTTAAAAATATTGTAACTGTAGTTTCTGCTATGGGTAAAAAAACCAATGAACTTTTAAATTTGTCTGAAGAAATATCTTTGAATCCAAATAAAAGAGAAATGGATATGCTTTTGTCTACGGGAGAGCAAATTACAATTGCACTTCTTTCAATGGCACTAAATGAAAAGGGTCATAAGGCAATTTCACTTGCCGGATGGCAGGCTGGTTTTAGAACTTTTGGTCATCACATGAAGAGCAAGGTACAAAGTGTAGACAATGAACTAATAGAAAAGTATTTAGAAGAAGGTTACATAGTAATTATTGCAGGGTTTCAAGGAGTAAATGCAGCTAGAGATATTACTACTCTCGGTAGAGGTGGCTCAGATACCTCAGCAGTTGCAATAGCGGCAAGTTTAGAATATCCCTGTGAAATTTATACAGATGTAGAGGGAATTTATACAGTAGACCCTAGAGTTTATAAAGATGCTAAAAAACTGGACTATTTATCCTATGAAGAAACACTGGAAATGGCAAGTTTGGGAGCAAAAGTAATAGAACCTAGAAGTGTGGAACTAGCTTGGAAATATAATGTTCCAATATATATAGCACTAAACACAAATGACGTTGAGGGCACACATATTGTAAAAGAAGGAAAGATAATGGAAAAAAAGAATATAACAAATTTGTCAATAATGGACAATATACTATTGGTAAATATAGAACTTAATACAAACAATCCTGAGATAATAAATGATGTCTTTGTAAAACTTGGAAATGAAAATGTAAATATTGACATAATAAGTCAAAATAAGTTTTCAGACAATAAGTACTTAGTTTCCTTTACAACTACACTGGACAATAGAGAAGTTGTCTCAAAAATTTTAAGAGAAAAAAAATTGAACTTTGACTATATAGAAAATGTGACAAAAATTTCAATTATAGGAAATGCAATGAGAACACAAGCAGGAGTGGCATCAAGGGCATTTGAAATACTATCTCAAAACAATGTGGAATTACACCAAGTTTCCACGTCAGAAATCAGCATTTCCTACGTAATAGATAACTATAATGTGGAAAAAGTAGTGGCAGTATTTGTAGAAGAATTTAATTTGTAAAATTAGGAGGAAAAATATGGCTATTTTTAAGGGTTCAGGAGTTGCACTTGTAACACCATTTAAGGAAAATGGAGACATTGATTTTAAAAAACTTGAAGAACTATTAGAGTTTCACGTAAAGAATCACACAGATGCAATAGTAATAACGGGAACTACCGGAGAAGCATCAACACTAAACGACACAGAGCATTTAGAGGCAATAAAATGTGCAGTAGATGTAATTGATGGAAGAATACCTGTAATCGCAGGAACAGGCAGCAACGATACCAGACACGGCATTAATTTAAGTGTAGAAGCGGAAAAGCTTGGAGCAGATGCTCTACTTCAAGTGACACCTTACTACAATAAAACTTCTCAAAAAGGTCTTGAAGAACATTTTTTAGCTATAGCAAATTCAGTAAATATTCCAATTTTACTCTACGATGTACCAGGTAGAACAAATATGCCAATAGCACCTGAAACTTTAAAAAGACTTGCAGAACATAAAAATATAGTTGGAATTAAAGATGCGACGGGAAATTTAGGACACACCATAGAAATAAGAAGAGTGTGTGGTGAAGATTTCCAAGTGTATTCAGGAAATGACGACGTTGTAGTTCCTCTACTTGCAGCAGGTGGGTTGGGAGTAATATCCGTATCTGCAAATATTATTCCAAAAGAGACAAGTGAAATGGTACATTTATTCTTAGAGGGAAAAACTAAAGAAGCATTGGAAATTCAAGTAAAGTATAAAAAATTTATAGATGCGCTATTTGTAGAGCCAAATCCAATTCCTGTAAAAGCGGCAATGAATATGCTTGGATTTGAAGTTGGTGGAATGAGACTTCCTCTATATGAAGCTTCAGATTCTACAAAAGAGTTACTTAAAAATTCAATGAAAGAAATAAATTTACTGTAGGTGTGATTATGAATATACTATTGGTTGGTGCCACAGGTGGCATGGGAAAAACAGTTACTGAAATTAGTAATAATGCAGAAGATTTTGAAATTGTAGCAGGAGTGGGAATTAGCACAGGAGAAAAACTCTCCTATCCACTTTATCAGGAATTTGACGATATAAAAGAAAAAATTGATGTAATTTTAGATTTTTCAAATCACAATTTAATTACCTCAATATTGGACTATGCGAAACAGGAAAATAAACCACTGGTAATTGCAACGACTGGTTATACGGAGGAGCAAGTTCAAGAAATACATGATGCTTCTAAGATAATTCCAATATTTTTTACAGGAAATATGAGTATTGGCGTAAATATACTTTTAAGTGTAGTTGAAAATTTATCAAGAGGACTTTCAGATTTTGATATAGAAATTATAGAGAAACATCACAATTTAAAAAAAGATGCTCCAAGCGGAACTGCTAAAATGTTATTTGACGCAGCAAATAGAGGAAGAGATAATACTCTTGCAGAACAAGACGGGAGAGAGGGTGCAAACCTCTCAAGAGAAAAAAATGAAGTGGGAGTCCATGCAGTAAGAGGTGGCACAATAGTTGGAGAACACACTGTAATTTTTGCGGGTGTAGATGAAACAATTGAAATTACTCACAAAGCTCAGTCAAAAAAAGTTTTTGCCATGGGAGCTGTAAAGGCCTGTAAATTTATAGAGGGCAAAGAAAGTGGGATTTACAATATGAAAGATATTTTTAACTTCTAGTGGAGGTTTTATGGAAAAAATAAAAGTAGCTATAGTTGGATACGGAAATCTTGGAAGAGGTGCAGAAAAAGCGATTAGCCTAACTGAAGATATGGAACTTGTGGGAATTTTTACTAGAAGAAATCCAAGTTCTATAAAAAGTAATAGTGACGTATATAGTTTGGAAGATATTTTAAACTTTAAAGATAAAATTGACGTGTGTATACTCTGTGGTGGTTCTGCAACAGATTTAAAAGTGCAGGGGCCGGAAATATCTAAAAACTTTAACACTGTTGACAGCTTCGACACACATGCTAAGATACCTGATTATTTCAGTGTAATAGACAGGTCAGCCAAAGAGGGAAATAATCTCTCTATTATATCTACAGGATGGGATCCGGGACTATTTTCTATTAACAGACTATTTTCAGAGTCCATACTTCCAAAGGGAGAGACATATACATTTTGGGGTAAGGGTGTTAGCCAAGGACACAGTGATGCAATTAGAAGACTAGATGGAGTTAAAGATGCAACTCAGTATACAATTCCAGTTGAAGAAGTAATTGAGAGAATTAAAAATGGTGAAAAACTGAATTTAACAGCCAGAGATAAACACCAAAGAGTATGTTACGTAGTAGCAGAAGATGGAGCAGACAGAGAAAAAATTGAGTTTGAAATAATTACAATGCCCGATTACTTTGTAGACTACAATACAACAGTCAACTTTGTCACTCAAGAAGAATTAAATAAAAATCACAAGGGAATGATTCATGGCGGCAGAGTTTTGAGAATTGGAAATACATCAGAGGGAATAAAACAAGTATATGAATTTAAATTAAATCTTGAAAGTAATGCTGAATTTACATCTTCCATTAACGTTGCCTATGCAAGGGCAGTATATAAAATGAGAAGTGAGGGAAAAATTGGAGCAATAACAGTATTTGACGTTCCCATATCCTATTTATCTCCAATGAGTCCGGAAGAACAGAGAAAAAAATTACTATAAAAGAGCCCATAGGGTTCTTTTTTGTTAATATAAAAATAAGTTGATATAATGAAGTGAGAATAAGAAATTAGGAGGGCACTATGCTTAAAAAAATAAATGATATTGAACTGTATTATGAGGAATTTGGAGAGGGAAAACCACTTATAATGCTGCATGGTAATGGAGAAAATTTGGAAATATTTTATAAGTTAATTGACAAGCTAAAAGATAACTATAAAATTTATGCAATAGACAGTAGAAATCATGGAAAGAGTACAAAGACAGAGGATTACTCCTATACTACAATGGCATCTGATATTGAAGAATTTATTAAAGGGTTAGATGGAGGTAAAGCCAATGTACTTGGATTTAGTGATGGAGCTATTATAAGTATATTAATAGCTTTAAAGAGCCCTGAAATTCAAGAAAAATTAATATTGCTTGGACCAAATTTAAAGGCGAAAAATTTAAAAAGTGAATTATTAGATGTAATAAGAAATAAATATGTGGCAACAGGAGATCCACTTTTAAAATTAATGCTGTCTGAACCTAAAATTGAACTTGAGGAATTTAAAGGTCTAGAAAATGAAATACTATTAGTATTTGGTGAAAATGATATTTTTAAAGAAGAGTTTGTAGAAGAAATTTCAAATTCAGTTAAAAATGGCAAGGCAATTAATTTAAAAGGGCATGACCATATGTCCTATATAATAGACAATGATATGTTAGCAGAGGATATAATTGAATTTATAGGTTAATTTGCAAAGGAGTTAACTATGAAGAAGATTCTAATAATAGAGGACAATACTTCTTTAGCAAAAGAGTTAAAAGAGTTGCTCAATAGAAATGGATATAACTCTATGATTTCAGATGGAGGAGATTATAAGAGCTTAATAAATGAAAATACGGTTGACTTAATACTATTGGATATTAACTTGCCTCATGAAAGCGGATTTGAAATTTGCAGCTATGTTAAATCTACAATACAAATTCCCGTAATAATTTTAACGGGAAGAAATGCCAATATAGATGAAGTAATGGGTCTATCTTTAGGTGCGGATGACTATATAAAAAAACCCTACCACGCAGGAGTGCTACTTGCCAGAATAAAAAGACTTTTAACTGTAGAAAACACAGAAAATATAAAAAACTACAGAGGTATTTCTCTGGATATTCGCAAAAATAAAATAACATATAGTTCTAAAGAAATATTTATAACTAAGACAGAGGCTCTTATTTTAGATTATTTAATTGACAGGCCGGAGGAAGTTGTATCAAGAGTGGAATTAATAGAATTTTTGTGGGACAATCAAAGTTTTGTAGATGATAATACACTGTCTGTAAATGTGTCCAGGCTTAGAAAAAAGTTGGAGAGTATTGGAATAGAAAACATTATTAAAACCGTTCCAAAGCAGGGGTATGTAGTATGAGTTTTTTAAATTATTTAAGGGGAAAATTGATAGACATTGTAGTTCATTTACTAATAATACTACTAACTTCTGTAATAGTAATTAGCTACAGCGTTCCAACTGCAGTAATATATATGTTGTGTTTAGTTTATATTGTAATTTTTGCAGTATACTACTACTTTGACTTCAGGAAGATAAAAAATAAATTTAACAACTATTATAAAATGATAAACAGTTTAGATAAAAAATACTTGTTTCCGGAGTTGTTGTCTAATTTACCATTAGAGGAAAATGAGTGGGTTAAGTTAATAAAAATAATGGAAAAGTCCATGGTTGAGGAAGTAAAAAGAGAAAAGAAGGACAAGAGTGTCTACAAAGACTATATTGAAGTTATGATTCATGAAATTAAAAATCCGTTGGCTACAATAAATTTAATCTGTGACAACAATAAAGACGACACTTCAAGAAAGATCACAATACAAACTGAACAGATATCTAACTTAATTGAACAGGCGCTCTACTTAGCCAAACTTGAAAATATGGAGAGAGATTACTATATAAAAGAAACTAAACTTGAGAGATTAGTGAGTTTGGGAATTATGCAAAATAGGGGAGCTCTCTTAGAAAATGACTTTTTAATTGAAACATCGAATTTAGATTTTAATATATATACTGATGAAAAATGGGCAACTTTTATAATTAATCAACTAATTAGTAATTCAATAAAATATAGGAGCAACCATCCTAAAATTATATTTAAGGGTAATAAGTTAAAAGAGGCTGTAGAATTATTTGTAATTGATAATGGACAGGGATTTAATAAACATGAAATTGACAAAGTATTGGAAAAGGGCTATACAGGGGAAAGAGCTCACAATTTAAATTCAACCGGAATGGGACTATATATTACCAGAATATTAGGTGAGAGATTAAATATTTCAATATCTATAGATAGGAATACTGAAAGTGGAGCTAGTGTAAAACTAATATTTCCAGTTGAAGATTTTAATAGACAGCTGTAATCTTACAATAATGTAAGAAAAATTACAGCTGTTTTAATATGTTTTAGTTTGAGGAAATGCTAAACTTTAACAAGAGGTGGTAATATGAATTTATTAGAAGTTAAAAATGTAGAAAAGTATTATGGACAGGGAGAACTTATAGTAAAGGTTTTAAATGACGTTTCTTTTTCCATGAATAAAAATGAATTTATAGCAATAATGGGACCGTCAGGAAGTGGGAAAACTACTCTATTAAATTTAATTTCAACTATAGACACTGTCTCTTCAGGAAATATATATATAAATGGAATGGACATTACAAATGAAGGTGAAGAAAAATTAAGTGAATTTAGAGCTGATAATTTGGGATTTATATTTCAAGACTATAATTTACTGGATATTTTAACAGTGAGAGAAAATATAGAACTTGCACTTTCCATTAAGGGAGAAAAGTCAGAAGAGTCAATTGAAGAACTGGCAAAATTTTTGGGAATAGAGAATATACTATATAAATATCCAAATCAAATTTCCGGTGGAGAAAAACAGCGCTGTGCCTTTGCAAGAGCATTTATAAATGAGCCATCACTAATTCTTGCAGACGAGCCAACAGGTTCATTGGACAGTCGTTCTTCTAAGACCATACTTGAGTCAATGGAGAAGTTAAAAAGCAGAGGTGCCACAATACTTATGGTTACACATGACGCTTTTGTATCAGCATGGTGCGATAGAGTACTGTTTTTAAAGGATGGAATAATTTGGAAGGACTTATATAGATATGAACTTACACACAGAGAGTTTTACAATAAGATTATTGAAACTATGTCTGTGTTAGGTGGTGATATAAATGACCTTTAAAATACTTATTAGAAATGTAAAAAAAGACTATAGAGATTACGGGATATTTATAATTACAATGATGATATGCAGTGCAGTGTATTATGCCTTTTTTTCTATAACTTCAAAGTGGTACAATCCCGATATTTCAGTAGTATTTGACTTGTCAAGATTTAACGGAATAATTCGCTATTCAATGGCTGCAGTGAGTTTAATTTCAATATTTTTAGTAAAACACGTAACAGGCTATTTATCTCTTAGAAAGCAAAAGGAATTTGGACTTCAAAACTTAATGGGACTTAACAAGAAAAAAGTATGTTCACTGTTTTTTAATGAAATTGTAATACTTGGAACAATTGCCACACTTTTGGGAATAATTTTAGGTGGACTACTAGCTCAGTTTATTAACTTTTTTCTAATTAAAACTTTTGACGGGAACAGCACTTTTATTTTTCCCTACTACCCCGACACAATATTTTATACACTTATATTTTTTATAGCAATATTTATAGTAGTTGGAAAATTTGAAAGCTATAAATTAAAGAAGAAGAAAATAATTGACATGATTTATGCAGAAGACAGAGAACAAACTAAAAATAGAGATAGGACAATAAAAATATTTCACATACTTACATTTATAGTAAACTGTTGGCTCACTTATTCAGGCTATTTTACATTAAAAGGTTTTTATGACAGTAGAATTCCATTTATAGGGAAGTTTTTATATATTTCACTTTTTCTTATACCCCTTTGTTATGTAGTTACATTGGTAGTTATGAAACTACTAAAGAAATCTGACTATATAATTTCAAAAGCATTAGTAGTATTTGAATTTATATTAGCATTTTTAAATATTCTATATGTGTATGGACTTATGGAAATAAACTTACCCGGAGATACAAAAACTTCTTTTGGATATATTGTGAGAAGTGGTATATATGTGGGATTTCTAATATTTCACTATTTTTATATTTATAAATTTAAAGGTAAAGACAGTTCTTGGGAAAGTATATTTTTAAAAGGTCAAATTTCTTCAAAGTTAAATAGACATAGAAATGTATTTAGTTTAATTTCATTAGTAATATACTCTTCTGTGTTAATATTTATTATTCTGCCTATGATTACAGGCTGGTCTGAGGGATATTTAAATAGCAGAATGACTCAAGATGTGCAGGTTGTGGGAACTTATAAAAGCACAACTTCTGAAGATAAAATTTACAAGGACGACTTTAAAGTAGTTTTTAATTACTTAGATAAAGAAGATATCTCTATTAAGGAATATGTAGTATTGGATACTTATTTGCCAAAAAAGTCGGACTTTAAAAGACGTTTAAGATATGATTTTCCCATAGAAACATTAAAACTAAGTGAATACAATAAATTACTTCAAATAAATGGATATGAGCCTATTAAATTAGGAAGTGGAGAGTACGCAGTTCAAGTAAAGCACAATTTAGATAAAAGTGACTTTGATGAGAAAATTTTTCAAGGGTTGGAAACAGACTTTGGAGAATTTAAACTAAAAAAAGGTGGAGTTTATGATTTTTTAATTCCTGAATATATTTATAATGCTCATGTGCAGGCACTTTACATTTTAAATGATGTAGATGTAGAAAATTTAACATTTGTGGGTTCAAGTTTATATATGGACCTAACAGAAGAACTTGACTTTAAAAGAGCGGAAGAATTAGAAGGGTTATTTAACGAAGAGTATGAAATAGTAAAAGATGGTTTGGCTCAATTTATAAGAATACGTACTCTTGAAAAAAATACTATTACGACTACTGTATTTTTAATGAAATTGATTTTAAACTACTTGGCTATAATACTGCTTTTAATCAGCTTTACAATTATAGCATTAATTGAGCTGGAAGATTCCCTATACAATAAAAAGAGATATACTACACTTTGGCAGCTGGGAATTTCAAAGACGAAAATTCAAAAGCTAACTTCAAAACAACTGCTGTTTTCCTTTTGGAGACCGTTAATAATTTCAGTTACAGGAGCTCTTATAATAGGACTGATGTATATGTTCAGTATTAAAACTGTTATAAAGAGCTATGTAGGTGCTGAAATATTTGGAAGTATTGCCTTTGTACTATTTATAATATTAATACTCTTTTTAATTTACTATTTACTAACATACTATATGTTCTTAGCGAATTTAAATAGAAGGGATAACTAAATTAAATCTTTGTATGCGACCCATTTCATTTTTATAAAGTGAAGTGGGTTTTTTAATTAGCATAGAATATTTTATTTAAAAATAACTTTTGAAGATGAAATTTATTATTCACGGGTATAAATGGTAAAGGAATTTAAGTTAAGTGAGATGGTAATTAGTATTTATAAAAGAGTACAAGGAGGAATTATGTTTTTAAAGTGGATAACTTTACGAGTTAATAACTTAGAACAAAGTGTAAAATTTTATAGTGAAGTTTTAAAGTTGCCTATAGCAGCTAGATTTGAAACAAGTGTAAATAAAATAGCTATGATGGGAGAAAAGGGAAGTCCAAAGATAGAATTAATAGAAGAAAATCAGTTAAATGAGCTAAATTTGGGTGAGGGAGTTTCAATAGGATTAAAAGTAGAAAATTTAGAAGAAGAAATTAATTCTTTAAGAAAAGCAGGTATAATTCCAACAGAAATTATATCTCCAAATGAACATATTAAATTCTGTTTTTTGAAAGACCCTAATGGATATACTATTCAACTATTTGAAGAAAGTTAAAATTATATGCAGTTAAAAATAAAAATGTAAATTAAATTTAATAATTTAGTTGACTAAATTGAGATTTATATATATATTAGTAATGAGTCCTAATAAGACTATTAAAAATAATTAAAGGGGTGGATTAATGAAATTTAAAAATATTTTTTTGGCAGTATTTGGTTTAATATTTCTTGCTTTAGGAGCAATTGGGATTTTTATTCCAGTGTGGCCAACGACTCCCTTTGTAATTCTTGGAGCTGCATGTTTAAGTGGCACACCAAAGGTACATGCAAAAATTTTAAAAATACCATTTTTTAAAGAGCATATAGAAAATTATAAAACCAAAAAGGGACTTCCACTTAAAACTGTTTTAATAAGCTTAATATTCCTATGGGGTATGTTAATTTATTCTATGGTAAAGATGAATAAGCTCCTTATGAGTTTAGCATTAGGATTTATTGGAGTTGCCGTTACGATTCATATTTTATGGGTGTCTAGAGATAGAAGTGAGAAAAAGTCCTGTGGGGAATTATTGACAAATGAAAAATAATAAAAAAATATTTAAATATTTTGAATTAGGATTTGACATATTGTACTTATTATCTGCACTGGGAATAGGATTTTATTTATTACTAAGTTCAGATAAAAGTGTAAAAACTTTGTCAGGAATTATGGCAATTACATTAGTGGCAGGAGATTCATTTCACTTAATCCCCAGAATAAAAGTTATATTATATGATGAGAGAGAAAAATTTCAAAGGCAATTGGGCTTTGGAAAATTTGTAACATCTATTACAATGACTGTATTTTATATTATTTTGTGGAATATAGGGTTGATGTTATTTGAGCCTGCAAATTTTAATATTATTACAGGAGTGGTTTATATTTTAGCTATTATGAGAATTGTATTGTGTTTATTTCCGCAGAATAAGTGGCTAGATGAAGAATCATCAGTAAATTGGGGGATTTATAGAAATATACCCTTTATATTACTGGGTTCAGCAGTTTCAATGTTTTTTTATCAGTTTAGAAATGTAGTAAGTGCAACTCAGTTTATGTGGTTGGCAATTGTCTTAAGTTATTTGTTTTATATTCCGGTTGTACTTTGGAGTAAGAAAAATCCAAAAATTGGAATTTTGATGTTGCCAAAGAGTTGTGTTTATATTTGGATGTTAGTAATGTGTATTTATATATAATTATATAAATTAGTAAGATGTGTAAATTTAAAAGGGGGAGTATTATGGAAAATAAGGACAAGTATAAAAAATTGACTAACGAAGTGGGAGCGCCAATAGCCGACAATGAAAATTCAATAACAGCAGGGCCTAGAGGACCGGTAGTAATGCAAGACGTGTGGCTAATGGAAAAAATGGCACACTTTAACCGTGAAGTAATTCCTGAAAGACGTATGCATGCAAAGGGCTGGGGAGCCCACGGAAAATTTACTGTAACACATGATATTTCAAAGTACACTAGGGCAAAAGTACTACAGCCTAATACTGAAACAGAAGTGTTTATAAGATTTTCTACAGTTGCTGGTGAAAGAGGAGCTGCTGACTGTGAAAGAGATATACGTGGCGTTGCTGTAAAGTTTTACACTGAAGAGGGAAATTGGGACTTAGTTGGAAACAACACACCTACATTTTTCTTAAGAGATGTACACAACTTCACAGGACTTAACAGGGCGGTAAAGCGTGACCCAAGAACGGGAATGCGTTCAGCTCAAAATAATTGGGATTTTTGGACACTTTTACCTGAGAGTTTTCATCAGAGAACTATTGTAATGAGTGATAGAGGAATACCTGCGTCTTTTAGAAATATGCACTTTTTTGGAGAGCATACATTTAGTTTTTACAATGATAAAAACGAGCGTGTATGGTGTAAATTCCACTTTAAGACAAAACAGGGAATTAAGAATTTAACAAATGAAGAAGCTCAAAAAATAAATGGAATGGACAGAGAGTACCATGGAAGAGATTTATTTACAGCAATTGAAAGTGGAGATTTTCCAAAGTGGACAATGTACGTTCAAATTATGACAGAAGAACAAGCTAAAAATCACTATGAAAATCCATTTGATATAACAAAAATCTGGCGTCATGGAGAATATCCTCTAATAGAAGTTGGGGAGTTGGAGTTAAATAGAAATCCTGAAAACTATTTTGCAGAAGTAGAGCAAGCAGCTTTTGCTCCGGCGCACGTAGTTCCGGGAATAGGATTCTCACCGGATAAATTTTTACAAGGTAGATTATTTTCATATGGAGATGCTCAACGTTATCGCTTGGGAATAAATCACAATCAAATACCTGTAAATAAAGCTAAGGTAGATGTAAATGAGTTTCATAGAGATGGTGCAATGCGTGTAGATGGAAACTATGGAAGAACTCCTGCCTATACTCCAAATAGCTATGGATATTGGACAGCACAACCTGAAGTTCAAGAACCACCACTGGATATTGAAGGTGCAGTATGGCAGTATGACCCTAAAGATGATCCTACAGATGACAACTTTAGAGCTGGAGGAGACTTGTGGAGAATATTGGAAGAGGATAAAAAAGCTCTTTTAATAGGAAATACAGCTACGGATATAGCTCCAACAACTGTAAATATTAAATATCGCCATGCAGTTCACTGCTACTTGGCAGATAAAGAATATGGAGAGCGTATGACAAAGGCTTTAGATCTTTCAATGGACAAGGTAATAGAACTGTCAAAGCTAGACAATGAGGGGTTAATTCAAGCTACACTTTCTGAAACCATCTAAGAATATAGGTGAAAAATTATGGTGCAGCGTAGGAATACACGGCAGAGACAACTGGTTTTTGAGTCAGTACTAAGTCACAACCATGCAAGTGCTGATCAAATATATATAAGTGTAAGGGAAAAAGATAATAAAATAAGTAGGGGTACAGTATATAGAAATTTAAAATTATTAGTGGAAAGTGGAGAAATAAAACAGGTTGAAATGCCGGATGTAGATAGATATGATTGGCGCCTGGATCAACATTATCACATAGTTTGTACAAAGTGTGGCAAAATTTCAGATGTTCCAATTTCATATGAAAATGATTTAGATAGAAAAGTTGAAATGAAAACCGGATACACTATAGACAAGCACAAAACTGTTTTTGAGGGGATTTGTCCGGATTGTAAAAATAAAAACTCCACTAATAAATAAGATTGAAGAACTTCTTTAAATAACAACGTTTAAAGAAGTTCTTTTTTTATATTGTTATATTAAATTTTTAAAGTACTGAAATATTTTTAAATTGTAAATTTGTAAGGGTATATAGTAAGAGAAAATAAAATTAAATTTAATAGAAGATTTAGGAATTTATATAGTTTAAGGAGAGGATTAAATGTATTTGGGATATTTAACAGATGTTAAGGGAGTAGAAGTTGGTCATTTTGAAGACTTAGAGGCTCTTACCGGAGTTACAGTAGTTCTTCCTCCCGAAGGAAGCGTATGTGGAGTAGACGTTAGAGGAGGAGCGCCGGGAACTAGAGAAACAGACTTACTTAGACCTGAAAATTTTGTAAATAATATTCATGGGATTTTACTTGCAGGAGGTTCAGCTTTTGGATTAGATGCAGCAAGTGGAGTTATGAAGTATTTAGAGGAAAAAGATATTGGACTTGATGTTGGAGTTGCAAGAGTTCCCATAGTTCCGGGTGCAGTAATATTTGACTTAGGCTGTGGAGATTCGAAGGTGCGTCCCGATTTTAATATGGATATAGAGCTTGTGAAAAAGCATCAAGAGAAGAAAATAGACAGGGAATTATTGGGGCTGGGACTGGAGCAACTGTTGGAAAAATTTTAGGAAATGATTTTGCAATGAAGTCCGGCCTTGGTTCAGCAACTATAAAAGCTGGAGATTTAGTAGTATCTGCGCTTACTATTTGTAATGCCTTTGGAGATATATTTGACTTTGAAAAACACATTCAAATTGCAGGTTGTTATGATCGAATTAATAGAGAATTTATGAACACAATAGAAATTTATAAGGATATGAATTCAGATTACAGTGCTTTTAATCAGGGAAAGAACACAACAATTTCAGTAGTAGCTACAAATGGAATTTTTGATAAAGCGGAGTGTATGAAAATTTCATCTATGGCACACAATGGCTATGCAAATAGTATATTTCCAGTGCATACACTTTCAGACGGAGATACTATATTTACTCTTGCAACAGGTGAAGTTAAGTCAGATGTGAGTCTAGTGGGAGCACTAGCCAGTCAAGTAGTAGAAAGAGCAGTGGCAAATAGTATATATAGTTCTAAATCTATAGGTGGATTTTTGGCAAATATAGATTTGTAGATTTTTAATTTTATTAAATGAGTTACTCTTAAAATAGTTTAAAATTTAGAAATATATTAATAAAATGTTTATTGGGTAAAATATAATAGTATATTATTAATAAGGAGGATTTAAAATGAAGGAAGTAGAAATTCACATAGATTTTTCCTGTCCATTTTCAAATATGGGAGGAGAGAGATTTATACAGTATTTAGAGTCAAAGGACTTGCCACTTTCAACAGTTAGATTTAGAAGTGTTCAACTAAATCCAGACAAGGACAATGAAAATATTAATTTTATTTTAAATATGAGTAATAAATTTAATAAATCAGTAGAAGAAACTATAAAAATATATGAAAATATTACACAAAGAGCATCAGAATTAGGACTTAAATTTGATGCAGAAAAAATAGTAGATGTAAACTCAAAAAATGCTCATATAGGGTTACAATATGTGACAATGTTTGGAAAACAAGCGGAGTATTTTAGAAGAATGATGTCTGCTAGATTTGAAAGAGGAGAAGACTATTCTAAAATATCTTTTATAGAAAATGTAATAAAAGATCTGGGGTTGGACTCTAAAGACTTTAGCTCTAAATTAGAAGAATTAACTGAAAAGGTAAGTGAAGATATTAAATTGGCACAAGAGAGAAATATTAGAGGAGTGCCAACATTTGTGCAGGATGGGAAAATTCTCCCTCTTGAAAGCTCTTCAACTTTTGAAGAATTTGACAATATTATAAAATAATATTCTATTATTATGTTTTAGCGTAGTTAAAAGTTGTTAAAATTAAAATAGCTAAAAAACTTTTAAAGTTTTTTAGCTATTTTAATTTTCTATACAATGTGGCAGGACTTATATTAAAGTTGTTACATAGCGTCATTAAATTCTTATTTGACAATGGTTTAGGATATTTATCTAATTGTTCTTGAATAACAAATTTTTCATATAAATTCATATTTGTTTTAAGTGTAAGTTCATTGTTATATGTATAGGTGTTTTTAGCTTTAAAAGTATTTTTTCTTAAAGTTTTATCCTCTGATATTCTCTTTGGTAAATCTTCAGGAAATATATTGCCCTTTTCTTTAAAATTCATTGCATATTCAATGGTATTTTCGAGTTCTCTGACATTGCCGGGCCAGCTGTAATTATCAAGTATTTCTAAGGTGTCTATATCAATTCCTCTGACATTTTTATTAAATTTAGTATTGTACTTTTTAATAAAATAGGAAGCTAGCAGTTGAATGTCTTTTTTTCTTTCTCTCAATGGAGGAATGTACATGGGTATGACATTTAATCTAAAAAATAAGTCACTTCTGAATTCGTTGTTTTCAACCATGGCAGTTAAATTTTTATTTGTGGCAGATATAATTCTTATGTTTACCTTTATAGGTTTTTCACTTCCAATAGGCTCTACATAGGAATCGTTTAAAACTCTAAGTAATTTTGCTTGGAGGTAAAGGGGCATATCACCTATTTCATCCAAAAATAGTGTACCATTATTCGCTAGGACTATTTTTCCGACTTTACCGGTTTTACTAGCGCCAGTAAATGCTCCGCTGTGATATCCAAATAGTTCACTTTCTAAAAGGGATTCCGGTATAGAAGCACAATTAATTGCAACAAAAGGTTTTTTATTTCTATAGCTTGAATCGTGTACAGCTCTTGCAAATAATTCTTTACCAGTTCCTGTTTCTCCTTGAATCAATACGTTAGAATCATTATTGGAAAATGTGTTAATTTTATTTTTTAAATCTAACATTTTTTCATCTTGAGTGATAATTGTTTCAAATGTATTATTTTGTTGTGAATTTGAAAAGTTTTGTGTTTGTATTTTTTCTAATGTGTTAATTAAAACTAATACTTTATTTTCTCCTAAAAATTTTAATTCTAAAAACAACATAAAATAAATATCGTTATATTCTTCAATTATTTTAGATTCCATATCAGATCTATGTTCAAGAGATTCATCAATTTTTTGTTTAATTTTAACTATTAAATTATTGTATATATTTACTTTATTTGAGCACAATATTGATTCGGCAATAGAGTTAGTTACAATTGTACCTTTATTAAATAGCAATATCCCTTCATTAACATAATTTATAATTTCTTTTAGATTTTCATTGGATTCAAAAATTTCTTTTCTCAATTTTGACTCTAGTATTTTAGAGGTGATTAATTCTGAAATATTTTTGAGGTATTTGACAAGCTTGTCTTGATTTGAAATTAAAAATTTTTGCTGCACTTCATCAAATGATGCAATAACAAGTACGCCAAGAACATCATCATTTATTTTTATGGGTTCCAATATTATGGAATAGTAAGATTCAGAAACTTTATCTATAATTTTGGGATATGTTTTTTCAGGCTCAATTACTATTAATCTCTCTTTAGTTGTAATTACATAATCAGTGTAAGTGTTTTTCCATTCCTTTTGATTTAATGCACTTTCATATACTCCAGTTCCTGAAATTCTAGAAATGGGTTTAGAATTTATTATTGTGAACTCTAAATTTAAAACCGCAGAAAAAGAAGAGACTAAAGTATCTAAAAAAGGCTTCAATTCAAATAATATTTTCTCCATAAGCTATTACTCCTTTCAAAAATGAGAATATTCTCATATTTAATAATAAATATTCTTAAATATAAGAATGTAAATTAATTATACAATAACTATGGCTAATTAATCAAATATAAGTAAAAATTAAATTTGGAATGAAAATTGCACTATATATAAGTGAAGTAAAAATAATAAAATTAAGAAAGGATGATAGTGATGAAAAAAACTAATTTTATTAAAGAAATGACATGGAAGGAGTTTGATGAACGTAGAAAAGAGACTAAGACATTAATAGTGCCAAGTGGTGCAATAGAAGTGTATGGACCACATATGCCTTTGGGAACAGATATTATTGTAGCAAATAAACTATCTGATTTAATAGCTGAAAAAGTAGATGCTCTAGTTGCTCCCTGTTTAGAAGTGGGGCAATCGTCTAATTTATTTGGATTTCCAGGAACAGTTTATTGTAAACCTGAAAATATAAAAGAGGTGTATAGAGATATATGTGAAAGCTATATTAAGTGGGGATTTAAAGAGTTCTTTATATTAAATACTCATTTACACAATACAGCTCCGTTAAATTCACTTATGGAAGAATTGGAAAATGAATACGACGTGAAATGTGGATTAGTTGGATGGTGGCAATATATTTGGAAATTTGAAGGAATATTTGAATCTGAAGCTCCTCATGGACATGCAAGTGAATCTGGTACTTCTGTAATGTTGTATTTACATCCTGAATTAGTTGATATGGAAAAGGCTGTAAATTCTCCATCACTGTATAAAGACGAGTATCCAAGTATTCAAAAGTATAAAAAATACGATGAATATTCTGTAACAGGTACCATGGGTGATGCGACAATTGCAACAGCTGAAAAGGGGAAAATTGTAGTAGAAAAGGGGATAGAAGAAATATCAAACTTTATTAATAATTATTTAAGAAAATAAATGTAGGAGGGTTTATATGAAAAAATTTAGTATTGGTGTAGTTCAAATGCAGTCTACTGCATCTAAAGAGGAAAACTTAAAAAATATAGAAAAATATGCTTTAGAGGCAATTGAGAAAGGAGTGGATTTAATATCATTTCCTGAAAATGTAAATTATTCAGGAGAAGAATTTGAAAGTGAAAGACTAGACGGAAATACCTTTCAACTTTTTTCAAAACTGGCAAAAGAAAATAAAGTATATATTCATGGAGGGTCTATTTCTGAAGATAACGGAACAAAGAGACCATATAATACGACTATGTTTTTTGATAGAGATGGAAATATGATAGAGAAGTATAGAAAATTGCACATGTTTGATGTGGATATAGCTGATGGTCCAGCCTATAAAGAGTCTGATTCAAAGACTCCAGGGGATGAAATTGTAACAGTTGAAACTGAATTGTGTAAAATGGGTTTGAGTATATGCTATGACATAAGATTTCCTGAATTATATAGAATTTTGGCATTAGAAGGGGCAAAAGTAATATTCACTCCGGCAAATTTTGTAATGAATACTGGAAAAGATCACTGGGAGTCAATTTTAAGAGCTAGAGCTATTGAAAATACTGTATATATAGTAGCATCAGCACAAATGGGTCAACAGCCAACATATGTAGCTTATGGAAAATCTATGGTGATTGATCCTTGGGGTGACGTCATTGCAAAATCTTCAGATAAACCTGGAGTAATAGTGGCAGAAATTGATTTAGACTATTTAGATAAAGTTAGAAGTCAGGTTCCATCACTAAAAAATAGAAGGGGTGATGTATATAAGTTGGCAAATTAAGTACGCTATAATTTAGAGATTGTTAAATTAAAATGGAGGTGAGGATATGACGACATTGGTGCAAATAATGTATGATTTTGCCTCAGTGAGTATTTTACTATTACTGGGATTTTTATTGAGAAAAAAATTAAAAATATTTCAAAAGTACTTTATACCAGTTTCTTTAATTGCTGGAGCTTTAGGGCTCTTACTTGGACCTCAAGTTTTGGGACAAGTTTCTCCAATATACATACCATTTTCAGAAACAGTACCTCAATGGTCAACAGTGTTATTTTGTTTTGTGTTTGGACCAACTTTTCTTGGAATTAAAATGGGGAAAATTAATAAAAATGCAATATCTGCAACACTTATAAATGGAACACTGCATCAAATGCAGGCAGTTGTAGGTTTAGTTTGTACTCTGATATTTTCTAAGACTATTATGAAAAGCTTGCCTATGGGGTTTGGACTATTGCCAGTATATGGATTCTATGGTGGACATGGAATGGCAAATGCTGCTGGAGTAATTTTTGAAGAATCAGGATATTGGAGCGATGGTATAGGAGCAGGTATGACATTTGCAACTATAGGTATAATTTGTGGTGTAGTATTTGGCATGGTACTTATAAATAAAGGAATTAGAAAAGGATATTTAAAAAGCACTGCAAGTGTAGATAACCTTGATGAAGAAGATTTAACAGGATATATCCCTTTAGGAAAAAGGACTACAATAGGTGAGGGAGTATCAAATCCGTCAGCTTTAGATCCATTGGCATTGCAATTTGCACTTGTTGGATGTGTAATAATTTGCGGAATGATAATGAGATATTTTCTTTTAAAAATAAGCCCTGTAATGGAAAATTTTCCAATATTTGCAACAACTTTTATATGTAGTTTAATTATAGGAACTATTCTTAATAGAACTAAATATGTTGAATACGTAGACAGGAATACTATGAATAGAATTACAGGCTTGGCATTGGAATATATGATTGCTTCTGCTATTGCAACAACTTCCATAGGAATATTTAAAAAATATTGGTTACCATTTGTTGTGATTTCCGTTATAATTGTAGCTTTGGATTATATATTAGTTTATTATATGTCAAAAAAATGGAATGAATC
The DNA here is from genome assembly GCF_900129925.1 of Anaerosphaera aminiphila DSM 21120. GTDB lineage: Bacteria > Bacillota > Clostridia > Tissierellales > Peptoniphilaceae > Anaerosphaera > Anaerosphaera aminiphila. Next base: position 386,986 of record NZ_FQXI01000001.1, on the reverse strand, counting down.
AGATTGGTATGAAATCATGGTAGGAGCATTTGGAATGACAATGGGTGTACTAGCCACAGGTTTATTATTAATAAAAGTAATAGATCCGGAGTATAAAACATCAGCAACAGAAAGCGTTTCTATTGCAAGTACGCTGGGATATGTATACCAACTACCATATACAATTTTAATACCTTTAGTAGTAATGAAAAATCCAAATTTAGTAATAATTATAAGTGTGGTTTTACTAGTTGCATTTTTTGCAGCTGGGGAAGTAATATGTGGTAGAACAAATAAAAATAGATTGAGAGAATAAAAATAAGAATAAATAAAATATTTATAAAATATTAAGGAGGATAAATTATGTTTGACAATGAATTAAAAAAGAGATTATTGACCACAGATCCTGCTCAAATTGGACATTTTATTGAAGGTGGATATATGTCACCAGAGATAAAGCCACTTTTTAAAGAGGCTAAAATTGCCGGACCTGCATATACAGTTAGAGCTATAGGAGATGATTCTACAATAGTATATTATGCAATGGAAAGAGCGCCAAAAGGATCTGTTATAGTGATAGATAGAGGTGGAGATAAGACATTTTCTTGTTGTGGTGAAATAGTTGCTTTGTTAGCAAAGGAAATGGGAATGGAGGCAATTGTTGTAGATGGGCCTGCAACTGACAGTGTTGCGATAGGAAAGATGAATTTTCCTGTTTTTGCTTCAGGATTGTCACCAGTTACTACAAGACACGTTGGCCTTACTGGAGAAATAAATATACCAATCAATTGTGGTGGCACAGTAGTAAATCCAGGAGATATAGTTTTTGGTGATGCAGATGGAGTAATTGTAATTAATCCTGAATTACTTGAAGACTTAATAGAAAAAGCAGAAAAAGCTGACAAAAATGAAGAAGAGTGGATAAAAGCTTTTAAATCAGGAAAAATAATGAGCGATTTTATTAATATAACTAGATTAATAGAAAATGACACACAAGGTTATATTAATGAGTTAAAAAAAGTATAGAAAAATAAGAACTTCTATTTTGAAGTTCTTATTTTTATTGACAGAATAAATAAAACGTGTTAACATAGTTTTAGAAACTAGATAATATGATTTTAAATAACGAGGATAATATGGAAGATAAAATAAAAGACTTAATTCAATCGTGGAATCTACTTAGATATGAAGAAATGCCATCATTTGAACTATATAGTGATCAGCTGATTTCAATAGCTGAGGAACAAATGAAACCCTTTAGTATTATTGATTCTTATCAAAGCGTGACATCTTCTATGGTAAATAATTACGTAAAGGCCAAAATAATGCCAAAACCTGTAAAGAAAAAATACAATAAAGACCAATTGACGGTACTCTTGGTAATATCTATGTTAAAGACAGTATTTTCAATAGGAGAAATAAGTGAGGGTATTGAACTTGCCTTAGAAAATAAAAGTTATGCTGAAGCTTATGACAATTTTTGTGATTTAATGGAGTTGTCTTTAAAAGGACTTTTTTTAGAAGATTTTTCGGAAAAGAATTCTTTTAAAGATCCAATAGCAATAGCATGTAAATGTGTAGCATCAAAGTTATATGTTCAATATACTTTGATGAATATTAGGAAGTATGAAGATGAGTGATATTAGTTTAAAAAATAAAAATTTAATAGCAGAGATATTTAACAGTGTAAGTCATGGAATTGGAGTAATCATTGGAATTGTATTTTTAGTTTTAATGATTGTAAAATCAGTGGGAGTTGAAAGTACTGCAGATGTTGTAAGTTATATAGTATATGGAAGTTGTTTTATTTTAATGTTTTTAACAAGTACTATATATCACGCAATTCAAGCGCCTAATTTAAAGAAGATATTTAGAATATTTGATCATAGTGCAATATTTTTCTTTATAGCAGGGTCGTATACTCCGATAGTTGTTCACGTACTAGAAGGAAAAGCTAAGATAGCATTTTTAGTGGGAATTTGGTCTATAGCAATTTTGGGGTTTTTATTTAAAATATTTACTTATGGAAAATATGACAGATACACAAAATTGTCAGTTGCAATATATGTTGCAATGGGATGGTTGTCTCTGTTAATAATAAAGCCATTGATAGATAGGACATCGAGCATATTTTTAATATTAATTGTGGCAGGAGGAGTTTTATATACAGCGGGAACATATTTTTATAAAAAGAAATTGCCCCTATATAACCATTTAATATGGCATTTTTTTGTACTGGCTGCGGCAATTTGTCACTTTGTGGCAATATATCAATATTTAACAGTGTAAGGTAAGTTAAAAAATAAAAGCACTCTCTTTAAATAGAATTTTTCTATTTTGAAGAGAGTGCTTTTTAAATCAACTTCATTTTACGACTAAAGTATTTTTTTATAAAATCAATTGTAAATTAAATAATTTTGTCTTATTAATTTAAAATTTTCCAAGTCACTTTGATAAGAATTTACAATTTCCTCAGGACTGGCTTTAGATTTTAAAAGTTTACCCATTTTATTTGTGCCCATAATTTTTTCAAACATTGGAATTACTCCCTTAGATTCTGAGGGCACTGTGATGTCAGTAAGCTCGTTTGCAGTTGCAAGTATATATGTTCCTGTCAAGCAGGGGTTAAAAGCTTTATAGTCACTTATATTAAGTCTTACGCCATTTCTGGAGCCGCGTGTTTCAGGAGAGAAAGTAACTCCTGGAAGATTGTAAGAATTTAACTTTTCTGCAAAAGATTTTGAATCTAAAGTTTTAGATCCCACAAAATTAAATTTATCATCTTGACCAAGCCCTGTGCCTTCACCTATACCTGTGGCCATATATAAAAATGCACTTTGAATATTTGGAATATTTGGGCTTGTTGCAATAAAATCCAGGCCCGTATCTTGCCAAATCATATTCCTATTGTAGTTTTTCATCTCTACAACAGTTAAATTACAATTTATATTTCTATTAAAGTACTTTGCCAGTTCTCCTACAGTCATACCGTGGGCCATAGGTAAATTATCTACACCTACAAAAGTTTTATACTTATCTTCTAATACAAACCCCTCAACTTTATCGCCTAGAGGATTTGGTCTGTCTAGTACTACAACGGGAATATTTGCCTTAGAGGCAGCTTTCATAGCGTAGTTTAACGTTGAAATATAAGTGTAGGTTCGTGAGCCGATGTCCTGCATATCAAAAATAAGGACATCAATATTTTTAAGCATATCACTGCTTGGTTCTCTAGTTTCTCCATATAGAGAATAAACAGGTAAGTTTAAGTTTTTATCAGTATAGCTTGATACATATTTTCCGGCTGTAACAGTTCCGTCAAGTCCATGCTCTGGCGAATATAGTGCCATTAAATTTGTATTTGCATAGTCCTTTAATTTGTTGTAAGTTTTAACTCCGTTGGAGTCAATTCCGGTCATATTAGTTACAAGTCCAATATTTTTATTGTCAATTAAATTTGAATATTCACTGATTAACCTTTCATTTCCAAGAACTACTTTTCCAGTGGGCGTAGTTGAAATAACTGGAGAGATAAGGTCTGATGTTTTAATTGGCGTTGTCATAATTGCACTATTAGAACTTTCATTATAGCTAATGTCTAAACCTAAAAGTTCTCCAACATCTCTTAGTTTAAAATAATTATATCCGGAAATATTATAACAATCTACAGATGTGTTTTTAACATTGCCCGCAGATAAAATTTCCAAATTCATTTTTTTAGATGAAGCACTTACATTTTTATTTGGTATAGATTTTAAATCATTAGAGAGCTTTTTATAATTTTCACTTAAATTAATAGTGATTTTTTCAGCATCGCCTTTTAGAGAAAAATCAAGGTTTCCACTTAGTACTGCCGCCAAGTCTCGAAGTTTAAAGTAGTTATATCCACCAATGCTGTAACCTTGAAGTGGAGTTTGATTGCCATTTAAAACTAAACTTTGAGCAGATGGCTTAGCTTCAATTGCATATGATTTAGTTGTAAGTAAAATAATAAATAGAAAAGACAAAATTGATATTTTTATATTTTTCATAGTAACCTCCTTATTAAGTATTAATTTTAACATATAAAAAAATATATTAAAATTTCTTTTAATATATTATATAATTTTATAAGGGTAATATTTTACTACTATTTTTAACAAATATTAAAAAGATATTATTTATTGACAAAAATTAATAGGATAATTGCAAGACTTGTCATATAATAGAATAATTAGAGGAGGTATTTTAATGATTTTAGTTGTAGATTTTGGAGGACAATATAATCAGTTAATAGCGAGACGAATTCGAGATTTAAACGTATATTGTGAAGTTGTTCCATATAATAAAGCACTTTTAAGTATTAAGGAGAAAAAACCTTCAGGGGTAATTTTTACAGGCGGACCAAATTCAGTTTATGAAGAAAATGCACCAATGATAGAATCAGAAGTATTTGAATTGGGAATTCCAATATTAGGACTTTGCTATGGAATGCAGTTAATGGCTCATGTTTTAAATGGGAAAGTAATAGCGGCAGAGGAAAGAGAATTCGGGAAAACTGAATTAAATATTAAAGAGTCAATAATATTTAAAAATGTTCCTGATAAAAGCACTGTTTGGATGAGCCATGTTGATAGAGTTGAAAAATTGCCAGAGGGATTTGAAACAATAGCATCAACAAAAAATTCTGAAATTGCTGCAATGCAAAATACAGATAAAAAATTATATGCACTACAATTTCATCCAGAAGTAAATAACACTGAATATGGCATTGAAATGCTTGCTAACTTTGTATATAAAATTTGTGGGCAAAAAGCAGATTGGACTATGGAAAACTATGCAAAAACTGCAATAAATGACATAAAAGAAAAAGTTGGAGATGGGAAAGTTCTTCTTGCACTATCTGGTGGAGTGGACTCATCTGTTACGGCAGCACTTTTATCTAAGGCAGTTGGAGATAAATTAACTTGTATATTTGTAGACCATGGACTTATGAGAAAAGATGAAGGCGATGAAGTTGAAGCAGCATTTAAAGATTCCGGAATGCACTTTATAAGAGTTAATGCAGAAGAGAGATTTTTAAATAAATTAAAGGGAATTATTGATCCGGAAGAAAAGAGAAAAGCAATTGGTGAAGAATTTATAAGAGTTTTTGAAGATGAGGGAAGAAAAATTAAATCTGTAGACTTCTTGGCACAGGGAACAATTTATCCGGATATTATAGAGTCAGGTATTGGGGATGCAGCTGTAATTAAATCTCATCACAATGTAGGTGGGCTTCCAGATGTAGTTGACTTTAAAGACTTAGTTGAACCTTTAAAAATGTTGTTTAAAGATGAAGTAAGAGAACTGGGAAGAGAATTGGGACTTGCAGATTACCTTGTAAATAGACAGCCGTTTCCAGGACCGGGACTTGGCATTAGAGTAATAGGAGAAATTTCTAAAGAAAAACTAGACGTTTTAAGAGATGCTGACTATATATTCAGAGAAGAGTTGGAAAAAGCAGGACTTGATAAAAGTATAAATCAATACTTTGCAGTTTTAACTAATAATAGAACTGTTGGAGTAATGGGAGACTTTAGAACCTATGACTACACTCTTGCATTAAGAGCAGTTGAAACTACAGACTTTATGACGGCAGATTGGGCAAGAATTCCCTATGAAATATTAGATAAAGTTTCAAATAGAATTGTAAATGAAGTAGAACATATAAATAGAATTGTATATGATATAACAAGTAAACCCCCAGCAACGATAGAGTGGGAATAGATAGTGAAAACCCTGTAATCCTTTTATTAAGAGGTTTACAGGGTTTATTTTTTTTTACTTTGAGGACATTTTGAGTACAAATAGTATATTTAAGTAAATAGTTTTTTAGTTTAATTTTTTTCAATGTAATTATAAAAAGAAAATAAGTGAATTTATATTTTATATTACTTCATAATTAACATAAATATATTAATAATTATAGATGGGTGTATAATATAAATTAGTAATAATTTAATAAAATTATTATTTAGTGTAAATGGGGAGAAAAATGGAAAAATTAGAAATAAATAAGAATTTTTTAATGAATACACTTTTATATACAATTATATTATTATTGTTGACAGTAGTTTCTAAAAGGCAAAATTATACTGTGGTTTTTCAAGTGTCTATTTTGATATGGATTAGTATACTTGTTGTGATTATCCATGAGTTGGGGCATTTTTTTATTGGGAAAGTACTCGGTTTGCAAATGCAGTTTTTATCATTGGTAATAATATTTTTTGTCAAAAGAAAAGTGTATTTAAATCACCCAATAAGTTTAGCTACAGGTTTTTCCTTAATGTTTTCTAATAATTTAGATATCAGTATTAAAAAGTTAGTACTATATTGTTTAGGCGGTCCTGGTGCAAATTTGTTGACGACAATAGTTACATATTTCTTTTTAAAAGGGTGGTATTTAAGTAAATACTTCTTAATTATGAACATAATTATTTTTTTAGCAACAATAGTGCCCTTTATTAATGGTACGGACGGTAAGAATGTTTATAATTTAATTACGGAAAAAAAGAAAAGTGAATTTTATAAATCATTTATTAATAATAGTATTTATTATAATGAATGTCCTAATATGCTCAGCAAAGAAGTGCTATTAAAAAATTTTAAAGAATTGCCAGAATTTAACCAATCGATAATAGATATTGAACAATATTTTTTAGAAAACAATAATTTAGAAGTAGATTTTTTTAATAGAAAATATGAAAATATAGAACAAGAAACTACTATTCAGTTTTATTTAATGTTCACAAATAAAAATAATGAGCAGTATAATGAGGAATTACTTAAAAAAATAAATAAATATGATTATGGTGATACTATGTTTTATATAAAAGGATATTTGGAAGATAAAGAGAATAATGGAATTTTTTTAGAGAAATCAAAAGAACACTTGGATGAAGTAAGTGACCCACATCAAAGAAATATTTTATATCACATAATATCAACTTGTCTTTCTTAATAAGATGGAAACTATAACCTTTAACTAAAAGTTATAGAAAAGACACTCGTAAAAATGTATATTTACTTCACTTAATTGGGAGGTGGACTAAATGACACTTGGTGAAAGAATACAAGAGCTAAGAGAAGCAAAGGGTTTATCTCAAGAATTATTAGCTGAAAAAATGAACCTTAGCAAAGAAGTTATATCAAGGTGGGAGTCAGGGAAAACTAAACCCTCTATAGAAAGTCTTGTTATTTTATCCCAGATTTTCAACATAAATATGACAGAAATAGAATTTCAGAAAAGGATAGAAAAACCTTTATACACTGCATATAGTAAAATCACCTTTGATATGTATAAAAAAATGTTTTATACAATTATGGGCAAAAGAATAATGATATCCAGTTCTATCTGGGGTATCGGGTTATTACCTCTGGGAATCTCAAAGGCTGCGATAAATGATAATATTGCAGGAATATATATTTTGATTGCAGTGGGTCTATTCTGGGTGTTTATGTATATTCTTTATTGTTATATTGTTCGTAAGGCTTTCAAAAAATATAAGGCAGTACAAGGTCTGGAAACTCATTATGATTTTTTTGTGGATTATTTCACCGGACAAAATAAGGTGTCTGAATATTCTGTTTTTTATGATGATCTATATAGAATAATAGAAAACAAAACATACTTTTATTGCTTACTTGGAGAAAATGAAATAAAGAGAATAGTTCCTCTGGAAAAAAGTTCCTTTAGTGAAGGACTTTCCGAATTTTTGCAGAATATGGGGAAAAAACCACGTATAAGTGAGAAAAACATAGTTTTCTATGTATTACTTATTTTTTTGATTGTTACAGTTTTTTTTGAATTATTCATCGAATTATTTAAGCCGGAAGATTTAGTGTTTAAGAATTGGGTTTCTGTGAATTTGACTATTTTTATTTTTGTATTAATGCAAATTGTAATAGCATATGTTTTATTTATGATTAATACAGGAGAGTGGATATATAATATTAAAAGTAAAAGAAAAAGATTATTGACACGAGTTGTGAGTATTATCATGGGAGTAGTTGGCATTTTAATCTTTTCTATAATAATTATTGGTATTAATATAGACTTGGGTAATACCAAAATAACTGAAATAAAAAATGATAATGGGACAATAACAGTAGAAAGAGCTCCTTGGTTTGACAAGACAAGATACTATCTTTATGAGGACAAAGGTTTGTTTTACATGAAGTATCTTCGTCCAATGACAAATAAAGAGGATACAAATCCAAACATATCTGAAGAAGAATGGAAAAAAATTGTTAATGAAGAATGGGGAAATAAATATCCAGAAAGTAAAGATTATGAAAATACAGAAAAGAATGCATCATTAAAACAGGAAGTCGAGGAAAAAGATAATACGTATATGCAAGGCTATCAGAAAATATACGATACAGTCTTTGGCCCAAAAGGATATATTTATCGAGAAGATATTGATGCTAAAGGATATGAATATATTGTTTTGAAGGATAATGAGAATGAAATTGAATTTATTCAATATGACAGAGATTCAAAGAACAATAAGTGTGGACTTTATGTCCTTTATCGTAGTAAAAAAGTATCAGATGGAAGTTATTCCAGATTAGATGCAAAAATTTTAGATATATATGCATTTGAATATAGCAGTGGAACAGTTATATCTAGCGGTAAAATGTCATGGTCTGATGTAGGATCTAAAGAATATAAGGAATTAACGGGAGAATAAGGTTATAGAGATGATATAGATGTTAGTTTTAATAAATGAATTTGTTTTTTTATTAAAAGTCATATTTAGTAAGACACTAAACATGACTTTTATAGTTTAAAGGATAATGATAGACTTTGATCGTTAGAGTAAGCAAATACATATGCAATAAAAATTGAGTAGGATAATCGGCTATAAAAGCTTAATATGGCAGACGAGTTTTAATATAATTTTATAATTTTTACTCATAAAAATTATGTCTGTAATCTAGGGAACTGAAAAAATAGTGTAAATAGATATGTAGATTGCAACAATATTATATTGAATATATTTCAATATATATATAAATAAAAATATGATTTAGTGGTAGAATAATATTATATATAAATAGTATCTTATTAATATTTGATGATCTATTAATGGGGGTGATTGCATGTTGAAAGAATATTTTTCTAAATGGAGAAGACGTTATGAAAAGTGGAAACATAGAAATGATATTACGGACGAAACAATTCAAGAATTAGAACGGATAATAGAAGAATATCGATAAGGAATTTCTGAAAATTAAGTGTATATTGTAATAGTATTTTCTATTTATGTGGAATTCTAATAAGAAAGGTGAAAAAATTGGAGGAAAAAAGATTTCAGTTGTCAGATAATGAGAGTCAAATACTCAACACTTTATGGAAAGAAGATAGAGCGTTAACAAGAGCGGAAATAATTGAGTTTACAGAGAATAAAACTTGGAAAGCAAGTTCCATACATATTTTATTAAATCAATTATTAGGAAAAGGAGCGATTGTTGTAGAGGGATATGTTCAATCGGGGAAAAATTATGGAAGAACATATAAGGCGTCTTTGAATAAAGATGAGTATGATGCAATGATATTTAAATCTGATTATTTAAAGCTTTCACCAAGTAAAGCTGCATTAAATGACTTTTTTAAATTTTTAATATCAGTTAACAAAATAGATGAAAGCACTATTAAAAATATAAAGAGTATGTTAAAAGAGCAAGAGAAAAATAATTAGAAATTTATAATAGCAGTTAAATATTAAAAGTGTTTCACCGCCATCGTTTATTTTACTCCGCCATTATATTGAATTTGGCGGTGAAAGTTAATTATATATCTATTTATCTTATTTTAAAAAATTATAAAAACTGCAACGGTATGAAAGACGTTGCAGTTTTTGTTGTAAATAGTAATGTGATTATTTACCATAATGGTATCTACAGGAAACTATTTCAATATATTGTTCATTGTACTTATAAATTAACCTATGCTCCGAGTTTATTCTTCTAGACCAATATCCTGTCCATTCAAATCGTAAAGGTTCCGGCTTACCAATCCCTTCATAGGGAGAATCTACGATATTGTTAATTAATTCTTTTATTCTTTTTACTTTTGTAGAATCAGTTTTCTTCCAATACTCTATATCTTTAAGAGCATTTTTTGACCAACGTAACTCCATAATTAAATTTCATCCAAAGATAGAGTTTCATAGTCTTCATTTTCAAATTGCTCAATAGATTCATTTATATAATTTCTATTTGTTTCGCTGGACAATAAATATAAATTTTCCATTAAATTATCATAATCTGACTTAGATATAGCAACTATGTCTTTATTATCTTTAGATGTAACTATTAAAGCATTTGAATTTTCGTTTATACTGTGCATATATTTTTTAAGGTTTTGTCTAAAATTACTATAAGTTGTTGCTTCCATAAGACAACCCTCCTTTTCCTTTATTGTACAACATCTTGTCGAAACATGCAATATAAAAGTTATATGCTTATAAAATTTTGTTGATATAAAAAATATCATTGCAAAATAAAACTATATAATGATAATAGTAGTTAATTTATTTTTACGCTATAATATTATAAAGAGTTTGAATCTCGAATTATGGAAAAATAAATTAGATATTAAAATAAAAATATGAGGATGAATAAAAATGGAAATATAAAATATTTTCGTTCGGAAAAACTAAGGTTATAATATAGAATATTCTTTAGAAATGACAGGGACAATGCATTGAAATTATATAGTTTAAATTTGACTAAAACTTGTATATCAACATATTTATCATAATTGTATGGTTATGGAATAAGTATATATGAGAGTAAAAGTTGATTTTGTTGTAAGTTATTGGAAGGAGGAAATCATTGTTGGATCCTATTACAAAATTACCATTAAATGATACTATAGCTGTGGCAATTGCTAAGATGATTGACGATTCTCAGATAGTACCAAAACGAGAGCCGAGTCACTATGATATTGAGTGTGAGTTTAATAGATCTGGACTTAGTAATGCAGATCCTAAGCAAGCTGGTAAAGTAGTTGGAAAGGCGAAAAGAGTACGTGCAGTTTTAACTTGGTCAATAGATAATAATCTTATTGCTGGAGAAAAACTTGTTTATCTGCTGCTGACGCTGGTAAAATCCGTAGGTGGGTTTAGAAAAGAATCTCCAAATTTTGTTGGTATTGAGGGTATCGAAAATTTAAAAGTGGCTTTCAAAAGTGAAGGGTATCAATTATTTTCGGACGGGAGTATATCGAGTTTAGTTTTAGACAACTTAAGAAATATTGAAAAACATAAAGTTTTGAGGACATATGCGGAAAGGGCAATAAAAGGCGCAGACGATGCGGCTCTTTTAGTAGGAACGAGTAAAGATCTTATGGAGGCTGTTTCAGCATTTATTTTACAGTCAAAATTGGGTCATTACTCTAATCAAACTAATTTTCCTACTTTATTAGGACAAGCATTTATAACATTGGGTTTAGCAACTTCAGAGGAGGTACCTAAACCCAATGAGCCTGCACAAAAAAGAGTAGAGCGGGCACTTTATGAATTGGCATGCTCCATTAATAAATTAAGAAATAAAGAAGGAACAGGACATGGAAGGCCGTTTTTAAGTATGGTATCAGAAGATGAAGCAAAGATGGCTATTAAATCAATGGGTTTAATTTCAGAATATTTATTGTCTAAACTAGAAGAAACTGAATAATTAGCTAGTCCATAGATGGTTCATTAGATGGTTCATTTAGAAACATGAAAAATAATAATACAAATAATTTTAAGAGAACTTTCTATGGACTTATCTGATTGTAGCATGAAAAATATAATAGAGTGTTGAGTTCATTTCTTTCTAAGGTAATTATTGTCAAGTATTATTATATTTATCTTGATTAAGAAAGTGAAATAAAAGCTTTTAAAATGTTACATTTTTTATTGATCAGAGGTAACCTTCCAATAAGTGTTAAAATGGTTTTCGGAGTCATTATCAATAAATAGCTGTTTAAACATGGCTAATAAATCTTCTTTAGTTTTTCCGATCATTTCAGCAGATAAATCATCTATAGAATGTGAGTTAACGTTAAATATTTTCATATATTCTTCTTTTCCATTATAGAAAGAGTCTTGTTCTATTTTGTTGAAATTCATATAGGTTTCGATAATCCTTCGCATTGAATTAAGCATGGAGTTGAGCAAATTTCTATTGTATAACTCTTCTAATTCCATCCATAGATACTCATAGTGGGTGTTAAGGTCTTCTTTTTCGGAGGTAATCTTTCGGAAATTTCTGTTTTCTATTATATAAAAATTATTCTTATCGTATTTTGAAACTTCTATTACTTTGTTAGTTTCTTTATCTATTTTTTTATCTTTAAAGTATCCATGAGGTTGCACATTGATGTAAAAATGTGCATTATGAGTGAGACAAATAAAGAAATCTTTATCTGAATTAAATTTGTCTCTATATTTAGAGCCCTGATATAATTTCTGTAATTCTGTAATTATTAAATATTGCATTGTATCATCATTTGAGTTCATAGGATCATCTAAAATAATTATTTTGGGCTTTGACTTTTCAATTTCTAGATCACTTAAACTTTCTAAAAAATACAAAAATGCTATAATATTCTTCTCGCCAGTAGATATTTTATCAATATCTCTATAGTTATCTCCCTCTTGGATTAGATAATGTTCCACTTTATCGTCATCTTTAACAAGGTGCAACTCAAGGTTATCTTTCCCTGTGTTTTTTAGTTTCTCATTAATATTAATAGCAGATTGAGATGTATTCTTAGTCTTTTTTAATAGTTCATTCTTTTCATGTGTTTTTTCAGAAATTTCATCCTTTATGAATAATAATGTATCTTCCTTTTTATCTGGGCTTCCTTTGATCTCGGAAATTTTTGAAGCTAGTATTTTTTCAGCAGTGTTTTTAATAACTTCTAAATCATTTAATGATTTTTCTTCATTTTCATATCCAAGCCAATTATCTTTATATGTGCTAGTTTGCTCTAAATATTCGGCGACATAATGTAATCTAAGACTTTTTTGTGCTGCATTTTGTTCCATATATAAATTTTTACTGAAATTATTATTATCTGCTATTAAACTGTTAATTTCATCTTCCTCTGTGCTTAAGCATTCGGGAATCTTGACTAATGCTATCTCAACAGTTCCAAACAAGTTTTTTTCTTTTTCTTCCAATTTTTCAATCAATTGTTGAAAAAACAGCTTATATTCTGTTTTTTTTGAATTTATGTTCAAATTTGCAGCATCCACTCTTTTATAAAATTTTTCATAAAAAAGACCTTTATCTAAATCATTAATGTTGTTTAAAAACTTCAAGTTTTCGTTAATCTTCTGAACAAAACTTTTTATTAGTTTTTCTAATTTTTCAACTTCACTGACAGAAAAATAACGTTCTAACTTTGTTTTTCTTGATTCAGTAATGTGGTTACCACAAAAAGAGCATACATCAACATCTTTATGAATTCTCAATCCTTCTCTTGCAAATGCCTGTTTAGTGGGTTGGTCTTTTAATTCTTCTATAATAATTGTTTCTTTTACTTTTTTTTGCAAAACATTGTTTATTTCTTCAAGTAGATTTTTTAAATCAAACTTTGGAAAGTGAAATTTCGGAACATCTTTTTTAGTATTTTCGATTAATATTTTTTCAAGGTTTTCAATCTCTTCTCTATTTAGTCTACATTTGTTAGGGATATCATTAGAAAAATCTTGTTTGTTATATGTAGGTTTAGTAATTTGAGGTCGCTCTTTGCTCTTTAATATTCTAGCTTTTTCTTGACAAAATTTATCGATTTCTTCTTTTTTTTCTTTATACTTATGTTCATCATCTTCCTTTTTTTGTAATAATTCATGTTTTTCTATCCCGTCTTCTTTATAGGTGTCAATCCATTGCAATTGTTTCAGTAATAATTCCTGTTTTTGTTTTCTTTCACGTAACTTTTCTATTTCCTTGTCTAGAAAAAGTAAATCTGTTTGAATCTGGATATTTTCTTTTCCTAAAACAACAGCACCCAATTTATTATCAATGAGAATGTTTTCAAAGCCTGAAAAAATAAAGACATTATGTGTTTCATTAAATTGCGACTTAATTAGTTCACATAAAGTTGACTTACCTGAACCATTTTTTCCAAATATAAAATTCTTATTTTTTAACATTAATTTAGAATTTTTGGAAATGTCAAAAACTAAATATTCTTGTTTAGATAAATCTAAAGATATTTCTCCCATATATGCCACGCTCCGTACTTATTTTTTATTTATTTATACTTATATGATAACGTATTTATTTTATTATTTCATTAGTTATTAGATATTTTGTAAAATAGGCGTTGATAAAATTAAAAATGCACTTAATATTTTTGAATTTTGAAAATTAAGAAATATGAGATTATTTTTCTTCAGAGATAATAACTTTGAATTTAAAATCAATTGTGATAAAGTTGTATTTAAGAGCAGAGAAATCATATTAAGCTCTAGTATATTAGCCTAGAGTTTACAATTGATTATAGCGGAGTGTAACAAATCTATTAATCATAAATGGAGGGGTAAAATATGGATACAAATAAAATATTAATAGAATTAGGAATAGAGTTAGCTAAGATTATTTCAAAACAAACTATAACAACAATTAGCGATAAGGTTAAAAAAGTAAAAGCTTCTGGGGACAAAGATGGCATAATATTAGAGCTGGAAAGCATTATCGATGAGTTAATATCTGATAAGCGTTCACTTATAGAAATTGCTCAAAAATATGAAGAATTAACATCATTCCAGAAAATAACTGATGAAGATGTTCAGTATATTACGCAAAGTTTAATGCCTGTAATAGAAGAGTTACTGGAAAAAGCTATGAATTTTAATCAGTCCTCAACATCAACAGAAGAACTTCAGCAATTAATGGGGATTATTAAACCGATTATTTCAGTGGAAACATTCAATGTTTTACAGATGCTAGGGTTTAATTTTAGGGATGCCATTGGACAGCCATTAACAGATCTTATAAAATCATTAATTCTTTCTAAGTCTAAAAGCGAACTTGATATAGAGTTAGCTATTAGTAATAATAGAGTGAGCGCAGAATACTACAATCTTCTTCAGAATGAAGAAGCTGTTAAAATGTTGAAAGAATTTAATGAAATGAAATAGAAGTAAATTTTGAAAGAGGAATGTTATGTATTTAATGTACAGAATATCTAATGAGTCTAATATTTCAAAAAAATTATTGAAGAAAGTTGGTTTGCTTTCTATTGGGTGGTATTCAATTGTAGAGTCGGGATATTATGATGAAGTTATTGAAAAAATTAATTATTTAAATAAATATGAATTTTCAAAATATTTTATGGAATTAGGGCAAAAACTGAATTATGATTCTATGACTAGAAATAGAAGTTATTTTCTATACAACTTTTTGCGCCTAAGACCTAGTGATTATGTAGTTGTAGCAGAATCAGGAGTTTTCAATATTTATAAAGTAGTGGGAACTCCCTACAGTAATTCAAAGAGTACAGATAATATTAGACGATATGATATAGGTTTTTTAGTTAAGGTTGAAAGGGTTTTTGAAGATGTACCTCGGAGTGAATATTTAACAAGTAGATTGAATTCAGCATTAAAATTTCGAGGGACGAACTTAGTTTTAGATGATTGGGAATCTGACATTAAAATAGTAATGAAAAACATTGAGAAGAAAGAACCGGTTTTTTCTATGAGACCAATAAAAAATAATATTGCTAAAAGGGTTCATGAACATATACTTAAAAAATTAGACGAAAATCAATTTGAGATTTTGATAAAAGAATATTTGAGAAAGATAGGATCTAGTGAACCCAAAATACCTTCAAAACAAAAGAAAAACTCTAGAAATGATAGTATTGCAGATATCGATGTAATAGCTCCTTTTAATAAAATAGGTGCTATTATCTATGTACAGGCTAAACATCATGATGGAGTTTCTGATCGATATGGAATTGAACAATTGATAGGATATGTATTATGAAGAGGATGAAAAATATTTTGGATTAATGCCAATTAAATGGTTTAGTGCAATTGCTAAAGTAAGTGAAAAAGAAAAAATATTTGTCGATGATAATAGTATTAAAGTAATTTCTGAAAGTGAGTTTGCTGAACTATTAATTGAAGTAGAAATAGATTTTGATGATGAGATATATTTGAAGTGAAAAAATTGTACTATTAGCTTTTTGAATAATGCAAGAGAAAAAATATAAATTAACACTATAGCTTACAAAGGATGATAAACAAATGAAGTTAGATAGATTACGAGAAGTGAATATTAGAGATTTATGGATTCATGAACAATATGATTTTTCAACATGGCTCTCTAGAGACGAGAACATAGAACTATTGAATGAAGTTATTGGATTGACATTAGTTGATATAGACAAAGAAGTTTTTGTTGGTTCCTATCGTTGCGATTTAGTAGCTATTGATGAGACTACAGGAATTAGAGTGATTATAGAAAATCAATTAGAACCTACAAATCATGATCATTTAGGAAAAATCATTACTTATGCTTCAGGACTTGACGCGAACGTTGTTGTTTGGATTGTAAAAGAGGCAAGAGAAGAACATAAAAGTGCTGTTGAGTGGCTAAATAATAATATAGTAAAGGAAATTTCTTTCTTTTTAATAGAAATACACGTGTATCAAATTGGAGACTCTTTACCTGCCCCTAAATTTGAAGTTATTGAAAAGCCTAATGATTTCATAAAAAGTGTAAAAAGTAGTGGCGATGGAGATTTAAATAAGTCACAATCAGAAAGAATTACTTTTTGGACAGAATTTAATGAAATAGTTTCTGAATCTGGTAAACCATTTAATATTCGTAAGGTAAGTACAGACCATTGGTATGATGTGGCTTTAGGAACAAGTGAAGCTCACATAAGTATTACTTTAGTAAATAAATCTAGTAATATTGGTGTAGAAATATATTGATAATAATAAGGATTTATTTGATAGTTTGGAATTAAATAGAGAGGAAATTGAACAAAAATTAGGATTTTCTATGGAGTGGCAAAGATTAGATAATAAAAAGGCTTCTAGAATCATTTATTACATTGGTGGTTTAAATTTTAATGACCATAGTAACTATTTAGAACTCATGAAGGAAATTATAGATAAAGTAGTTATTGTTAGAAGGGTTTTTAAGGAGTATATTTGAAAGATTCTTTATACAGGTAGAACGGGAAGCATAAAAAATGATAACATTTTGATAACAAAAAATTCATTGAAGCTAAAAAATGTAAATAATATAAAGAGATTGGGTGTAAATGGGAATCAAAAACTAAACAAATATGTTTAATATTTAAATAGATTTGCCGAGTGGGAATAGAAATACGAGTAACTAGAATAATATAAGTAAACAAGAGTATTATAAAAATATATGAATAATATATATAAGCAGTGAACAACTATTTAGCCGTAAAAGGTTTTTAGTTGTTCTTTTTTAATTGAAATATCAAGTATGTAAATATCTTGATTATAATTTTATTTGATGATACAATGCACTTAAAAGACCGCTTTAAAAATCAGAAGCGGATAGAGAGGTGCGTTAGTGAATAAAATTAATCAAATGAAAAATGAATTTAAAAAGAATGGTGGAATATTGAAAACTATTGAATTAAATGAAATGGGTTTTTCTAGTAGACAGATTGGAAAATTAATGCAAGATGGTATAATTACCAGAATTAAATATGGATTTTATGAGTTGAGAGAGTATCATCCAAAAGAAGAAGTTATCATTGCAAAACTATTTCCTAAAGCAGTTATTTTTCTGGAAAGCGCACTACTTTATTATGGATATACAGATAGAATTCCTCTAAGCTGGCAAATAGCTGTGGATAAAGATAGTAATAAAAAGCAATATGAAATAGATTATCCATTCATAGAGCCATATTATATAGAGAATAAATATTTAAACGTAGGAGTAAGTACAATAGAAATAGAAGGAGTTCCAGTTAAGATATATGATAGAGATAGAACTATGTGTGATGTTCTTCGCTATGAAACAAAAATAGAACGTGAGGTATTTGCAAAAGCGATATCAAACTATGTGGCAGATAAAGAGAAAAATATAAGGAATTTGTTGAGGTATGCAGAGATA
Organism: Anaerosphaera aminiphila DSM 21120; assembly: GCF_900129925.1. GTDB lineage: Bacteria > Bacillota > Clostridia > Tissierellales > Peptoniphilaceae > Anaerosphaera > Anaerosphaera aminiphila. The sequence goes on along the minus strand of NZ_FQXI01000001.1, from coordinate 368,866 downwards.
TTTAACATAAAAAACAAGGTGCAGACATACATTGGGGTGAGGTTGTAGTGGGAAGTATAGAATTATCAGTTTTAGCACGACTAAAAAACAAGTCAAAAGAAAGAAAAATACCATTGCAGCAACTGTTAAATTTATTTTGCCAAGAAGAATTTTTAAGAAGGCTATCTAAATCAAAACATAGGGATCAGTTGATTTTGAAAGGTGGATTTTTGTTATATTCAATTAGTGGTTTTACAACGAGACCTACCGTTGATTCTGACTATTTATTAAAAGGATATTCAAATAATATAGAAGAAATTGAAGAACTGGTCATTGATATAATAGAATCTCCAACTGAAAATGACTTTATAAAACTTAAAATAAGAACAATTGAGATAAATCAAGAAATCCGAGAATATTCTGGAGCAAGGATAAATTTAGAAGGAACGATAGGTAGAACTAAGACACCATTTAGCATTGATTTTGGAGTAGGTGATATAGTTGTGCCTTCTTATATAGAACGGATCATTCCTGTGATACTAGGAGATTTTGAAAAACCGAAAATATTCACATATTCATTAGAATCAACAATAGCAGAAAAATTAGATTCAATTATATCATTAATGGGAGCTACGAGTAGAATGAAAGACTTTTATGATATCTATTATTTAGCAACTAATTTTGACTTTGAAGGAAAACAATTAAAAAATGCTATTTATAAGACATTATCTAATAGGAGTACACCATATAATGAAGATTCAATTCAAGGGATAAGAGAACTAGGAAACGATGAAATAATGCAAAAAAGATGGAATAACTTTTGTGATAAAGTATTAGGATATAAATTAGATTTTTCTGTAGTTTTAAATTCTATAACAAAATTAATAGAACCGCCTTTTGAGTCTATTGTAGATGAAACCAAGTTTACAAAAAAATGGGGTCATGCGGAAGGAAAATATGAATGAAAAAGATTTATTACGAAAATTTATGAGCATTTGTAGATATAGAATTGAACAATTGATAGAATATGCATATGAAAGAGGATGAAAAATATCTTGGATTAATACCAATTAAATGGTTTAGTGCAATTGCTAAAGTAAGTGAAAAGATAAAAAATTTGCCGATAATAATAGTATTAAAGTAATTTTTGAAAGTGAGTTTGCTGAATTATTAATTGAAGTAGGAATAGATTTTGATGATGAGATATATTTGAAGTGAAAAAGTTGGACTATTAGTTTTTGAATAATTCAAGAGAAAAAATATAAATTAACACAATAGCTTACAAAGGATGATAAATAAATGAAGTTAGATAGATTACGAGAAGTGAATATTAGAGATTTATGGATTCATGAACAATATGATTTTTCAACATGGCTCTCTAGAGATGAGAACATAGAACTATTGAATGAAGTTATTGGATTGACATTAGTTGATATAGACAAAGAAGTTTTTGTTGGTTCCTATCGTTGTGATTTAGTAGCTATTGATGAGACTACAGGGATTAGAGTGATTATAGAAAATCAATTAGAACCTACAAATCATGATCATTTAGGAAAAATTATTACTTATGCTTCAGGACTTGATGCGAATGTTGTTGTTTGGATTGTAAAAGAGGCAAGGGAAGAACATAAAAGTGCTGTTGAGTGGCTAAATAATAATATAGTAAAGGAAATTTCTTTCTTTTTAATAGAAATACACGCGTATCAAATTGGAGACTCTTTACCTGCCCCTAAATTTGAAGTTATTGAAAAGCCTAATGATTTTATAAAAAGTGTAAAAAGTAGTAGCGATGGAGATTTAAATAAGTCACAATCAGAAAGAATTACTTTTTGGACAGAATTTAATGAAATAGTTTCTGAATCTGGTAAACCATTTAATATTCGTAAGGCAAGTACAGACCATTGGTATGATGTGGCTTTAGGAACAAGTGAAGCTCACATAAGTATTACTTTAGTAAATAAATCTAGTAATATTGGTGTAGAAATATATATTGATAATAATAAGGATTTATTTGATAGTTTGGAATTAAATAGAGAGGAAATTGAACAAAAATTAGGATTTTCTATGGAATGGCAAAGATTAGATAATAAGAAGGCTTCTAGAATCATTTATTACATTGGTGGTTTAAATTTTAATGACCATAGTAACTATTTAGAACTCATGAAGGAGATTATAGATAAAGTAGTTATTGTTAGAAAGGTTTTTAAGGAGTATATTTGAAAGATTCTTTATACGGGCAGAACAGGAAGCATAAAAAATGATAACATTTTTGATAACAAAAAATTCATTGAAGTTAAAAAATATAAATAATATAAAGAGATTTGATGTAAATGAAAATCAAAAACTAAACAAATACGTTTAATACTTAAAAGAATTTGCCGAGTGGGAATAATACCAAGAGCCATACAAGTTTTGAAGTTTCAATGCTTATATGGCTTTTTTATTTGTTTTGATAACATTTTTATTCGAAAGGATAATAAATTTATTGATTTACTTGTTTTTTTGGAATTTCTTTCTTCTAATAAATTATTTTTAGCCGTTTTATGATTAGTATGATTGTAATGCCAATTATTATACTCTTCTTTAGTAATTTTATTATTTTCTAACTTTTCTAATTTATTTTCTCATTCATTGAACATATCCAAGAGTAAAAGGTATGTAATGCTTTTTAATTCATATAATCGTAAACAAAGTTTACCGTCAATTTTCTCTAGATTTTTATTCTAAATATGGTAATATTATATGTGATTATGACATATTATTTTAGAGATTGTACTCAGAACTACTTCTAAAATTTTAAGATGTACAAATATATTACAACAAATGTATTACAATAGGAGGAGATTTCATGAAAAACAAAAGACTTTCGCTCATCATGGCAATAATGCTCATGGGGATAGTATTATTGCAAACAAGTTGCACGGCAGTACCTAAGGGAGATGATTCCAATAAAAAGACGGAGGCAACTGCAAGCAAAGCACCACGTCTACAAGATGACTTTTACAATGCAGTCAATTATGATTGGATACAAAAAACCGTTCTAGTTGGAGACGAGCTCATAACCAGTCCAATAGCAGATATGATGAAAAATGTAGACTCTTTGCTTAAGAGTGATCTGGAAAAAACTGTAGCTGATTCAAGTGCCGCTTCCCCATATTTAAAAGAGCCTGCAAAGCTCTATACTATGTTACAAGATTATGATGCACGTAATGCAGAGGGAAATAAGTCTTATACAAATTACTTCAAAGAAATAGATGACATTGATTCTATTTCAGACTTATTTAAAAACTACAAGTCTTTATTTTTAAAAGGATATTCTATGCCGATAAACATTGATTACTATGGTGATGTTAAAGATTTCAAGAAAAACTCGCTTTATGTTTTACCACCTTCAACATCATTAGCGGATGCTTCTAGCTATGAAGATGAGGATAATATAAAGGAATACAAGGATTTGACAAAAAAACTATTTGTTTCTACAGGTTATTCTGAAGATCAGATAGAAAAAATTTTGGATGACACAATAGCATTTGATAAACTCATTATTCCATATGAAGTAGAGGGCGAGACAGCAGCTGATTTAGAGAATGACTCTACAGCTCTGTACAAACCAAGTTCGTTTGCTGAATTTGACAATAGCCTAGAAGACGTGGATTTCGCTTCTATCATAAAAAGTTTGACTGGTGTGATTCCAGAGGATATCAACGTACTGGATGCTGAATATTTTAAACACATTTCAGAGATATATAAGGATGAAAATCTTCCATTGATTAAAAATTGGATGAAATCACAATTTATAAGGGCTAACATGTCTTATGTATCGCCTGAAACTCAAGCTAAAATTGATAATTTTAAAATTCACGTTGGTGCAGTTGGAGCTACAACCATAGATATCGATCTGAATTACTTCTTAATATCGATTCTATATAGTGATGCACTAGGTCAATATTATGGAGAGACATATTTAGACGATAAATCGAAAGCGGATGTAGAAAATATGACTCAAGAGCTCATAAGTATATATAGAGATAGAATAAAAACTATAGATTGGCTTTCGGAAAACACTAAAGAAAAAGCCATTTTGAAATTGGATAATATGGAAGTTTTAGTTGGATATCCGGATAATTACGTAGACAAATACGATAATTATTCTATTAAGACATTTGAACAAGGAGGTTCTGTGCTCTCTAATGTAATAGAAATGGAAAAAATTGCCCTTGAAAATCATTGGGTGGAATTTGGAAAAACAACTCCTAGAGATACATGGCATGCAAGTCCTAAAACTGTAAATGCCTTTGCAGCGGCAGGTTCAAATTCAATTACAATACCTGCCGGCATAATTCAACCGCCTATGTATGATTCTACTAGGACTAAAAGTCAAAACTATGGTGCTCTAGGTGTAATAATCGGTCATGAAATTTCTCATATATTTGATGACTATGGTGCTAAATTTGACGAATTTGGAAATGTATCTGACTGGTGGACAACAGAAGACTATGACAAATTTTCCGAATTATCACAAAAAATGGTGAAGCAGTTTGATGGTTTAGAATATGCCGATGGAACTATTGATGGAGAAAAGACACTTTCAGAAAACATTGCAGATTTAGGTGGAATAGGTGTGGCGATTGACGCTGTGAAGAAATTACCTGACGGAAACCTTGAAGAGTTCTTCACTTCATTTGCAGAAACTTGGAAAGAAGTTAGTGGTGATATAGGAAAGGAAGCTGCTCTTATGGATAGCCATTCTCCTAGTATGTTGAGAGTGAACAATATGTTGCCTAACTTCGATGAATTTTATGAAGTGTTTAACGTAAAAGAAGGAGACGCAATGTATCGTTCAAAATCCGAAAGACTTAGAATTTGGTAATACGGTATAGTATTGCATAGTTTCTAATTTACTTAAATTTGCACTGAAATACGCGATATTATTTGGGAGTGTGGACTCAGAACCACCTACTCATTTTATAACCATAACATAATAATGAGAAGGTGTTAATTGATTTTTATAGAGATATTGAATAGATAGAGATGTTGATAGCATTTTGATAACAAAAAATTCGTTGAAGTTAAAAAATGCAAATAATATAAAGAGCCCTATAAATATTGTAAATTAAATGTTTGTAGGGCTCTTGGTTGTTTTCCAAGTTAGATGGTGTTAAAGAGGTAATACACAAAAAAATTATCAAAAGTGTGCTGATAGTCTTTGCCATTAAGTGGGAATAAATAAAATAAATCCTGTAAGCTTTTTATATAGAGCTACAGGGTTTATTTTTTCTTTTACCTTCATTTTGAGTACAAAAATTATAATTTAAGTAGATAATATTTTTCACGTTTAAATTCATGTAATGAAATTATAGAAATAAATAAGTACATTAATATTTTATATTACATCATAGTGGCATAAATGTATTAATAATGTAGATGGGTGTATAATATAAATTGAAAATAGTTAATATTTCAATTACTCACAATGATTATAAAACTAGTTACAAAACTTAAATAAATCCGACAAAGGTTTAGAAAAATTAGAAAGTTAGAAAATTATAAGTTATTTTTAAGTGAAGAGGGGGTTAGAAAGATATGGATGAAAATAAATCAGTTTTGAGAAAAAAACAAATTAAGAATATTTTGGTTGTTGTTCTGTTAGTAATTTATGTCTTTTTTATATATCAGGTATGGGAACTGTGTCAATATGGAGGGCTTTATAGTCACTTAATTAGGATTGTTCCTGCATTATGCATTCTTTTAGTTGGATTAGTTATATGGATTTTCTTAAGGTTTAATCTTTTAAAAAACAATGAAAAACATTCTTCCAATCGCTACTTTTCTTTGCTTACGCTCATTGGATTTATTTCGATAACCCTATTTTTTGGAGGAAAGATAGTTTATTCTGCAATTCCTTATAATGGTGCACTGTCTTGGAAACTAGATGAGTTTTGCCGGAAAAAAAGATTTCATTTACTCACCATAATATATATGAAGATGGCTTGGAAGGTGTACTTGCAGAATTAAATGAAAAATTAAATATGCCTGATAAATTATATATTACAGGTGATTTTGCAGTTCAATTTTATAAAAATGGAGATATAAAAGAAATCAACGCTTTCTTATATGGAGATAGTAGAAAAGGTAAAAAGCAAACTTATCTTATAAATTATGACGTCACTCAAAATGAGGAAGTTATTAATGTATGGACTGATGGGGAGGCAAATGCAGATTATAATGAAGATAAAGCGCTTGACCCAATGCTTGCTATTTTGCAACAAGTGGACCTTAAAAAACAAGTTACTGAATGGTCTAGTAATTTGGACACTGAGGTATATGAGATTGTATACTCTGGGAAAAGAAACTTTAATACGCAAGAAGGACTTGTCTTTATTCCAGGAGATGTTGATGGAGATAGAATTGTTGGAGATTCTTCAAATATAAATAAATTATCAAGTGGCGGCTTAATTAGTGGCTATGAAGTATCTTTACATGTTCCATTTGAAGATAAAACTGTGCCCATGAGATATATAATAGAACCTGAATACATATCTCAAGAAGTAGTAATTGAACAAAATTTAAGTGAGCAAGAGAAAAAAGCAAAAACGACAAAAGGTTGGACTATAGATAAAAATAATGGAACTGTTTATTTTTTCTTAGAAGATAATAATACCATTGGATGGAAACTTGAGGTAGTAGATTCAGCACTTGGCTCTAGATTTTATGAGTTAAAATACACAGAAAATGGTGGCGTTTCCTGGGAAATAAAAAATGAACATCCTTTTTCAGGAAAAGGAGGAGTTGCAGAAGGAATAGAATTCTTTGATGAGTCATATGGATACATCGGAATTGCTGGTGCATCAGGTGACTATTCCGAGATTTTTGTAACCAGAGACGGTGGAATAAGTTTTACAGAAATAATCCTACCTATGAATACCGTGACTAGTTTACCAAAAAGTGCAAAAGAATATGGTCTTTCAATAGATGATTATAAATATATTTCTATGCCGGAATATGAAAATGAAATATTGACAGTAAAAGTGAAGAGCAATTCAGTAGAGAAAGAAGGAATCATATTTGAATCTCAAGATAGAGGCGCAAATTGGAAATTCAAAGAGTAGCCTTAAGGACAGATAATTTAAAAATAACTTTAGAAAACTGCAACGATACGAAAATCATTGCAGTTTTTTCCAACACTCTATATTTTTAAAAGTATTTTTTGACCAACGCAACTTCATAATTAAATTGTTCAGTGAATTCATTTGCAAATTACATTATTTAGATACAGAGACTATATTGTTTTAAGATTTATTGTATTTCCCTTACCCACAAGATATACTAAAAGTAGAATATTCGTAACAATTATTAGGAGGTAATAAAATGTCTAACGTAACAAAAGAATTTATTGTTGGAATTCCCAAAGCGGAACTACACGTACACTTAGAAGGAACTTTGGAGCCGGAGTTAAAATTGGAACTTGCTAAAAAAAATGGGATTGATATTGGACAAAAAACCATTGAAGAAGTAAGACAGTCTTATGAATTTGATTCCTTGACATCTTTTTTGGGAGTGTACTATCCCGCAATGGAAGTTCTACAAAAAGAAGAAGATTTTTATCTATTGGCAATGGACTATTTGAAAAAAGCAAAAGATAATAATGTAAAATATGCTGAGTTATTTTTTGATCCCCAAGCTCACACTTCAAGAGGAGTACCATTTGCAGATGTCATTAATGGTTATTACCGTGCAGCAAAAGATGGCGTTGCTCTAGGAGTTGAATCACATCTTATTATGTGCTTCTTAAGGGATATGTCTCAAGAATCTGCAATTGAAACCTATGAACAAATGTTGCCATATGGAGATAAAATTATAGGAATTGGTCTGGACTCTGACGAAAGAAAAAATCCTCCTAAAAAATTTGCAGATGTTTTTGCTCGAGCAAAGGAAGATGGCTTCAATATAACTATGCATTGCGACATTGATCAAGAAAACTCTATTGAACATATCCGTCAAGCACTATTAGAAATTGGTGTACAACGAATCGATCATGGAACGAATATACTAGAGGATGCAAAACTAGTTGAATATGCAAAAGAAAATGGAATTGGATTTACTTGCTGTCCTGTTTCCAACAGTTTTGTAACAGAAGATATGAAAGGAAAAGAAATTTTGGAATTGCTACACAAGGGGTTAAAAGTCACTGTTAATTCAGATGATCCTGCTTATTTCCAAAGTTATATTTCTGATGATATGTATGTTCTTGCAACTAAATATAATTTAGAAAAAAAAGATATTATTCAACTGGCTAAAAACTCATTTGAAATAGCTTGGATACCAGCAGAAAAGAAAAATGAATATATTGATCAAATTGATGCTTATGTTGAAAATTTGTAGTTGATTCATTTTAAAATAAAAATAATGTAAGGTATATTCTTAACAGTAAGAGAATAAAGCCGAAATTAAAAAATTAATATAAAAATAGAAGGAGCATTTTAAATATATATGTTCCTTTTATTTTTACGTTTTAGTTACTTTAAATTCTCCTTACACGCTATACATTTAAAATATAGTAAGAATAAGGAATATGAGTAATATTAATATTGAGAGCATCATAAAAAAGTATTAATATTATATATAAGAAAATAACAATTATGTAGCCTTCAAGAGCTTTTAATTGTTATTGTTTTAATTCTCGCATAAATTTCCAAGTTGTAAAGTCAAGTGCAATAATAAAAAGTAGTTTATAGGACTTTTTAGTTTATGAAGGAGCATATAATGGAGATAGATTATATATTACAGGTAAGTACAAGAAAAGGATTAAGAAACTGGTTAGAGAAAAATTGTGAAATAGTTGACCATTGTTGGGTTTTAACCACTAGAGGTCAAAAACTAGAAAAAACAATTTATTATTTAGATGCAGTTGAAGAAGCAATGTGTTTTGGTTGGATAGACAGTACAATTAAAAAAGTATCTGAAACACAATTGGCTCAGAGACTATCTCCAAGGCAGAAAAAAAGTCAATGGTCTGAATTAAATAAAGAGAGAGTGAGGAGACTTGAGTATCTAAATAAAATGACGGATTGTGGGAGGAAATATTTACCTGACATGTCGGATAATGGTTTTAAGATCGATCCTTATATTTTAAAGAAAATTAAGGAGGATGAGGAGATCTATGAAAATTTTAAAAATTTTCCGGATATTTATAAGAAAGTTCGTTTAGATACTATACAAATTAAAAAAAAATCAAAATGATTTATTCGAAAAAAGATTGAACAAGTTTTTAGAAAACACTAAAAAAAATACTATGTACGGAGAATGGCATGATGACGGGAGATTATTAAACTATAAAAAGTAGGTGGTAATTATGACTATATTAATGGAAAGTACAATTATCATCTAATAGCTCTTGCATTGTCTTCAGTAATATCTTTCAGTATCTTATATATCATAATAAAAGAGTAGTCAGATATACCTGTCACACGTTTAAATGTTTTGCTATAGGCAATAAGTGTGATTTTACCATTTATACTATCGTCGTCACTAAAAGGATTCTACTTTAGCATATGGGAAGTTTCAAGATTTTCATTTTCAATTTTAATAGTATGGCCAATTTCTAATGAAAAATTCTATCTTAAATAGTAAAAATAGAACTACTATTTCCATGTACTTTTGTTAAAATATTAAATAAAATTTTTCTCCTAAATACACAAGATTCTGGGCTTGACTAATTATTACTTCTATATCATACTAAAGTAAAAGGTTGCTAATATTTTAATATAAAAAGGAGGAATTTTGATGAGTAAGAAAAATGATAATTATATTACCCTAACTGAAATGGCTGATGGTTTCAGCGAATACAACTTGCCTCAAACTTCGTATTTTTCAAAAAAGAAAGATCTAAGTGTGTTTTTGGATGATGGAAACGAACTAAAGTTTACTTTTATTGATGATGAAAATTTAGAATATACAGTTATTGGTGGAGAAGATAATGGAGTTACAGGAAAATCAGCATATATTGCAACTGAACCAAGAGAAAATATATTTTATTTAAGTTATGTTCATAAAGAAAAAATTCTTTTGACTATTATTTTAGATATGAATAAAAAAATTGCTACTGTAATTTTCGGATTATTTCCAAATGATGAAACGGATACTTTACCAATATTTAAGCGTGTAATGAATGACTTGCCTGCATATGCTTCAAGCGTTTACTTTCACAATGCTGCCGTTGATGGCCATTATGAAAATGGGAAAACTGAAACATTTCCATTTACAAATGAATTAGCTGGTAAGAACGCAACATACACATACAGTAATAAAGATGCCTACGTTCATACTTATTATGATGTAGATTTATTTACATGGTATTGCTATTCGGGTAATGAGGCTGGGTTAGGTGATACTGACTATGTTAAATTCTTAAAAATCGCAGATAATCTTTATGTAATTATATGGATTGAAAAAATTCTACATGTTATTTCAACGATTATTTTAGATTTTAATGCAAATCAATCTACTGGCTCTATGGCTAGTTATGAAGGAAAAGACTATAGAGGAAAAATCCTTAATGTTCCTTCAGGAGCAAAAATTAAAAAGATTGAAGGCTTAGATGTTACTAAACTATAATTAAATTAATAGTTGTTAATTATGGGTTATATTATAGTCTTCTTTTAAAATATATTTGTTAACAGATGGGTTGTTTTCTAATCCATCTGTTTTTTTATTTTATTATTTAGTTTCAAGATTATTTTAACAATTTTCAAACAATAGTCTGATATACTGTATTTAAGCGAGAATATGGAGGTTTGATTATGATAAATATATTAGTAGTAGAAGATGATGTAAAGTTAAATGAAATTGTGTGTACTTATCTTGAGAATAATGGCTATATGGCTAAGGGATGTTTCAACCCAAATGAAGCCTATGATTTAATGTATGGAAATTTATATGATTTGATTATATCTGATATTATGATGCCTGAAATTGACGGTTTTGAATTCGCTGAAACAGTACGTTCACTAAATGCTACAATACCAATTTTATTTATGACGGCTCGTGATGATATTACTTCAAAGCAAAAGGGATTTCGTGCAGGCATTGATGATTATATGGTAAAACCTGTAGATTTAGATGAACTTGTACTTCGTGTTGCGGCACTGCTTCGAAGGTCAAATATACTGGATGAAAAAAAGATGATAGTTGGCAATTTAATACTTGATGCTGACGATTTATCAGCTTCTATTAATGGAGAAGAAATACCAATAACACTTCGTGAATTTAATATCCTCTTTAAATTGCTCTCATATCCAAAGAAGGCCTTTTCACGTTCTCAGCTTATGGATGAATTTTGGGGATTAGAAAGTGATACTAATCTTCGAGCTGTAGATGTATATATAAATAAATTAAGAGAAAAACTTTCGGATTGTGATGGATTTGAAATTGTCACTGTGCGAGGGCTTGGTTATAAGGTGGTATTATTGTCATGATAAGAGAGAAAGATTATGAAGTAGATAGTAGAGTTAAAAAGAAAATGCTTAGTTGGCAGAGATTTGCAATAATTTATATTGTTATGCTTTTGCTTGTTGGCGTTCAAATGGGAATAATCGTTTCTCCAATATTTAACAATTTAAATTCATATATACAAGTTACAATTATTATGACTTATTGGGCTATAATTGCACTTATATTTATTTTAATAACCAGATCTCAAATAACACATGTTTACGATATTCCAATGAGAAAACTAAGTAGTGCTGCAAAAAAAGTAGCCGGAGGGGACTTTTCTGTATTTGTTGAACCAGTACACACTCCAGATGAATATGATTTTATAGATGTAATGTTTATAGATTTTAATGCAATGGTTCAAGAACTTGGGAGTATTGAAACTCTGAAAAATGACTTTGTTTCCAATGTATCTCATGAAATAAGGACACCATTAGCTATTATAAAAAATTATACAAGTTTATTAAGAAAAGGAGATTCACCAGTAGATACACAAGTGCAGTATATGGATACTATAGTTAAAGCTACAGACAATTTGACATCTCTTGTGAGTAATATTCTAAGACTAAATAAATTAGACAGTCAAGAAATAGTATCGGCTGTTGAGTCATATGATCTCTGTCGTCAACTTTCAGATTGCGTACTTGGATTTGAAAGCCTGTTAGAAGAAAAGAACATAGATTTTGAGGCTGATATAGAAGACTGTGCAATAATAAAAGCTGACAGAGAAATGCTTGAAATTGTGTGGAATAATCTTCTGTCTAACGCAATTAAATATACAGAAGTAGGTGGGAAAATTTCACTTAGTCAAATTTCAGGAGATAACAGTATAACTGTGTCTGTTTCAGATACAGGCTGTGGTATGAACAGTGAAACAATAAAACGAATTTTTGATAAATTTTATCAAGCTGATACTTCTCACTCAGGAGAAGGAAATGGACTTGGCCTTGCACTGGCATATAGGATTGTAGAAAAACTTGAAGGTAGCTTGACGGTTACAAGTGAAGTAGGTAAGGGTAGTAAATTTACTGTTACAATACCTGTTAAACGTTGAAGATAAATGATTTACATTGGAGGACACGGTGATGACATCTATATTAAATAATAAAATATTTTATATCATCAATATGCTCTTAACAGTTATGATAACTATTTTATCTTATCTCAACAATTCAAGTTTTGTAATGGCTTGTAGCATATGTTTAGCAGTATTTTTGGCTCTGCAACTTAAGGTGAAATTTATTATAAATGAAGATGAAGATATTCAGAAAATTCAATGCAGGTCCATTGGATTTTTGCTATTGATTCCACCATTAAGTTTGGTAGCAAGTGGGGTTTTATATTTTTTTGATTTCCTTTCAATGTCATCTTCTAAAAACTATGTAATTATTGCATTTTCTGGAATATTAAGCGCATTGCAGCTTGGACAAATATTTGGAGGGTGGAAAAATAAAACAGTAGCAGGAAAGTTTTATAAATTTGCTGTTGCAGCTTCCTTATCTGTGCCTATGTCAATAATTGTTACGACACTACTGCACAATACTAGTCCTGAAGGCAATACTTTAGGAATGTTATCAACAGTAGTTTTTGGCGCATTGTCAATTTTATTCTCCATTAATATTATTATGGTTTCCCTATGTGACTATAGAAGTACAAAAGATAGTATTAAATTAGTTTATCTTATAATAAAAGATAAAAAGCTTGCCTTTACAAGAGTTTCAATACTAAAAGATGTATTTCTCGTTGTGGGAAAAATGGTTCTTAGTATTATGTCGCTGTCTTTTTTTATGTTTGTTAATGCACTTTATAGTGCAGGAATGGGAATTGCAAGATATATAGCTATAAAGATGCATACGCAAGAAAAGGGAAAGCAAATTTTAAGTTACCGCATTGTAGGTATTATTATATCAGCTGCCAGTATATGCTATGTTTTATATTCTACACGTTTATTTTTTGGCGGTAAGTCTGGAGTATATAATATGAACGTTGCACTTATTATTGCACTTTATACATTTGTAGAGTTCGGAATTAATATTAGGGAAGCTCTTCGAGTTTATAAAAGTAAGGCTGTAGAAGCTAAGGCATTGCGGGCAATTGGGCTTTCATCTACTCTACTTTGCTTTGTACTTACACAAACTGCAATTATGTCCTTTAGCTCAGAAGGAGATAACAGTTTTAGTAATGCGTTGGCAGGAGTAGTATTTGGAGGATTAGCCGCTCTAGTGGGTTTATACTTAGTAGTAGATAGTTTTAAATATGAGAAAGTATCAATTTGCGAAGAATAATTTTTAAATAGTACTATTTAAGCAGTCCGTTTATGGGCTGTTTTTTTATTAATAATTTTTAAACAATTCACAAACAAAGTTCATACAATAGGTGGTTAAAATAAGAGTACAAATTAAATAGAAAAGAGGTAAAAATGGGAAAAGATAATCTTAAAGCAAAGATGTTGAAAAATGCTCTTATATTAATAATTTTCATAGGATATATAAAAAAATGTTCAAATAAGAATATAAATTAAAGATTTATAGAAAGTGGATTAAAAATTAAAAGAATATTTTTATAGTAATGACTATAGAAGTTTTTTATTAATAAATATCAAACAATTCACAAATAAAATTCATACAATAAGAGGTTAAAGTAAGAGTACAAACTAAGAGAAATAGAAAGAGGTAAAAAAAATGAAAAAAAGTAATTTTGTAGCAATGATTTTAGGTACTATTGGTGGAATATTTACTGCAATTGGAATGTGTATGTGTCTACTCCCGGAGTGGAATGCATTTAAGCCGGGTGTAGTAATGGGAGTTGTTGGAATTATAATTCTTCTAATCACATTGGGAATATGGCGAAAAATGGAAAATAAAGCTCCTATCCACATGTCGGGGAAAGTGATATTTAGTACATTGTTAGGTATAGTTGGCGCACTTATGCTGGGTATAGGCATGTCTTTAATAATGGTGTGGAATAACTTAGTATTGGGAATAATACTTGGAGTTATAGGCATTATAGGCTTACTCATGCTTATTCCACTTATTAAAGGAATTAAATAGGAAAATTTCAAAGTGTAATAGGTTAAACAGGAAAGGAAATTGATAATGGAACATAATAAATTTGTTTTATATGAATACAAAAATATAACTGTTAATTTTGACACTGCATCAATGTATAAAGACTGCTTAAAAAACTTTGGCTGGATATTAGTTGAGGAACAGACAATGGATAATTTTACAACTGAAAACCAAGTTAATAATTTAGATTCAATTAATATGGTATCCTTAAAATTCAAACGCGACCATCAAATTAACAATAAATTAGAGTTAAATAGACTAGAGCATAAATGTGAAGAGGCACTCTCTGCAATGAATAAAATAGAACGTAGAAATAGAGCATACACTATGGGAGCGACATTGGGAACGGGAATACTTGGAACAGCTTTACTTGCTATTGGAATATATAATTTCGTAGTGGGAAATCCAATTTTTAGCATATTATTTATAGCCTTAGGTGTGGTTTCTTGTGCAATTGGTTTTTTTGCATATTTTAAAGTGGGAGAAAAACAATCGAATCAGACATCAACTGTGATAGATGAACAATTTCAAATTGCATATGGAGCTTGTGAAAAAGCTTATAGAATATTAAATTAAAGATGAAAGATATAGTTTTATGTATAAGCATATAAATGAAGATCAAGACCAAGACAATTGAATTTTAGTGTCTATAAATAATGGCAAATACAAGAGGAGAGTGAAGGTATTGAATGAGACAATTTCTAGTAATGGAACTTTTGTCGGATATGAATATAGAGATATCACAGTAGACCGTGATATGGAGTCTGTATATGTAGATGGATATAAAAATTTTGGATGGATGCTGGATAAAACGTCAACACCACATGGAGGTCTTAACAATATTACGTTAAAATTTAAAAGAGATAGAAAAATTTTAAACAAAATGGAACTTACACGATTGCAAAGACAGTTTGACACCTGTGTAAATGAGGTTAGCAGCATGGAAAGGACAAAAGCAACAAATGCATCTATAGTGGCATTAGTAGTTGGATTAATTGGGACTGCTTTTATGGCGGGTTCAACCTTTGCAGTAATTGCTTCAAATATAATTCTCTGTATTATTTTGGCAATACCCGGATTTATGGGGTGGATTTTACCATATTTTTTATATAAGTCTACTTATGCAAAAAAAACTGCTGAAGTTACACCATTAATAGATAATAAGTACGATGAAATTTATGAAGTGTGTGAAAGAGCAAATCGTCTGTTAGAAAATTAAATTTGGGGGAAAGTACTATGAATAAAAAATTTATGATAGGTATTTTAATCGTTACAGTGTTGACAGTTGCTAAAATAGCGAATGTTAAATGTATAGAGAGCAGAGCGTAGTTAGTATTAAAATTTAGAGAGGAGTAAAAACATGAATCCAGTAGTTGTAGTTGCAGTAATAGCAGTAGGAGTAGTTGGTTTAGGTATTATCAAAAAGAAAAATAAATAAATATAAATCTATATTTATTTAAAGAAGAGGTGAGAATATGAAAACAATAGTTGTAATTGCAATAATTGTTGTTGTAGTAATTATTATAGGAATTAGTACGAAAAGAAAAAAATAGATAAATATATGTAACTATTAAAGAACTTATGCGTTGTCATAGGTATGTGTTAGAAAAATGATTTATTTCAACAATTTAAAAATATTATTAAAATAAAACTATATTAATATTTAGTAAGTAAAAAATACTGAAGATGGTATAATAGAAATGCAATAAAAATAAATCACCCTAGTAAAATTAAATTCAACGGAATTTTTGTATATTTAAGTGGTTTTATAGTAATATTTGAAAAGGCATATAAAAGTGAATTGTAAAAAAAATTTTATATAAAAAAACAGATTTATGAATTTACTTATTGAGAGAAGTAATATATGATTAAAATAGTTTATAAAAAATTATTAATAATGGAGGTGTCGTATATAATATGATTTGTACTTATTTAAATACCGCTGATAAATTAGAACAGCAGAGAACAGATAATAAACGCTATATATATATTCTCTTAATGCGCTATCCTGATACATTTTCAAAGGTATTTCAGTGTATATCTAGGAGTAAATACAACCATGTTTCTATAGGCATAAGCGATTCCAATGATACTTTTTATAGTTATGTTACTAAGGGATTTAGAAAAGAGCTGCCAAGACAATACCCCACCTTCAATAAAAAGGAAGTTCCCTGTGCTTTATATAGCATAGAAGTATCAGATGAAGTATATAGGATAACAAAAGCTACCTTAGATGACCATGAAAAGCAGTCCTATAAATTTAAATACAATTTGTTAGGTGTAATACTGTGTCTTTTACGAATTGTCTATCCAATGAAAAATAGATATTTTTGTTCACAGTTTGTATCGGAAATACTAGATCAAATGAAAGCTGTGCGACTGTCTAAACACAGTGCTTTATATTTACCAGATGACTTTACAAAAATGAAAGATCTGGACTTGTGTTTTTCTGGGTATTTAAGTCAACTTGTAATTCAACCTAGATATTCAAAGCTGTTAATTGCCTAAAAATTATGGCTCTAAATAAATATTATTTAGTTTGTAACATAGGTAAAAAGATTACAAATAATATATGGAAAGCAAGAATAGTAAAAACTTTAAAAGTTAATTTACTATTCTTATTTTATTTAAGAGGTATTTAAAATTTACTGTTTTTTTAATTAATCAGATATAATGAGCGAGTTAAATATCTACCAAGTTAAATATCTACCAAGTGGCAACTACTCCGTCAGCTCTTGGTTCTGTTGCTCCTGCAAGGACTCCTTCATGATTGCGCCAAATGATTTGACCTCTTCCAAATGTAAGAGATTCAGGAAGTACACTTATATTATGACCTCTATTTATTAAATCTTCTATTAAGGCACGTGAAAAATGTTGTTCAACTTGGATATTTTTTTCGCCTATCCACTGCCATCTAGGAGCATCTAGTGCTTCTTGAGGATTCATATGAAAATCTATTGTGTTTGTAATTACTTGAACATGTCCCTGAGGCTGCATAAAACCACCCATTACACCAAAGGGGCCAATAGCTTCATTATCCTTAGATAGAAATCCAGGGATTATTGTATGAAAAGCTTTTTTACCGGGTTCTAAAAAATTTTCCATATTTTTATCAAGAGTAAAACCATACCCTCTATTTTGCAAGCTAATTCCAGTTTCAGGTATAACAATGCCCGATCCAAATCCCATATAGTTACTTTGAATAAATGAAACCATATTTCCCTCTCCATCAGCAGTACATAGATATACTGTATCACCACATTGCGGATTGCCTGCCTTGGGAAGTAGGGCAGTATCACTTATTAAATTTCTACGTTCTGCTGCATATTTGTCTGACAGAAGTTGCTCTGTAGTTACTTTCATAGATTTTATATCAGATATGTATCTTTTTCCATCAGTAAACGCCAACTTCATAGCTTCTAACTGTTTATGAATTGTGTCAGCAGTATCTCTTTTAGTAAATTCAAATCCTTTTAGTATGTTTAACGCCATCAATGCTACAATTCCATTTCCATTTGGAGGAATTTCCCAGACATCATACCCTCTATAATTTATATGAATTGGGTCAACCCATTCACACCAATAATTTTCTAAATCAGATTTTCTTATATAGCCACCAGTCTTTTTAGAAAAAGTATCAATTTTATCAGCTAATTCTCCTCTATAAAATTCCGATGATTTTGATTTGGCAATTTTTCTTAATGTATCTGCAAGTTTAGTTGATTTCCATATTTCTCCCGGAGCGGGAGCTCTTCCATTTATTGTAAAAGCTTCAAACCATGGCTCGAAATTTTTTCCTTTTAAAGTGTTTTTAAATTCACTATAGGAATTATCCCATAGTTTAGATATTATTGGGCTGACAGGATATCCTTCTTCTGCATATTGGATAGCCGGTTCAAATACTTCTTCAAGTGATAATTTACCAAATTTCTCAGAAAGTTCTGCCCATGCAGCAGGAGCTCCCGGAACCATAACCGGAATCCAACCTCTCTCAGGTATTTTTTTATATCCAAGGTTTTCAATTACATCAACATTCAATGACTTTGGGACTACACCACTGGAATTTAATCCATGTAATTTGCCGTTCATCCATATTAATGCAAAGGAATCGCCTCCAATTCCATTTGAAGTTGGCTCAAGAACTGTCATGCATACAGCTGTTGCAATCGCTGCATCAACTGCATTTCCACCTTTTTTTATCATATCTAAACCTGCTTGTGCTGCTAGTGGTTGGGAAGTACAAACCATTCCCTTGCGACTATACATTAAGCTACGTCTAGAGGGATAATCATTTTTTAAAGCGTCAAAATTCATAATAATACCTCCAAAATAATTTTATTGAAAGTTAACTAAAATTCCTAATAGTATAATTAAAAACAACAAATAAATACTAAACTAAGTTTATCATAAATAATCTTTTTTCTTTGTATTTTTTAATGTTTTAATTGTTTAAATAGCGGAAACGTGGAAAATAATATAATTTTGTAATGGTGTATAATAATATTAAATTTAATGACTATTATAAAAAAATAATATAAATATTTACTATGCAATAGTTTACATATAGTTGAGAGGAGTGGTCATATGAAAAATATACTTCTAGTTGAAGATGATGAGTTGATGAATAAGATGGTCTCGAATATTATTAGGAATAGTGGATATAAAGTTTTTCAAGCTTATTCTTTAAGGGAAGCAAATAATTTTTTAGCAACAAAACATTTAGATTTAATAATTTTAGATATTAATTTACCTGATGGTTCAGGATACAATTTTCTAAAAGTAATTCAAAGTACAAAGGCTGAACTACCGATTATAATCTTAACTGCAAATGATTTAAAAGAGGATATTATTAGAGGATACCAATCTGGAGCAGTGGAATATATTACGAAACCATTTTCTAATGAAATATTGTTGTTGAAAATAAAATCTATATTCAATTTATTAGCTGCTTCAAAGGAAAGTCACTCTGGAAAACTTGACGATATATATGACAATGGAGATTTAAAGGTAAACTTTTCAAGACTCTGTGCAGAAGTTGATAGGAATTCCTTGGAACTATCTCCTTTTGAGTTCCAAATATTAAAAATATTTATTAAGAATAAAAATACATTACTAACTAGGAACAAACTTATGGATTTACTTTGGGGAAGTAGTGAAGATTTTGTAGAAGAGCATACTTTGACGGCTGCAATCAGTCGATTGAGAAGAAAGATTGACTGTGGTGAGAAAAAATATATTCAGACTGTCTATGGAATGGGATATATGTTTATAGAAGGAGAAAGCAATGAAAAGTAAGAGTCTTTCCTTAAAAAAATCATATTTTATGTTTTTAGTTGGGATATTTTTCATACAAATTCCCTTATTTGTCTTAATTTGCCTAAATGTTTCAAGGGTTCTTTTACTATCTATTAGTGTGGTGACAGTACTGTTATCCATATTTTGGAGTTTGTTATTAATGAAAAATTTAAAGACAATAAATGCAAATTTTGTAGATGAAATTTGTGAGACGATTGATGAAATGACTAAAGATAAAATAAATTTAAAATTTAATTCAGATGAGGAAACACTCTTTTCAAAGGTTGAGTATAAGCTTCGCAGACTTTATGAAATGTTACAAGTGAGAAAGAATAGTATTAATGAGGAAAAATTAAATTTAGAATCTTTAATTTCAGATATTTCTCATCAGCTAAAGACACCTGCCACCAATTTGAAAATGGTATTATCCTTTTTGAAAGAGGAGGATTTTGATGAAAAAGAAAAGTTAGAATATTTAAATACCATAGAAAGCCAAGTAGATAAAATAGAATTTTTAATTCATGCACTGATAAAGACATCCAGATTAGAAACGGGAATTATAAAATTGGAAAAATCAAAGAATTCAATTTACGAAACCATTGCTTTGGCAGTGGGCAATATTTATTTGGAGGCAAAGAAGAAGTCTTTAGATATTACTGTAAAGTGCTCAGAGGATTTGTTAATTCCCCATGATGTAAAGTGGACAGCGGAGGCAATCTTTAATATTTTAGATAATGCGGTTAAATACACACCGGAGAATGCTAGAATATCAATCTGCGTTGAAGATTGGGAACAATATACAAAAATAGATATTGAGGATTCGGGAATGGGAATTGTGGAATCATCTCAAGGGAAAATATTTCAAAGATTTTATAGAGAGGACTCTGTGCACAATATAGAGGGAATTGGTATAGGGCTATATCTATCAAGAAATATTATTTCAAAACAGGGAGGATATATTAAGGTTTCCTCCAAGATAGGAGAAGGAAGTATTTTTTCTATTTTTCTGCCCCATGAAAGCTTTAGAGATTTTTAATATTTATGCGACATTTCAATGAGGTTTGTCTTGTAAGATAAAGATACAAAAGGAAGAGGTGATTGAAATGTCAGTATTAGAAGTGATAGATTTAAAAAAGTATTATAGACAAGGTGAAATCGTAACAAAGGCCTTAGATGGCGTAAATTTGCGTGTAGAGTCTGGAGAGTTCTTGGCAATTGTTGGAACGTCGGGCTCTGGGAAAACTACATTACTTAACATGATTGGAGGATTAGATGTTCCAACTTCCGGAACGGTAATTGTAAATGGAGAAGATCTTTCAACGAAGAAAGAGGAACAACTCACTATTTTCAGACGAAGATATATTGGATTTATCTTTCAAAATTATAATTTAGTGTCTGTATTAAATGTGAGGGAAAATATAATCCTTCCGGTAAAACTGGATGGAACAAAAGTAGATGAAGAATATTTAAAACAAGTAACGGAGTTATTGGGAATCGCTGACAAGTTAAAAAATAAACCTAGTACTCTTTCAGGAGGTCAGCAACAGCGTGTTGCCATAGCAAGGGCACTGATAACAAAGCCACAGATTGTCCTTGCAGATGAACCCACAGGAAACTTAGATTCTAAGACCAGTGAGGAAGTAATTTCTCTATTAAAGATGACAAGTTATACTCTAAACCAAACATTAATTGTCATAACCCATAATGATGCCATAGCCCAACTTGCAGATAGAATTGTGAGGATTGAGGACGGCAAAATTGTGGGAGGTGCTTCTAATGTTTAAAAATACAAATAAAGAAGTGTCTAAAGAGTTATCCATAAAGACGATGTCCAGTCATAAACTTAGAAATATTATGGCAATTATAGCCATTTCTCTAACTACACTACTTATAACTACTGTATTTACAACAGGATTTAATTTTTACAGAGCATTGGATCAATCCACAGACGTTGGTCCAAGTCCAATGGCGGATGGTGGAGTTAAGGCACAAGTAGAGCGATACGAAGATGTTCTTAAAATGAAGAATATAGAATGGGCTTCCTATGTACGTCCGGGAAATTTTGGCAGCCTACACAATAAAGAAATGATAGGAATGAAAGCAATTCTACTTGCACCTGAAAAATCCTACTATGAAAATAATAAAATTGACCTAGTGGAAGGAAGACTTCCCAAGGGAGATAGAGAAATTTTAATTTCAAAAAGTATGGTGAAGAAACTTGGTGGCAGTGGAAAACTTGGGGAAATATTTGTTTTAAAGCCTGTGATTTTAGAGAATGGAAAGCAAGTAGAAAAAGAAGTACCGGCTACAATTGTGGGGATCTATTCCTCTCCCCTTGATATTTTAGCTGATACCTATGATGAAATTTATATCACCGAAGGGTTTCTCTCCCAAAATATGCCGGAGATGTTAAGTGTAGACAGCTCGATTTATATAAAATTTAGCAATATAGATTCAGAAATGGAAAAACAAGGAGCACTTTCAGAGATATCCGATAGGATAGATGGAAACGGAACTATTTTTCGACATTCAAATACAGTGTCTAATATTTATATAATTATGATACCTATTTTGTTAATTATTATGTTTTGTGGATATTTACTAATTTACAATGTCTTTTATATTTCAGTGATTAATGATATTAAATTTTTTGGAATGTTAAAAACCATTGGAGCTTCCGGAAAGCAATTGAAGACAATTATATCAAGACAGGTCTTGATGTTGTCAGTTCCCGGAATACTATTGGGTTTAAGCTTAGGAATACTACTGGGTTTTAAAATTTCTCCATTTATTTTAAATTATACGATATTTGGAAAGTTTTATAAACCTGGAATAAGTATAGCTGTAATTGTAGGAGCAATTCTATTTTCAGCAATAACTGTTTGGATTAGCAGTTTAAAATCCTATCGAACTGTAAAAAAATTATCTCCCATTGAAGCCAGTAAGTATGAATTCAAAAATACTAGAAAAAAGAAAATAGTTTCTATTTTTTCCTTTGGATTAAGTAGCGTAATCTTTCTCACCTTATTTACAGTGACCTTTGGTTATGATGTTAAAAAGATGGTGGATAGATATAATACAACGGATGTGACCATAGAACAAAATGCAATGAGTCACGATAATGAAGAGAAATATCAACCCATTGATGAGAACTTACTACAAAAACTGTCTTCCATAGATACGGTAGAAGAAATGCATTTATTTTATCAAGGTAAGAAAATAGAGGAAGAGGAAGATACGAAAGGCTTACCCTATGCATCTACCTTGGGAACAGGATATATAAAAGTAAATTCTGTTTTTGAAAGGGAATACAACAGATTTGCTGAAAAAAGCATTTCAGAAGGAAAGCCTTCTTGGATGGGGAACCCTTACGCGATAGAAGATGGAAAAATTAAATTAAAGATGATAGGAGTCCCAGCGGATCAATTAAAAGATGAGGCAATCAATTTAAAGGTTTTAGATGGAGAACTAAATGAAGAAGAATTTGATGGTGGCGGATCTATTATATTTAACCAAGGGACGAATTTGTCCAATCAACTACTGGAAGATGGGCCTAGGGCTGGAGATGTATTAGAGTTGTCCATATGGGATCCTGGCAGAGATGTTTATGTGGAGAAAGAATTTAAAATAATGGCAGTAGTAGAGTCTATAAATCCCTTCCATACGTCTATTATTGGAGGAGCACCCATCAGCCTATCCGATGGAGATTTTAAAAAAAATTTATCCAAATTATAAAGATTTAATCTCTTATGTGAAATTAGATACAAGTATGGAATTAGATAAAAATGAGTATGAAGAAATTGAAGAGACAGTCCAAGAATCCTTTAACTCTCAAATTGTCATGGGTTCCAAATACAAGACAAGAATAGAGCAAGAAACTCAAAAAGACCAAATGATGATTAGTGGGTTGTTGATATCTATCGTTTTTGGAATTATAGGATTGACCAATGTGGTAAATACATTAGTAACCAGCATTATGGCAAGAAAAATGGAATTTGCAACAATGCAGTCCATAGGCATGACGAAAAAACAAATGATTGCCAGAATTACTCAGGATGGAATTGTCCTTTGCCTGTCAAGTTTTATCGTAGCCGTACCCATTTCCTATTTTCTAATTGATATTTTAGGGAATCAACTATTGTTATTAACGGGATTTAACGGTAAGATATTTATGATTGGATGCACTATTTTGTTTTTTATAATGATGGTTGTAACCCTTATAACTTCTTATATAGTGACATGGTCTCTCAATAAAAAAACTTTGACAGAGAGAATTGCAGACGCAGGATAAAAATACAATAAATAGACTCTACTATTTTTAATTAAACTAGTAGAGTCTATTTTATTAATAACATAAAACTATAAATTATAAGGATTATCTATTTAGTTATTTTTAATTGTAGAGAATGTGGATAAATTAAACAGGTAAAATACTAAGATTATTCTAATTTATCACTAATTGTTTGAAAGAAGTATTTTATTTTGATATTATGTATTCTAATGATTAAGTGAGGTAGAAATTTATGAATACAGAAGGAAATGATAAATTATTAAATATTGAAAGTTCTTTAGGAGATTCAGAAGAACTTATATTGCAATTTAAATCTTATCAACAACGCTATACAGCAGCAATTAAAGAAGTCACAACAAAGCTGGAAATACTAGATGATGAGTTTAAATCTATACATGAATACAATCCTATTCATAATATTGAAACAAGATTAAAAAGTCCACACAGTATAATGAAAAAACTGGAGAAATATAATTTACCTAGAGATTTAGATTCAATGAGCGAAATAAAAGATATTGCGGGAGTTCGCGTTGTATGTAATTATATAGAAGATATTTATACAATAGCGGATTTATTGACGACTCAAGTTGACATAACACTGGAGAAGAAGAAAGACTATATAAAAAATCCAAAGGAAAATGGATATAGAAGTTTACATTTAATTATAACAGTTCCAATATTTTTATCTACAGGTGTGGAGTCAATTCCTGTGGAAGTACAGATAAGAACAATTGCAATGGATTTTTGGGCAAGTCTTGAACACTCTTTAAGATATAAAGATCCAACGGATACGACAAAAGATGTAATTCAAAGATTAACTAAATGTGCAGAGGTAATTGCATCTGTTGATAAAGAAATGCAGGATATTCACAAGTCAATACACCAAGGATAGTAAATATATATATAATAAGGAAAGGTTAATACCTTTCTTTTTTTATTAAGTGATAAAATAAAGGAAGTAGTTAGTGTTATATTAATTAGATATTTGAATAAAATAATTTTATATAATGGTGCTAGGACTATTTGATTTAATATTTGCAAGTAATTTAAAGGAGGATATTATGAGTTCAAAAGAGGAAAAAAGAGTTAATGAAGTATATGATTATGAAAAGTATTTTAAAAAGGCAACTGAAAAACCTTTTAATTTTGCGGATCATACTTATGCAGAATATAAGTGGTTTGAAGATTTTGAAATAGGAGATACATATAATTTGCCATCAAGAACTCAAACCGAGGGTATTTTTGCTGCATTTATGGTTGTGTCAGGAGATCGTCATCCTATACACTACGATAGAAAATACTGTAAAGATAGGGGGCATAGAGATTTATTTGCTCATGGTTTGCAAACTCTAGCACAAGTTGCTCCCGGGGCGGGAATATGGCCTGAAGAAGTTGGTGAGTCGCTAATTGGTGCCTTGGAAACAACGTCGCGTAATTTAAAACCTGTATATTTAGGAGATACTCTATATCCTAAATTAGAAATAGTAGATTTAAAACCACAAAATACTACTGGAGTAATAACTTTTTATCATACTATTTACAATCAAGATGGAGAGATAGTGTTAGACGGATTTCAAAAATATTTAGTTCGAAAAAATCCGAAGAATCTATAAGTTATAGAAACAGTGTAAAGTTCATATACTTCTTTTGTTCATCATCTAAATAAAGTAATCTTTGACATATTACTTAAAATTGTATATCATTTAACTAAAGTGATTTTTCGTGAATAGGAGGAAAGTTTAAATAATGAACAAACGAGATTGGATTGTATTGTCAGTAATTGTTAATTATGGATATAATGGACAACGAGACATAATAAAGTATACAGGTTATTCACTGGGGTTAATTAACTCCTCTATTAAAAAACTAATTGAATATGGATATATTGATGAAGAGTACAATATAACAGATAAGACTAGGATGCATATAGAGATTTCAAAACCTAAGCGTGCAGTAATTCTTGCGGCCGGAATGGGTCTTAGAATGACGCCTATTAATAAAGTTCCAAAGGGACTTCTACAAATTAACGATGAGCCTTTAACTGAGCGTATTATTAAACAATTACATAAAGTAGGTATTTATGAAATTTATATTGTAGTAGGTCATATGATGGAAGCTTTTGAGTATCTAACTGATAAATATGAAGTTGAACTTATTTATGACCGTGAATTTGCTTGGAAGGACAGTTTGCATTCACTTTTCTTAGCGGAAGATAAATTATCTAATTGTTACATTGTGCCAGGGAGTGTATGGTTTTCAAAAAATCCATTTAGCAAGAGTGAATATTTTTCATGGTATGGTGTATCGGAATACATGGATGACGAGAGCATTGTGCGATTAAATCGTAAGATGGAACTTGTATATACTGATGATGAAAGTGGCGGAAATTCTATGATTGGAATTTCATATTTACTAAATGGAGAGGCAAAAAAAGTTAGAGAGAATCTAATAAAATATGACTCACAGAGAAAATATAATCGTGAACGTTGGGAACAGACGTTATTTGATGGAAATAAAATGATGGTATATGGGCGAGTAATGCTTGGCCAATCTGCCTATGAGATAAAAACTTACGAGCAATTGCGAGAATTAGATAGTGAATCTAAAGACTTAAATTCAAAGAGAATTAATTTTATAAGTAAGATGTTTGGAGTTGAAAAAGAAGAGATTACAGATATATCTGGATTATTTAAGGGAATGACTAATAGACATATGCGTTTTTCAGTTCATGGTAAGCCGTATTTACTTAGAGTTCCAGGTGAAGGTAGTAATGAAATAATTAACCGTAGGCAAGAGGCGGAAGTTTATAATGTTTTACATGGCAAGGGACTATCAGATGTAGTTGTCTATATTTCTCCAGATGATGGATACAAAATAACAGAATATTGGGAAGATTCTCATGACTGCGATCCGTCAAATGAAAAAGAAGTAGAGGCGTGTATACACCATTTAAAAAAACTTCACGATATGAAACTTGAAGTAAATCACTCTTTTGATATTGGAGAGAGAATTGTAAGATATGAAGAGCTTAGAGATACTCCATCAACATTTACAGATTACGATGAAACAAGAGAAAAAATGATGGAACTTTTAGATATTTTCAAAAGTTTACCTGAGGAAAAGTGTTTGTGTCACATTGACGCAGCGGAAGTCAATTTTTTATTTGTGGGCGAGCAAGTTTACTTAATTGACTGGGAGTATGGTGCAATGTGTGATCCACATATTGACTTAGCGATGTTCTCTATATTTGCAAATTATAAAAAAGATAGAATTGATGAAGTAATAGACATATATTTTGATGGTAATGCAAATGATATTTCACGATTAAAAGTATATATATTTGCGGCTGTAGGTGGATTTTTATGGTCAGTGTGGAGTGAGTATAAGGCGAATATGGGCGTTGATTTTGGAGATTACACTATGAAGCAGTATAGCTATGCTAAAAAATTCTATAAATATGCAACTGAACTTGCAAAAAAGTTAAATAAAATATAAATCTAATAAATATTATTTAGTTAAGGATATGGCATTTGATAATGTATTTATAAGCATATTAAATAGAGCTATTATATTTAACATAGCCAATAGCATAGATAGTGAAAAGCCTATTTGAAAGTCAGTTATATTTGGAAGCGTTATAAAATATTCTATTAGGAAAACATTGTAAAATGTTGAAATAGAAATAACATAACTAAAAAATATACAAGATAGTGTAATAAATATTCTGTATATGTAGGAATTCATTTTTATATTTATGTCTTTGTCACCACTAATTGCAGGTAGCTTTACAGAATATATTGAGAACATCAATATTGAAAAAGAAAAAGTTATAGTTAAACAAAACTTTGATAGTTCTTGAATGTCTTTAACATTAAAAGAAGATTCTAAAAATATTACACAAAAAACAAATAGTAAAATATTTGATATGGCAATCAGAAATTTTGATCTAGTTATCTTTTTATTGTTGTTAGTTTTCAACAAAATCACCTCTTTAAAATAATACCATATTATAAATAAAAGAGGAGTATAAGTTCATTTATTTAAATATTATAAACTAAAGTTACAAAGTGAAATTAATGACAACGAATTTAAATTATTAAAAGGCACTTAGTATAGATAAATTATACTTAGTGCCTTTTGATTTATAATTTTATTTTGAAGTTTGTTTTAAAAAAGAGTTCTTAACTTCTTTAACCATTTCAGGATTTTGAGATAATTCAATAGCGCTGCACACGAAAGATTCAACTGTTGTTAAAATTCTCTTCTTTGCCTCACTACTATTGGCATACTGTATAAATTTTTCTTCGTGAACTATAGCCTCTCCATTTGCTATTCCCACATTTCCATATAAAGTAGGACAAGCGTAACTTACATTTCCAATATCAGTGGAGCCTGGTATTTCTTCGACATCACTTAAAGGTTCAAATCCTGAAAGCTCCATATGTTTTTCCATAAGCTTTAAAAGTACTGGATTTAATATTAAGTCATAGTAAATATTTTCAGGATAGTTAATTTTAAGTTCGGCGCCAGTCATTAGAGCAGCACCATGGGCACAATTTTTAACTTTTTCAAAAACTTTTTCAAAATAGTTTTTTTTAGCTGCTCGAACATAAAAAAGACATTTACAGTGGTCTGGAATTGTATTGGCAGCTTGTCCACCTTCTGTTACTATTCCATGAATTCTAACATCACTTTTAAGTTGTTGTCTTAGGTAGTTAATAGCTGTAAAGGTCAACATGACAGCATCTAATGCATTTACGCCATCTTCAGGATTTACAGCAGCGTGAGTTGCTTTACCCAAAAATTCAAATTCCAGTGCTCCCATGGCAAGTGCTCTGGCTTTTAAGTTGCTATTTTCATGTAAGTGCATTTGAAAAGCTGCGTCCACATCGTCAAAGGCACCTGAATCTGTCATGTCAATTTTTCTTCCTGTAGTTTCTTCTGCAGGTGTTCCAAATATAACTATTGTTCCCTTAAATAGATCTTTTTGCTTAGATAGTAGTATTCCGGCTCCCACAGTAGTGGCAGCAATCCAGTTGTGACCACAGGCGTGAGCAGGTAGTTTATTTGGTCCATATCCTGGAAGTGCATCGTATTCAGCTAAAAATGCAATTGTTGGGCCATCACCGTTTTTAAATTCTGCACGAAATGCAGTTTCTAAGTTTAAATAGGGCTTTTCAACTGTAAAACCATTTTCTTCCAACAAATTTGCTAAGTAATTAGAGGACTTAAACTCTTCATCTCCAAGTTCGGGATGTTCAAATATGAAGTCACTAATTTCAAAGAATTCATTTTTATTTTTGCTAATTTCTCCTTGTATATAATCATGTAAATTTATTTTATCCATTTATTTATTCTCCTTATATTTAGTTGAGATTGTTCTTTTTTCCATATATAATAGTATAATTATTATCAAAATATTATCACGAATTTTTAGTATTTTCAATATTGCAAATACTGAAACAAATGTGGTTACATAGGAGAGATTATTATGGAGACAAAAAAGAAAAAACTTAAAATGCCACATACATATGTAATTCTTGTAATTATGTTATTACTTGTGACAGCATTATCTTGGTTTATACCGTCAGGGGAATATGACCGAATAGAAGATCCTGAAACCGAGAGAATTATAGTTGTAGACGGGTCTTACCATTCAGTTGAAAAAGAATATGTAACACCATTCCAAGCGGTTGGAGCAATAGCAGAGGGAATGGTGGAATCATCAGATATAATATTTTTTATTTTATTTGCCTATGGAATGGTCTATATGTTAATTAAATCTGGTGCTTTTTTTGGAGGAATAGCGCAGGTACTGCGGATTTTTAAGGGTAAAGAAAAAATAATGTTGCCTGTTTTAATGGTTTTATTTGCAGTTGCAGGTTCAACAGTGGGAATCAGTGAAGAATTTTATGGAATTATACCTGTATTTGTAGGGATAGGAATAGCAATGGGATATGATGGGCTGGTAGGTGGAAGTATAATTTGTCTTTCAATGGCAGTTGGTTTTTCAGCCAATACTACAAATCCATTTAGTATAGGAATAGCACAGAGTTTGGCTGGGCTCCCTATGATGTCCGGAATGCTTTATAGAATAATTATATTTATTGTATTTACTGGACTTTCAATTTTCTATGTAATGAATTATGCAGAAAAAGTAAGAAAAAATCCTGAACTGAGTTTAGTTAAAGATGTAGATTTTGGACACTTAAAGGGAATGAGCAGAGAAGAAATGAATAAATTGCCATTTACAAACAGGCATAAAATTTTATTGGGAATTTTTGTTATGAGTATTGTAATTATGGTTTTAGGAACTATTCTAGGAGGATGGTACTTAAGAGAATTATCCGCACTTTTTATAATTATGATGGTAATAATTGGACTGGTTGCAGGTTTTAGTTTAAATGAAATTTGTGAAAACTTTTTAGAGAGTGTAGGCGAAATAATTTTTGGAGCGCTAGTAGTTGGATTTGCTCGTTCAATAATGGTAGTTATGACTGAGGCTAATATAATTGACTCAATAGTATTTTATATGTCGGAAATATTAATAAAACTGCCTAAGTATCTTGCGGCAATAGGTATGTTAATATTTCAAAATTTACTTAACTTTTTTATTACTTCCAATTCAGGTCAAGCTGCAGTGTCAATCCCATTAATGACTCCAATTGGTGATATGATAGGTTTAACTCGCCAGACTACAGTTTTAGCATATACCTTCGGAGCAGGATTTTCAGATATATTTTGGCCTACTGGATGCGCCGTAATGTGTGGTCTTATGGGAGTGCCAATGAACAAGTGGTATAGATTTATAACTCCACTGTTTTTAATGATGTTTGTGCTGGAAATTATATTTTTAATGTTGGCTGTTAGTTTTGGATATGGGCCATTTTAATAAAAAGATATTAGTTAAAGTAACTTTAATATTATAAGAAAGCATACAATAAATTTATGAAATATAATAAATAGGAGGAGTGCTATTGAGCAAGAGAATATTACTTATTGAAGACAGTGAGGATATAGCAAATATGGTAAAAAGTTACCTGTCTGAAAAGCTATATAGTGTTACACTTGCAACAGATGGTGAAAAAGGAATTGAACTTTTCAACGAAGATAGTAAATATGACTTAATACTTTTGGATATTATGCTTCCTAAAAAAATGGACTTGAAGTTATGGAACAAATACGAAGAGAAAGTACAGTTCCCATAATTATTATATCGGCTAGAGATTTGGAATTAGATAAGACTATGGCATTGGACTTAGGAGCAGATGACTATATTATAAAACCATTTTCTCTTGCTGAATTAGACTCCAGAATTAAAGCTAATTTACGTAGAAGTAGTTTGTGGAGTCTAAAGAACAATCAAAATAAAGTTTTAATTTTTTTAGATTTATCTTTAGATATAGATAATTGTAGTCTCACTCAAGATGAAAAAAACATATCTTTGACAGCCACAGAGTTTGAAATATTGAAGATGTTTTTATTAAGCCCTGAGCGAACTTTTACAAAGGGCCAAATATATTCTTCAGTTTGGAAAGATGAGTACTATGGAGATGAAAGTATTATAAATGTTCATATTAGTAGACTTAGAGAAAAACTTGGGGATAAGGGGAAAAATTCTAAATACATAGAAACTCTTTGGGGTATTGGCTATAGATTGAGGAAAAGTAAAAGTGAAAAAATCTGAAATAATATCAATTATAGAACAAATAAAAGATGTAAATGAAAAAAGTTCTAATTCGTCAGTCTTTGTAAACACTTCAAATCCAGTAGTAAAAGAATTGTGTGAAGAGTTAAATATAATGATGGAATTTAATAGATCCTTGGAATCAAATTATATAAAGTCGGAAAATAACTATAAACAAATGTTATCAAATATTTCGCATGATTTAAAAACCCCTTTAACAGTAATTATGGGACTACTTGAAATGTTGAACTTTGAAAATAAAACTCTAGAGGAGAATAGTAGGCTTGCTAAAAAAACATACACTGTTGCAGAAGAGCTTCACAATATTATTAATGAATTCTTTGAACTTGCAAAGCTAGAGTCAATGGACTCTGAAATTTCGCTTTCTCAAGTTAATTTATCTGAAATTGCAAAGAAAATTATTTTAGATTTTTATGATTTAATTAAAAGCAATAATATTAATTTAAAATTAAATATACCAGAGCATACTGTAAATATTATGGGTAATGAAAAATCTATAAAGAGAATTCTTAGAAATTTACTTCAAAATGCAATCCAATATGGTGGAAGTACAATTGGCATAGATATAGTTGAAAGTGAAGGATATGCAAGTTTAATTGTATATGACAATGGACAAGGGATTGAAAAACAAGATATTAACAAGATATTTAATAGATTGTTTACACTTGAGGACTCCAGAAATAAAAAATTTCAAGGAAGTGGACTTGGACTTACTATTGTAAAGCAATTGGTGGAACAGATGAATGGAGAAATAACTGTTAGTAGTGCTCCTTTTGAAAGAACAGAGTTTAAAATATTGTTTAAAAAATTTATATATTAACTATTTTATCACTAGGTTTATCCTGGTGATATTTTTCTGTATAAATAAATTGTTAGAAAAAAGTTAGAAACTCTAAAGTTAAAAGAAAACTTTAAATGGTAAATTATTAAGTGTTAGGGGGAATATTTATGAAAAATATAGTTATGACAAAAGACCTTTTAAAAGAAGTTGATGGAGTTGAAATTTTAAAAAATATAAATATCAACGTCAAGAAAGGCGAGATATATGGATTGCTGGGGCCAAATGGAGCAGGAAAGACTACACTTTTAAAAGCTATTTGCAACTTAATTTCTATTAATTCCGGAAGTATTAATATTTTTGAAGAAGAAATAACTTCAAGTAGTTGTGAATATTTAAGAAAAATAGGTGCACTTATTGAAGAACCGTTTTTTGAGGAGGAACTATCAGGTATAGAAAACTTAAAAATACACTGTGAATACTTGGGATATTACAATAAAACAGCTGTTGCAGAAGTTTTAGAATTAGTGAGTATGACAAAGTACAAAGACAAATTAGTTAAGTCTTACTCAACGGGAATGAGGCAACGTCTAGGAATTGGGAGGGCAATAATATCTAAACCGGAGCTGCTTATTTTAGATGAGCCCATTAATGGACTTGATCCTGCCGGAATTAAAGAAATGCGTGATTTATTTAAGACGCTTTCTAGAGATTTTGGAACGACAATTATAATTTCAAGTCACATTTTAAGTGAATTAGAACTGCTTTGTGACACAATAGGTATTTTAAAAGAAGGTGAACTTCATTCAGAAGAACCAATAGAAGTTATAAAAAATAAAAATATAAACTTTTTTTTACTTGAAGTTGAAAATGTTAAACGCACAGCTGCAATATTAAAATCTAAACTAAAAATAGACAATTTTAAAATAGATGGAGAAGGTCTTATTAGAATATATGATGAGTCAGTTATTCAATCTGACTTAATCGGAAAATTAGTTTCAGAAGAGATAAACATAAAATCTTTTCAAGTAAAGACATCTTCTCTGGAAGATTACTATTTATCAGAAACAGAGGAGGGTACAGATGAATAAATTAATATCACTGGAAATGAAAAAATATGGGAAGGGCTCTGTATTTAAAGCTGTTTCAAAAATATGGATACCTTTAATATTTTCAATAGCTTTTTTAGGAATGTTTTTATTTTTTGAAAAAATGCCTATGCTGACTAACCTTTCAATTGAAGAGTTTGGAGATTTTATAAGAGATATTTCTGAAATGCCTCCGGTATATTCACTATATTTTCAAATGGTTTCAGTTATAGGACTTATTTTTACCTCAACTATGTATTCAGCCTATGT
The DNA here is from genome assembly GCF_900129925.1 of Anaerosphaera aminiphila DSM 21120. GTDB lineage: Bacteria > Bacillota > Clostridia > Tissierellales > Peptoniphilaceae > Anaerosphaera > Anaerosphaera aminiphila. The sequence continues at coordinate 334,899 of NZ_FQXI01000001.1, read as the reverse complement.
AGTCAAAGATTTTAAAACTAAAAAGATTCAACAGTTATATTTATATCCAATTAAGAAAAGTAAAATTCTCTTATCAAAAATATATACAGCTTTTATAATTAGTTTTTTATCTATGATAGTAACTACAGCTATAGGAATTTTATTAATTTTAATTTTAAATAAAGGTCCAATTCCAACAACAGAATATATAAATCAAATTCAAAACATTGTTCTAATTCCAATAGTAGGACTTATTCCCATGGTAATAGGAATGAAGAAGAGATCGGTAGTAAGTACAATAGTTTCAGGAGTAGTAATTTCACTATTATTAGGAGGAAACTTAGGAACAATTTCACTTTGGGACTATTCTATTGTAAATATAATACTATCTATTATTGGAGTGGTTTTAACTATTTGGATTATTAGAGATCCTATGACAACAGAGTGTTTTAACAGAGGAGAAGACAAATGAAAAAGAAAATATTAACTATAGCTTTAGCATTATTTTTAATGCTAAGTTCATTCCCGTTGGAAATTTTGGCAAGTGAAGATAATGTATTATTAAATAGTGAAGAATTACAATCAACAAAAACAGAGTTAGATGTAGAAAAAATTGAAATGATAACAGATGAAATTGCAGAGAAATATATTAACAAAGATATTGTAGGAGCTTCAGTTGCAATAATTCAAGATGGAAATATTGTATTTGAAAAAGGATATGGTCTAGCAAGTGTTGAAGAAAATATAGAAGTATCTCCAACTGAAACTTTTATGGAGGCAGGTTCAGTATCTAAATTATTTACTTGGACAGCAGTTATGCAACTTGTAGAAGAGGGGAAAATTGATTTAGATGAAGATATTAAAAACTGCCTCCCTAAAGATTATTTAAATTTATCTTTTGAAAAGCCTATTACAATGAACCATTTAATGACGCATAGTGCAGGCTTTGAAGAAAATCCAACTGCTATGATGGTAAGTGATGTTAAAGACATACTTCCACTAGAGGAATACCTTTCACAGAAGTATGCTCCAAAGCAAATTTATTCACCGGGAGAAGTAGTGGCCTATTCCAATTATGGAACTAATTTAGCGGGATTAATAGTAGAGAGAGTTAGTGGAGTTGAGTATTCAAAATATATAAGAGAAAATATATTTAATCCTTTAGATATGACAAATGCTTATTTTGACAGAAATTATACTGCAGTAGAAAATATAATGAAGAACAAATCAGAAGGATACGCTTTAAAAAATGGTGAATTTAAGAAAGTGCCTCATGTATATATTAATGATATGCCTGCAGGTAGTTTAAATATTACAGCTGATAATTTAGCTAAGTTTATGCTTGCTCATATGAATAGCGACGGAACAGGAGACTTAAAATTATTTAAAAATCCGGAAACTTTAAGTGAAATGCACACCACTTTATTTTCTCATGAGGATATGCGGGTTAATGCACATGGGTTTTGGGAGGGTGAATATGGTGGAGTTAGAACCCTTGAACACGGTGGAAATACAATTGGTTTCACTTCTCGTTTTATAATGGTTCCGGAGACGGATTTTGGAATATGTCTACTTACAAATGCAGCAAGTGATATGTCGGGAATGAGCACAGAATTAATTGAAACATTTATTGGAAGTGGAGAAATCATACCAGCCGAATACAGTGGAGATAGTCACAGTGAAGAAGTAGTTGGTAAGTACAGAAGTGCGCGTACCATTGAATTTACCTTCGGAAAAATAATGTATCCTTTAATGAATTCAGACTATGAAATTAGCACAAATCAAAATGGAGGTATTAATTTAAAAGTTTCTGCTTATGGAATTGATAGCTCTTATGTTGAAGTAGCACCTTATCACTTTGTAAGAGTAGATGGTAAGAATACACTTATGGATAAAGCTGGAATGAATATGAGCAAACTTTATTTTTTAAGAGATTCAGAAAATAAAGTAACAGCACTAACATTTGGCTCTGTAGATCAGTCTTTAAAAATATCAGAAGTGCAGTCTACAGGCTTTACTATAGGATATATTGCAATTTGCATTTTAGTATTATTAGTCGGTTTGATATCAGCAGTAATAATGAAAATAAGAAATAGAAAAGATAAAAATAAGGACAATAAGTTGGTAAAATATTATTTTTCACTATCTATACTTGGATTATTAGAGTTTGGCAATGTAGTTGTTCAAACACTTAGATTTTTAGCTAAGCCTGAACTTTCATCTTCTGCATTTTTACCACATATTATTTTATCGTACATCATTTTAATACTTCAGGTAATAAACATATTTTTTGTCATGAGGAACTTAAAAGCAGCAAGAGATTTAAAAGTGCAAAAGATGTATTTAATAGTACTATCTGTTGCAACTGTAATGATGATTGTGTTTTTATATTCCTATAATTTTTATAAATTTATTTAGATACTTAAATAATAAAAACTTAGTAGTTTCAAATTAAAAATCTACAAGCTTGATAAATGAGCTTGCAGATTTTTAACTTATATTAGTTAATATATTTAGTTTATTTACTGGTTTTTAATATATAGTTATATCTTTCTTCAGCATAGTCCCAGTTAATTACATTCCAAAATGCATTAATGTATTCAGGCCTTCTGTTTTGATATTTTAAATAATATGCGTGCTCCCAAACATCTAGTCCTATTACCACTCTTTTAGAATTCATTACAGGGCTGTCTTGGTTAGGTGTTGATTCAATTGAAAGTTCTCCATTGCTATAGATTAGCCACGCCCAGCCACTTCCAAAACGCTTTGTAGCAGCATCGTTAAATTTAGCTTTAAATTCTTCTAGTGAACCAAAACTCTTGTCAATAGCAGTTTTTAAATTTCCTACAGGTTCTTTACTTCCACCTGGTGCTATTAATTTCCAGAAAAGTGAGTGGTTGTAGTGACCACCACCATTATTAATAACGGCTTGTCTTACACTATCTGGCAAACTTTCTGACTTTTTAAGCAAATCAGGAAGCTTCAATTCTTGAAGTTCGGGTTCGTTTGCAATAGCATCATTTAATTTATCAACATAAGCTTGATGATGCTTAGTGTAGTGAATTTCCATAGTTTTTGCATCAATATGTGGTTCTAATGCATTGTATTCATATCCCAGTTCGGGTAATTTATAAGTCATAATTGACCTCCTTTTATTTTACAGAATTATCTGTTAACTTTCTTTTATTAATATACCCTTGAAATAAAACGATAATCATTATCAATGAAATTAATAATAAATAATTTTGAATAGAATTAAGAGAAATATTAATATAGTAAAATAAAAGATACGTATTATTATTTTTTAGGTGGGAAAATTAAAAAATTTATTGCAAGTCCGATCAAAGTTCCCAAAACAGTTCCTATAGTTCGGTTTAAAGCATACATCCAAGCATTGTCGAGAGTTGTAAGATAAGCTATTGCAAAATAAAATATTCCTCCAGGGACAATGCTCTTTCTATGATTTAGTAGTGCTAAAAATACCATGTAAGGTATAATTCCAAGAGAAATGGCAACGATGTTTTCTGTAAAGCTGGCAACAAGACCACCAGTAACTCCGGCTACAACAGTTCCGACATTTCGAGTTATTACATTAGATATTGCCCTTGTTCTGTCGGGTTCCATTCCAACTAAAACTCCAATACAGGCAAAAAAAGGAATCATTGGTACATCTGTAAAGTTAATGTGTTCCATAATGTATCTCATAAATAGGGATGCTATAATAGTTCCCAATACTACTTTAATTGTATAAATTAAAAAATCTCTATCTAATCTTTTTAAAATAGTAGAAATATTTTTTCCAAGATAAGAATGTTTTTCATTCAAAAATAATCTCCTCCAAATATGTAATAGTTAGTCATAGTTTCATTATACTAGATTAATTGAGATAATAATGTACTAATACACAATTGTAAGGATAATGTTAAAAAAAATAAAATAAGATCAAGTTTATTATTGTTTTCTAAAAGACTTGATCTTATATAAAATTTTATTGATTTATGAATAGTGCTCTAACTATGCTTTACACCTCTATAGCGGTCAGCTTTAAGTATAAAAAATACTCCAAGTAAAACTGCTATTAGTTGGGAACTTGGAACAGATAACCACACTCCGGTAATGCCAAATATGCGAGGTAAGATTAGTGTCAATAGAACTAGTATTACAACGGGTTCGCCATATATTATAAAGTAAGATAGGCGATTTTGATGTGTGGCATAAAAGTATGAAGTAGTAACACGTGTAAATGAATAAAATAAAAAAGTAAGGCAGAATAAAGGCAATATTGCTGCAGTTATTTTTGCAACTTCAGTAGAAGCTCCAAATAAAATTGGAATTTGTACACGAAGTAAGAATACTACTATGGCGTAAGCTCCTGCCACAGCTAGAGAAAATTTATATGCAAAATCTCTAGTTTGAATAGCTTTTAAAGTTTCTTTCTGACCGGTGTAAAAACTAATAAGAGGTTGACAACCATCTCCAATACCTTGTAATAGTAATTGTATAAATGATACTACATAGCTTACTACTGAGTAGGCAGCAACTGCTTGAACTCCTCCATATTTCATTGCAAACTTATTCATCATTATTAAAATAATATATGGTGCAACAGCAAGTCCAAAAGGTGAAAGTCCTGTGCTAAAAATAGAAGCTCTAAGTTTTGAATTGGGCTTAAAATCTGAAGTCTCCAGTGAGCGTATATTTTTATATATAAAAGGAAGACATGGCAGTACAGTTATAAACTGTCCTATAATAGTTGCCCATGCAGCACCTTTCATTCCATATCTAAAAACCGAAACAAATAGCCAGTCTAGAATAATGTTTGTTATAAAACCTAAAATCATTGCAAACATAGCAAGAGCAGGTCTTTTTAAATTACGTATAATTGGTGCAAATCCATTTGCTAAAATTTGAAAACTTGAACCTAAGACTATCCAATATAAATATTCTGATGCATATTTTAATACTGTATCTTTTGCTCCAAAAGCTACGAGTATTGGGTGCATAAATAATAATAAAAAAGCAGTTAGCACCAGACAAGCGATGGCAAGTAAAGTTAGTGTTGAGCCTAAATATTTTTTTTCTGATTGGATGTCTTTTTTTCCAAAAGAAATAGACATTCCAACAGCTCCACCAAGACCTATGCCTGTACCTGTTGCTTGAATGAGAACAACGAGAGGATAGGCAAAATTTATAGCAGAAAGCCCAGCGTCTCCAATATTTCTGCCTATAAAAAGCCCGTCAACAATAGAATATAGACCAGAAAATGCAAATGCGAGCATTGATGGAAGTACAAAATGGAAAAACTTTTTTCTCATTATAATTCTCCTTTTTTGAAATTTATGTTATTCTATATTCTATAGAATACACCTTAAAGTTAGTTTAATGTCAAGTTGGAGGATAATGATGGTAAGACAAATAGGATTAGTTGCAAAAGTGCTGGGAGTTTCAGCTTCAAAACTTCGATATTGGGATAAAAAAGGCTTAATTCGCTTTAAGAGAAATTCAGAAAATAATTACAGAACATTTTCTTTTCAAGCTATGATGGATATTTGCGACATTATTTTTTATCGCGATTTATCTATGTCAATAGATGACATACAGAAGTTGTCATCAAAAGATGAAAGTGGATTAAATAATATACTTAAGGAAAATAGAGTATCACTACAAGCTCAAATTGAAAAATTGGAAAAGTCAGTTGAAAAAATTGACAAGAGAATAAGTGCAGTTGAATCTATAGAAGAGTTAAAAGAAAATTTTACAATTGTTAAGGGGAAGTTTAGTCAAATAAACTACTTTGACTTTGACAATACAGCACATGTAGAAATATATTTAGAAAATCCAGAAGAAACTGTAGTATTTTTAAATTGTGAAAATCCTCTAGACATAAAATATGGAATATTTGCTGAAAGTGGAGATGAGCTTAGAAGAGCAGATACTGAAAAAAAATTATATTTACAGGGACTATTTTGGGTTAGTACAAGTAGTAAGTTTTCAAATTTAAATGAATTTATAGAAGAAGCTAAACAAAGGAGATTTTCACCTGGAAATCTAGTAGGGGAATATTTAATTACAACTGGCGGAGAAGTAAAAAAAGATTATTATATAGGGAAGATGGAATTATTAAAATGTTAATTTTTTGCATGTGATTGATTAATTGAAAAACATTCTCCGTTAAGTTAAAATGTAGATATAATAAAAATGTTACTATAGGCGGTAAAAAATATGTTATCTGTAGATAGAAAAAATAAAATATATAGTTTGTTTTTGGAAAAGAAAACTTTAATTATAAAAGAACTTTCAAAGGAATTTAATGTTTCGGAACAGACAATTAGAAGAGATTTTAAAGAACTTGAAGATGGTGGAATAATTAAGATGGCCTATGGTGGCGGAACACTTAATGAAAATATTTTATCTACAAAAAATGTAGAATTTTCTGTGAGACAAAAATTGACTATAAGAGAAAAAGAAGAAATAGCAAAATTGATATATAGAGAAATAAAAGAAAAAGAATCTATATTTATGGATAACTCCTCTACAGTGCTATCTTTATTAAATCTTATGGATGATGTTGCAGCTACGATTGTAACTAATGCTATTATGGTCTCTTATGAGCTTTTAAAATTTAAAAATGTAAATCCCGTTCAATTGGGAGGAGCCATAGATATTAGGAATAAATGTACCATGGATAGTATTTGTTTAGAAATGCTTGAATTGTACCATTTTGACAAGGCTTTTATATCTTGTAGTTCTATTTCTATGTTAAATGGAATTACGGATTCAAACTTGGCAATTTCTTCAATAAGAAAAAAGGTGATTGAACAATCTGATAAAGTATATTTACTAGTAGACCATACAAAATTTGATAAAGTGTCACTAGTTCAAATATCAAATTTTAATAAAATAGATTATTTAATAACAAATAGAAAGCCGAGTGATGAGTGGATAGAATTTTTAAAAGAAAACAATGTCGAATTAATTTTTGGTGAATATTAGTTTGAATTTAAGAAGGTTGTATACCTTCTTTTTTTATATTTTAAATTTTGAAAATAAATGGCATAAATTTACAAAATATTACATAAATATCCTTTGATTTAGTTGAACAATGTTAAAATTTCTTATATTATAAATTTATATAGAGTTTGTTAAAGATAAATGACAAACAAAAAGTTGTGTTAGGAGAAAAAAATGAAGAGACAAGATTATAATTTACCTTACTTATTGAAATATGAGAATGTAGCTTGGTATGAAAATGGAAAAGTAGAGATTTTAGATAGAAGAATTTACCCTATAAAAAAAGAAAAAGTAGTATGTGAAAGCTATGTTGATGTAGCTAAGGCAATAACTGATATGGTTACACAAAGTGCCGGCCCATATACTGCAGTTGGAATGGGAATGGCATTGGCAGCATTTGAAAGTAAAAAATTAAAAGAAGAGGATAGAATAGAATTTTTAAAAGAAGCCTCACATGTTTTATCTCATGCAAGACCTACTACAGCCAATAGAATGGGCCTAATAACAGAGAAATCTTATGAAGTAGGTAGAGATGCAATTAAAAGTGGAAAAGATCCTATTGCAGCTATAAAACAAGATACAGTTGATTCTTTAAATAGAAGGTATTCTGTTATGGAAAGAGTAGCTGAAAATTTAATAAATTTACTTGAGGATGATTCAGTTGTTTTAACTCAGTGTTATGGTGAAACTATTATTGGGATGTTATTAAGACTTGCAAAGGAAAAAAATAAAAATATTAAATTTTATTGTGCAGAAACCAGACCCTTTTTCCAAGGAGCTAGATTAACAGCATCTTGTTGTGCAGAAATGGGTTTTGATACCACTGTAGTAACAGATAATATGGTAGCGTGGCTATTAGAGAATAATAGAGTAGATCTATTTACTTCTGCAGCAGATACTATAACTGCTGATGGGCATATAGCAAATAAAATTGGAACATATCAAATAGCAATACTTTGTGAAAGATTTAATGTTCCATATTATGTGACAGGATTTCCAGACAGAGATAAAAAAGATAGAAATAGCATAATAATTGAAATGAGAGATCCGGAACAAGCTCTTAAGTTTTTAGATATAAAGATAACAGATGATAATGTAAAGGGGATTTATCCTTCATTTGATATAACTCCTCCTAACTTGATAAAAGGAGTGGTTACAGATAAGGGAGTTTATGGACCTGAAAAATTAAACTTATATTTAGAAGAAGCTACAAAATTTTATTGATATATATTATTTGTAATTAGTTTACTATGAAAATTGGTTAAAGTGTATAGGTGAGTTTGGCTAAGGTTTAACTAAGATAGAACATTATAAGGAGACTATAAATATGTTAATGGTAGAGGAAAGAAAGAAAGTAGTGGAATTTGGAAAGAGGTTAATTACAGAGGGACTTACTACGGGAACTGGAGGGAATATTTCAATTATTGACAGAGATAAGGGGTACTTTTGTATAAGTCCAAGTGGAATAGATTATTTTAAAACAGAAGTTGAAGACATTGTTGTAATGGACTTAGATGGAAATGTTGTGGAAGGAGATAAGAAGCCTTCAAGTGAATTTGAAATGCACAGACTTATATATATAGATAGAGAAGAAGCAGGAGCAGTAGTTCACTGTCATTCAACATTTGCAACTGTACTTGCATGTAATAGAATGGACTTGCCTGCATCAAATTATATAATAGCTGATGGTGGTGGAAATAATATTAGATGTGCAGAATATGCAACTTTTGGAACTAAAGAAATAGGAGAAAGAGCAGTCGAGGCAATGAAAGGCAGAAGAGCCTGTCTACAGGCAAATCATGGACAAATAACATTTGGCTACAACATAGATAGTGCATTTGGCTTAGCTAAGACAGTTGAACAACTTTCAAAGATACACGTTCTTGCACTATCATGTGGAAAGCCGGTTTTAATAGATGATGTGGAAGTAGAAAACATCGTAAATAGATTTCAATCCTACGGACAAGTTAGTAGAGATAAATAATAAGGAAAAGTAAAAAAGAAGCCTATTAGGGCTTCTTTTAAAATATCTCACAAATTCCCGGACCTTCAACATTTTTTCCGGCGTCTACATTTACATCATCATAACTGTGATCTTCATTAAATTTAGTAACTACATAAGAACACTGAGCTTTTATTTTATAGTCATTTTCTCTTGCATAGTCAGTTAGTTCATCTAGGAGTTTTTTAGCCATTCCCTGACCTCTTAACTCCGGATTTACAACTGTACTTGCAGCAAGTAATACTTTTGGATTATCTTCTAAAGGTCTAAATTTAATAAATCCTGAAGGGTTGTTTTTATCTTCACCAACCCAAAATAAGTTTTCATCTCTAATTATTTTACTCACAAAATCATCCCTTTCTTCTTACTACTATTAATAAACAATATACCCTTAAAAAGTAAAGCAAAACAGTGTTGTATAATTTTAAATGTATCTTATAGCTTATAAATATCAGGGATTTAACTTAGATTTTACATTCAAATAGTGCAGTCATTTTTTGGATTTCTTCTGGATAGTATTTTAAGAGTTTACTCTTTTTTAAATTTTCTTTAATTGCAGAGTTGATACTCTTATTGATGTTAATATATTTTTTTAATATATCAAATCCCTCTACTGGACCTGCAGCTACTATTACACTTGGTGCAAAGGATAGACCTTTTTTTAATGCTTTGTAATTTTCTATATCTTTTTTGGAATCTAACTTAGAAAAGTTTTTAAAAATAATATCTAATGCTCTTAGTGAATACTCTATTTGAGAATTTGTCTTTAAAATAATTGGGTGAGCCAGAGTTGCAATAATAGCTCTTTGCTCCAGTAGGGTGGGTTCGGACATACTGTCAATAATTTTTTGAAATTCTGAATATGAATTTATGGCAATAATTTTAAGAGATTCTGTAACTATTTCTCTTACTCTCCAGCGACTGTCGTTCATAGCTTGAATAAGTAGTGTAGTAATTTCACTTTTTTTAAGAGAATTTTTGTTGTAAAAATTCCCAAGTCCTATTAGTCCGCAGATAACTAACATAGTATTTTCATCATTTCCATTTGAAGTAGAATTAAAAATACTTGTGAGGTAGTTATAAAGTTCTTCACTTGGATTTAAGGTGCTTATTACCTCAGAAAAAGATTGCATTAAAGTTAAATTAGCTCTCTTTCCGGGAAGGTTTGAATTATGTAAGAGATAGGTATTTACAGAGTCATAATTACCACTGTCAAACTGAGTTTTTAAATAGTTACAATCTGCTTTTTTTATATTCATTATTTCCTCCAAGTCTCTTGTCAAGTATAGTATACTTTTATAAGTATATAATATGTTTTATAAATTAAAAATACAATACTTAAAGAAAAAATTAGAGGTATAGAATGTACTATTTTATAGTTAATCCCAATGCAAGAGCAGGACAGGGTGAAAAAGTATGGAGTGAAATAGAAAAGATATTAAATGAGAGAAAAATTGAGTATAACTATTTTTATACAAAAGGAGAAGAAGATGCTAAAAATATTGCCTTTGAATTATCCTCATCCTTAAAAGAAGAGTCTTTTGTAATAGTACTGGGAGGCGATGGTACATTAAATGAAGTAATTAATGGCCTTATAAATTTAAACTTAATTACTCTTGGTGTAGTTCCAATAGGCTCTGGAAATGACTTTGTAAGGTCTTTTAAAAGTAAAATAAACTATAGAGACTATATTAACATTGTACTTAGTCCTAAAAAAATAGTTGAGTATAATATTTGTAAAATGAAAAATTTAAATGGTGAGAGAAAATTTATTGTGTCCTCGGGGATAGGATTTGACGCTAGTATTACTAATGAAGTAAATAACTCAAGAAATAAACTCATCTATACAAAAACGCCAATAAAAAATTTTATATATGCCATATGCACTTTAAAAATACTATTTACCTATAGACCTTTAGAAATTAAATTATTTGAAGAAGATAAAGTAAATATTTTTAAAAATGCTTATTTTTCAGTAGTGATGAATACTGCTTATGAGGGAAAAGCTGTTATGCTTTGTCCTGAGGCAAAGGGATATGATGACTATATAGATATTTGTATTATGAATACTAGTTCAAAATTAAAGGTTGTTCTTTTAACATTAAGTGCTTTTTTTGGAAAGCACGCTAAGAGTAGAAATGTGTATATTTCTAAGGGAAAGTATTTTAAAATGGAGTGTTCAGATGAAACTCACTGTCATATAGATGGAGAGCAATTTGGCAAAAGTGATTGGACGGAGTATAGTATATTAGAAAAAAAGATAAAAGTAATAGTTCCATAAATAGGGCATTAAAAAAACTCCTCAAGATTTTATGAGGAGTTTTTGTTTTATATTAACAGTTTTCCAATATTACTTAAATAAGCAGATATTCTTTCGTAACTACTTAGAAGTTTTTCATAATATAGTCCACTTTCAGGATCACACACACCATTTTTCATTCTATCAATGTGTCGATTTCTAAATATTTCAATTTCTTCTTCCGTTTCATTATTAAGATTTTTAGTCTTAAGGCGTTTTTCTTCACGTGGAATATTTTCGCCTAAAGTATCATAAAGTTCATTCATAAGTTTGTCTAATACTTCAATTTCTCTATAGAAGTCTCCACTATATGTCAAGTGCTTGTCATAAGAAGCTTTAGCATATTCTCCAATTGATTTAGTGTGGTCTCCAATTCTTTCAATATCTCTTACGATTCTAAGATATCCTGTAAAGTTAGATGCCATTGTATCGTCCATAGATTCACTAAGTACATCAATAATATACTTAGTTATATTTGAATTTAAATAATTTATAATGTCTTCATTGTATAAAATTTGTTTGTGTTTTTTTTCGTCGTAGTTATAAAAAATTTCCAGTGCCAATCTATAATTTTCTTCTGCAATTTCTAACATTCTTGTAGTTTCAGCTCTTACATCAGTTAAAACTAAATTTGCTTCAGCAGGTCTTTTTAGATTTATATATTTTAGAGAAAAATCCTCTGTCATAGGATCTTTACCAGGTATTAGCCTAGTGGCAAGTGTAGCAAGTTTATTAGAAAATGGAAATAGTATTAAAGTTGCCAATATGTTAAACATTGTATGCATATTTGCAAGTTGAGCTGCCGGTAAATCTTTAGAGTATTTTACAACAAAAGCTTCAATAGGTAACAAGTATATTAATATTAAAAATATGATAGTACCCAGTACGTTAAAAAGTACGTGAACAGCTGCGGTTCTCTTTGCATTTTTAGAACTTCCCATTGCCGATAAAATACTGGTAATACAAGTACCTATGTTAAACCCACAAATTATAAATATAGAACCGTGTAATCCAACAAGTCCTTTATTAGCAAGAGCTTGAAGTATTCCCAGCGAAGCACTGGAAGATTGTATAAGTGCAGTAAATATTGTTCCAACGAGTACTCCAACAATTGGATTTGAAATTTTGGTCATTAAAGAGACAAAAGCTATATCCTCTTGTAGTGGACTCATTGCTTGTGACATTATCTCCATACCCATAAATAGAATACCAAGTCCCATTACAACTTGTCCTATGTGTTCAATAGAACTTTTGTTGATAAATTTAAACATTATAAATCCTATAAAAGCAATAAGTGGTGCTGAATCAGTAATATTTAAAGCAACAAGTTGACCTGTGACAGTTGTACCTACATTGGCTCCCATTATAACTCCTACAGCTTGTTTTAAAGTCATAAGATTTGCATTTACAAATCCAACAACCATAACTGTTGTGGCAGAGCTACTCTGTATAACTGCTGTAACTGCAATACCCACTGCAATACCTTTAGCAGTACTAGATGTGAGTTTTTCGATAACATTTTGTAGCTTATTTCCAGCTGCAAGCTCCAGACCTTCGCTCATTAAATCCATACCATAAAGGAATAGAGCAAGACCACCAAGCAGCGAAAATACATATACTATTGACATTTTTTCCTCCTATTATTACATTTAACCCATGAACAATCATAACCTAATTTACATTTTTTTGGTAGTGAATTTTACATTTTTAATAATAAATTTTAATAAGTTATATAAGATATAGTGAACATAGAAAAGACAAGAAGTAAATCTTGTCTCAAAATTATTTTCTAGCAAAGGCTATAGCTAGACAGTGTGGACCAACATGAGTTCCAATAACACCACCAATTGGATATAAATTGGTATTTTTTAAATTGTATTTAGAAATAGTTTCGTTCATAAACTCCAGCCCCTTATCTTTATCAAGAGTGTAGCCAAAGTTTACAGGAAAGTCAAAATTTATTTCACTTTCTTCAAATTGTTTGTACATTAAATTTATTCCCGATTTTGTACCACGGGATTTACCCAGTTCTTTTAATACAGAATCTTTTAAAATAACTACAGGTTTTATGTTTAAAAGTTCGCCAACAAAGGCAAGTGAAGAGGGAATTCTACCACTCATTTTTAAATACTTTAAAGTATCTAAGACGCCGCATACAACTAATTTATCTTTTAAGTTTTCTAAGGTTTTTGCAATTTCGTCAATACTTTTATTTTCATCTCTTAACTTAACAGCATATTCTACTAGCATTCTCTGAGTTAAAATTGCCTGTTTTGAATCTAGAATATATATTTTTTCATAATTTGACATCTTTTTCGCAAGTAGAGCAGAGTTTAAAGTTCCACTAAGTCCACTTGAGAGGGTAATAACGAGGACGTCTTCCTCCTTGGACTTTGCCTCATTAAAAACATTTAAATAAAGCTCTGGGGAAGGTTGACTGGTAACGGGAAGGATTGAAGTGGTTTTTAATTTATTAAAAAAAGTATCAAAGTCTTCAAGAGTATTTTGAGGACATATTTCATCATCAAAGGTAATAGTTAAAGGAACAATATCTATATTTAAACTTTTAGCTTCTTTAATAGTAATATCTGAGGCACTATCTGTAACGATTCTAATCATAATTACATCCTTTCACACACAGTAAAATAATATTAAGCTTGTTTATTTTCTTCTTTCTTTTTCTCTTCTTTTTTAAGGTGAATAAAGCCAATTACAACTATAAACAAGGCTCCAATAAAATCGACTATAATATCTTTCATAGTGTCACCAAGCGCGGCATGCCCACAGAGAATTTCACCACTTGCAGTCATAAATTTTTGCATGTTTGTTCTAAGTATGTGGTCTGCTAAATATTCGTATATTTCCCAGACTACACCACAGGTGAGTGCAAAGCAAAAGGCAAATAAACTTACAAAAAATGGGCTTAAATTTAAGTGTAGCTTGTTGTAATTATTGAAGAAGTCAACAATTACAAAGCCCAAAGCTCCTAACATAATTGCACTAAAGACATGTAAAATAACGTCCCAGTAGGGAACTTTGTAGTAAAAGTTTCTAACTTCACCTAAGTATATAGCGCAAAATAGAAATATAAAATATATTATTTCCATAATATCCGGTATATCTATACCATACTTTTTTTCTACTCTGGAAGGTAAAAATATTATAACCATTCCCACAAGGCATTGAAGAATCATTAGAACATAGTCACTTTTCACAAGTTCATATTCTTTATTGGACACTCCTGAAGGAGCTTTTATAAAGTTTATTATTGCATAGACAACAGAAAGAGCAAGTAGTGTAAATACTATTTTAAATATTAAAGTCTTTCTCTTGTCTGTTATTTCCTCGGCAGTTCTTTTGGGCATTTTCTTTTTCATATATAACTCCTATATAAATTTCATATTAAAGATTTGGTCAATACATATTAATTATATCACAATAATATTTTATGCTTCACTAACTTCTCCAATGATTTTGTCGGCTTCTTTTAATAGTTTAACAATTAAATCAACTTCATCTCTAATCATTAGCCTAACTGAGTTTTTATCAAGAGATTCATAGGAAAGTCCACTTACTGTATTTAAACCGACTTTTCTAAGATATTCCCATAAGTTTAAGTCTAAATTTGTATAGATTAACATTATTGGAGTTGAACTTGAAGTGTAACTTACTTTTAAGTTTTCCATACTATCTAGGGCATTTAATAATTTCAACTTTTTTTCTTTAGTATCTTCTATAATGTGTTCAGTATATTTATTTGAAATTATATTTTCTGCTAAAATCCTACCTATACTATTGCCGTTAAATGGAATGATAAATTTTTGGAGATACTTACTGGCATCTAAGCTTCCAACAGCGTATCCAACTCTAATTCCTGCCATAGCATATCCTTTGGAGAAACTCTTACTTACAAATAAGTTGTTATATTTATTTACAAGAGATACGGCGGAATTTTCAACAGGCATATATTCTCCATAGGCCTCGTCAATTAAAATAGCCATATTAAGGGAGTTTGCCAGTGCAATGATTTTTTCTATTGTCTTAATTGGTAAAATCTGCCCAGTTGGATTGTTGGGATTTTCAACAAATACCAATGAAGCATTACTATATTTCATTTCTGTCAAAAAATCGTCTTCTGTAAATTTGAAATTATTACTTTCTTTTAAAGAGTAGTGCTTGTGTTTTGCTCCGATTAAATAAGCGTGGTCTGTATATGCAGAAAAGTTTGGAACATAGCTAAATAAAGTTTTTCCCCCAAGTAAATAGAGTAAATTTATATTTGTTAGCAAATTATAAGAGCCGTCGCCAATACTTACTTGTTCTTTAGATAGTTCTACATATGGCTTGTAGATATTAATAATTTTTTCAACAAGTGATAAGTTATTTGGATATTGTTTTATAGTTTTTTCGTCTATAGTTTTAAGTACATTTAGCACATATTCTGGAATCTGTTCATAGTGTACACCTAATGAACAGTCTAAAATAGCTGGATATGTGCTTACATTTGCATATGATTTTGGCTGATAATTTTTAATATTATCATTAATAAGTTCAGACATATTAAAACTCCTATTCTTTTAATTTAAAAAATGGTTTGCTCATAATAATATATTAATTACTGTTAAACTTCAAGAAATATTGAAATTACAATATATTAAATAGTACTTTAAAAGATATTGGATTAAATATATAATAAACAAATACAATAAAATATTATAGTCATTTAAATTGTTTTTAAAAATAATTTAAATGGATATTAAGGAGTAAATTATGAAAGTATTAATTGCTGGAGTTGGAAAACTGGGATTTAGAGTGGCAAGTTACCTTGTAAATGAGGGGATAGAAGTTACTGTAATAGATAAGAATGAACAGGTATTAGATAATATTGCTAATGTCTTAGATGTAATGACTATAAAGGGAAATGCCTTAGACTTAGTACTTCTTAGAGAATTGGAAGTTAGTAATTATAATATAATTATAGCCACAACTAAAAGTGACGAGGCAAATGTAATACTTTGTACCATTACAAAGAAAATGGGATGTGCAAAGACAATAGCCAGAGTTAGAGATCCAGAGTACCACAAGCACTTAAAATTTTTAGGCCAGGAGTTAAATATAGACTATATTATAAATCCGGATTATGAAACTGCACTAGCCATTGAAAAATATTTATCTAAGAAGTATTTATTAATGAGCGATGACTTTGTAGAGGGAAAAGTAAAGTTAGTTGAGTTTAACATTGAAAATGATGAGCACTTTGTAGAAAAAAAACTTGAGGAATTAGAAGATTTTGACAATTTATTAATAACCACTATTTCCAGAAATGGAGAAACTATAATTCCCAATGGACAGACAGTGCTAAAGAAAAATGATGTAATACTTCTAGTGGGAGATTCAGAGACTATAGAATCTTTTGATAGAGATCATTCTGATGTTGTTAGAGCAAGAGCCATTAACAAAGTTATGATTTTAGGTGGAGGTAAGATAGGATTTTACTTAGGCGGACTTTTAAGTGATGAGGGAATTGAAACGACTATTATAGAAAATGATTTGGAACGCTGTTTATTTTTAAAAGAAAAACTTCCGAATTGCACTATAATTAACGGTGATGGAACAGATATGAATATATTGGAAGAAGAGATGATTCACACCTTTGATGGATTTGTTGCAGCTACGGGAATAGATGAGGCAAATTTATTAATTGCATTAGTTGCCAAACAAATGGGAGTTTACAAGACAATTGCAAAAATATCTAGAAATAACTACAATTCAATTTTAGACAAGCTTTATATAGATGGAATTTTTAACACTAATTTTATAACAGCAAGTAGAATTTTAAAAGAATTAAGAGGTTCAGGTGCTCTGTCTATAAATTTAATGTTGGGCGGAAGTGCTGAGTTTACAGAAATAGTTTTAAAAAGTGATGCACTTGCAGTAAATAAAAAAATTAAGGATTTAAAACTTAAAAAGGGAATATTAATAGTTACTTTAATAAGAGAAAATCAAGTTAAAATTCCAAATGGAGATGATATTTTAAGAGAAGGGGACCATGTAATAGTATTTTGGACTCATGATTTACTTGAGGAAATGAACAGAGTGTTTCGAAAAAAAGAACATAAACTTAAATTTTTTTCGAATAAAAAATCAAATAAATAGTGGAGGGGTATTTTGAACTATTTTATAATTATTAAAATATTAGGTACTATTTTATTTATTGAGTCATTATTTTTAATTCCTCCAATGGCACTAGGAGCATATGATGGCGATGGCACTGCTATGAGTATATTTAGCATTTTTATAGTAATGTTTATACTTGGACTATTACTGATGAGAATAAAAAACAAAGAACAAGTTGTAACGCCAAAAGACGGTTTATTTATAGTTACATTTGCATGGATTATGGCTTCAGCTTTTGGAGCTCTTCCGCTGTATGTCTGTGCAGATTTAAGTTATGTAGACTCCTTTTTTGAAATAGTATCAGGTTTTACTACTACAGGAGCTTCAGTAATATCTAATATAGAAAAGTTGCCGCGCTCTATTGTACTATGGAGAAGTATAACTCACTGGTTAGGTGGAATGGGAATACTTGTATTTACAATTAGTCTACTTCCAAAATTGGGAGTTGGGGGATTTCAAATATTTAAAGCTGAATCTCCAGGACCCGTTGCGGGGAAAATTGAGCCTACAGTTAGACAGACTGCAAAAAGGCTCTATACAATTTACATTATAATAACAGTAGCTTTATTTATATTACTTGCAGCTGGAGGAATGGGAATTTTTGATTCAATTATACATACTTTTGGAGTAGTTGGGACAGGGGGATTTTCAAGTAAGTCTGATTCAATTATGAGCTATCAAGGCTACTATATCCCTTGGGTTATGACAATTTTTATGGTGCTGTGTGGCACAAATTTTACAATACACTACCAACTATCTAAGGGTAAATTAAGAGATATTTTAAAAAATGAAGAATTCAGGTTGTTTTATATTTTAATATTTGTATCCGTTATATTAATTACATTGGACTTATATTTTCACAACTATGGAAGTTTGGCCATTTCAGTTAGAGACTCTGCATTTCAAATTTCATCTATAATATCAACATCTGGATTTGCAAATGCAGACTATGATCTATGGCCTAATTTTAGCAAGTATATTTTATTAATACTCATGTTTATAGGTTCTTGTGCAGGATCTACTGCAGGGGGATTAAAAGTAATTAGAATAGTAGTACTATTAAAGTTAATAAAAAGAGAAATTCAAAAGACCATTCATCCCAAGGCAGTACTACCTATAACGATGAATGGCAAAACTTTAAATGATGAGGTTGTAATGGGGATAAATTCTTATTTTGGAATTTATGCAATTGTATTTGTAATTTCAGTTGGAATAATAACTATTAGCGGAGCAGACTTAGTAAGTAGTATTTCTTCTGTTGTGACTATGCTTAGTAATGTTGGACCGGGATTTAACTTAGTAGGACCTACAAAAAACTTTGCAAATTTTGCAGTGGGATATAAATTGTATTTTAGTTTTTTAATGCTTCTTGGAAGACTTGAATTTTTTACAATACTTGGACTTATTGGATTTCATACTAAAAAGAAAAAGGCAATTTAAAAAAATATTGAAATTGCACAGTATACCAGTAGGAGAGCCATAATTGTATTTGTAATTTTCGAATACTTTGAAAATAAAACTTTAAAAGTAGAGCCAAATAACAACCACAGCAAAGTAAAGGAAAATCCCAGCAGAGCAAGTAATAGTGCGAATAAAAACAAAACAAGATAGTTGTTTCCATATACAGGTATTATAAAAGACTGCATGGAGACAATTCCATAGATAAAAGTTTTTGGATTTACAAATTGAAGTAAAAATCCAGACAAAAAATCACTTTTAGAATCTTCATTTTCAGATATTGAAGAACTTTTAAAAGTCTTCCATGCTAAGTAGAGCATATAGCAAGCGCCAGCAATTTGCATTGGAGTTTGTATTTTTGGGATTACTTCTGATAATACGCTGCAAAAAAGAGCGCAAATAGTCATAGTAATAGAGCAACCGGCTAAGACGCCAAAATTAAAGGGAATAGCTTTTTTAAACCCTAATCGACTTCCGTTGGACATGGACATTATATTATTTGGACCAGGCGTTCCTGCTGAAACACTGACATATGCTAAAAAATTAATCCAGTTAAACATTTTTCCCTCCAGAAAAGTATTTAGTATATTGTAAAATGCTACAAGTAAAATTTAAATTAAAATCTGCAAAACTCTCTTTTTTCTACATATCCATTATTTGTAGTGGGATTGTTATTTTCCAGTGATTTTTCTTTAGGTATGGGCTCAATATTAATGCTGTCGGTATTATGTGGGTTATTTATTGTTTTAAGGCCCATTAATAAAATAGAGAGTAGAATGGAAATAGTTATTATTATTTTTTTCATAGTATTCTCCTTTAAAATTAAGAATTATTACATTTATATTAAGTGTTAGTAATTTGATTATACCATTTAAGTACCGAAATTTAAGTATAGTGTTATATAATTTATGCAGATATATAAATTATAATAGGATAAGCTTTGGAAAATTATAATATTTGTAATAATAAAAGTATTTGACAGGAGAAAAAGATATGGCAATGTTTTTATTATCAATTGTAACAGGGGCTTTAACTTTAGTAAATTATTATGCTGTGGGAAATGGGTATATTTCCAGTGACATAGCATTAAAACTACAGACAATACTTAGCATAATTACAATTTTTGCTGTAATTTTATATAGAGGTAAGAGATTGCGTAAAAGCTTTGACGGTGGGCAATATAGTATTTTTACTTTTAAATTTGGGGTAGTGTTTATTTCTCTTTTAGGAAATATTTCAATTGAAATACTGTTAATTTTATATAAATTAGGTTATATTAATTCTATAATATAAAAAATACCTATGCAAAAATTTAAATTGCATAGGTATTTTACTTTAAATTTTAAAATTATTCATATTCCAAATATCTGTAGCAATTTCTTCATAGAAGTCTTTTTCATGAGAAACTAAGAAAATTCCACCTTTGTAATCTTTTAAT
This sequence comes from Anaerosphaera aminiphila DSM 21120, assembly GCF_900129925.1. Taxonomy (GTDB): domain Bacteria; phylum Bacillota; class Clostridia; order Tissierellales; family Peptoniphilaceae; genus Anaerosphaera; species Anaerosphaera aminiphila. Next base: position 314,535 of record NZ_FQXI01000001.1, on the reverse strand, counting down.
GCTTTCTTAAGTTCTTCTTTTGCATCTACATCTAAGTGGTTAGTAGGTTCATCAAGTACGAGTATGTTAGTTTTTTTATTTAAAATTTTGCTAAGTCTAACTTTAGCTTGCTCGCCACCACTTAATACGTGAATTTTAGATTCAATGTGTTTAGTCATAAGTCCACATTTTGCAAGAGCTGCTCTAACTTCAAATTGTTCCCAACCCGGAAATTCTTCCCACATTTCTTCAATACAGTTATTTTCATTTTTTAAATCTTCATCTTGTTTAAAGTAGCCGATTTCTAAATTTTGACCAAGTTCAACATCTCCGGAAATTGGATTTATCATTTTGAGTATTGTCTTTATAAGTGTAGTTTTTCCAAGTCCATTTTCTCCAATTATTGCAATTCTGTTTCCACGTTCCATTCTAAGATTTAATGGTTTGGTAAGTAGAGTATCATATCCTATTACTAAGTCCTTAGTTTCAAAAATAACTTTTCCTGTGGCAGAGGATTCTAAGAATACAAATTCAGGTTTTATCTTGTCTTTAATAAGTTCTATCTTTTCCATTTTATCTAATTTTTTTTGTCTGGACATTGCCATATTTCTAGTTGCAACTCTAGCTTTATTTCTAGCTACAAAGTCTTCTAAGTCTGCAATTTCCTGTTGTTGCTTTTTATAGGCAGCTTCAAGTTGTTTCTTTTTTATATCCCTAAGTCTTATAAACTCGTCGTAATCGCCTACATATCTGTTAAGTTCCATATTTTCAACATGGTAAATTAAATTAATTACAGAGTTTAAAAATGAAATATCATGTGAAATTAACAAAAAGGCATTTTCATAGTTGAGCAGATAATTTTTTAGCCAATCAATATGCTCTTCGTCCAAGTAGTTTGTAGGCTCATCTAACATTAATATATCAGGTTTTTCAAGTAGCAGTTTTGCCAGTAAAACTTTAGAGCGTTGTCCACCTGAAAGCTCAAAAACATTTTTATCTAAGCCGATTTTGTCAATTCCCATTCCATTGGCAATTTCTTCAACTTTTGAATTTATTAAATAAAAATCTTGATGTTCCAGTATTTCTTGTAGTTCTCCAACAGTTTCCAAGAGACTGTTTACTTCATCATCTGTTGCAGTTGCCATTTTCTCATAGGATTCGTTTATTTCGCTTTCAATGTCATAGAGGTAAGAAAAGGCATCTTGCAGAACTTCTCTTACACTTTTATTTTCATCTAGTGAAGCATGCTGATCTAAATATCCAACTCTTACTCGCTTAGACCATTCTATTTCACCATCATCAGGCATTAACTTGCCTGTTACTATGTTCATAAAAGAACTTTTACCTTCTCCATTAGGACCTACAAGTCCAACATGCTCACCTTTATTTAAAATAAAATTTACGTTTTTTAATATATCTCTGCCACCGTAGTTGTGACTTAAATTTTTAACAGTTAAAATACTCAAAAAAAAACCTCCCAATCTAAGAAATTTTACCACAGATTGAGAGGTTGTACCAATTAAAATTTTTAATTTTCCTGAATAACTTCTTTTAGAACTTTGGCAAATTCTTCGTTTTCATCTTTAGTACCTATGGAAACTCTTACATAATTTCCTGGGAATGGTCTAATAATGACACCTTTTTTTTGCATCTTTTCAAAAAGTGTTTTAGAATTCATAGAAGGAGCTTCAAAAAATATGTGATTTGTCTGACTTTTTGTATATGAAATATTTAACTCTTCAAATACTTTGTATAGATACTTTTTTCCTTCAATATTGTTGTCATATACTTTTTTTAGAAAGTCTTCATCATCAAGTGCATTTATAGCAGCTATTTGCCCAAGTACGTTACAGTTAAAAGGTCCTCTTACTTTATTAATATTTTCTATAATTTCAGGTTGACCTGTTAAGTATCCAACTCTAAGCCCTGCAAGACCGTATATTTTTGAAAAAGTTTTTACAGTTAGTACATTTGGATATTTTTGAAATAGCAAATAAGCATTTTTAGGAGCATCTTCTGAGTCAGCAAACTCAATATATGCCTCATCGTAAATTACAAGTATATCCTCGGGAACAGTATCTAAAAAATCGGTTATTTCCTTCTCAGTTAAAAGAGTTCCTGTTGGGTTATTTGGGTTACAAATCCAAATAAGCTTAGTATTTGAATTTATATTTTCACAAATTGCATTTAAATCGTAGTTTAAATTTTTCATGGGAACTACGTTTATTTTTGCACCCATAATTGTAGAAGAGTCAGTGTATCTGGGAAAAGTAAGTTCACTTAAAATGACTTCATCTGTCGGATTTAAATAAGCTTCAGCTACTAGACTAAGTGATTCATCTCCACCATTTGTAATTAAAAAATTATTTGGTTGAAGATTTAGTTTTTTTGAAAGTTTTTCTTTTAAATTTGTGGCATTTCCATCAGGATAGATATTAATACCGCCATTTATGTAGTCAATCAGCGCCTTTTTAACAACTTCGCTAGTACCTAGAGGATTTTCATTTGAAGCAAGTTTAATTACATGTTCAAGTCCGTACTCTCTTTGAACATCTTCAATCGGTCTTCCGGGAATATAGGGAACTATATTTACAATTTCTTCTCTGGGTTTAATCATATCTTACACCTCGTTTAAATATTATTTAAATTAAATTAAGTATATTATATGTAGAACACATAAATTAAGCAAATATATTTATTATTTTATATTAAAGTTTATGTCAAAACATTTCAATATTGTAGATTAAAACTCAATTTATTAGCATAGTGCTATTGACAAATCTCTATATTGAAGTATAATTAGTAGTTAAATAAATTTATGCTTTAAAGCAATAAAATGGAGGTTATAAATTGAGTAAAATAGCGAATATTTGGGCTAGAGAAGAAACACTTAGTCGAGAAGAAATTAAAGACATTCAATCAAAGAGATTAATAGAACAAGTGAAAAGATCCTATGAGTTAGTTGAGCCATATAGAAAAAAAATGGATGAACTAGGTGTAAAACTTGAAGATATAAAATCAATTGATGATATTTCTAAACTTCCATATACAACGAAATCGGATTTTAGGGAGAATTATCCCTTTGGGCTTTTTGCTGTTGAAAAAGAAGAACTTGTTAGAATTCATGCTTCATCTGGAACTACAGGTCAACCAACAGTTGTTGGGTATACTAAAAATGATCTTTTAAACTGGACTGAAACTGTTTCCAGAGTGGCAACAGCAGGTGGTGCCGGAAGAGATGACATTGCGCAAATTTGCTTTGGATATGGAATGTTTACAGGAGCCTTGGGACTTCACTATGGACTGGAAAACATAGGCGCAGCAGTAGTTCCATCATCAGTTGGAAATACAAAAAAACAAATTATGTATATGAAGGACTTTGGAGCAACTTTATTAGTGGCAACTCCTTCTTACGCTCTTCACATTGGAGAAGTTATAAGGTCTATGGGTATGGATCCAATGAAAGATTTAAAAATTAGAATTGGACTTTTTGGAGGCGAAAACTTTTCTAAGCTTATGCGAGAAGAAATGAAAGCTGTTTGGGGAGAAGACATGCTTTGTACTTCTAATTACGGAATGAGTGAGTTAAATGGGCCAGGTGTTTCAGGAGAGTGTTTAATGAACAATGGGCTACATATAAATGAAGATCAGTACTATGCTGAGATTATAAATCCAGATACAGGAGAAGTTTTACCTAAGGGAGAAAAGGGAGAACTTGTTATAACTTGTTTGACAAAAGAGTCCACACCTCTGTTAAGATATAGGACAAGAGATCTTACGAGACTTATATATGAACCTTGTGAGTGTGGAAGAACTACAACTAGAATGGAAAACTTAAGTGGAAGATCTGATGATATGTTAGTTATTAGAGGAGTAAATTTATTTCCTAATCAAGTTGAAGTAGTAATTAATGAATTTAGTGAGTTGGGAGCTCACTATGAAATGATCGTAGATAGAAAAAATTATTTAGATCACTTAGAAGTTAAAGTTGAACTAATAGATTCAAGTATACTGGACTCTTATCCAAAATTAGAAAATCTAGAGAACAATGTGAGAAATAAATTAAGGGCGGCAACTGGTCTTGATGCAAATATAAAATTAGTGGCACCAAGAACACTAAAGAGGTTTGAAGGAAAAGCTCAAAGAGTTACAGATTTAAGGGTTTAGTTTTAGGGGGTATTATTTTGAAAAACAAAGTTACAATGCTTGGAAATGAAGCAATAGCAAGAGGACTATATGAAGCGGGTGTAAAAGTTTCCTCTGCATATCCAGGTACGCCAAGTACGGAAATTAGTGAGTATTTATCAAACTATAAAGATGAAATATACTGCGAGTGGGCTCCAAATGAAAAGGTTGCTGTAGAAGTTGCAATAGGCGCTTCAATGGTGGGAATAAGATCTTTTGCGTGTATGAAACACGTAGGCCTAAATGTGGCAGCAGATCCACTTTACACAGTTTCATATATAGGTGTAAATGGAGGACTTGTTTTAACAGTTGCAGATGATCCTGGAATGTACAGTTCTCAGAATGAGCAAGATACCAGAGCAATAGCAAGAGCTGCTCACGTTCCGGTACTGGAGCCTTCAAATAGCCAAGAGGCAAAAGACATGACCATTTTAGCCTATGAGCTAAGTGAAAAATATGACACGCCGGTAATTATTAGAACTACTACCAGATTGGCACACTCTCAAAGTATTGTAGAATTAAATGATAGAGTAGATATTAAAGATAGAGAATATGTGAAGAATCCTAGAAAAAATGTAATGGTTCCAGCTAATGCAAAAGCCAGACATCCGGTAGTAATAAATAGAGAGAGAATTTTAAGTGAGGATGCCTGTGATTTAAGTATAAATAGTATTGAATATAGTGATACTTCCATTGGAGTTATAACTTCTGGAATTCCGTACTTATATGTAAAAGAAGCTCTTCCAAAAGCTTCTGTTTTAAAACTTGGACTTATAAATCCTTTACCTAAAAAGTTAATAGAAGAATTTGCAAAGAAAGTTGATAAGCTCTATATAATTGAAGAGCTAGATTCGATTATAGAAGAACAAGTTAAGTCTTGGGGAATAGAAGTTATAGGAAAAGATTTATTTCCACTAGATGGAGAGTATAGTGCCAATATGATAAGAGAAAAAATATTAGGCGAAACTTTAAATATAGAAAAAGAAATGGAAGCTCCAATAAGACCTCCAATTTTATGCCCGGGTTGTCCTCACAGATCAGTGTTTTCAGTGATGAATAAGTTAAAAATTCACGGAGCAGGGGATATTGGATGCTATACATTGGGAGCAGGAGCGCCTTTAGAAACAATTGACAGCACAATTTGTATGGGTGCAAGTATAAGCTCACTTCACGGAATGGAAAAAGCACGTGGAAGTGAATTTGTAAAAGATTGGGTTGCAGTAATTGGAGACTCTACATTTTTACACACTGGGATAAACTCTCTTATGAATATGGTATACAACAACTCAAAGGCAACTGTGTTGATTTTAGATAATTCTATAACGGCAATGACAGGACATCAAGAAAATCCCGCTACCGGTAAGACTCTCATGGGAGAAGAAGTAAAGCCAATAGATATAAAGAAAATGTGTGAAGCAATGGGAATAAAAAATGTAATAGAAATTAGTTCCTTTGACTTAGACGGACTTTCAAAAACTTTTAAAGAAGAAACGCTAAGAGATGAATTATCGGTGATAATAGCAAAGGCACCTTGTGTATTGTTAAAGGGTGTTGCAATTAAAAATCAATATATAGTAAATAAAGAGAAGTGTAGAAAGTGTGGTTTGTGCATGAAGCCGGGATGTCCGGCACTTACTAAGGCTGAAGATGGAACTACATTGATAAATGATACAATGTGCAACGGATGTGGACTTTGCTTTAATCTGTGTCCATTTGATGCAATAGAAAAAGTAGATAGTGTAATAGAGAGCATATAGAGGAGGTTAAAATGGAGACTAAAAATATAATGATTGTTGGCGTGGGCGGACAAGGAACACTTTTAACCTCAAGAATTTTAGGGGGAATAATATTAAATGCAGGTTATGATGTTAAACTCTCTGAAGTTCATGGAATGGCTCAAAGAGGTGGCTCAGTAGTCACCTTTGTAAGATATGGAGATGTAGTTTACGAACCTATTGTAGAAGAGGGAAGTGCAGATGTACTAATAGCCTTTGAAAAATTAGAAGCTCTTAGATACGCTCATTTTTTAAAAAAAGATGGAGTATTAATTGTAAATGATCAGAGGATTGATCCAATGCCGGTAGTAATAGGAAAAGAAAAGTATCCTGATGAAATAATTGAAAAATTATCTAAAGAGTACAATGTCATTTCCATAGATGCTCTTGAAGAATCTAGGATGTTAGGAAATTTAAAAGTATTTAATGTAATAGTTCTTGGAGTTGCAGCAAAACACATGAATTTTACAATAGAAGATTGGCATGCAGTAATTAAAAATACTGTTCCTGAAAAGACAATAGATATAAATATCAAAGCCTTTGATAGAGGATTTAACTTATAGGAGGATATTATGCTAAAACAATTGTCAGTATTTATAGAAAATGAAGAGGGAAGTATATCTGAAGTGACAGATACACTTAGTAAGAACAATATTAATATAAGAGCAGTATCTCTATTTGACAGTCCTGAATTTTGCATATTGAGGTTAATTGTAGATAATACACAAGAAGGTGTAAGAGTTCTAAGAGAAGAAAACTTTTTAGTTAAAGAAACTGATGTAATAGGAGTTAGTTTAGACGATAAAATTGGCGAACTCAATAGAATGCTTCAAGAGATAGCCAATAATAATATAATAGTAAATTATTTATATTCTCTAGTTGTTAGAGAAGATGGTAGACCACTAATGGTTATAAATGTAGATGAAATTGAAAAGACAAAAGAAATTTTAAAACAAGCTAAATTTGATGTAGTGTGAGGGGAAATTATATGATTTGGAATGAAGCTAAAGAGTGTATGAGTAGAGATGAGATGACTCATCTTCAAAGTACAAGACTTGTAAAACTTGTAGACAGACTTTATCACGACGTTGCTTTTTATAGAAAAAAAATGCAAGATATGGGAATAGAACCAGGTGATATTAAGGGAGTGGAAGACATAACAAAACTTCCATTTACAACTAAAGACGATTTAAGGGATAACTATCCATTTGGACTTTTTGCTGTGCCGGAATCACAAGTTGTAAGAGTCCACGCTTCTTCAGGCACTACGGGAAAACCAACAGTAGTTGGCTATACTAGAAAAGATATAGATATGTGGAAAGAGTGTGTTACGAGAGTTCTTTCAATGGCAAATATTGGAAGAGATGATAAAGTTCAAGTATCCTATGGATATGGACTTTTCACTGGAGGTTTAGGGCTTCACTATGGCGTGGAAAATTTAGGAGCAATGGTGGTTCCAATTTCAACTACGAATTCTAAAAAGCAACTTACTCTAATGGAAGACTTCGGGTCCACGGCAATTGCCTGTACACCGTCATATTTGCTCCATTTAATGGAAGTTATTGAAGAAGAGGGAGTAAGAGACAAGCTAAAGTTAAAGTCTGTTATTTGTGGTGCTGAGCCTTGGACAGATCAAATGAGATCTAAAATCGAAGAGGGATTAAAAGTAAAGGCATATGACATCTATGGGCTAAGCGAAATAATGGGACCCGGTGTTGCAGCAGATTGTGAGTATCATAAAGGTCTACATATTTATGAAGATCACTTTTTGCCAGAGATAGTAAACTCAAATACACTGGAACCGGTAGCAGAAGGCGAAGAGGGAGAGCTTGTAATTACAACACTTACAAAGGAAGCCTTTCCTTTAATTAGATATAGAACTAAGGATTTAACTAGTATTAATTACGACAAGTGTGAATGTGGAAGGACTCTTGCAAGGATTTCCAGATTTACAGGTAGAAGTGATGATATGTTGATAATAAGAGGAGTTAACGTATATCCTTCACAAATAGAAACTGCACTTCTTGAAGTTGAGGAAACTAAGCCACATTACTTAATTATTGTGGACAGAATAGATAATTTAGATACCATAGAAGTTTGGGTTGAAGTTGAAGATAAATTTTTCTCTGATGAAATAAGAAAATTAGAAAACCTTACAAAGAAAATAGGGTATACATTAAAGCAAGCAATAGGCCTTCAAGTAAAAGTTAAATTAGTAGAGCCTAGAACACTTGAGAGAACTGAGGGAAAAGCTGTAAGAGTAGTAGATAAGAGAGTTATTTTATAGGAGGAGTACTATGGTAAAACAATTGACAGTATTTATTGAAAATAAGCCGGGAAGTTTAAATACTGTAACAGAGATATTAGGTAAAAATAATATAAATATTGTAACTTTCTCCTTAGCAGATACTACAGATTTTGGATTACTTAGAATGATAGTTTCCAATCCTGAAAAAGCAAGAGAATGTTTAAAGGGAGAACTTATATCCACACATTTAAATGATGTAATAGTTGTGCAAACTGATAGGTCCTCCGATTCACTGTATAGGCTTGTAAATGCATGTAGGGACTTAAATATTCAATATATGTATGTATGGTCTAGCAATGGAGAGGCAACAGGAGTAGTATTAAAAATTACAGAAGCCGAAGAGGGAGAAAAACTTCTAAAAGCAGCGGGATTTAGAGTGTTAAATGAAGAAGAAGCTTACTTAATATAAGTAAATAATTAGTAGTCATAGAAAATATTATGGCTACTTTTTTATGTAAATTTTAAAATCAATTGACAAATTATAAAAAATACAATATATTAACACTGTTAATATAAATAACTGTGTTAATGAAAGAGTGATAATTATGGTTGTTAAAAAACGTAGAGAGAAAGAAAAAGAGTACATGCGTCAATTAATTTTAAATTCAAGTGTAAAAATAATTATTGAAAAGGGATACGAAAAGCTGTCTATGAGAAAAATAGCAAATGCTATAGAGTATTCTCCAACTACAATTTATATCTATTATAGAAATAAGGCGGAAATTGTTGAAGATATTTCAAGACAAATCTATGAAAAAATAGTTGGAAATATTGAAAAAATATTAAGAGAAAATATAGAATTATCTATAGATAGAAAAATAAAACTTTCCTTTGAAGAATTTATATTTAGTATTGTAGAAAATTCTGAGATGAGTAAAGTTGTAATTAGAAGTGGAACAAAGGCAATCCTAGGACCAAGAGAGAAGTCTGAAACAGAGGAAATAAGTGGAATAGAAAAATTATACGCTCTATTGTTAGAAGCTGAAAAAGAAAATATATTTAGAAAATTAGATGAAAATATTTCATGGATGCTAATTTCATCATTAATAGGTTTTTCAATGAATGCTTTAGAAAATCAACTGTATTTAAATAAAAATTGGAGAGAGTTAGTTGATATTTATTCTGATTTTTTACTTAGGGGATTATTAAATTAAAATTTAATAGGAGGAGAGTTAATTGAAGGTATTGGTATTATATGAAAGTAAGTATGGGTGTACTAAAGATTGTGTAGAATATTTAAAGAATAAACTAAATTGCACTGTTAAAGATGTCGATATAAAAAATGAGAAAGTACCGGAACTACAAGAATATAATTTAATATTAATAGGAAGTCCAATATATATGGGGAAAATTCAAAGAGATATAAAGAATTTTTGTGATAAGAGACTAGAAGAATTATTAAAGAAAAAAATTATACTATTTATTTCCTGCACAACTCCAAATCAAGTAGATGATTTTTTTAAGAATAATTTTCCAGTAGAGTTACTTAAAAATTCCTTAGGACAGTTTAATTTTGGAGGAGAACTTAATATGGAAAAGATGAGTTTTATAGACAAAAAAATAACGCAGTTGGCAGAAAAATTAGAACCAAGAGAAATTAGAATACTGTATGAAAATATAGAAGAAATGGCAAACTATATTAATGCAGATTTCAAATTGTAAAATAAATATTAAATACATAATTAAATATAAAAAACCACAGAATAATAATCTGTGGTTTTAGTATTTATTGTTTAAGCATTTTCCTTTAAAAAGTCAATTGCATATTGAGCATATACTCCTGAACCTTCTGCCAATACGCTATCATCAATGTTAAAGTGTTCATTGTGATGAGGGAAATCAGCATCAATATCAGGATTTCCTCCTCCAATAAATGCAAAGCACCCAGGTTTGTTTTCTAAATAGAAAGAGAAATCTTCTCCACCAGTTACTTTTTCAACTTTTATTAATGCTTCAGGGCCAGCTACTTTTCTTACAGCTTCTTCTGCAATAGCTGAAGATTCAGGATCATTTGTAGTAGGTCCAAGTATATAATTATATTCTAAAGTTGCTGTTGCTCCATATGCAGCAGCAGTATTTTCACAAACTCTAAGCATATCATCTTTAATTCTAGCAGCTATATCCTTAGAGAAATACCTATTAGTTCCTTCCATAACAGCTTTACCGGCAATTATGTTAAATCTATTTCCGCTGTGAATACTTCCAACAGTTACAGCAACAGAATCAAGAGGAGAATAATTCCTTGAAACCAGCGATTGTAAGTTCATTACAATTGCACTTGCCACAACTACTGCATCTATTGTTTCGTGAGGAGCAGATCCATGTCCGGATTTTCCTTCAACAGTTATTATAAATTGGTCTGCTGCAGCCATTCTCTCTCCAGCTTCAACAGAAATTTTTCCAGCTTCCAGTGGACTCCAAACGTGTGCCCCAAAAATATTATCTGTCTCTTCATACCATGTTCCAAAGTCAATCATAGCTTTTGCACCTAATCCAACTTCTTCAGCAGGTTGGAATACTAGATAGATTTTTCCCTGTATGTCATCTTTAACTTCCATTAGCATTTTTGCTGCACCAAGTAAAGTTGCAATATGTGCATCGTGGCCGCACGCATGCATTTTTCCGTCATTTTGAGATTTGAAGTCAAGATCAGTACACTCCGTTACATTTAAAGCGTCAATATCAGCTCTTAATGCTACAGTTTTGCCAGGCTTAGCTCCTTTGATTACTCCAACTAATCCAGTTCCCAATTTTTCATTAATTTCATAAGGGATACCAAGTTTATCTAACTCTTCTGCAATTTTTTTAGTTGTTTCAAACTCTTCGAAGCTAAGCTCGGGATGGGCATGAAAGTATCTACGCATATCTCTTATATAGTTTCTATTTTTTTCTACTAAATTTTTAATTTCCATAAATTAAAGACCTCCTAACATTGGCGCCATAATTCCTGCTAAGACAACAGATGCAATAGATACAGTAATAAATCCTGCAACTAACATCTTAGGAAGAATTTCATCTAAAACAACTTGTTTTTCTTCTTCATTTTCACTTACACTTGAAGCAACTTCATTTGAAATAATAAATGTTCCCGGAAAACCGAAAAGAGCAGTTGTGCCAATTGCAAATGCCATAAAGAAGTCCATTTTAACTATTTTGCTTGCTATAAAAGAAGCAAGACCTATACCTACAACACCTAGTGCTAAACTCATTACTAGTCTAGGCAATAATTCCAAGACTACTTCAGGAGTTGCCTGAGTTAAACTGTTAAAAATTACTACCATTAGTGCTGCCATAGCAAGACCTTGAGAATTAGATTTAGTTAAAATATCTTTTTCCAAGAAACCAAGTTCACTAAAAATTATACCAAGTAGCAAAGCAACAATGTTTTTATCTAGTATATTTCTGCCGGCCATTTTTTGTATACCGAAAGAAATAGCTGTTGCAAGAAGTGCTATAATTGCAACTTTAGCTAAGTACACATTACTACTTGCATATTTTGATGGAGTTTGAGGAATCCTCTTTGCATGACCTTCAACGTCGGCCATGGCTGCCATAGGATCTTCAATTTCACCATTTTTGTATTTTGTTAATGTTTTTCGTGCAACTTTCTTTAGGCAAAAAGAAGCTATTGGATATCCAAAGAATCCCTGAACAACTACTAAAAGTGTTGCCATTATTTGCAGGTCAACTCTTCCAATTGCTGCTGCAGCTTCTCCCATTTGAATACCTGCTACTACTCCCCCTGCAATTGGAGGTGCTGCTACGATAGCAGTTTCTTTTCCTATTATAGGGCCGCCTACAACAAATAAGAAAATAGCAATACCTATAATTGCCGAAATAGCAACTACGACAGTTCGCCACTGTTCTATTAGTTGTTGAATATTTAGTAGTGTTCCCATATGAGTTAATAGAATTACTATAAATAATCCGCCAAGTCCATATAGTTGAGAAGTTTCAAATAAATCTGTTGGTACTCCAATCCAAAAACCAAGTAACAGTAAAACTGAACTTGTAAACATCATAGAGATAATACTTTTTGTTTTAACTGACAATATGTCTCCAATGGCAAATACTAGAAAAATATAAGCTATAGAAATAATTCCAGCCATGGGTCCAAATAAATCTACCATATTTTATACCTCCTTTTTTGTGTATTAGTAGTATTTTAATAGAATACTATTTCACTGTCAAGTGCGAAAGTGAAAAATTTAAAAAAGTATCGTTTTCTTTTGTAATAAATTTTATTTATTGTAATTTAAACAAAAAATCAGAGTGGAAACAATGTATCACCCTGATTTTAAAGTACTATTTAATTTATATTTTATTCTCTGTTTTTGTTTAATATGTCCATAAATTCTTCACCACTAATATTTTCTTTTTCAAGTAAATATTTTGATATAGCTTCTAGTGCTTTTGTATTTTCTTTTAATAGTTCAATAGAATTTTTTTGACATTCTTCTAATATTTTATTGATTTCTTTATCTACTATTGTGCCTGTTTCTTCGGAGTAGTTAGGAACATTTCTACCATCTAAATATTGGTTCTGTGTACTTTCAAGTCCCATTGGACCAAAAGTGTCGCTCATTCCATATTGAGTAACCATTCCACGAGCTAGTTGAGTTGCCCTTTCAATGTCGTTAGAAGCCCCTGTTGTAACTTCGCCAAATTTTACAATTTCTGCAGCTCTTCCTCCTAAAAGTGTGGAAACTTGAGCCAACATTTCTGAACGTGTCATTAAATATCTTTCTTCTTCAGGTACATTCATAGTATATCCAAGACTGCCCATAGTTCTGGGTACAATTGTAATTTTTTGAATAGGTTGACTATTTTTTTGTAGGGCACTGACTAATGCATGGCCAACTTCATGGTAAGAAACTATTTCACGTTCCTTAGAGTTCATAATTCTATCTTTCTTTTCTTTCCCTGCTATTACTACTTCAACTGCTTCCATTAAATCTTTTTGTTGAACAGTAGTACGATTTTCTTTTACTGCTAAAAGAGCACCTTCGTTTATCATATTTGCAAGGTCTGCTCCTGTTGCACCAGAGGTAGCAAGTGCAATTTCATGTAAATTTACACTTGGATCTAATTTTACGTCTTTGGCATGAACTTTAAGTATTGCCTCACGTCCTATTAAATCAGGTTTATCTACTATTATTCTACGGTCAAATCTTCCTGGTCTTAAAAGTGCTTTGTCTAAAACTTCAGGTCTATTTGTAGCAGCCAGAACAACTACACCTTTTTCACTGTCAAAACCATCCATTTCTGCAAGAAGTTGATTAAGTGTTTGTTCTCTTTCATCATTACTTCCAAGTTGGTTATCTCTACTTTTACCTATAGCATCAATTTCGTCTATAAATATAATACTTGGTGCATTTTTTTGAGCTTGCTCAAATAAATCTCTAACTCTAGATGCTCCAACGCCTACAAACATTTCTACAAATTCACTACCGGAGATAGAATAAAATGGTACTTTTGCTTCACCGGCAAAAGCTCTTGCAAGTAAAGTCTTACCAGTTCCGGGAGGACCTACTAATAGAGCACCTTTAGGTTGTTTAGCACCAATTGCATTGTATTTTGATGGGTTTTTTAAAAAGTCTATCATTTCAGTTAAACTTTCTTTTGCTTCATCTTGTCCCGCCACATCGTCAAAGGTAATTCCTGTATTTTTTTCAAGGTCATATTCTTTAGCTTTACTTTTACCAATTCCAAACATTCCACCTGAACCGCCATTTGAATTTCCCATTTTTTTAACAGCTTTACGAATTACAAAGAAGTACACTAAATATAAAATAAGGGTAGGTAGTATCCACCACATTACAAAACTCAAGAGTGGGGATGAATTGGAAGTGTCATAAATTTCTCCAAAAGTAACATTTTTTTCAAGAAGTCTCTCAGTTAAATTTGGATCATTTACTCTAGTTGCAATATAATTATTTCCAGGAGCAGGCTTAACTTCCTTTTCATCACTTTGTCCGTTTGGATATAATATTTTTTCAACTTCAGCAATATCTGCATTCTTTGATATTACAAATTGTAGTTGGTCTTCACTTAATTCAACAGTGCTTACATTATCAGTTTCAACTAACTCAATAAATTGACTGTATTTAATTTCAGGTACTGCTCTATTAGAAATATTTGCAGAGATAATATTTATTATTGTAGTAATTAGAAACATCACTAACAATATATGAAATATTGTAGGACCTTGAGGAGTATTTTTAGATGTTGAACTGTCTTTTTTATTAGAATTTGTATTTTGGTTTTTATTAGAATTCAAATCATTGGGTTTTGAATCCATTTTTTTATTTTCATCATTACTCATTATCATTTTTCCTTTCTATTTGTTCATTTAATTTGCTTCCGCAAAATTTACAATATTTACTATCTGAAGTATTGTATGTCATACAATTACTACATTGTATTTCATTTTTTAATGAAGCTAATTTAATTTTATTTTTAATAATTTCATCCATTATTGTATCTATTTTTTTTTGCTTATTTTGAGTTATTTCTAATAGTATTTTCCCAAGTTCAACATATTGGACTTCTAATTTAAATTCATTTTTATTTAAATTTTCTTCTATTTCAGAAATTTTTTTCTCATCTATAGTTTTATTATCCAATGTATAACACCCCCACTTCTATATACTAATCTTAAATTTAATTAGTTAAAAAATCTATATTCAAAAAGTTAGTTTTGTAGGTTATAGGACAGTTAACTTAAAATGTCCATTAAATGTAATATTTAATTAATTGAAAAGTAATAGTAAGTGAGATAAAATCAAATACAATAAGCAAAAATTAATATGAAATTATTATTTTTAAATTATATAGATAAAGACTAATTAAAAGGAGAAATATGGCTACAATAGGAATAGATTTAGGAACGTCAAATAGTATGGTTACATATTGGAATGGGAAAAATGGAGAAGTTATAAAAAATGTACTAGGAAATGTGCTGACTCCATCAATAATAAGTGTTGATGAAAGTGGGGAAATATTAATTGGAGAAATAGCTAAGGAAAGGTTAATTACTTATCCTGATAAAACTGTCTCAGCATTTAAGAGATTTATGGGAACTAAAAAAATATATAGTATAGGGAAACATGAGTTTTCTCCCATAGAATTGTCATCTATTATTTTAAAAAAATTAAAAGAAGATGCAGAGAGCTATTTAAATGAAAGTTGTGACAGTGCAGTTATTAGTGTGCCTGCTTACTTTAATAATGCTCAAAGAGAAGCTACCCTTGCAGCGGCAAAGTTGGCAGGTATTGATGTTTTAAATTTAATAAGCGAACCAACTGCAGCGGCAATTTCCTATGGGCTTTATAGTGAGATTGATTCCACGATTTTAGTATTAGATTTAGGTGGGGGAACATTTGACGTATCTCTACTTGAAATTTTTGAGGGAATAATTCAAGTAAACGCAATTTCTGGAGATAATAAATTAGGTGGAGAAGATTTTACCAATGAAATAGTAAAAGACTTTTTGAGAAAGACTCAATTAAAAGAAGATATTTTAAATTTAGAATTTATGTCTTTACTTAGGAAGAAATGCGAACATTTAAAATTAAATTTAAGTGAAGAAAACTTAAGTTTCAATATTGAATATAGAGACGTTAACTATGAATACTCTTTAAATATAGGTGAGTTTGACAAATTAGTTGTAGATTTATTGGAGAGAATAAAAACTCCTATAATAAAAGCTATAAAAGATTCACAGATAAAAGTGGAAGACATTGATAAAGTAATATTAATTGGAGGAGCTACAAAGTCTGAAAGTGTAAGGAAATATATTACAAAACTATTTAATAAATTCCCATACATTAGTATAAATCCAGATGAAGCAGTAGGTATTGGAGCAGGTATACAAACAGCGCTAAAGTTAAGGGATGAAAATTTAAGTGAGGTAATTTTAACAGATGTATGTGCCCACACACTGGGTATAGAAACAACTGATGTAGATGGCAATATAATCATAGATGGACTGTTTTCGCCAATTATCGAAAGAAATACAACTATACCTGTGAGTATTATAAAGAGATTTTATAAACTATATGACAGACAAGAGGTAATAAATGTATTAATTTATCAAGGGGAGAGCAATAAAGTAGAAGATAATTTATTTTTAAGTAAATTGTCAATTCCCATTGAAAGAGAAAATGATGCAATAGATGTTAGATTTACTTATGATGGGAATGGAGTTTTAGAAGTAGATGTAGAAGTTGTAAACTCAAGTATTAAAAAAAGGTTGGTCATAGAAGAAAATCCTGGAACATTAACTCAAGCTGAAATTGAAGAAATTTTAATAAAACTAGAACAATTTAAAGTCCATCCTAGAGAAAAATCAGAAAACAGGTATTTACTTGAAAGAGCAAGTAGATTATATGTGGAAAGCTTAGGAGAGAAACGAAGTTACATTGGAAATTTAATTACGAAATTTGAAATTACTCTTGAAAAACAAATACCTGAAAAAATAAAAGAAGAAGCAGAAGAGCTCAATAATATATTAAATACATTGGAAAGAGAGATATTTTAATGAACATATGGGAAATATTGGAAATTGAGCCCACAGAAAATAAAAAAGAAATAAAAAAAGCCTATGCTAAAAAACTAAAAGTAACTCATCCAGATGATGACTTGGAAAAATTTCAAGAGTTAAAAGAAGCTTTTGACTTAGCGCTTAATTATAGGTCAAGTGGAGAAGAGGGCAAAAGCAAAAATTTAAAAGATAGTATATCTAAAGAATTTACAGATATAATTTCTATTGAGTATTGGGGAAATTATTACAATAAATGGGAAAATACTGAAGATGCTAAAAATAATTTAGAGATGTTTATCTTAGAAAATGTTGGAAATATTCCGAAAGATATAATTAATTTTGTGTTGGAAAAATTTGAGCTATTTATAGAGGATGAGTTGGCGTTAAAGTCTTTTAAAAACATTCCTGATTTTAAAGTTTATGCAATAGATGGACTAAATAATGACGAGAATATTAAGTTTTATAGAGTTAGATATGCTATTTTTTATAAACTAACTACAGGATTTAACAATATAGAAGAACTTGGAGAACTCTTTAATATTGGAGAGAATTTAAATTCAAAAGATGAAGACTTAAAATTTTTAAAGTTATCTTTTGGAATAGTACAGGATATTGAATTAAAACATTATAATCCTCTAGCGCTAAATAATACAAAGATAAATCTTTCTATGTTGGAAAATACAGAAAGTAAAACATATAATTTTGTAAAAAACTTTATAGAAGTATATTCAAAAGAGAGGTTAAATCTTTCTGATGATTTTTTAAAGTTTCAAGATGTTAAATATATACCTGAATATTTAATTTTATTTTTAAAAGGATACGCTTCTTATGTATTAGAAAATTATAACGGTGCATATTACTATTGGTTTGTAGAAAAGAATATATTACCAAAGATTTTACAAGAAATAGCTGTAAGAGAAATATCTTTAAAAGAAAGTTATTTAAATGCAGAGTTTCAAGAAAGTTTTAGTTTAGAAAATAAAAAATCTGAAGATGTTAGCTTAGATATTAATGACTTGTTTTCAAATTTAGATATGTCTCAGAATTTAGACAATTGGAAAAATGTATTGGAAGATTTAAGTATAGAGGGCTATGTAAATATTCAAGAAAATATAATATCATTTTTAGTTCATAACTATAAATTACTTCCTAAAGATGTTGTAGATTATATTTATAAAAAGTTTAATATTGATGATTTAGAAAACTATAAAATTTCAAATAAATTAAAAACTGAATTAAAAAGCCTTCCAAATATGAACTTTAAAAATAATTTAATACCTAAGTATATGAGAGCAGAATTTTTTGAGACTAGGTATGATTACTATTTTTCCAGTGTAAGAAAGGAAGAAGGTCAATTTGGAAATAATCTTTACAATAAATTAAACAGCATATCTTTTGATTATGATGTAGAACTGATTAGAGTTCAACAACTGTTTTTAGAAGAGTTGGCGTTAAATAAAAAAAATACTATGGGTTTTAAAGATACAAAAGATCAATTGAGAAAGTTAAATGTTTTCCAACCTACAGATACTTTCAACTTTTACAGTATTTTCTTTAAAATCTACGATGTAAAAAAAATAAACTATGAAGACTTTAATTTACTACTTTCTTATAAAAAAGAAAGATTATTAATTTATGAAGATATATACAATGTTATATTGTCATTAGCTTTTAAATTTTCAAAAGATAGTGAAAGTTCAAAAAAATATAGAGATAAATTGCCTAATTATTTAATGGGATATATTGACTTTCAATTAAAACAAATAGAAAAAATGCAAAAGAGACAAAACAGGACATTTAAATATATTGCAAAGAAAATAATACTATCAGTTTCAGTTGTTATTTCAGCTATAGTTATATTGGCTTTAGTAAGTTCTTATATAAGTGATAAGACAATTGACAAGAGACTTGAAAATAACTATGCTTCAAATGAAATGTTGACTGAAAGTGAATTAGAATATATGGGAAAATACTCTACAAAAGATGAAGTGTTTGCAATGAGATTTTTAATAGAAGATGTAAATATTGAGTTAAATAAAAAATTTGCAGAAACTTATTTTTCTGATGAAGCAAAAAAGATATATGAAAAAAATATTATAGAGCAAAGAGGCAACAAAAAACTAAGCTTATTTAACTTAAAAATTATAACTAAATATATTGAAGGTAGAGAAAATCTATATACTGGATATTTTTATAACAGTAAATTAATCTGTTTAGTTGAAAAAAAAGACGATATAATATTAAAAATCTATGGAGATGGGTGGAGTGAAATTTTAGAAGAAGATGAAGAGTTTTACTCTAAAATAATGTTGTCTAATCTTTTAAACTCCATTAAATTTGTTGTATCTAAGTACTTTGTAGAAGATGATAAGACAAGTGCTTTAATAGATAGTGAGTACTTAGTATCTGAAGAATTTAAAACTCACATATTTGAAGAACCTTACAATGAAGTAAACTATAATTATAAAATGGGGTTTTATTTACATTATTATGACTATGATAAAGACAAAGAGTATATAATATTGTATTCTAATGATAAAGAAGATGTTAGATATATTGAATTGGATAAATTTAAGCGAATTAATAAAATTTTTAAAGAAGACAGTGAGTTAGTAGACGAAAAATTAAGAGAGGCAACAAGAGATTTAGAAGATGATAAGAGGCCTATTAGAGTATGAGTGGGTTAGTGTGAAAATAATCTGGAAACCTTAGTTAAGAAGGTGAATAATGTGAAAATTGGTATAATAAGGTGTATGCAAACAGAGGATTTTTGTCCGGGAACTACTGATTTTAAAGTAATCAGAGAAAGAAAGGGAGCCTTTGAAAAAGTAAGTGAAGATATAGAAATAATAGGGTTTATTAATTGTGGAGGTTGTCCCGGTAAAAAGGCTGTACTTAGGGCAAGAAAGTTAGTAAAGAGAGGGGCAGATACAATTGTATTTGCATCTTGTATTCAAAAGGGAAATCCAATAGGATATCCATGTCCCTTTGCCAAGAAGATGAAAGAAGTTATAAAAGATGATTTAGACGAAAGTATTAAATTTATAGATTATACTCATTAAAAAGAACTGCTAAAAAGCAGTTTTTTTAATTGCTAAAATTTTCATTTAAAAAATTTAAGATAGTTGAGCAAAATTCAGGGTCTTCAATGGGAGTAGTTACTAAATTTCTCTGAATTACAAAGTGTTCATAACCATCTCTAGTTAAAGTAGTAGTGTCAATACCTAGTTGTTCAGCTCTACTTTTTATTCTTATAAAATTATAGTAGTCAACTTGTCTGTCCTTTTTAGAGTGCATAAGTAGTAGTGGTCTATTATTAAATTTTTCTAAAGAGTTAATAGGAGTGTAATTTAATTTATCAAATCCATAGTGTAGACCTAAGTAAATTGTTATAAATGGCTTTTCTAAAAGTCTTAATGGTTTAGGAATATAATACTGTTTCATAGTATCTATAAAGACATTTGGAAAATCAGAGTAGCCAGAAATAGCAATAGTTCCATTGATTCTACTATCTTCTCCAGTTGCAACTAAGGCTGTAGATGCTCCCATAGATGTTCCCATGACTATTATAGGTAAGTTAGACACATTACTGTCACTTTTTAAAAAATCAACTCCTGCAACTACATCCATCCACTTTGTCATTCCAAGTCCAATATCACTTCCTTCACTTAGTGTATTTATTTTTATGAAAAGGGTTAAAAATCACATATAATGAAAAGATTTTTCTATTAGATAAAAAATATTTAAATAGATTTAAAAGAAGTATATTAATAAATGTATGATGTATATATTTATTAATATACTTCTTTTATTTTAGGAATAAAGTACATTAAACGTTGAAAACTAAAGGTTTAAATCAAATGATTAAATTTTAAAATTAAAAGGTAAAAGCTTGTCAATTAATTAACAATCAGTTATAATTGTATTATAAAAAATTATTTTAGATTTTAGGAGGTAATAAAAATGTCTTGGGAAAAAGGTATTAATATTGAAAATGTAAGTGAAATTATTTGTGGTTCTCATATTTTTATGGGAGTGGGTGCAATAAAAAAAATGGATTTTATTGCAGAACAACTTAAAAATAAGGGAGTAGATTGTGTTATAGCAATGACAGGGAAACGTGCTTATGAATCTACAGGAGCATGGGCTGTAGTTACTGAAGCGCTGGACAAACACAACATTAAGTACATACTATATAATGAAGTTACACCTAATCCGGAAACTCATCAAGTTGACGATGCAGTAAAAGTAGCGCTTGAAGGTGGTGCTAAGGCTGTAATTTCAATTGGGGGCGGAAGTCCTATAGATGCGGGGAAGAGTGTTGCAATACTTATGGAATATCCTGACAAGAACTGTCAAGATCTCTATGAAATGAACTTTGCACCTGAAAAAGCTGCTCCAATCATAGCAATAAATTTAACTCATGGAACAGGTAGTGAGGCAAATAGATTTGCCGTTGTAACTATACCTGAAAAAAATTACAAACCTGCAATTGCATATGACTGTATATATCCAATGTACTCCATAGATGATCCGGCACTTATGACAGGTCTTCCAAAGGGTCAAACAACTTATGTAAGTGTTGATGCAGTAAACCATGTAATAGAAGGGGCAACTACAGTATTAAATAATCCATTTGCAGTTACACTTGGAAATGAAACAGTAAAGCTTGTTGCTAAATACTTGCCAAAAGCTATTGAAAATCCTGAAGATTTAGAGGCTAGATATTTCCTTTCCTATGCTTCTTTAATAGCAGGAACTTCATTTGACAATGGTCTGCTTCACTTTACACATGCTTTAGAACATCCACTTAGTGGAGTTAAACCTGATTTAACTCATGGTTTGGGACTTGCAATAATTTTACCTGCTGTTATAAAAGTAATTTATAAAAATAGTGGATATATCTTAGCTGATTTATTGGCACCAATAGTTCCAGGACTTACTGGAGATGCTTCAGAAGCTGAAAAAGTAGAAAATGGTGTTCGCCAATGGTTAGTATCTGTAGGTATAGATGAGACATTAAAAGATGTGGGATTTGTTGAGGAAGACATTGAAAAATTAGTTGACTTAGCTTTTACTACTCCAGGTTTAGATGGATTATTAGCTAGTGCACCAGTTGAAGCAACTAGAGAAGTTGTAAGACAAATTTATACAGATTCACTATAATAATTTTAAGATGAGTTGAAATATACTCATCTTTTTTAATGTAAGATATAGTTTAATTAAAGTGAATTGACAAATAAAAGTAAATAATGTAGTATTAGATACCAGTGGTATGTAAGGGGTGTTAAAAATGACAAAAGATAGAAACTCTGAAGATTCTCGTCAAAAAATCTTAGATGTATCCAGAAAGTTGTTTTTAGAAAAGGGATATGACAATACTTCAATTCAAGATATAGTAAATGGACTTGGGGGTATGACGAAAGGAGCAATATATCACTATTTTAATTCTAAATTTGATATATTTGAGACAATTGCAAATAGTCCGGAAGAGTTAAATTGGGGAGATAATTGGGTAGGAAATACTGGACTTGAAAAGATAAGAAATAAAATTATTAGTTCACTTAGTGCCCATGAAATGCAAGCTATATTTTATTCAGCTGCTGTTACTTTAAAAAGTCCCAGAATGATTGGAGAGCAGTACTTAGAAAATATTAATACAGCTGTGCCTATGATTGAAGTATATGTAAAAGAAGGGTTAAAAGACGGCTCTATTAAAACTAAATATCCAACAGAAGTAGCTGAGCTGACAATTCTTACATTTAATATGTTAATAGGAATAAGAATTTTTGATTTTACTAAAGAAGAGTTTATGAGAAAAATTTATTTTATTAAAGACTTATTTGAAGGACTGGGAATTGAATTAGTAAATAGTGAAGTTTTAGATTCGGCAAAAAGGTTAATTACTTACTTAAAAGAGAAAAATTGCTAAAAGCAGTTTTCTTTTTCAGCAAGAACATACCGCTGGTATGAAATTCTTTTTTATCCCTTACATACCAACAGTATCTAAATAAAATAAAAAGTAAAAGGAGTGATATTAACGTGATAATGTATAAATCTATGCGTAAAAGTACAATAAGTGACAGTTTAAGTTTTAATATATGTGGAGGTATAAAAAAAGATGTGGAATAGGAATTTTATACTTTTATTATGTAGTCAGCTTTTTTCTGTTTTTGGCAATACGATTATTCAATTTTCAATTTCACTATATGTTTTAGATAAGACAGGTTCTTCTACTGTATTTGCATTAATTTCAGCGCTGTCTATTATATCTAGAGTTATCTGTCTGCCCTTTGGTGGGGTGTTGTCTGATAGAGTTTCAAAGAAAAAATTAATGATAATAATGGACTTTATATATTTATTATTGTCTATTGGATTAGTTTTAAGTGTATTTAGTGATAATACAGTATTTATTATGGGAGCTATAACTGTTGTAATTGGAATGGTGTCTTCTTTTGAAACACCAGTAGTTCAATCTGCGATACCGATTGTATGTAAAAAAGAAGACATTTCTCAAGCAAATGGAATAATTACTTCTGTTGCTATGTTGTCAAATATTTTAGGTCCAATAATTGCAGGAATAGTTTATAGATTTGATCAAGCATACATGGTATTTATAATATGCGGTTTTCTATTTGCAGTTGCAGTAATAAGTGAAATTTTATTAAAATTGCCAAACAACAGTAGGTGGAATAGTACAAGTTCAATATTAAGTGTAGTTTATGAAGATTTAAGAGAAGTTGTAGAGTATTTAAAAGGTAAAAAAGTTATACTTAGAATATCTCTAATAGCATTTTTGTTAAATTTATTTATTTCATCTTTTATAAGTGTAATAATTCCATACACAGTGAGAGTAAGCTGGAATATAAGTAGTGAACTCTTTGGAGTAATGAATATGCTATTTGCAATTGGAGGTTTAATGGGAAGTGCCTTCGTAGGAATTTATGCGAAAAAAATTAATTCAAAAATTACTACAAAGCTTTTAATATTAAATAGTTTTTTATTTATGGCATTAGCTTTTCCGTACTCAGAATTGTTTAATGTAAATATGTCCTTTTGGATTTTAACAATTCTTGCAACTGTACTTCAAGGAGTGTTCACGCTGGTTTCAGTTCAACTAATAAGTTTTATTCAAATGAGCACAGATATAGATATGCTTGGTAGAGTAATGTCATTTGTTATGATGGCTTCAATGTTAGCTATGCCAATAGGGCAATTTATATTTGGAATATTTGGAGAGATATTAGTGGGCAAGAGTATGATAGTAGTAATCTTAATTACAGGATTTATTTCTATTTTAATTTCAATATACTCTAAGAATACTTTTAATAAAATAGAAATATAAAATTAGAGTAGGTTATAACCTACTCTAAAAATTTAAATTATTTAATAATTTATTAATTAATAGTTATTTATTTCATAGTCCCAAGGAAGTATTAGCCAACAGGCTATATATAAAACTACTCCTGCACCATAAAAAACTGAAAGTACTAACCATAAAATTCTTACAATTGATGGATCTATGTCAAAATATTCTGCAATACCTCCACAGACTCCAGCAATTTTACAGTCTCTTGAAGATCTATATAATTTTCGACTCATAATATCACCTCATTTAAAGCTATTAATATTTATATTATAACAATTTTTAAAATATTTATCATTAAATATTTATTTAAAGGTATTCGAAATCATTTTCAAAATTGTCATAGTAATGTTCATATTTTCTATTGTATATGTTTTCAATGTGGTGCTCAATTTTATTTTCTAAATCGTCGCCATAGTCTTCATAGTAATCATTATATTCGTCATAATTATCATATCTGTTGTCATAGTCATAGTCCTCATCTTCATAGTCAAATACACTGCCTTGATTTTGTTTAGAAATTGATATAGAGCTCATTGAACTATTTACGGTTAATTGATTTTCTGCTTGAGAAGTTGATCCTTTTACAATGCTCAATAAATTTTCAGGGTCATTTATTTTTAAATCCACATTTCCCATAGAAGAATGAATAGAATTTTTTCCGGAAAATGTTATATTCTCACCAACCACATTCCCCATACTTGAGTCTAAAACCATATTAGCTAATTTAGTATTTTTAATATCCATATCACTCATGCTAAATTTTATATGAGATTTTGAAATATTAGAATTTTTTATTTCAATATCAGCCATGCTTGATTTAAAATCTAATTTTGGAAGAGTAATATTATCTATTTCTATAGCGCCTATACCTAAGTCTATATTTAGATTTTTTAATCCGGATGCAGGTCCTATAATAGTTATTTTACTTTCGTTGTTTACTCTATTATTTAACTTGTGCGAGTAGTTTTTTAAGTTAACTGTCAAATTTCCATTGCTTTCACTTACAGAAATTTTATTATTTTTATCCATTGGAGATACAGTGTATACTTCCCAAGTGTTTACATTTCTTCCAATTAATTTAACTTCAGCAACAGAACCGTCAATTTGAATTGACTGAAGATTTGAATAATTGTAGTCTTTTTTTTCAGTAGGGCCTGAATAGTAGTTATTACTGTTGTACATATTATGTCTCATACCAAAATTATAGTTGAAATAAGTTCTAGCTCCTCCAAAATATGAAATTGATGACACTAGAACTCCTATAATTACTAATATTAAGGCGATTTTAGTTGATTTTTTCAATTTATTCATCTCCTTCATTATTTTTGTCTTCGTCTAATTTAATTGTGTCAAAATTATCGGTATTAGAATTGTCAAAGTGGTCTGTTTGAAAATTATTTTGACTTTTTTCTGTAAAGTTATTTTGATTTTGAGGTCTGGATTTTCTGGCGATTCCGCCGGCAAATTTATGAATTATAAACTTAATTGCATTGAAGAGCAAAATTATAGCCCCAATTGCCACAAATACAACTCCCAAGAAAAATATAGCAGACAGAGGTGAAAATGTTACAAAATATGCTATTCCAGCAATTCCACCAACTATTCCCATAAATCCTGATACAAATAAAAGTATTATAACTGCAAATATTGCTATTAGAATTCCAATGAAAGCAGCAGCTAAAGGCAAGGTAATGGGAAGGGAGAGTATTCCCAACAAAATAAGCAGTAATCCATCTCGATTCTTCCTTTTTTGGGGAGGAGTTTGTTCCCATTTGTTAGCTTGTTGATTCATTAAAATATCTCTTGCAATTTTCATAGGATCATATCTTTCTGGAACTGAGTCTGTGTAGTCAATTTCTTGTTCTTCAAATATTTCTTCATAGTAGTTAAGTATATTGTCACGTTCAGCAGGAGAAATACTCCTTAGACGGTTGCTGAGCTCACGCATAAATTCAATTCTAGTCATTTTAAATCCCCCCTAATAATTTTATCAATGCTTTCCTTATATCCAATCCAATCTTGTTCATATTTTTTTAACTGTCTTCTTCCTTCTGGAGTAATTTGATAATATCTTCTATTTCTTCCACCAAAGGGCTGATCATAAGTTGTAAGACAATTGTCTTTTTGCAGTCGTCTTAACACCGGATATAGAGTGGATTCAGATATAGATATAGCCTCTATGAGATCTTGAGTGAGTTTGTAGCCGTAAGTGTCTTCTTTGTTCACAGTTGCAAGGACACATAAATCTAAAACTTGAGAACTTAGTACAAACATAAACATACTCCTTTCTATACGATATCATTTATTTGAGTATATTATACAGTGTATAGTATAGTGTGTCAATTAATATTAAAAATATTTACTATGTTTCTTTTATTGGAGTAGTTAGTATATAATAAAATAAAGTTAGAGTAGGGGTGAAAGTTTTGGATACAATATTTATTAAAGATTTGGCAATATGTGCAAAGCACGGTTTATATAGTGAAGAAAGAGAAGAGAAACAGAAATTTTTAATTTCTCTGGAATTGTATTTAAGGTTAATAAATGCAGGAGAGACGGGCGATTTAAAAAAATCTATAGATTATGTAGAACTATGTAAAAAAGTTGAAGAAAAATTTACGACAAATTTTTATAATTTATTAGAAGAAGCTGGAGAAGATTTAGCAGAGTTTATTTTAAGTGAATATGATATTTTAAATAAAGTTAGAGTTTCAATAAAGAAACTACATACTCTAAGGCCGAAAAATTTTAAATATGCTGAGGTTTCTGTAGTTAGACAATGGCACAGAGCGTATATAGCATTGGGCTCAAATGTGGGGAATAAAGAGGAAAACTTAGAGAAGGCAATTGAATTTATAAATAGTAAGTATCATACTAAAATAAAAAAGAAATCAAATTTTATAATTACAGAAGCTATTATAGATAGAAAAACTGAAGAATTTTTAAATGGAGCCTGTGAAATAAAAACTCTTTTAAGCCCTAGGGAATTAATTAATCATTTACGAGACTGTGAAGCTAAAATAAAAGAAAATAAAAGTGACTCAAAGACGATTATAGATTTAGATGTATTGTTATATGATGATATTGTAACAAATGATGAAGACATAATAATTCCTCATCCAAGATTGGAAGAGAGAGATTTTGTATTGACACCTTTAAGTGAAATAGCTCCATACTATGTACATCCTCTTTCAAAGAAGAGAATAGTGGATTTAAGAAATGAATTAAAGAAAAAAAACAAACAGTTATTTTAAAAACTGTTTGTTTTTTTGTTTATTCAAATGTGGCAATAAGCTCTCCACTTTTTACAATGTCATCAATTTTTACCAGAATTTCATGAATTGTACCATTAGAATTGGCAACGATATTGGATTCCATTTTCATAGCCTCAATTATCATAATAGTGTCGCCAGCTTTTATACTTTGACCTTGTTTTACATTTATATTTACAACTTTGCCTGGTATTGATGAACCTATTTGTTTTTCATCTTCAGGATTAGCATAGTCAATGCTGTCTTTTTTTATAGACATAGAAGTTACGTTTTTATCTTCAATTTTTATAGTTCTTCTATTTCCGTTTATATCAAAAGTTAAGTTTCTATATCCCTCTTGGTCAAGTTTTCCAATTTCTACTAGAGTTACAATTAAGTTTTTTCCTGTATCAATTGGAATTTCAGCTGTTTCATTTTCCATAAGTCCATGGAAGAAAACATGTGAAGGCATCATCCAAAGAGAACCATTTTTTTGTGAAGCTTTAATATAGTCTTCAAAAACTTTTGGATAAAGTGCAAAGCTAATTAGTTCTTCTTCAGTTGGATTTATTTTATATTTTGTATTTAAATAAACTTCATCAGCTTCAAAGTCTTCATCGTCAAGAAGGAGTCCGGCACGTACTTTTATTGGTTCTTCACCTTTTAAAATCATTCTCTGTAAGTCTTCAGGAAAACCGCCAAGAGGTTGACCCATCATACCTTTAAAATAACTTTTTACTGAATCTGGGTAATCTAAGTTTGTACCTTTTTCCAGTATGTTTTCTGGAGTTAGTTCATTTTGAACCATAAATATTGCAAAATCACCAACCATTTTTGATGAAGGAGTTACTTTTATAATGTCACCAACCATTTCATTTACAGAGCTAAACATTTCCTTAACTTCTTTAAATTTATATCCCAGTCCAAAACTCTCTACTTGAGGTTTTAAATTTGAATATTGTCCTCCTGGGATTTCATATTTGTATATTTCAGTTGAGCCGGATTTTAAGTCGGATTCAAAATTAGAATAAACTTCTCTTACAGAATCCCAATATTTTGAAATATCTTCAATTTTATCAAGATTAAGGCCCGTATCTCTATTAGTATTTTGAAGAGCAGCTACAACAGAGTTTAGTGCAGGTTGACTTGTAAGTCCGCTCATTGAGTTAATTGCAAGGTCTGCAATATCAACACCAACTTCTGTTGCCATTAATACTGTGGCTACACCGTTACCGGTAGTGTCATGAGTGTGAAGGTGAATTGGAATGGAGATTTCGTTTTTAAGAGCTTTAACGAGTTTCCTTGCAGCATAGGGTTTTAATAATCCGGACATATCTTTTATTCCTAGAATATGGCAACCGGATTTTTCAAGTTCCTTAGCTAAGTCAACGTAGTATTTTAAGTTGTACTTATCTCTATATTCATCTAGTATATCACCTGTATAACACATTGTACCTTCGGCAATTTTTCCGTTTTCTAAAACTTGATCAATAGAGAGTTTCATATTTTCCATCCAGTTTAGAGAATCAAAAATTCTAAAGATATCAACTCCATGTTCAGAGGATTTTTTAATAAAACTCTTAACAAGATTATCGGGGTAATTAGTATATCCAACTGTGTTATTGCCCCTTATTAACATTTGAAGTAATATATTTGGCATTAGTTCTCTAAGCATTATAAGTCTATCCCAAGGGTCTTCTTGCAAAAATCTATAAGCTACGTCAAAGGTAGCTCCTCCCCACATTTCAGATGAAAATAGTTCTTTCATATTGTTATTTGTAGCTTGGGCAATTTTTATTAAATCTATAGTTCTAACTCTAGTTGCCATGAGTGATTGATGGGCATCACGCATAGTAGTATCAGTAACTAGGAGTTTATTTTGTTTTAATATCCAATCAGAAAGTCCTTTAGCTCCAAGCTTGTCGAAGATTTGTTTTGTACCTTCATATTTTTTTATATCTTCTGCTTCTGGAACAATAGGGGTATTGTAAAGTCTGTCCTTTTTTGAAGGATTATTTACAATGTTTTCTCCTATAAAGGACATAAGTCTAAGTTCTGCATCAGGTTTAGTTTTAATTTTAAATAGAGAAGGATTCTTTGAAATAAATCCGGTGTCACAAGTTCCATTTTTAAACTCTGATGAGTTTAAAACATTTAGTAAGAAAGAGGAGTTAGTTTTTACTCCGGTAACCTTTGTTTCTCTAATAGCTCTAATAGCTTTACTTATAGTGTCCTTCCATGTTCTGGCATGAGTAATCACTTTTACCAGTAGGGAATCGTAGTAGGGAGTTATAATAGCTCCCGTGTATGCATTGCCGCCGTCTAATCTAACGCCAAATCCTGAACTTGACCTATAGTGAGTAATTTGACCTGTATCAGGTGCAAAGTCATTTAACGGGTCTTCAGTTGTTATTCTACACTGTATAGAGTATCCATTTAACTGTATAGAGTCTTGATTTTTAATATTTATCTCTTTGCTATTAAGAGGGTATCCCTCTGCAACGTAAATCATAGATTGAACTAAGTCGATTCCTGTAACCATTTCAGTTATAGTGTGTTCAACTTGAATTCTGGAGTTTACTTCTATAAAGTAGTGATTGTTATTTTTATCAACTAGAAATTCTACAGTACCGGCACTTAAATAGTTTAGGGACTTTGCAATTTTTAATGCATCATTTAATATATTGTCTCTTGTTTTTTTATCAAGGGAAAATGCCGGAGTAAATTCTATTACTTTCTGATGTCTTCTCTGAATAGAACAATCTCTTTCATAGAGATGGACAACATTTCCGTATTTGTCTCCAAATATTTGAACTTCTATGTGCTTTGGATTTTCTAAATATTTTTCAATAAACATTGCATCATTTCCAAAGGCTTTTGAGGCTTCCATTTTAGCGGAGCGAAAATTAGGTAGTAGCTCATCTTCGGTTCTAACTATTCTCATCCCTCTTCCGCCACCGCCAGCTGCAGCTTTTAACATTATTGGATATCCAGCTTCGTTGGCATATTTAATAGCGTCGCTTTCGGACTTTATAGCCTTATCTGTTCCCGGAATTACTTCTACACCAGCAGCTCTTGCAACTTTTTTTGATTCAATTTTATCACCAAGTGAAGCCATTACACTGGGTTGAGGTCCTATAAATGTAATTCCTGCTTCTTCACACTTTCTTGCAAACTCAGAGTTTTCAGCCAAAAAACCATAGCCGGGATGAATTGCATCTACATTTTTATTTAAGGCTAGAGTTATTATTTCATCAATATCTAAGTAAGCATCTAATGGAGATTTTCCTTTTCCGATTAGATAAGATTCGTCTGCTTTTGTTCTAAAAAGTGAAAGTGAATCTTCAACTGAATATATTGCAACGCTTCTTATACCAAGCTCTCGACAAGCTCTAAAAATTCTTATTGCAATTTCGCCACGATTTGCAACTAATATTTTTTTGAACTTTTTAATATTGTACATTTTCAATCTCCTTTTTTGGTTTAAATTTTATCTATTATACATCAATAGATTTTAAAAGTATAGTAAAATCCGTATAAAACTATATATAAAAAGCTATAGTAAGTTCGCTTAAACTATAGAAATAAGTGTATATGTTGTAATTTGTTGACAAATTAAAGAGGGTATGCTACTTTAATATAAACTGTAGATAGGGAAGTAAAAATAAGTTAAACTTTTTAGAGAGTGAACGATGGTGAGAGTTTCATAAGAAATGACTTATTAAATGGACCCTTGAGGGCTTTGGGGAAATTAGTATCCAAAGACGGCTTCTCCCGTAATAGAGATAGAGTGTTGTAGCATTCGAAGAGTGGGTAGTACATAATACTATCAATCAGGGTGGCACCGCAAAATGATTGTTTTGTCCTTGAAAATCTGTAGAGATTTTCGAGGGCTTTTTTAATTTAATTAGTATTACACTTTAGATGCGAGGAGTTTTTAGTTAAAAATAGGAGGCTATATTATGTCAAAAGTACCTTATAAAATTTATTTAACAGAAGATGAAATACCGGAGAATTATTACAATATTAGAGCTGATATGTTAAATAAACCTGACCCTTTATTAAATCCGGCTACAAAACAAGCTATAACAAAAGAAGAATTAGAAGCTGTGTTTTGTTCAGAACTTGTAGATCAAGAGTTAGACAATACTAATAGGTATATTCCAATACCAGAAGAAATAAGAGAAATTTATAAAATGTATAGGCCATCTCCAGTTGTAAGAGCCTATAATTTAGAAAAAAAATTAAATACACCTGCAAAAATTTACTATAAATTTGAAGGTAATAACACCTCAGGAAGCCATAAATTAAATTCTGCAATAGCCCAAATTTACTATGCAAAAAAACAGGGGTTAAAAAAAGTAACAACAGAAACGGGAGCAGGGCAATGGGGGACAGCTCTTGCAATAGCTTGTAGTTTATTTGATATGGACTTAGAAGTTTTTATGGTTAAATCCTCTTATGAGCAAAAACCCTTTAGGAAAAATATTATAAAAGTCTTTGGAGGAGAAGTAATCCCTAGTCCTAGTGATACTACAGAAGTTGGAAGAAAAATTCTTGCAGAAAATCCTAACACCAGTGGTTCTTTAGGGTGTGCAATTTCAGAGGCGGTTGAAGTGGCTTCAATGGATCCAAATTCAAGATATGTCCTAGGATCTGTTTTAAATCAAGTTGTACTTCATCAGTCTATTATCGGATTGGAGTCAAAAATTGCCCTTGAAAAGTATGGAGAATATCCAGATATAGTAATTGGGTGTGCAGGTGGAGGTTCCAACTTGGGTGGCCTTATAGCACCTTTTATATCTGACAATATAAAAGGTACAAGAGATAGTAAGATTATAGCTGTAGAGCCAGCTTCATGTCCATCACTTACGAGGGGAAAATTTGTATATGACTATTGTGATACTGGGAAAATAACACCTCTTGCTAAAATGTATACATTGGGAAGTGGGTTTATTCCTGCGGCAAATCACTCCGGAGGACTTAGATACCATGGGATGAGTCCTATAATTTCTAAACTATATCACGATGGATATATGGACGCTGTGTCTTATGCGCAGTCAAAAGTTTTTGAAGCAGCTATTATGTTTGCAAAAACTGAGACGATTTTACCGGCACCTGAATCAGCTCACGCAATAAGAGCTGCTATAGATGAGGCATTAAAGTGTAAGGAAACGGGAGAAGAAAAAACTATTTTGTTTGGATTGACAGGCACTGGTTATTTTGATATGTTAGCTTATGAATCATACTTAGAGGGTACAATGGAAGATTATATTCCATCAGATGAAGATTTAAAACTAGACTTAGTTGGAGAGCTTTAAAACTTGAAACTAAATATAGTTTAACTTTTTAATTTAGTGGTATCTATAAAGTGATATAAATTTTAAATGGGGGTAGTAATATGACTGAAGAAACTTTATTAGCAAAGAACTACAAAAAATATGAGGGTGAAAATATAGACATATATTTCAACCTAGAAGTATGTGAACATTCAGGAAAATGTGTTAAAGGGGACAATGAAGTTTTTGACACAGAGAGAAAACCATGGATAATGCCTTTGGCAAGTCACACTGAAAGAATTCAAGAAGTAATAAAAACTTGTCCTTCAGGAGCTCTTAAATACAAATTAAAAGACTCTGATGAAATTCTACCTTAAGGAGGTAATGTTAATGAACAGTATTGAATACAAATTTGAAAAGGGAAATGATTTTGAAAGATTTGCAGCTTATGAAAATGGAGTTGAGGCAGGAGAAGTAACATTCACAAGAGCAGGGGATGAAATTTTAATAATTGATCATACTTATGTAGATGAAAACTTTAGAGGCAAAAATATTGCCGTTGATTTGGTTAAACACGTAGTAGATCTTGCAATTGAAGAAAAGAAAAAAATTGTTCCACTATGTCCTTTTGCAAGAAGAGAGTTTAATCAAAAGCCAGAATATCAAGAAATAGAATATAAGGGATAAGTTATTTAAAATATAAGTAATACAAAAAATATCAATGGATTTCCATTGATATTTTTATTTTCATAAAATAAATGTAAAGATTGTACTAAGATTGAGAAAATCATGTATTTTTCCGTCATTTAAGTATATAATATATCTCAGTTAAAAATAGGAAATATTGTATAATAATTTGAAGTTAACAATGAGTAATGATAAAATTATAGTTTAAGTATAGAAAGGATGATTGCATGGGCTTATTTGAAAAAGTCTTTGGATCTTACAGTGATAGAGAAATAAAAAAAATAGAACCTCTAGTGAATAGTGTTGTGAGTCTTGAAGATGAAATTGAAAAGTTAACAGATGAAGAATTAAAATTAAAGACGCCTGAGTTTAAGAATAGATATGAAAATGGTGAGAGCTTAGATGATCTATTACCAGAGGCATTTGCAGTTGTAAGAGAAGCTGCTTGGAGAGTACTTGGAATGAAGCATTTCGAAGTACAAATCATGGGTGGAATAATATTACACCAAGGACGTATAGCAGAGATGAGAACTGGAGAGGGAAAGACTTTAGTTGCAACCTTGCCGGCCTATTTAAATGCACTATCTGGAAAAGGTGTACACATTGTAACTGTCAACGACTATTTAGCTAGTCGTGATATGTTGTGGATGGGAAAAGTATATCAATTTTTAGGATTGACAGTTGGATGTGTTATACATGATATGGAGCCGGCTGATAGAAAAGAAGCTTATAATTTTGACATTACTTATGGTACTAATAACGAATTTGGCTTTGACTATCTGCGAGATAACATGGTTGTATACAAAGAGGAAATGGTTCAAAGAGATTTAAACTATTGTATCGTTGACGAAGTTGACTCTATCTTAATAGACGAGGCTAGAACGCCTCTTATAATCTCAGGACAAGGTGATGAATCTACAGAATTATACGTTAGAGCAAGAGATTTTATAAATAGCTTGAGCTTTAGAATAAAAACTGAAGAAGAATCCAGCTTTGAAAGATTTAACAGAGAATTTGAAGAAGAGACAGTTGATTTTGTAATATCAGAAAAAGATAAAAGTTCTACACTTACAGATAAAGGTATAGAAAAAGCTGAAAAATATTTTGGAATCGACAACTTATCAGACTTAGAAAATATGGAAATCTCTCACCATATTAACCAAGCTTTAAAAGCTAAGGGAAATATGAAGAGGGACATTGACTATGTCGTTGAAGATGGAGAAATTGTAATTGTAGATGAGTTTACAGGTCGTTTAATGTATGGGCGAAGATATTCGGAAGGACTACATCAAGCAATTGAAGCAAAAGAAAACTTATCTGTAAAAGCTGAATCAAAAACACTTGCAACTATAACATTCCAAAATTATTTTAGAATGTATAAAAAACTGGCAGGTATGACAGGAACAGCAATGACAGAAGAAGAGGAATTTAGAGATATTTACCATATTGACGTTGTTGAAATACCTACAAACAAACCTATAATTAGAATAGATAACAATGATTCAATTTATAAAAATGAAGATGCTAAATTTAAAGCAGTAGTAAGAGATATAGAAGAAGCAAATACCAAGGGACAACCGGTTCTAGTAGGTACGATTTCAATTGAAAAATCTGAGGAACTATCAAGGTATTTAAAGCGCGCTGGAATAAAACACAATGTACTAAATGCTAAAAACCATGCTCAAGAATCTGAAATAGTAGCTCAAGCAGGACGTTACGGAGCTGTAACCATTGCCACTAACATGGCAGGACGTGGTACGGATATTGTACTTGGCGGTAATGCAGAGCATATGGCTAAAAAAGAGTTAGTTAAAAAGGGAATAGAACCTGAAGTTTTAGAACAAGTAGATACATTTAATGAAGTTGTAGATGAAGATGTATTAAAGGCACGTAAAGACTATCAAGAATTAGTTGAAAAATTTAAAGTTGAAACTGATAAAGAAGCTGCAGAAGTTATAAATGCAGGAGGACTTCACATAATTGGTACTGAAAGACATGAATCTAGACGTATAGACAACCAATTGAGAGGACGTTCTGGACGTCAAGGAGATCCGGGTTCAAC
This sequence comes from Anaerosphaera aminiphila DSM 21120, assembly GCF_900129925.1. Taxonomy (GTDB): domain Bacteria; phylum Bacillota; class Clostridia; order Tissierellales; family Peptoniphilaceae; genus Anaerosphaera; species Anaerosphaera aminiphila. Next base: position 279,095 of record NZ_FQXI01000001.1, on the reverse strand, counting down.
AAGATTTTATATTTCAGGCGATGATGATTTAATTAGACTTTTTGCCGGAGATAGATTTAAAGATACAATGGAAAAAATAGATGCTCCAGAAGATGAACCAATAGAAGCTAAAATTTTAACTAGACTTATAGAGTCAGCACAAAGAAAAGTTGAAGGAAATAACTTTTCGATTCGTAAACATGTACTTCAATATGACGATGTAATGAATAAACAAAGAGAAGTAATCTATGCTGAAAGACGAAGAGTTCTAGAGGGAGAAGATTTAAAAGACTATATTTCTACTATGGTAGAAGACGTAATTGAAAAGAATGTGGACTTTTATAATAAACTTACAGATCATAACGAAAGACACCTTGACCTTGAAGGATTGAGTAATTTTGTAAGAGATGAATTTGGTATAGATAAGGGAAACTTGGAAGAATTTAAAGACCTGTCAGCTGAAGATATAGAAGGCAAGATAAAAGAGTTATCTAAAGAGAAATATAGTGAAAAAGAGTCTGAATTTGGAAGCGATAAGTTCAGAGAAATAGAAAGAGTGGTACTTCTTCAAGTAGTTGATCAAAAATGGATGGACCATATAGATGCAATGGATCAACTTAGAAAGGGTATAGGACTTAGGGCAGTAGGACAGACCGATCCTGTTAGAGCATATGGTCAAGAGGGATTTGACATGTTTGAAGAGATGAATGAAGCTATAAAAGAAGACACAGTAAAGATGTTATACCATGTACTGAATCCTGAAAGAGTTCAAAGAGTTAGAGTTGCAAAAGAAGTAGATACTGTGAATCCAGATACAGGGAAACATAAACCCTATACTAGAAAAGATAAAAAAATTGGAAGAAATGATCCCTGCCCATGTGGTAGCGGTAAAAAATATAAAAACTGTTGCGGAAAAAATCAATAATATTAGAGCTTCCCAAATATAGAAATATTTCTATGTTTGGGAAGTTTTTTTTGTTAAAAAAAGTTATGAAAGGGTATCCTTTATAAAGAAGAACTTATATTTACGTTTGACAAAATTTTATATTACTAGTAAAAAAGTATGTTATATTTTAAATTAAATAAATTTAAAATAGCTTGACATGGGCAAGTTGATACATTACTATATTAGTATAGTATTATATTGGGATTGCACAAATAATATAATACAGTTTAAAAATGTAAGTATGAAAAACGTTTCCCATAAACGTTTATTATAATATGGGGGTGCATAATATGAGTTTTTTTAAAAAGAAAAAGAAGCGATCAACAGAAGAAAAAAAGGACATAAATGCAGAAGTAGTAAAAAGTAATATAACGACTGAAGATGATAAATTTACAGATGAACAGAAAAAATTTTCTAAAGTTGATAAGGAAGAAGTACAAAATTTGAAAAGTGAAAAAGGGGGTAAATCTATGTTGTTTCAAACAAGTAAAGAACATGAAGACCTACGTAAAGAAATCAGAGCATTTGCAGAAACTGAAATTAAACCTATAGCATTTGAATTGGATCAAAATAATGAATTTCCTACAGAGGCAATTAAAAAATTTGGAGAAATGGGATTTATGGGATTGCCTTTTCCGAAAAAATATGGCGGAATGGGAAAAGATATTTTAAGTTATGCTATAGCAGTGGAAGAACTTTCTAGAATTGATGGTGGAACAGGAGTTATACTTTCTGCACACGTATCACTTGGAAGTTGGCCAATATTTGCATATGGTACAGAAGAACAAAAACAAAAATATTTAATACCATTAGCTAATGGATCTAAAATTGGAGCTTTTGGACTAACAGAAGAAAATGCAGGAAGTGACGCTGGTGAAACAGAGACAACTGCAGAATTAGATGGGGATTATTATATATTAAATGGTACAAAAATATTTATCACAAATGCAATTGTAGCTGATACTTATGTAGTATTTGCTGTAACTACTCCAGGAATTGGAACTAAGGGCATAAGTGCTTTTATAGTTGAAAAAGGATGGGAAGGATTTACTTTTGGAGACCATTACGATAAATTGGGAATTCGTTCTTCTTCAACAGCAGAATTAAATTTTAACAATGTAAAAGTTCCTAAGGAAAACTTATTGGGAAAAGAAGGTCAAGGATTTAGAATTGCAATGGCAACTCTTGATGGTGGACGTATTGGTATAGCAGCTCAAGCACTAGGTATTGCTCAAGGTGCTTATGAAAATGCAGTACAGTACTCTAAAGAGAGAGTTCAATTTGGAAAACCGGTTGGATTTAACCAAGCAATTTCTTTTAAAATATCAGATATGCTTACAAAGTTGACAACAGCTAGATTTTTAGTTTATTCAGCTGCAGAACTTAAAGAAAATGATAAACCATACGGAATGGAAGCAGCAATGGCTAAGCAATATGCTTCAGACATAGCACTTGAAGTTGTAAATGATGCACTTCAAATATACGGTGGTTCAGGATATATCAAGGGAATAGAAGTAGAACGTGCTTATCGTGACGCTAAAATAACTACAATATATGAAGGAACTAACGAAATTCAAAGAGTTGTAATTGCATCACATATTTTAGGAAGACAACCTAAGGAAAAATCTGTTTTATCTGTTAAAAAAGGTGGACCAATTACAGGCGAGAGAAAGAGATTAATTTTTAAAGATGGAACAGCTAAAGAAAAAGTAAAAGCGTTAGTTGATGCTTTAAAACAAGATGGATATGACTTTACAGTTGGTATTGATATTAATACACCAATCGTAGATTCTGAACGTGTTGTAAGTGCAGGTAAGGGAATTGGTCCTAAGGAAAACATGAAGTTAATTGAAGAACTAGCTAAACAAGCAGGGGCTTCAGTAGGTGCATCAAGACCAGTTGCAGAAACTCTAAAATATGTTCCACTAACTAGATACGTTGGAATGTCCGGTCAAAAGTTTAGGGGTAACCTATATATAGCTTGTGGTATTTCAGGAGCAACTCAGCACTTAAAGGGAATAAAAGATGCTGCTACAATAGTGGCAATTAATATAAATGGAAATGCACCTATATTTAAAAATTGTGACTATGGTATAGTTGGAGATTTAAAAGAAATTTTGCCACTACTAATAGAAGCTTTAAATACTGGTGAAGAAAAGAAACCAGCACCTCCAATGAAGAAGATGAAGAGATCTAAACCTAAGAAATTAGCTCCAAACTATAAAGTATACACATGTATTGGATGTGGATACGAATATGATCCTAATGTTGGAGATCCAGATGGTGAAGTTGATCCAGGTACTATGTTTGAAAAGATACCTGATGATTGGATTTGTCCAGACTGCGGTGAGGAAAAAGACAAATTTATTGAAGTTGAGTTTCCTGAAGGAAGACGCTAATTTAAGGGGGAAAATTGTATGCTAAATAATATTAGAAAAGTAACTGACGATTTATATTTTGTCGGAGCTAATGACCATAGATTGGCATTATTTGAAAATATCCATCCAATACCACAAGGAGTTTCTTATAACTCATACTTGATGATGGATGAAAAAACAGCTCTTTTTGACACAGTTGACTGGTCAGTAACAAGAAATTTACTTGAAAACATTAGAGAAGTACTTGATGGCAGGGATCTTGACTATTTAATTATAAATCATATGGAGCCGGATCACTGTGGAGCAATTGAAGAAATTTTAATAAGATATCCAAAATGTATAGTAGTTGCTACAGAAAAAGCATTTGACTATATGAGACAACTTAGATATAGATCAATAGATGATCATGAGTTAATGATAGTTAAAGAAGGAGACAGTCTTTCACTTGGAAAGCACAACATTGCATTTGTTGAAGCTCCTATGGTTCACTGGCCAGAGACAATGGTTTCCTTTGATACAACTGACGGAATACTATTCTCAGCCGATGCCTTTGGAAGTTTTATAGCACTTGATGGAGTACTATTTGCAGATGAAGTAGACTTTGACAGAGACTGGATAGATGAAGCAAGAAGATACTATACAAATATCGTTGGGAAATATGGACCATTTGTACAATCAGTTTTGAAGAAAGCTGCTACACTTCCAATTAAAATGATATGTCCACTTCACGGACCTATTTGGAGAGAAAACTTAGGTTATATACTTGATAAATATGACAAGTGGAGCAAATATGAGCCAGAGACAAAGGGAGTTTTAATTCCTTACGCTTCAATGTATGGAAATACAGAACAAGTTGCTCAAGTAATAGCTTCAAAACTATATGATGCTGGTATAAAAGACGTTGTACTATATGACGTTTCAAGTACAGATACATCTTATTTAATAGCTGAAACATTTAGATTAAGTAATATAATCTTATGCTCTGTAACTTATAACTTAAATATATATCCAAAAATGGAGTACTATTTAAGAGAAATGAAGTTGTTAAATCTTCAAAATAGAACATTTGCCATTGTAGAAAATGGATCATGGGCACCTAGATCTGGAGACTTAATGGAAAAATTCTTAGATGAAGAAATGCGTATGATGGACGTATTAAATGAGAGAGTAACATTGAACTCTGCACTTTCAGAAGGGAACTTAACAGATATCGACTCTCTTGTTGAAGCTGTAGTAGATTCAATTAATAATGATTAATTAAAAATAAATATAAAAATAACTGCTCTTTTAAGAGCAGTTATTTATTTTACTAGTATATTAGGAGCAGAGTAGTAGTTTCCCTGACCTCCTACTGTGGAATTTTTACCTATTCTAGTATATGGTGCAATAAATTTTTCGTTGTATATATACATCCCGATTACTGCATTAAAGTTATTAACCTCTAATTTCCCATTTTCATTAAACTCAATAAAACTCAGTGGTTCAACTTCAAGAAATTCTTGGTAAATATAATTTAAATCAATAGAAGTATTTATTTTTTCCTTCCATTCTTCAGAAGAATAATCTTTTCCAGCATAAACGCCACTACTTGCATAGTCATCGGCAGGTTTTAAAATATACTTATCTTTATTTTCCATTAAAATTCTAATGTCGTCTTCATCTTTTAAAAGACAAGTTTCAGGAAAGTGTCTTTCTATAAAATCATTTTCTTCATCAGATAAAATGCCCTTAGTAATTTCGTGAGATAATATAGTGAATATAATTTTACTGTGCATTATTTGAGACCTAAAAGATCCCAACATCATAAAGGCATTGTCATAGTAAGCTTCAATAAACTCAGGTAGCTCATTATAGTGTTTCATAAATTCTTTTGTGACCATACGTCTATATACTAAATCTATTTCATAATCATCGCATTTTAACTTGCCATCAGTATATGTCAACTTTCTGACGTCACAAATTTCACAGTTAAAGCCCAGTTTATTATAGTATCTTTTAAATTCATCAAATTCACTGGATATTCCAATATCTAAAAAGTCAACAATTGCAACATTAGGCTTTTTACTATATATATTTTCATATATTTTAGTAGACTCTGTTACCCATGGTGTAAAGAGCTCTATATTTTCCAATTCATAGTCTTTTTTAAAACTTTTAAAAGCCTCAGTCTGCATTAATAGACTTCCAATAATATTATCTTCATTCATTCCTGAGGTTCCATCAGTATTAAATTCGCAGAATTTAAATTTATCCGCTCCTGCATATAACATGTCATATCGAGCCATTGGAGCAGGAATAGTATAACCCGGATCGTGAATAATTAAGTTCTCTAAGTCTTTTGAAAAGTTAAATAGTTTTCTGTATTGGCTATTAGTTAAATATTCACTTGTAATTTTATTGGTAATACTTACGAGAACCTTTGTCATTTTGTTAAAATTTTCTTTTTCTCTTTCAGAATAAAAAAATCCTTGATATAGAGCGGGGACAGGTTCGCCTTTGTATATTGCATTAGATTTTGCAATGTTGTCCTGATATTTTAAATAGTCTTTAAAATATAACTCCTCATCTTTCTTTACAAGATTAATATATTTTTCTACATATTCATTATTGTACATCTGGCACCTCTATTTTATTTTCTAAAACTGCTTTGTTAAGTCCATATTTTTTATAGGAGTTTTCAAATATATCTCTAGGTCTTTGTCTGTTATTAGATAATTCTATTATAGGATCTAAATACTTAACCTCATCGGGAGCCAAACCCTTTGTTGCAAGGTTTAAAATAAATTCTTCCAAGTCATAGATTTTTTCACCAAGATATTCTCCGTTTAGTCCCAACTGCTGTGTTGAGTTTTTTGCATCAATAACATCTTTATAAGAGGCATCTTTAAATTTTTCATATAAAATATTTAAATTATCTTCACTGTAAAAAAGAGCCTTTATAAGTGCTACAACAGAAAAGTTTAAAGGATATTTTAAACCATCCATCATTCTAAATTCTAAATATTTTTTTAATCTAATATCTGGAAAAACAATACTCATAGCGTGAAAAATATCATCATCGGAATCAGTATCAGGATTAAATAGATCTTTAAAAAGTGTATCTCCAGTGCTAACTATTTCTCCGTCCTTTTCCATAAAAATAGGAGGAGAATTTAAAATAAATTCAGCATATTTTTCATAGGACAAGTCTTTGTCAAAGGCAATAGGTAGTACACCTGAGCGATCAGAATCAGTATTTTCCCATATTTTTTGCCTTAAATTATTGCTATCATAGGGTTTTGATTCAAAAATAAAACTATTGTCAAACATAGTATATAAAACAGGTGAAAGCGCACTTCCTAAAAAATATTTCTTTTTAAAATCATCTTCATTGTAAAAATCAATTGCAACTTGAACTGATGCAGTTCCCTTCATCATGTTGTGGGCCATAGTACCCTTGTTTTTAAAGTAATTAAACATATGAGAGTAGCGTTCCTTAGGAAGTATTTTAATCTCATCAATAGTAGTCTTAGGATGGTATCCTAAAGAAATTAAAACTTGATTTTTTTTAGCTAAGATAGGTTCTACTATTCTAATGAAATCTTCATAGCTATTTACAAGGTCAACTATATTTTTTTTAGATTTAATACTTAGCTCAAATTGAGATCCAGGTTCAGTGGATACAGTCCAATCATCTTTTTCAAAGCCTAATACATACTCTCCATCAAAAAAAGGTTTTGCATTAAGGTTTTTAGAGAGCTCTGCAAGAGTTTCACCGACACCATTTTCTCCATAGTAAGAAGCCGTTTTTAAAGTATCTTTATCTATTATAAAGTTTTCAAATTCCGCTCCAACAGTAAAATCATCTTTTTTCTTTTCGCCCGATTTTATATAATTAACGATCCTATCAATCTGTTTGTTATATTTCATATTTCCTCCATTAATTAAAGTATTTAAATACTATTAATTCTTATTTACCCAATAATGTACTTAAATATTCTAAAGTAATTTAAAAGAAAGTTAAAAATGGTATTGACAAATTTTTAATAAATGATATTATATCAATAAGTTATATAATTTATGAAGTGGGAAGTAGTATTTTTGAAGTTTTACAGAAAATTTGGTGTAGATGAGAGCCGAAGAATGGATTTAATATGAAATAGGACCATGGAGATTTTAGAGTGAAATAATTTAGCTCTTTACGGATAATCGCGTTAAAGATTTTGAGTGGATGTCTTTATGGCATCAACAAGAGTGGTACCACGGATAAATCGTCTCTTTTTGTAAATCAAAAAGAGATTTTTTTATACTCATAATTAGTAACTTAAATAATATTTTTACTAAAAAATTCTACGAAAAAATAACACTATTTAAATAGTGTTATTTTTTCGTAGAATTTTAAATCATTAAATTTGCAATTATAAATATAATTTTTGAAACAAAGTCAAATAATATAAATGGAATTAAATACCATGCAACAAAGTTGACTTTACTCTTATCTTTAAGTTGTCCCCAATATTGTCCTATTGAAATTAAAGTTGCAAATATAAATAGTAGTATAGTTGCAAGTGGTAGGGCCATTAGAGAACTAAGTAAACTAAATGAAAACAAACCATCCCATGGAGAGAATACAAATGCAATAAACAAGAATGCTTCACATACCATCCAATTGACAAGGGAGTAGTTGACAACTTCTTCATCACTGGTTTCAATCCAATCTTTTTCAGTGGCTATATTTAGTGAAAAATAAAATTTAAAAATCTCAAATAAATTTTTAAGTATTATTAAAACAAATAAACTTATGGAAATTCTTCTCATACTAATAATTATAGGTAGGGAAGAGAGAAGTATACATATCAGTAGCATTACTCTAGTATAATCTGCTCTATAGGAAGAAAATTTTTCCAATATTTCAATATTTTTTTTATTTATAAATTCTTCTAAATTTAATAAGTGCTTTTTAAAAGTAGTGCTAAAATTTTTTGTGGTTTTAACTTCACCAATATTAGAATTTAATTTATCTTCTTTTGAGTTAGGATTATCTAGTGTATTTTTTTCACTTTTTTCTTCATTTTTTACTTTTTTTTTCTGTTGTGATGCTTTTTTTGTTATTTTAGAAAAAAAATTATCCTTGTCTTCTTTAACGGAATCTGAATCTTCAACTTTATTTTTCTTAAGTTCTTCATTAACTTGTTCAGTAAAACTTTTATAGCTGACAGGTTGTTCTTTTTTACTTTCATCTGAACTTTTATCTTTTAAGTCTGAGCTTTTTTTAGAATCTTCTTTTTCACTTTCTAAAAGAGCTTTTTCTATAGCAACCTTAGGTATGCCTAAAGTGTTTTCCATAGAAGTTGTATATTCAGTTGAAGAAGATATTTCAATGTCCTCTTCCTTAGTTAAAGGTTTTTTTTCATTTGTAGAGGAAAAAATTGAAAATTCATCATCATCTTCATTTATAAAATCTTTCCAAACTTCTTTTAAGTTTCTTTTTTTCTTTGGAACAGATTTTTCCTCTATTGAGTCAACTACAGTGTCAGGAGCAATGTCAGTTTTTTCATTTGACTCTTTACTTAATACTTCTGCTTTTTGGGCAGTTTTTTCAGACGGTTTAACAATCTTAGGATTTTTAGAACTGTTTTTTTCAGGGCCATATGTGTCATTTGAAATTGATTTATTTTCATAATCGGAAATATTTTGAGAGATTTTTTCGTCAACTGCTTTTATAATATTTTTAATATCGTCAGTTGTATCTATTCCATCAAGATTTGTAATAGGTTTAAAGACTTTAGTGGAGTCATTTAAATTTACTTGTTTTTCTTCTTTTTTATTGCTTTCATCGACAATTGAAACTTTAACATTTTTTAAATTTTTGCCACAGACCGGGCAATAGTTGTCATTTGGAGAAACTTTACTTCCACAATTTGAACAAAACAATAAGCTCACCTTCTTTTATGTTAGTTTAATTAATTATAGCATAAAAAAAACAGATACTCTATTTTAAATAATAAAAAAAGGAAGCATTTGCTTCCTTTTTAAATCAGTTAAATTATTTTGCTGCTTCTTCTTCAGCTGGAGCTTCTTCGTTAGCTGGAGTTTCTTCAGTAGCTGCTTCTTCTTCAGTAGCTGCTTCTTCTTCAGCTGGTTCTTCTGTAGTAGTATTGTTTGCTGCTGGTTCTTCAACTGTGTTATTAGCTGGAGCGTTGTTTGCTGGAGCTTCTTCTTTTCCACCACAAGCAACTAAACCTAACATCATAACACCAACAGTAGCAACACTAAGAATTTTTTTAATTTTCATTTTAATAATACCTCCTAAGTAATAAATGATTATCTATATAATACCTGCAATCTGTGAAATTTAAGTGTATAGAATGTAAAAAGTAATGGAATTATAAAATATTTTTAAATAAGAACATAAAGAATTAAGTTTAAAATCATGTTATAATTACTTGGGGAGTGAATTTAATGTATCAGGCACTGTATAGAAAATACCGTTCAAAGACATTTGGAGAGCTTTTAGGACAAGATAGTATAGTTATGGCTTTGAAAAATCAAATTAAAAATGAAGAGTTGTCCCATGCGTATTTATTTTCAGGAACTAGGGGAACAGGAAAGACTTCTGCTGCAAAAATATTTGCAAGAGCAGTAAACTGTTTAAATCCAAAAGATGGAGAACCTTGTAATGAATGTGAAAGCTGCAGGGCAATTTTAGAAGATAGAGTTATGGATGTAGTTGAAATGGATGCAGCTTCAAATAATGGAGTAGATGACATTAGGGAATTAAAAGAAAAAGTTATATACCCACCTTCTACATCTAAGTACAAAGTCTATATAATAGATGAGGTTCATATGCTTTCAAAGGGAGCTTTTAATGCGCTTTTGAAAATATTGGAAGAGCCTCCAAAACACTTAATATTTATTTTAGCAACAACTGAACCTGAAAAAATACCTCAAACAATATTGTCTAGAACACAAAGATTTAATTTTAAGAGAATCGGTACAAATACCATAATAGAAAATTTAAAGAGAATTACTGAACTTGAAAATAAATCATGTGATGATGAAGTATATGCTCTAATTGCAAATAACTCCGATGGGGCAATGAGAGATGCACTTTCACTCTTAGATCAGTGCCTGTCTTTTACAGATGAGCATATTAGCTATGAATTGGCTATAGAGATACTGGGAGTAACTAATGACGATATAATATTTGAGTTAATTGATGCACTTATAGAATCTGATATTGACAGAGCACTTTTGTCTTTGGATAATATTTACATGGCGGGAAAAGATATTACTATATTAATATCTGATTTAATAATGTATTTTAGAAATTTAATGGTAGTTAAAACAGTTAAAAATCCAAAAGAATTATTTTATACTACAAAATTAGATGAATATATAAGGCTTGCTAAAAAAATTAGTATTGATAAAATAATAGAAATACTTAAAATATTAAGTGAGACATTAAATAATGTTAAGTATGTTCAAGATAAGAGAACTATTTTTGAAATGAGTATTATAAGAATAAATAGTCTTGAAAATGAAAGTAGTTTAGCTGCAAGAGTTGAATTACTAGAAGAAAAGTTAAAAAATCTACAAAGTTCAGGAAAAAGTTTTGAAAACACAGATATTTCTGAAGAAAGAATACAATCGCATAGTAGTGTAGAACGCACTTTACAAAAGTTAGATGAGGAAGTAGAGATTTCTACAATAAAAACACAGACTCAACAATCTAAAAGTATTTCAAAGGAAATTAATTCCGAAAATCTTAATTTAAAAACAGATGTTAAGTCAGGTGAAACTAAAACTACTACAGTTAGCAAAATCACTTTAGATATTATTTTAGAGAATTGGAATAAAATTTTAAATGAAATAAAACAACAGAGAAGAGTAAATGTGGCAGTTCTTCTGGGAATGGCAAAAATTGCAGATTTTAAAGACAATACACTGTTTATAGAATATGATGAGAAAAACTTTTTTAACTACAAGGCTATTTCTAATGAGGACAATATAAAATTTTTAACGGAATTTTTGAGTAAGTTCTTTAGTGAGAGTATAGAAGTAAAGTTTGTACTGTCAAATTTAAAGGACAAGGGAAGTGTGATTGAAAAAGTAGAAGATGTATTTGGTAAAGAAAATATACAAAAAATATAGGAGGACAATATGGCTAAGGGATACCCAGGATTTCCAAAAGGTGGCGGAGGAAATATGAACAACATGATGAAACAAGTTCAAAAACTTCAAAAACAAATGGAAACAATGCAAGAGGATTTAAAAACTCAAGAAGTTGAGGCAACTTCAGGTGGAGGAGCTGTAACGGCAAGAGTAAATGGCAATAAAGAATTAGTTGCACTAAAGATAGACGAAGAAGTAGTTGATCCGGAAGATGTGGAAATGTTAGAAGATTTAATTGTCGCAGCTGTAAATGAGGCAATGAGAGTTGCTGAACAAAAAGCAAGTTCAGAAATGAATAAACTTACAGGTGGACTTAATATTCCGGGACTGTAATTATGAAGACAACTGCAAAGCCCATAGAAAATTTAATAAACCAATTAAATAAGTTGCCGGGCATTGGAAGTAAAACAGCGCAGAGATTGGCATATTTTATAATAGATATGAAGGAAAGTGAAGTTAAAAACTTATCGGAGTCTATTATAGATGCAAAATTAAATGTAAAGGAATGTAGCATTTGTTCAAATTTTACAGATGAAGACCCATGTAAAATTTGTTCAAGCAGCAAGAGAGACAATAGTATAATATGTGTTATGGAATATCCAAAGGACGTTGAGGCTATGGAGAGAACAAGGTGTTATAATGGACTCTACCACGTTTTGCATGGCACTATATCACCTCAAAAGGGAGTAGGACCCAATGATTTAAAAATTAGGGAGCTCTTAAAGAGATTGGAAGATGACAGTGTAAAAGAAATAATAATAGCTACTAATCCAACAGTTGAAGGAGATACTACAGCACTTTATATATCAAAAATAACAGTTCCGCTGGGAATAAAAACTACTAGAATAGCTTATGGAATACCAGTTGGTGGAGATTTGGAATACTATGATGAAATAACAATTTCCACGGCGTTAAACAACAGAAGAGAATTAAAATAAAAAAGACACTTACGTGTCTTTTTATATTTCCTGTTCTATTACATTACTTACATCAAAGTGACCCATTAGAGATTGGACTATTTCGCCATCAACAGTAAACTGAACACTGGTAATAAAAGTTTCTCCATTGTTAGTTGTAGAAGTAAGCGTTTTAAATATTGAAGAAATTAATATTTCTTCATCTAAGCTCCCACCGCTTAAGTCTTTAGAGCTTAAATCAACAGTGGCAGTATATCCATTAACTTTAACTGAATTGATAGTTATTTTTTCAGGTATGGCAGGGTAGACTTCTACTACTTCAGCACTTTCACCAGAAACTTTTGGAGCATTTTTTAAATCTTTAACAGCGTCAAATACAAAGTCAACAGAATTTGACTTAAGGCTGCTAACCATTACAAACTTATTTTCTTCATTTCCACTTTCCACATAGTCTTTAGATGGGAAGTAGAGAGAAATTTCATAAGATGTATTTTCTAATGCCTCTTTTACTTCTGCATTTTCATTTTTTGAACAGGCAGTTAAAGTGAAAATCAGTAGTAAAGATAAAGATAGTAATATTTTTTTATAGTTTTTCATAATAATCTCCTTGTAAAATTTATAAATGATTATTTAAGTTATTGATAGGGTATTCTTAAATTATACTATTATATTGTGTAAATTTGTAGTATAATTTCTATTTGATTGAAAGGAAGTGATAGATATTGGCCGATAATAAAAAAAAGGATGACAAAAATTTTAAGAAAAAGCTTCCTATGCTTATATACTATGTGATTGCTATAATTTTGATTTTTGCAGTACCTTTGGTTTTTAATCCAATGCTACAGGGTAAAGAAGAAATTACGGAAGTAGATTATAGTAAGTTTCTAGAATATGTTGACGAGGGCAAGGTAAAAAGCGCTACAATTTGGGATCAAAAAGTAGAGTTTGAAACTGAAGATTCTAAGGGCAATGTTAAAAAATATGAAACTGCAAGAGCGGCAGATTGGACTTTAACAGATAAGCTACATGACAAAAATGTAGATTTTAAACAAGAATACACTAAACCTATGAATCCGTTTCTTTCAATTATTTTACAAATGTTAAGCACATTTTTAATTTTAGCTGCATTTTGGTATTTACTTTCAAAAGTACTGTCCAAAAAAATGGGCGACGGTGGCGGAGTAGGTCCAATGAGCTTTGGAAAGTCCAATGCAAAAATATATGTGGAGTCAACTGACGGCATTACTTTTAAAAATGTAGCAGGGCAAGATGAGGCGAAAGAACAGTTAACTGAAATAGTAGACTTTTTGCACAATCCTAAAAAGTATACTCAAATTGGAGCTAAACTTCCAAAGGGAGCTCTATTAGTAGGCCCTCCTGGAACAGGAAAGACTTTACTTGCAAAGGCAGTTGCAGGAGAGGCAAAAGTTCCTTTCTTCTCAATTTCAGGTTCTGAATTTGTGGAGATGTTTGTAGGGCTTGGAGCTGCAAAAGTTAGAGATTTGTTTAAACAGGCTCACGAAAAAGCACCTTGTATAGTATTTATTGATGAGATTGACACAATAGGAAAAAAACGTGATGGAGCAGGATTTTCTGGAAATGACGAGAGAGAACAGACGCTTAACCAGTTACTTTCAGAAATGGACGGTTTTGAGGGAAATGATGGAGTTGTTATTTTAGCAGCTACAAATAGACCGGATTCACTAGACCCAGCACTGTTAAGACCTGGTAGATTTGATAGAAGAGTTCCTGTGGAACTTCCGGATTTAGCAGGACGTGAAGCAATATTGAAAGTTCACGCAGAAAAAATAAAGAAAGATCCGAATATTGACTACAATGCAGTTGCAAGATCAACAGCAGGAGCAAGTGGAGCAGACCTTGCAAATATGGTCAATGAAGCAGCTCTTAGAGCTGTAAGAGAAAACAGAGACATTATGACTCAAAGAGATATTGAAGAGTCTGTTGAAGTGGTGTTGGCAGGATATGAAAAGAAAAACGCAGTTATTTTACCACAGGAAAAAGAAATTATTGCATATCACGAAGTTGGTCATGCAATTGTTGCTGCAAAACAGACGGATTCTGCGCCAGTTCATAAGATTACTATTGTTCCAAGAACAAGTGGAGCTTTGGGATATACAATGCAAGTTGATAAAGAAGAAAAATTCTTAATGAGTAGAGAAGATTTATTTAATAAAATCGTAACTCTAACTGGGGGACGTTCTGCAGAAGAACTGTTTTTCTCACTTAGAACTACTGGAGCATCAAATGACATTGAACAGGCTACTAAAATTGCAAGAGCTATGATAACAAGGTATGGAATGAGTGAAGAATTTGGATTTGTTGCAATGGAAACACTTACTAATCAATATCTTGGTGGAGATACATCTTTAAGTGTATCACCTGAGACAGCTAAGCGAATTGACATTGAAGTTCAAAAGGTAATTGAACAAGCCCATGAAAAGGCAATTAACATTATTAAAGAAAATGTTGATGCAGTTCATGAAATAGCAAATTATTTGCTACAAAAAGAGACAATTACCGGAGAAGAATTTATGGAAATATTAAAGAAACACGAAGAATAAAAATAAGAAACCTCTAGGTTAATTAGCCTAGAGGTTTCTCTATTTTATAAGTGTAACAATGGCATTTAAACCATAGTTTATTCCATCTCTTCTTGCAGAGTGCAGGTTTAGATTGGAATAGGTATTTTCTTTAGATACTTCAATATGTTTCTTTAAAATACCGTTTTGCAATAGTAACACTTCATTTGCAAGTTTCATATTTAATTTAAATTTATTCTCAGATTCTCTTTTAAAAAATATATCTCTATTTTTAAAGTGCTTAAATTCATCATATACATCTGAGCCCACTTCATATAGGTTAAAATCAATAGAAGGGCCAATAAATGCATACATATCTTCACGTTTAGAATTATAATCTGAGATGAGCTTTTCAATTGCAATTTCTGAAATTTTAGTGGAAGTTCCTCGCCAGCCAGAGTGAACACTTGCCTGAACTTTTTTAATTGGGTCATATAAAACTACTGGAGTGCAGTCTGCAAATTTAATTACCAGTGCAGTATCTCTATCATTAGTTACTAAGCCATCTACATTGGAAATAATTTTTCCGTATATAAAATCATCTCCACCTTTGGCATCTACAACGTTGTTACTGTGAGTTTGAATTGCTGTAAAAATGATTTTTGGATTTAAATTAGATTCTGCTAAAAAATTCTTCATGTCACTTCCAATTTTATCTCTATTATTTTTATATTTAAAATTATATTTTTTAGTGGCTATACTGTTTTGAAGTCCAATGGACTCTAATAAATTTGATTTCATATTATCACCTAACTAATTATAGCATGAAAAAGCTAGTTGTTTTAACAACTAGCTAGTTTATAAATATATTTAATTGTTGTCTTCGTACCATTCTTCAGAATGAATATTGCAGTAGAGAGTTGGGAAGTATTCATAGTCATCAGGAAATATATTGGAATGTTCTGATGGAATATAGGATTTTCTCTTAAATAATATTTTGTATTCAACATCTTCCTTAGGACAGTATTCTCCAGCAAGTCTGCTACTTTCGTTACAAATTAAAAGTTTTTCATGTTGGTCACAGTACTTTGTGGGTTCTGTACCACTTTTAAATTTTTCCATATAGCCGGAATTTGACTCTTCACAAAGTTTCGTACCTAATTTGCCGTTTTTTTGGCAAATGAATTTTTCCACTATATTCTCAGGTGAACTAAACTTTTTATTTTCAATATCTGTATTTAAATTTGAAGAAATATTTTTAAATAAATTAATTACAAGTTTGGGTTCAGAACTTAATTTTATCTTGGGAGAGTCACAGCCAATCCAAGAGGAGACAGTGTATTTAGAATTAAATCCACTAAACCATAAATCTGAATCATCTTCATTTACTCCAATCTCACCGGCAACGTCAATTTGTGGTGTTTTAGAACCTTTTGCAACACCTCTTGTAACATTTGTTCTAAGGGCATCTTCTATTAAGTAGCAGTTGTCGGAGTCAAATTTTTTATCTGCAGCTGTACTGCTATTGTTAATTAATTCAATTCCATTGGCATCTTCTATTTTTATAACAGAGCTAATTGGCTTGGTATTTCCCTTAGTCGCTATAGTTCTATAACTAGAAGCAGCTTGAATATTAGTAATACCCCTTTGCATATTTCCAAGGGCCAGACTGTTAAAGTTTTCATCATTTTTTTCTTTATTTTCCTCAGAACTTATAAAGTGGTCACTTTCAGGATCACTACTATTAATAAGTCCCAACTTAGAATAGGTTTCTTCAATTTTATCAATTCCCAGTTTTTTACCTAAACTTACAGGAACTACATTTGAATTATTTTCTAAAGCCAGTCTCAAAGTCAACAGTCCTCTAAATCCATTATAATCATTAATAGGCCACATTTCGCCAATTTCATCATATGTTGGAACATCATCAATTACAGAACCCAGTGTAAACTTATTTTCAAGGGCAGTTAAATATACAAAGGGCTTTAAAAGAGAACCGGGAGACCTAACAGAAGTTGTAGCTCTATTAAAGATTTTTGCATTTTTATTTTGTATATCTAAACCTCCTACTATTGCTTTAACATAACCTGTATCATTTTCAAGTATAATTGAAGAAGATTGAGGTTGAAGGGTAGGAGTATTTTCATAAGAATAGTAATTTTTTGAAATAATTAAATTGTCACTTTCATCAATTGTATAAAAATCACTAATCTCATTTAAATAACTGTGGTCAATTATTATATAATCAGCCTTTTTTTCAAAAGAGTCACTTGGAATATTTAAAAATCCAATATTATAGGTCTGTAAATTTTTATTGTCGTTTATTTCATAGAGATCTATTATATCTAACTTATTACTTGCTGAATTGAAAAGACCTTTGTCAATTGATAAATCTCCCTTTTCATTAATATTGTAATTATTTTTACTTAGTATAAAGTTAAACTCACTGTCAAAAAAATTGTCTTTGGCAAAATATATTACTTGGCCATTCTCATCTACGATGTTGTTATTGGAGTCTTTTGTAAATGCTAATCCATAGGCTCCATGAGAAGAAGATGAGTTGTTATTTAAATAAGCTGGAAAATCTTCATATAAGTTTTCTAAATTTTTTTGTAAGTTTTCATCTATTGAGGAATAAATTTTATATCCTCCAGTGAACAGTTTGTGTTCAGCTTCATCTGAAGATATATTGTAGTGTTCAGATAAAAGTCTGGCTGCTTCAGATTTAATGTAGTCAGTTGAATAACTACTCATATTGTGAAATTTTTTAATTCCCGGTTTAAGTGAAGCAACTACGTCAAATTTTAAAGCTTCTTCATATTCTTTTTTGTCTATATATTCAAGTTCTAACATTTTTTCTAAGACTATTTTTTGTCTTTCAAAAGAATTGGAATTTAAAACTATATACATTTGCTCCCCGTTTATATCCATAGTTCCTATAAATGGTTCATTGTTATAGTAGTCTTTGGGAATTCTCTTAAAAGGTGGATAAATAGTTGGAGATTTTGCAATTCCAGCTAAGAGGGCACATTGAGACAAATTTAAATTATATACATCTTTGGAAAAATAAGTTTGAGCAGCAGCTTCTACACCATAGGCACCTTGGCCTAAATTTATTCTATTCAAATAAGCTTCTAAAATTTCATCCTTTTTTAAAATAGTTTCTAAGTCCATGGACATATAAGCCTCTTGGATTTTTCTAGTCATTCGCTGGTCATTAGTCAAATAGACGTTTTTAATCAGTTGCTGAGTAATAGTAGATCCTCCTCTTACAACTTTACCAGCTGCAAGGTTTGATTTTAACGCCCCTAGAATTCCTCTTATATCAACACCCTTGTGCTCATAAAACCTTTGGTCTTCAATAGCTACAAAGGCATTTTTTAAGTTTTTGGGAACTTTTTCAATGGGCACTATAGTTCTATACTCCAGAGATTCAATTTTTTCAAGGAGTGTGCCTTCTTCATCATATATGTATGAGGTTTGGTCAAAGCTACTTGAAAGGTTTTTAAAATCAGTTTTAGGAGTTTCAGAAAGTATGTCTAATATAACAGAACCGACAAGAGTTCCAATTAACATTAATAAAATAAAAAAGATCAGCGCTAAAATTTTAAGCTTGTCTTTTTTATTGAGTTTTCTAAAGTTTTCCATGATTACCTCCAAAAATTATTATATCATTTAATACATTAAATTACTATAAAGAGCTTATCCAGCCACTGTAGAAATAAGAT
The DNA here is from genome assembly GCF_900129925.1 of Anaerosphaera aminiphila DSM 21120. Taxonomy (GTDB): domain Bacteria; phylum Bacillota; class Clostridia; order Tissierellales; family Peptoniphilaceae; genus Anaerosphaera; species Anaerosphaera aminiphila. The sequence continues at coordinate 260,453 of NZ_FQXI01000001.1, read as the reverse complement.
TTGAATACCTATAGGCTTATTTGTATAATGTAGGTATGGATATAATAAATGATGTAAAAAAAGAGAGAGTAATAATTGTGGGAACAGATATTGGGGCATATCCCCATAGTTTAGATTCATCATTAGCTGAGCTTGAAGAACTTGTAAAGGCAGATGGCGCAGAAGTAGTGGGCGTTGTGACGCAAAATATTGATAAGTATTCACCTAAACTTTTAATAGGATCTGGAAAAGTTGATGAAATAAAGGATATGATTCCAAAGTTAGAAGCTAATGCAGTAGTGTTTAATGATGAGTTGTCGGGAGTACAACTTAGAAACCTTGATGATATATTTAATGACAATAAGAAATTTGACAGAGAAATTAAAGTGTTAGATAGAACTAATTTAATATTGGATATATTTGCACTAAGAGCCTCTACTTATGAGGGAAAGTTACAAGTGCAATTAGCTCAATTAAACTATCAACTTCCAAGACTGTTGGGAATAGATGGATGGTCAAGAACTGGAGGGGGAATAGGAACTCGTGGACCTGGAGAGCAAATTATTGAGACAGACAGGAGAAGACTTTTAAGGGAAATTGACACAATAAGAAGAAAACTTAAGAGAGTACAAAAAAATAGAGAGTTAACCAGAAGTAGGAGGATTGACAATAAAATTCCAATAGTATCTCTAGTAGGTTATACGAATGCGGGAAAGTCTACTCTTTTAAATAGATTAAAAGTAAGTGATGCAAAAGAAGTCTATGTAAAAAACATGCTATTTGCCACACTTGACCCAAATTCCAGAAGGGCAAAACTTCCAAGTGGAAGAGAATATATAATTTCAGATACAGTTGGATTTGTATCAAAGCTGCCAACAAAACTAGTTGAGGCATTTAAGTCAACTTTGGAGGAAATAAAGTACTCTGATTTAATTTTGCATGTAATAGATGCATCAAGTGAGGATATGGATATACAGTATTCAACTACTATGAAAATTTTAAAGGACTTAGATATAGATACAGAAAAGGTAATCAATGTATTTAATAAATCTGACAAAATAGATGTAATGGAAACTTTAATATCACCTAAAATAGGTGGAGAAAAAATATTTTTATCTGCCAAGTTTGACGAGGACTTAAGTGAGCTATTAGATGTTATTGAAAAGAAACTACCTGAAAAGTTGTCAAGAGTAGAGTTGTTAATAGATTATAATGATTCAAATGTACTTTCTGAAATTTTAGACAATCACAAATATGAAAGTTTGGAATATTTAAATGATGGAGTAAAATTAGTTGTATTTCTTACAAGTGAAGAATTTAACAAATTTAAAAGGTATGTGGTTTAAATGTACAAGACAATACTCAATAATAATTTTGACGAATTTGTCGAAAAAAAATCTAAATTTATTGGATATGCATTTAAAATTTCAAGTGAAGAAGAGGCAATAAAAATAATCGGTGAAATAAGTAAAAAGCACAGAGATGCCACACATAACTGCAGTGCCTATATAATTGGAGAAAAGAAACTTATTCAAAAGTATAATGATGATGGAGAACCATCAGGAACGGCTGGAATTCCAATGCTTGAAGTATTAAAAAAAGAGGATTTAACAGATGTCTTGGTAATAGCAACCAGATACTTTGGAGGAACTCTGCTGGGAGCAGGGGGACTTGTTAGAGCTTATACAAAGACTGCTAAAATAGCTATAGACAGTGCAATAGTTGTAGATATGATGCCTTTTCAAAAATTGTCAATAAAGTATGACTATACTAAGCACGGTTCAATTACAAATTATTTAATAAAGAATGGCTATAAAATATTAGATGAAATATATACTGATAAAGTTGAAGTAGTTCTTCACAATGAAGTAAATAATGAAAAATTAAAATTTGATTTAATGAATGAAACAGGTGGAAATATAGAAATTGTTGAACTACTTAGAGAAAATTTACCTGTTTTAAATGGGAAAATTATCTATGAAAAAAATTAAGTGCTAATAATAAAATTTATTAAAGTTTATTTAATGGAGGATAAATATGGAATTTGAACCAGTTGTAAATTGGTTAAGAGAAATTGTAAAAAAATCTAATGCAAAGGGACTTGTATTTGGACTGTCGGGGGGAATTGACTCAGCAGTTATTGCAGGCCTTGCCAAAAAAGCCTTCCCAAATGATTCGCTAGGTGTAATTATGCCCTGCGAAAGTGCAGATGAGGACGAAGAAGATGCAATTCTTGTGGCAGATAGATTAAACTTAGAAGTTGAAAAAGTAGATTTGACCAACACTTATAGAACTCTTTTAAAAGATTCATTTATAAGTGATAATAAAATGGCGAAGTCTAATATAAAGCCAAGGCTTAGAATGACAACACTATATTACTATGCACAAGACAGAGGTTATTTAGTTTGTGGATCTTCAAATGCTTCAGAATTTTATATAGGATATTACACTAAAAATGGTGATAGTGGAGTTGACATATTGCCACTAGTTAGTTTTTTAAAAGAAGAAGTATTTGAAATGGCAAGAGAATTAAATATACCCGAAAAAATAATTGATAAAAAACCATCAGCAGGACTGTGGGAAAATCAAACAGATGAAATGGAAATGGGCTTTACTTATGAAGAGCTGGATGCTCACATAAGAGGAGAAAAAATAGATAGTGATATTGCCAAAAAAATTGAACATATGCATGAAGTATCAGAACACAAGAGAAGCTTTGCAGCAATGTATATAAAATAAACTAAAGGGATTTCCCTTTAGTTTATTTTATATACTCACTCTTATATTCATTGTATATATTTAAAATTAATTCTGCATTTGGATTAGCTCCAGATAGTACTAAAGCTATGTTTTTGCCTTGCAGTTTATTTTTATACTTTTCAAATGCTGCTACAACAGTGGCACTGGAAGGCTCAACAATCATAAGTTCCCTTAAGCCCATAAAGGCAGTTGCTTTTCTTATTTCTTTTTCAGAAACTAAAAAAATGTCATCTAAGTATTTTTTACAAATTTCAAAAGCTAAAGGTCCCACACCTCCGATTAGAGATTCACAAATGGAATCTTCACTTTCAAATTCTTCATAGCAAAAATCATCTTCAAGAGATTTTTTCATAGCTGGACAAGCTTCTGTTTGAACGCCATAAACTTTAATATTTGGATTGGTTTCCTTAGCGGCTACACATATTCCACCAATAAGGCCACCTCCTCCAATTGGAGCTATTATTGTGTCTATGTTTGGATTTTTCTCCAGTATTTCAAGCACCATAGTTCCTTGACCTGCATAAATATATGGGTCGTCATAATAGGAGTCTATTAAAGTTAAGTTGTTGTCTTCAATATATTTAGTTCCAAGGTTGTGAGCTTCATCATAATTATTTCCCATTTGTAAAACTTCTGCTCCAAAGTATTTTATTTTATTTAGTTTTGCAGTAGTTGTATTAGCAGGAACAATAATTACAGCTTTTTTTATTCCAAGGATTTGAGCACCAAGTGCTACAGAGGCGCCATGATTTCCAGAAGATATTGTAGCTACACCAAAATTTTTTTCATCTTCTGTCAAAGAAAACATCTTATTTAAGGCGCCTCTAATTTTAAAGGACTTAACTTCTTGAGTTGTCTCTAATTTAAAGAAAACGTTAGTGTCCTTATCTGATAAGTAAATTGACTTAATAAATGGAGTATTATTTATATATTTATCTATTTTTAATCTTGCATCTTTGACCATTTGTAAATTTAATTCTTTTAAATATTTCAAATAAAAAACCTCCCATATGTAATTTTTAAAACTAAAATATATATTGATATTAACATAAAAACATAAAAAAAGGACACGCTTTGTGTCCTTTTTAAAGTTAAATTTTATTTTTCTTTGCAAGTTGTGGCATTATAAGACCTAAACCTATCAAAATAAATGGAGTTATAATATTCATCATAAGTTGGAAAGAGTCTTCAGAGTACATTCCTCCTATACAGGCAAATGCTGTAAAGAAGAAGCACCAACCACCAAAGAGAATTCCCAACCATTTACTTTTTACAAATTTGTATTCAGGTTTAAATTTTTCTCCTGCTTTTTTTAAGGCAATATAAGCTACAAATACCCATAAATAGCGAAGAGGCATACATACTGAATTTAATTTAATAAGCCATTTAACAAATACATCAACATTATCAATTCCAAATGCAGGAACTACTATTAGTATAGATACTAGTACAAATGTTAATTTTATGCCATTAATGTAGGTGTCGTTTTTATTTTTCTTAAATAGAGCTTCCGGTATAAATCTTCTATCTCCTTCGTCAAGTAACATTCTAAGTGGAGCATCAATAGACATAATTAATACGGAAAATTGTCCAATCATATTTGTAATTGCATATACAATTAAGAAAAAGTTTCCAAGATTGTAGTATTCGCCTAGTTTTTGAAATGCATAGTAGGCACCATTTGTCATTAAATCTGTAGGGATATTATTTGGATCAAACATCATACCTAGAGATATAGTTCCTAAAATTGCAGTAACAGCTACCATAATAGCTAAAGTTATCATACCCTTAGAAAAATCTGTTGAAGGATTTTTCATTTTGTTTACATAGGGAGAAATTTTTTCAGACCCGCCTACGGCAAAAACTAAAATTGATATACTGGTAAAGAACTTCATGTCAAAAGTCGGTAAAAAAGTTTTAACAGACCAGTCAATGTCATATAATTTAGCACCGGTTATAGCAGGAGCTGTAACCATTAAAACTATAAATAATATTGACATAATAAACATAGTAGTTCCAGCAATAGAAGATAATTTTTTCAAGGGATTTAAACCCTTTGAAGCAATGTATATTCCTATTACAAATATTATAAAACTGCCAATTTGAAGTAACTTAGGGTCTACTGAACTGATAGTGTTGTTTTGAAAAACAGCCCAACTAGTTGCAATTAAGAACCCTTGAGGTTTCTGAGATATATAGGGCATATGAACTATCCAATAAGTCCATCCGGCGTAGTAAGCCAATTTTGGGCCGATTGTCTCATGGATCCACGAACTTACACCACCACCACTATCCTTAAAGGCAGAACCTAATTCTCCTACCATAAGTGTATAGGGAACGAAGTAAATTGCGAATATTATAATCCAAGCAACTATAGCCTTCAGGCCACCATATTCCGAAAATCCGTTTATTACATTTCCAAAACTCCAAACAGTTGAAAATGCCATAAAAGCTAAGGTGTACCACGTAATTTTTTTGCTTTTTGTCTCTGTCATTTTTTCACTCCTTATTATTATATTTACTGTAAAAATAAAATAATATAAAATAAGTGCTCGTAAATAATTAGTGAGTTATTTAAATTAATTAAATAATATATTTTTACAGCTTGGAATTTTATATTCCTTTAATATTTTAACACAAGTATAGGGATAAAAAATATTTGTATAAAAAATAAATTATGCTTGACAATGTTAAATATAAATAATACAATGAGTAAAATTTAATGAAGAGCTATGATAAAGAAAAAGATATTGGAATTTATTTTAGAGAGTCAGATTAGGTGAAAGCTGACATAGAGGAAAATATGTAATATTCACTTTTAAGCTTGATGGTAGAATGTTAGTAGACTGTCACGGATGCCACCGTTATTTTAGGCTAGGGATTTTTTGATTCTGAAAATGAGGTAATCTTTAGATTATAAACTTAGGTGGTACCGCGAATACACTTCGTCCTATATAGGACGAAGTTTTTTTATTTTACGGAGGAAAATTATGAAAAAATTATTAGTTTTGGCGATTTTATGTAGTGTACTTTTAGTTGGTTGTTCTCAAAAAGAGACAAGTAATAGTGTTGGAGAAAAATCTAATACTGAAATAACTTCTAAGAGTTATAAGGTGGGAATAATAAAGTATATGGATCAGATTTCTTTGGACGAGGCAAAAGAAGGCTTTATTGAAGAAATGGAAAAAAATGGAATTGAAGTAGAATATGTTGATAAAAATTTAAACGGAGATATGTCACTTGTAACAGTTGTTCCTGAAAAAATGCTATCAGATGAAGTGGATTTAATATATACTGTGTCAACAATAGCAACTCAAGGAGCAAAAAACACAACTGAAGACATTCCAATAGTATTTAGTGCGGTAACAGATCCGGTAGCTGCAGAATTAGTAGACTCTATTGAAAAGCCAGGTGGAAATGTGACAGGGGTATCAGACTACATTGATCCATCAGCTCAAATTGATGAATTTTTAAAACTATATCCCAATGTAAAGACATTTGGAGTTATTTACAATTCAGCTGAACAAAATTCTCAAGTTCAACTTGAAGAGTTAAAAAAAGTAACTGAGGAAAAGGGACTTGGACTTGAAATTTCAGGAATAAGTACTGTAAATGACATTCCACTTGCAATAACTTCACTATCCGGAAAAATAGATGCTCTGTTTGCTTTAACAGACAATATGGTGGCAAGTGCAGCACCAATAGTTTCAGAAAATTTGTTAAAGAATAATTTGCCAAGTTTATCAGCTGAAGAAGGACAGGTAAAAAATGGACTTTTAATGAGTGAAGGAGTTAACTATAGAGAGCAAGGAGCTCAAGCTGCCAGAATGGCAATAAAAATACTGCAAGGTGAAAAACCTGAAAATTTACCAGTAGAGTACAATGAAAAAAATGTAAAAAAAGTAAATGAAAAAGCTGCAAAGGCATTAAATCTTGATTTAAACAATGAAATATTTAAAGATGCAGAAATAATAAAATAAAAATTTAATATACCTCTTGACTTTAAAGTACTAATACCATATAATTCATATTAATTTAATAAAAGCATAGCAGGAGAGAAAGAAAGCTGGATTATCTAAAGAGAGTCGTGAATGGTGAGATGCGGCATTAAACGGTTTTGTAATATACACTCCCAAGCTTATCTGTTGAAATTATAGTAGGTAGATACGGACGCCCCCGTTAACGTAGGATAAGGATTTGTTGATCCTGAATAAGGTAATCTTTTATTGATTATGAAATAGGGTGGTACCGCGTAAGTCAAGTCTTTCGCCCCTTAGGAAACTAAGGAGTGAAGGGCTTTTTTTGTACATTTATTTAGTGGTTTAATTACAGGAGGGAAAAGATGAAAAGGAAATTATTATTAATTGCAATTTGTATGACAATGATTTTGACGGCATGTGGTTCTAAGGGAGAAACTGAAAATACCGGAAAGGAAGTAAACGAAGATAAAGTATTAAAAGTTGGAATTATACAATATTCGCAACATATAGCGCTTGATAGAGCTAGAGAAGGTTTTATAAAACAATTGGAAAATGACGGATTTGCACTTGAGGTAGAAACCATTAATGTACAAGGAGACAGTAATTTAGTTTCTACTACAGCAAAGAAATTTGAGTCAGATGGAGTGGATTTAATATATGCAATAGCTACACCGGCAGCTCAAGGGGCAAAAAATGCAGTTGAAAATACACCGGTAATATTTAATGCAGTAACAGATCCCGTAGATGCAGGCCTTGTGGAGTCTAACGAAAAACCTGGTGTAAATGTTACAGGAGTTTCAGACTATTACTCTATAGAATCTCAGCTGGAAAGCTTTCTAAAGTATTTTCCAGAATCTAAAAAGCTTGGAGTATTGTACTCCACTGGAGAGACAAACTCTGAAACACAAATTAAAGAGCTAAAAGAAATTACGGAAAAATTGGGAATAGAGCTCTTTGAAATAGGTGTAAGTACTATTAATGACGTTCCTCAAGCTATGACTTCACTAAGTAGAAAAATTGATTCATATGTTGCAATTTTAGATAACTTGGCATCATCTTCAGCAAGTGTAATATCTGTTGAATTAATTAAACAAGAAATTCCTTCTTTTGCCAGTGAAGGTGGTCCTGTTGAAAATGGAATACTAATGAGTGATGGAGTAGACTATGAAAAACTTGGAGCAGAGGCAGCTAAAATAGCAGAAAAAATTAAATCAGGAGAAAAAGCAGCAGATATACCGGTGGTATTTTCAAAAGATACAACTAGAACAGTAAATAAAAAGACAGCAGATGGATTAAAAATAGATGAAAATTCACTAATATTTGAAAATGCAAATATTGTGGAATAAGGAGGAGTAATTAGTATGGGTGCAGTCTTAATGGCATCTCTTGAAATAGGGTTAATATTTTCACTACTTGCAATAGGAGTAATGTTGACATATAAAATTTTAGATATAGCAGATTTATCAGTTGAGGGAACATTTCCACTAGGAGCTTTTGTATTTTCAAGTGTAGTAATGAATGGGTTAAGCCCTTACTTGGGAATGTTATTAAGCTTTTGTGCAGGTTTATTAGCAGGATTTTTGACATTTGTACTCTATAAAAAACTTAAAATTGCACCGATTCTTGCGGGAATTTTAACAATGACAATACTTTATTCAGTAAACCTTAGAATTACTGGAAGCAGTAATGTACCATTAAATAATTACGACACAATTTTTAGTAAATTAGAATTTCTTCCAAAAGTTGTAATTTTAATAGTTATTGTAGTACTTTTAAAAATAATTATGGATACTTTTTTTAAGACGGAAAAAGGTTATTTATTAATAGTTACTGGAGACAATGAATCTCTAGTGAAATCTCTTGGGAAAAATCCTGATGTCTACACTATGGTAGGTTTGATGTTAGCCAATGGACTGGTTTCATTAAGTGGATGCTTAATGGCACAATACCAAGGATTTGCCGATGCTCAAATGGGGGCTACAATGATCGTAACTGCTCTAGCATCTATAATTATAGGTGACACTTTTATGAAGAACAGTAGAAAGTTAAAAATGACAACTAGAGCTATAATTGGAGCAATTGCCTATAGGATAATAATAGGAATAGCAATAGACTTAGGATTAAATCCAAATGATTTAAAGGCAGTTACTGCAATTACGGTTATAATATTTATTTTATACAACAATGTTTCAGCTGTTGGCATGAGTAAATTAAAAAATATAAACACCAGAGCTTAGAAAGAGGTTTGAAATGTTAAAAATAGAAAATTTAAATAAAACTTTTTACCCGGGTACACCTGAAGAACAGAAAATATTTAACAACTTTTCTCTTGAGATAGAAAAAAATGTATGTACTACAATTTTGGGACCAAATGGATGTGGAAAGAGTACTTTATTTAATTTAATAAGTGGCAGTATAGAAAGTGATGGCGGAACTATTACTTTAAAGGAAAAAAATATTGAAAAGCTATCTGAAGAAAAGAGAGCTATTTACATTGGAAAAGTAAGTCAAGATCCGTCAATGGGAGTTTCACCAAGCTTGAATATTTTAGAAAATATGTCTATGGCACTTAAAAAAGGAGAAAAGTTTACTTTTAAAAAACTAGTAAAGAATGAAAATCTTAATTTTATTGTAAATAAATTAAAAGAATTGGATTTAGGCTTAGAAGATAAATTAACTACACAAGTAAAATTTTTATCAGGAGGTCAGAGGCAATCACTATCTCTATTGATGTCCACTATAAAGAGGCCGGATTTATTACTTTTAGATGAGCACACTGCAGCTTTGGATCCTAAAACTTCAAAGTTAATTATGGACAAGACAGTGGATTTAATAAATAAAGAAAAAATCACTACTTTGATGATAACTCATAATTTAAGACATGCAATAGAGTATTCAAAGAGAATTATTATGTTAAATAAAGGTGAAATTGTACTGGATATAAATTCAAAGGAAATAACGGAAGAAGAACTCACTAAATTTTACAATGACAATATTTTAGAGAGTTTAAAATTAGTATCTTAAGTATTTTAAAGGAGGCAGATTTTAGGTTGCCTCCTTTTCATCTTTATTGAATTACTGCTATAAAGAGAGTATAATACATATATAGACTTAAAATAAATATTAGGTCTATATTTATAGGAGGTAATAATATGAATATTGAAAAATATTTAGATGAGAAAGAAATCATTGGCTGGAGAAGATGGTTTCACGAAAATGGAGAATTATCTTTTAAAGAGTATAATACCAGTGCTTTTATTGAAAATGAACTTAAAAAAATTGGCAATATAGAAATCTTAAAACCTACTCCAACTAGTATAATAGGTGTTATTAAAGGACCTAAAGAGGGAAAAGTCGTTGGACTTAGAGCGGATATAGATGCCCTTCCAATTGAAGAAGAGGCAGATGTGGATTTTAAATCAAAAAATAAAGGTGTAATGCACGCCTGTGGACATGATACTCATGCAGCAATGCTACTTGGAGCTGCAAAGGTACTGGCAAATAATAGAGAAGAATTAAATGGAACAGTAAAATTAATATTCCAACATGCTGAGGAACTGCCACCAGGAGGAGCTATTGAAATAGTAAATTCAGGTATGGTTGACGATGTAGATGAATTTTATGGAATTCATATATTTCCAGGGTTACCAGCAGGTCATATACTCTCTAATACAGGTGCTATTATGGCATCTTCTGACACAGTTACACTTAAGATACAGGGAAAGGGTGCACATGGGTCAATGCCTGATAAATCTATAGATCCAATTATGATAGGTTCTATGATTGTTATAAATATAAATCAAATAATTTCCAGAAATATAAATGCCTTTGAAAATGCTGTAATTAGTTGTGGAATATTTAATTCTGGAACAGCTGAAAACATAATTCCAGACACAGCAAACTTAAAATTTACTGTTAGAAATTTATCTGAAGATGTGAGAAGAACTATAAAATCCAGAATAGAAGATATAATTGCCGGAATTTGTAAGGCAAATGGAGCAACTTATGAATTAGATTATCTAATGGGCTATGATGTAAATATAAATGATGAAAATTGTGTAAATAAAATTAAAAAAGCAGCTGAAAAAGTCGTTGGGTTAGATAATTATGTGGAATTGCCCCAACAAATGGGAAGTGAAGATTTTTCTTCTTATAGGAGAATTGCCCCAAGTGGATATTTGGGATTATCTGGAGGAAGTGCAGAAGAAGGATATGAATATGTAAATCACAATCCAAAATTTAAAATTGACGAAAAAGCTCTAATGTATGGTGCTAAAATGCACATTGAGTTGGCATTATTGGGATTGGAAAAATAAATATATAGATTTTACGCTGAGTTCAAATTTGGACTCAGTTTTTTTATAGATTTTAAAAGGAAAAACATGGGTATATTATTAATAGTTTGTACTATAAAAGTAAAGGGGGATTTTAATTGAACACTTGCTCAGTAAAAAGTGGCTGTGGGTGTGTTAAACAGATAAAAATTCCGCTATTGATATTTTTTATATTAATAATGCTCAAACATGACTACGGTGTAGTAAAAAAAGACCATGCAGTTTATGCTTTTGAAAACTATGTGGAAAGCGAGTTATTATCTGACAGTATAAAAAATTACAGTATTGATTATGACAAAGATAGTGGAATGTATATTGTAGATGTAGAAAATTTAAAAGACTTAGATAATAAGGGCACTTATACTATAAATAAATCTGGAGTAAATAAGATTTATAACTTAAGTAATACAGAAAAAAGTGTTAAAAATCAAGAATTGTTATTTAAATATTCAATGAAAGATTATTTAGTAGATAAACTATTTAAAACAAAGAGTGTTTAATTAAACACTCTTTGAGTTTATATTTTTTATAGAGTTAAAATTAGGAGGAGAAAAATTATGAAATTTAAATATTTAATAGATGTTGAAAGTAGAGACCTTTCAAGGACATTAAATAATATTGAAGAAAAGGTGGAAATGGTTCAAATTGTAAACCGAACTATTGTAGAAAATTTAACGTATTTTGATGTATTAGTTGGATTTGAAGCTAAAGAGTGATGAATTTAATACTTCAAAATAGAGTATTTAAAGTTATTTATATATTAATGTCGGTTGAAAATTGAAAAACATAGGTATATATATTAAGTAGATACATATGAAAGAGGTGTTTAAATGAAATATGAAGTTGTAAGAGATTTTCCTGATAGTATATTGTTTGATAGAGGTGGTGTCTGTATATCAATTTATCAACCTACACACAAAAATAAATCAGAAAATGCACTGGATAAAATTATGTTTAAAAACCAAGTTCAAAAAGCCGAAAGGAGTTTAGCGCAAAAATTTTCTAAGAGAGAAATCGAAGAGTTTTTAGATCCACTGTATAAATTAGACCAAGATAATGAATTTTGGAATAAGACAAAAGATGGATTGGCTATATTTTTAAATAAAAATAAATGTGTAATCTATAAACTAGATAGAGAATTAAAAGAACTTACAGTTGTTTCAGATAGTTTTCACATTAAACCACTTATAAGAGTATTTCAATCAGCGGATAAATACTATGTATTAGGGCTTAATAGAAAGACATTTAAATTATACTATGGTGATAGATATGGTCTTACAGAAATAGAATTTGCAGAAGATGTACCTGTAGAAATTACTGATGTACTAGGTGACCAATATACATCTCCACACATATCTATATCAAAGGGCGGCACAATGTATGGTACAGGAAGTAAAAAGGATGAAATTGAAAAAGATATAGAAAGATATTTAAGGTATATAGATAAATTTATATGGGAAAATTATTCTAAGCCAACTGGAGCACCGCTTGTATTAGTTGCATTAAAAGAATATCAAGGAGAGTTTAGAAAAATTTCAGGAAATAAGTATTTAATTGAAAAGGGAATAGATAAGGATTTTGAATCTCTAGATATAAATACAATAAGAGAAGAATCTTGGAAAATAATAGAGGCCATTTACTTAAATAAAACTGCAGAATTAGTTGAATTATATAACAATGGTAAGAGCAAAGAATTAGCCGGTGATAGTTTAGAAGATGTTTCAAAAAAAGCAATTGAAGGTAGAATTGAAACCGTCCTTTTAGAATCAGATAAATTAATTCCTGGAAAAGTTGATTTAGAGACAGGTGAAATTGAAAGAAAACCTCTTGAAGACGTTGAAACTGATGATGTGTTAGACGATATAGCAGAATTAGTTTTAAAATCTAAGGGTGAAGTAGTAATGTTACCTAAAGAGAGAATGCCAACAGAAAGTGGAGTGGCAGCTATATTTAGATACTAAGCTTAAATAGTATAAAAATCCCAGTTGAGAAAGTCTAACTGGGATTTTTATATATCTAAATTTTATTTTAATATTAATTTTTTAAAGCTAATATAATGGAATTAAATTTTGCGGGTTCTTCCCATTGAGGAAAATGACCGGACTCTTTAAAAAGATAATAATCTTTTTTTGTATGTATATTTTTATACCAATTACCAGCTATTTCAGATGAAACATGAAAATCATGTTGTCCTTCAAATAAAATTATAGGTACTTTAAAATTATTTAAATTGTTAAAATTTACTTCCATTAGTTCTTTCCAAAAGTATTCAATACTTTGTATAGAACCTCTTTGTCTATTAAGTAAATTTAGTATTGAGTAGTGTTTTGAAAATAAAAATGGAGTTATAAGACTATTCATACTTGTTTTTCCATATATAGAGCCTTTTAATTTGACAATTTGCCTTGTTAGATATAGTAATGAATTAACCCAATCATCTCCATTTAATTCTTGTTTTATATTGCTCAACTTCTTTTGAACTTTGAGATTAGAAGAATATTTTCCTATAAACTTAATTTGAGAATTTAAATTCTCCTCCATGTTTACAACTTGTCCACATCCTAAATAAGCTTGAACCAGTTGAGGATATTTTTCTATAAATTTAATACCAAGCACAGAACCCCATGAATGTCCAAGAATATAAAGTTTTTCCTTTTTAAATCTGTCTAATAAATATTTGGAAAATTCATATATATCATCAACAAATATTGAAATAGATAAGTTTTCACTTTTAGAAAATTTATAGTAAGACAAACCGGAACCTCTTTGTTCTAAAACTACTAAAGTAAATGATTCTGATAATGATAAGTTATGTTTTTCAATTAAGGGAAGGCAACTATCACCGGGACCACCATGTAAATATAACAAAATAGGATTGTTGGTATCTTTACTGTATATACCGAAATATTGCTTTACACCGCCAATTATTTTATATTCAAGCTGATTCATCTTATTTCTCCTAATTAAATTTAAATAAAAAAACAGGTTATTATTTTTAACCTGTTTTTTTATGGTACCGGTAGTGGGACTTGAACCCACACGTCATTGCTGACAACGGATTTTGAGTCCGTCCTGTCTGCCAATTCCAGCACACCGGCATAATTTTTATAACTACTATAATTTACCATTGTTTTAATAATAAATCAAGATAAATTATATATTAAATCTGAAATATACTTTGGAATAATGTATAATTACAAAGAAGGAGTGATTTGTTTGAAAGAAAGAGTACTTATTATAGATGGTTCTTCCCTGTTTTTTAGGGCGTTTTATGCACTACCGCTATTAAAGACAAAAAGAGGTATATATACTAATGCCATTTATGGATTTATTATGATGTTGGAGAATGCAATTGAAAAAGTGAATCCAAATTATTTAGTTGTGTGTTTTGATATGAAGGGAAAGACTTTTAGAAATGACTTGTATAAAGATTACAAAGGGACTAGACAAAAGACACCTACTGAGTTAGAACAACAATGGCCCATTGTAAGAGATATTATAGATAAAATGAATATAAAAATTTTAGAGTCGCCGGTTTATGAAGCTGATGACATTGCGGGAACCTTGAGTTTAACTGCAGAAAATGAAGGGTATGATTCTATTTTACTAACTGGAGACAAAGATTATTTTCAGCTAGTTGATAAAAATACACAGGTGCTCCTAACAAGAAAAGGTATTACTGAAATGGATATTATATCGGTGGAGAGTATTAAGGAAGATTATGACATCACACCAGAGGAGTTTATAGATTTAAAAGGACTTATGGGGGATAATTCAGACAATATCCCAGGAGTACCGGGAATTGGTGAAAAAACAGGGCTAAAACTCGTAAGAGAATTCGGTACAATTGAAAACTTATATGACAATTTAGATAAAGTTACAGGGAAAAAGTTAAAAGAAAATCTTGAAAATTATAAAACTCAAGCTTTTATGAGTAAAAAATTGGGAACTATAGTTAGAAATGTACCCTTAGATGTGGGAATTAAAGACTTAAAAATTCAAGAGCGAAACTATGAAGACTTGTCAAATATGTATAGAGAATATGAATTTAATACTCTATTACAAAGACTTCCTGAAGAATTTCACAAAGCTGATATTGAAATGATATCAGGAGATTTAATTAAATATGAAGATAAGTCGCTAGATGAAGTAATAGACAGTATTCATAGTAAAAAATCTTTCGCATTTAAATTTGTAACTGATGGTAAGATTTATGAATCTATTAAGCCTATATATTTAGCTATAAAAGTTAATGATGATGCTCCGGTAATATTAAATATAGATGATGAAAAAACATTAAAATTAAAATCAATATTTGAAGATGAAAACATTGAAAAAATAGGACACAATTTAAAAGAAGACATTATGATTTTAATGGACTATGAGATAGATATAAAAAACTATACCTATGATTCTATGATTGCAGAGTATATTTTAAATTCCACTGAGTCAAATTATGATATTAACAACCTTTCAAATATTTATTTCAGTATAGGATATATGGACTTAGATGAACTATTGGGCAAAGGGAAAAAAAGCAAAAAGTTTTCTGAAATTGAAGAAGATGAATTAAAAAAATATTTTGCATTTTATTTAAATACTATCCATAATTTAAAATCTCTGCAATTGGAAAAAATTAAAGAGCAGGGAATGGATGAACTCTACTATGAAATAGAGTTGCCACTCGTTGAAGTACTAAGTTCTATGGAGTTTATTGGAATTAGAACAAAGAGCTCTGTCTTAGATGATATTGGAGATAATCTAGATATAAAGATTAAAGAATTAGAGAAAAATATCTATAGAGAAGCAGGGGAGGAATTTAATATTAACTCTCCTAAAAAATTAGGTGTGATTTTATTTGAAAAGTTAAATTATCCGGTTATAAAGAAGACAAAAACAGGTTACTCTACAAGTGCAGATGTACTGGAAAAACTAGAAGGCAAGGGCGAAATTATAAATTACGTCTTAGAATATAGACAACTTGCAAAATTAAAATCTACTTATGTAGATGGTTTAAAAGAACTAATTAATGGAGATACAGGTAGAATTCACTCTCACTTTAATCAAACAGTTACTTCAACAGGACGTATATCTTCAACTGACCCAAATTTACAAAATATTCCAATAAGAACAGACGAGGGAAGATTGATACGAAAGGCATTTTTAGCATCTGAAGACTGCCTATTAGTTGATGCAGACTACTCTCAAATAGAGCTTAGAGTTTTGGCAAGTATTTCAAATGATAAAAATATGATAGAAGCTTTTGACAATGATGACGATATTCACAGGAGAACTGCATCTGAGGTTTTTGGAGTTGACTTTGACGATGTAACACCACTTTTAAGATCTAGAGCAAAAGCTGTAAACTTTGGAATAGTATATGGGATTTCAGATTATGGACTTTCCCAAAATCTAAATATTCCTAGAAAAGTTGCAGCTGATTACATTGAAAAGTATTTAAAACACTATAGTGGAATTAAAGATTATATGGACAATGAAGTAGAAAAAGCCAGAAGTAAGGGATATGTAGAGACGATTTTAAAGCGTAGAAGATATATTCCAGAGCTAAATGCTAAAAATTACAACATCAGGTCCTTTGGGGAGAGAGTTGCATTTAACACTCCAATACAGGGCTCTGCAGCCGATATAATAAAAATAGCAATGGTAAAAGTATATGAGGCATTGAGAGATGAAAAATTAGAGTCAAAATTAATTTTACAAATCCATGATGAATTAATAGTAGATGCAAAAGAAGATGAAGCTGATAAAGTAAAAAAATTAATGAAAGATATTATGGAACAAGCAGTTGAGTTAAAAGTAAAATTAAAAGTTGATATGGAAGTGGGAAGTAGTTTGTATGACACAAAATAAAACTATAATTGCCATCACAGGTAGTATTGCAACTGGAAAGAGCCAAGCTGTAAACATAGTAAGAGAACTGGGATATAAAGTAATTGACTCTGATAAAATAGCTCATAAAATATTAGAGAGAGAAAATATAATAGATAAAATTAGAAATAGCTTTAATGGCGATATTTTAACTGAAAAAAAAATTGATAGAAGTAAACTTGGAAAAATTGTATTTGGAAATAGAGAAAATCTTAAAAAGTTAAATAGTATAACTCACCCTGCTATATTTGAAGCTATTAATTTAAAAGTAAAAGAGTTAGATGAAAAGTTAATATTTCTCGATATTCCACTGTTAATTGAAGAGCTGGATAAAATAATGGGCTATGATTTAAAAATAAATTCCATTTGGCTTATATATACAAAAAGAGAAATACAAATTGAAAGGTTAATGAATAGAGATAAAATTAATAGAGAGTATGCAATAAAAAAAATAAACTCTCAAATGCCAGTGGAAGATAAAATTAAATTTGCAGATGTTGTAATAGAAAATAATGGTAGCGTTGATGATTTAAAAAGACAAATACTGTTTCAATTAAAAAAATTATAAATAATAAAGACCCTAAAAGATGGATTTTAATCAAATTTTTAGGGTCTTTATTATTTTAAGGATGTTAAAAATGTATATTTTTATAAATAGTAGAAAAATTTATTGTTTAGTACTTAAGTAATTAAATTTGCAGTATATTCTTTCTACACCTGCTAATTGGATACCAAGCACAATTTGAGCAAATATCTTCTAAAATTAAAGGTGTTATTTTAGAGAATATCTCACTTACAATTTTATTGTAGTTATATATTTTTTCTTCAATATTAAAGTAATTTATTATTTTTTCGTCGTAGCTTTGAACTTTAAAATTGTCTTTACATAAATTGGTTCCGATTTTATTGGGACAACTAGCACATAAGTCGTCAGTTGAAAATATAATTTCTATTTTAGAATTTAAATTATTTCTAAGATAGCTTGTAATAGTATTCATATTATCTACAAAATCTTCACTATAGCCATTTCCGCTGTAGCCTTGAGTACATAATAAGTGGTGAGGTCTTAACTTATACATATAAATTTCCCTTAAGTACAGATGATTTAATTTTTAATCCTAAAACATCAATTAGTATTATTTTAATAATAGCAGTTGGAATAAATGGCAAGACACAAGCTATAAAAGCCATGTATAGACTATTAGCAGTTACAAAGCTGTAGAAAATTGCTCCAAAGGCAAAATTTATAATTGTTCCTAAAATTAGTCCTATAATTAATTCAGAGTGTTTAGAATTTTTAGCACCTATACCTGCTAAAAGTGCCATTAGTGGAAATGAAATAATAAATCCGCCAGTAGGGCCAAAAATACTTCCAAGACCACCGTTGTATCCCGCAAATACAGGAATTCCTATTGCACCAAGTAATATGTATATAAGCGATGCTATAGTTCCATTTTTAGGTCCTAAGACTATGCCGGCTAAAGGTATAATAAAAGTTTGTAGAGTCATTGGAACTCCGTAGGGCATAGGGATACTAAGTTGAGAAACTACAGAGATAATTGCTGTAAAAACTCCAATATAACAAAGATCGTGAACTGATAATTTTTTCTTCATAATTAAAACTCCTTATTCTTTTGATAAATTAATTATAATTAAACAAAACTCACTTGTCAATATAAAAATTCAATTTGGTTGACAATTGAATTTAACATTGACAAGTGTCATAGTTAAGAATATAATTAATAATTACGTTGACAGGTGTCAGTGTTCAAAAGTTATAAGGAGAAGATTTTATGTATACAGGTAAAAATCCAATAGCAATACGGTCTCAAGAGTGTTTTGTGGAATCTCTATTAGAACTTATGAAGAGTAAATCGCTATTTAAAATTACAATAAAAGATATATGTGAAAAGGCAAATCTTTCAAGACAAACTTTTTATCAACTATTTTCTACTAAAGAAGATGTTCTAAGATTTTATATTAAAAGATCTTTTGAAGAAATATATCCAGACTCAAAAGTTGAATACCATGAAAATGTAAAATTAATAGCACAATATTTTTTAAAATTTTTAATGGAAAATGACGACTTTGTAAGAATGTTAGTGGAAAATAGAATTGCATATTTAATAGTTGATGAATTGGCAATGAGTATAAGAAATATTGGAAACAAAGCAAATATTGATAGTAAAAAAGAAAACAATGAATATGAAGTAGCTTTTATAGCTGGTGGAATATCCAGTACAATATTTTATTGGTTAAAGTCAGATAAAAAAATTAGTGAAGAAAAATTAATAGATTTAATTACAAAAATGTCAATTTAAAAGTGATATTTTTAATTAATATAATGTGTTGGGAGGAAATCATCTTATGTTAAAACTTATTAAGTATTTAAAATCAAAGGAATGGTGGGAGGTAGGATTTTGTCTAATATTTGTTGTAGTACAAGTTTGGCTTGATTTAAAATTACCTGACTATATGTCGGAAATTACAAGATTAGTTCAAACTCCGGGAAGTGAATTAAATGAAATATTAAATGTGGGCTTCTACATGATTATATGTGCCCTAGGAAGTTTAGCATCGGCAATAATTGTGGGATTTTTTGCTGCAAGAGTAGCAGCTTCTTTTTCACAGACAGTGAGAGGTACACTATTTAATAAAGTTGAATCACTTTCTATGACAGAAATAAATCAGTTTTCTACTTCTAGTTTAATTACTAGATCAACTAATGATATAACTCAAATACAGATGTTTATAACTATGGCTTTACAATTGGCTGTTAAAGCTCCAATTATGGCTGTATGGGCAATCATAAAAATATCTGGAAAGGGATTTGAATGGTCAATAGCAACAGGAGTGACTGTAGCTGTTTTAATGATTTTAGTAATGGTAATTACAATTTTTGTAATTCCTAAATTTAAAAAAATGCAAATTTTAACAGATAATTTAACAAGGATTACAAGAGAAAATTTAACAGGATTAAGAGTTGTTAGAGCTTACAATGCTGAAGACTTTCAAAGTGAAAAGTTTGAAGTTGCAAATACGGAATTAACTGATAATACTTTATTTACAAATAGAGCTATGTCACTTATGATGCCGGTCATTAATATAAGTATGAGTGTATTAACTCTATCTATTTACTGGATAGGTGCAAATTTAATAAATGCTGCACAGGCGACAGAAAAACTGGGGTTATTTTCAAATATGGTTGTATTTTCATCTTATTCTGTTCAAGTTATTATGTCATTTATGATGTTAGTCGTTATTTTTATAATGTATCCAAGAGCCAGTGTTTCAACAAAGCGTATAAATGAAGTGTTAGACACTGTACCTACTATAGTAGATGGAGATTTAACTGAAGGATTGGACAATGTTAAAGGGGAAGTAACTTTTAAAAATGTCACATTTAAATATCCGGATGCAGAAGAATATATATTAAAAAATATAAACTTTACAGTTAAGCAAGGAGAGACAGTTGCATTTATTGGATCTACAGGAAGTGGTAAATCTACATTAATTAACTTAGTACCTAGATTTTTTGATGTTACAGAGGGAGAAGTACTAGTAGATGGAGTAAATGTAAAAGATTACAAACAGGAGAGTTTATTTAATAAAATAGGATATGTTCCTCAAAAAGCAGTACTGTTTAAAGGAACAATTAGATCGAATGTTGCCTATGGAGACAATGGCAAAGATATAAAATACACAGATATGGAAGTTAAAAAGGCAATAGAAATTGCTCAGTCGAAAGACTTTGTAGAACAAATGGATGGACAATATGATGCTTTAGTAGCTCAAGGGGGCTCGAATGTCTCAGGAGGTCAAAAACAGCGTATATCTATAGCAAGGGCAATATGTAGAGAGCCTGAAATTTATATATTTGATGATTCTTTTTCTGCTTTGGACTATAAGACAGATAAAATTTTAAGAAGCGAGTTAAAAGAACAAACAAAGGGCGTTACTAGCATGATAGTTGCACAGAGAATAGGAACTATTATAGATGCAGATCAAATAGTTGTGCTAGATGAAGGCGAAGTTGTTGGTAAGGGCACTCATAGAGAACTATTAAAAAGTTGCGATGTCTACAGAGAAATTGCCATGTCACAATTAAGCGAGGAGGAATTGCAATGAGAGGTCAAAAAATGCATGGTCCTATAGATAAGCCAAACAATTTTAGAAAGACTTGGGGAAAATTAATTAAGTATTGTAAAAGATATATGCCGGCAATACTTTTGACATTAGTTATTGCAATAATGGGAACAGTATTTCAAATAGTTGGACCAGATAAATTAAAAGATGTTACTAATGAAATATCAAAGGGACTTCCTGCTATAATTAATGGTCAGACAATAGTAAAAGCGATTGATATGGTATCTATTTCTAACATTGTAAAAGTTCTTGTAATATTGTATGGGTCAGCTCTATTTTTAAATATGGTAGAAAACTATATAATGGCTACAATAACAGCAAAAATTTCAAAAAATTTGCGTACAGATATTTCTAGGAAAATAGATAGATTACCTTTAAAATATTTTGACAGAGTAAGTTATGGAGATGTTATAAGTAGAGTTACAAATGATGTAGATACAATTGGTCAGACATTAAATATGAGTATTGACACTTTAGTTAGAGCTATTACAATGTTCTTTGGAGCACTTGGAATGATGCTCTACAATAATGTAACTATGGCTCTTACGGCGGTGGCATCAACAGTAATAGGCTTTGTATTAATGTTACTCATTATGTCAAAATCACAAAAGTATTTTGTAGAGCAACAAAGAGAATTGGGAAATATAAATGGACACATAGAAGAAATTTATTCGGGTCACATTATTGTAAAAGCATATAATGGAGAAAAAATAGCAACAAAGAAGTTTGACAAAATTAATAATGACTTATATTTAAGTGGCTGGAAGTCACAATTTATGTCAGGATTAATGACACCACTAATGAATTTTATAGGAAACTTTGGATATGTAATGGTTTGTATAGTAGGTGCTGTACTAGTTATGCAAGGTAAAATTTCCTTTGGTGTAATAGTGGCATTTATGATATATATCAGATTTTTCACGCAACCACTATCACAGATAGCTCAAGCAATGCAAAATTTACAGAGAACTGCAGCTGCAAGTGAAAGAGTATTCGAATTTTTAGATGAAGAAGAAATGGAAGTTGAATCTGGAAAAGTTAAAAAACTATCAAATGTAAGAGGAGACGTTGAATTTAGAGATGTAAAATTTGGATACGACAAGGATAAGATGGTAATAAAAGATTTTTCAGTAAAGGTAAAAGCCGGACAAAAAATTGCCATTGTAGGTCCAACAGGAGCAGGAAAAACCACTATAGTTAATTTATTAATGAGGTTCTATGACTTAGATAGTGGAGAAATTTTAATTGATGAAATACCGACAAGTGAAGTTACCAGAGAAAATGTTCGTGAACAATTTTGTATGGTATTACAGGATACATGGATATTTGAGGGAACCATTAAGGAAAATGTAATTTATGCTAAAGAAGGAGTCACAGATGATGAAGTTGTTCAAGCTTGCAAAGTCGTGGGATTAGATCACTTTATAAAAACTCTTCCAGAAGGTTATAATACAGTTTTAAATGACAAGGCAAATTTATCAACAGGACAAAAACAATTAGTTACAATAGCTCGTGCAATGATTCAAAATGCACCGTTATTAATATTAGATGAAGCTACAAGTTCTATTGACACAAGAACAGAGCGTATAGTTCAAAATGCTATGGATAAGTTAATGGAAGGTAGAACTTCTTTTGTAATAGCACATAGACTTTCAACAATAAAAAATGCAGATGTAATTTTAGTTATGAATAATGGTGATATAATTGAAAGTGGAAATCATGAAGAACTTTTAAAGAAAGGTGGTTTCTATGCAGATTTATACAATAGTCAGTTCGAACAAGTTTCATAATGTAAAGAGGTGTAGAATATGAGTTATAATGTTATTGTAATTGAAAGAGAATTTGCAACTGGCGGATTAGAAGTGGGAGAAAAATTAGCAGAAAAGCTAAATATTCCATGCTACAGTAAAGAAATACTAGATAGAGCCGCAGAAAAAATGAATATGTCTCCAAGTGAACTTAAAGACTTGGAAGAGAGTATGACAGGAAATTTGCTGTTTAGTTTAAATATGTTGGCAAACCTTACAAAGGGATTTAATCCGGGTTTGACAGAAGAGCAGAGACTAGCATTAGTTGAGTCTGAGATTGTAAGGGAAATATCTTTAAATCCATGTGTAATAGTGGGAAGAGGGGCAGCAGGACTGTTAAAAGACAGAGAAAATGTAATGAAGATATTTATTCATGCAAATTTAAAATTTAGAAAAGAAAGAGCTGTAAATGTCTATAATGTAGATCCGTCTTTAGTTGAAACGACACTTAGAAAGTTTGATAAACGAAGATCAAATTATTTTAAAGCTGTCACAGGAATAGAGTGGAAGTCACCTAAAAATTATCACATGATTTTAAATAGTGAAATGTTGGGAATAGACAATATAGTAAATTTATTATATGCAACAGTAAAAAATATTTAATTAAAATAAAGCATTATCTAAAATTAGATAATGCTTTATTTTAATTAAACTGACTATATATTTATGGTATTATTAAATAAATACATAATTTTAGAAAGGCTTAGTTTATGGATAGAGATTTAACACAAGGTAATGAGCTACGTTCAATAATTTTTTTCAGCATTCCAATGATAATAGGAAATTTACTACAGCAACTTTACAATGTAGTTGACACACTTATAGTGGGGAGATTCCTAGGTGGAACAGCTTTAGCAGCAGTAGGTTCATCATTTGCACTAATGACATTTTTAACCTCAATAACACTGGGACTTTGTATGGGAAGTGGTGTTGTATTCGCACAGTTTTACGGAGCTAAAAAAATAGAGGAATTAAAAAGTGGAGTTTTTAATGCTTTTTGCCTGATAGGAATAATTACTCTAATTATAAATATAGCGGTGTATTTATTTTTGGATAAAATACTATTAATTTTAAATATACCTATGGAATCCTACAGTGAAACAAAAACTTATCTGATAATAATTTTTTCAGGACTTATGTTTACTTTTATATATAATTTTTTTGCAGCTATTTTGAGAAGTGTGGGAAATTCACTTTCACCTTTAATATTTCTAGCTATATCGGCAGTTATAAATATAGTTTTAGATATAATATTTGTAATTTTATTAAACTGGAGAGTTGCCGGAGCGGCTATTGCAACAGTGATAGCTCAATTTATATCGGCACTTTGCTGTGTTATTTACTATTTTAAGAAAATGTCCAATTTAAAATTAGAGAAGAGGCACTTTGAGTTTAATAAAATAATTTTAAAATTAATAGCTAAAAACTCAATACTCACCAGTGTTCAACAGTCTGTAATGAATTTTGGGATTTTAATGATACAGGGGCTTGTAAATAGCTTTGGAGTGACAGTGACAGCTGCCTTTGCAGCTGCTGTAAAAATCGACTCTTTTGCCTATATGCCATTACAGGATTTTGGAAATTCTTTTTCCACATATATTGCACAAAACTATGGAGCCGGAAAGACTAGTAGAATAAAAAAGGGAATTAAATCTTCTCTTATTTTAGTAATAATATTTAGTATTATAATTTCCATCGCTGTAGTTTCTACCGCTCCATTGCTAATGAAAATATTTGTAAAGTCAGAAGAAATTGAAATAATTTCCATAGGAGTAAAGTATTTAAAAATAGAGGGAACTTTTTATTTATTGATTGGAATTTTATTTTTATTATATGGGTTTTATAGGGGAATTGGAAAAGCGGGAATGTCTGTAGTCCTTACAATTATATCTTTGGGTACAAGAGTGTGGTTGTCTTATTTATTATCTCCAAATCCTAAAATAGGATTAATAGGGATATGGATTTCAATACCAATAGGTTGGTTTTTAGCAGATGTCATCGGAACTTTATACTATGTTTGTTATAGGAAAATTTTACTTAGAGAAATTTAAAAAATTAGGGGTTTTATTTAAGTTTTATGTTATGCTTTAAAAGTCAAACTATAAAAATAAAATATTTAATTTATGTTTAATTTATATAAGAGGAGGATGAGATGTTTAAAAATATCAAAATTAAAAGTGGAATTGTGGCACTTACAACAGTACTTCTACTTTCCGGATGTAGTAAAACCCAAGAGAGCAAACTGCGTCCACAGGACGATTTTTATGATTATGTAAATGGAGAGTGGATTGCCAGTGCTAAAATTCCTGAAGGTGAAATTTCAATTGGAGGTATGGGCGATTTACAAAGATCTGTTGAGGCTACAGTAAAAGAAGATTTAAATAAAATGTTTTCAGGTGAAATAGAAGCGCCAACTGCAGAAACAAAGGAAATGGTTAAATATTATCAAGTCCTTTCGGATGTAGATAGACGAAATAAAGAAGGTGCAACTCCTTTGATGCCATACTTAGAAGAAATTGAAAGTATGTCAAATTTGGAGGATTTCAATAACCATGCAGGTGAATTTACCATAAATGGAATGTATTCTCTACCATTTGTTGCTTCAGTAGGGACTGACATGCATGATACTAGAAAACATACACTTCATTTTGGACCAAATTTGGAGACAATATTGGATTATAATGATTATAATGAAGAGACAAAGAAAAATCATAAAGTTTATATTTCACTATATCAAAAAATGCTGATGATGGTTGGCAAAACAGAGGAAGAAGCAATTGATATAGTTGGCAAAGCGATGAAATTTGATGAAGTAATAGGAAAATTAAATATAGAAGATATAGATGACAGTGACACGGAAGATGTGTTGGAAGGGTACAATCCCTACTCTGTAGAAGATTTTACTGCAATGAGCAAATCAATAGATTTCAAAAATATTATAGAAGATATTATTGGAGGAATGCCTGATAAGGTTATATTAACGGACCCTGAATATTTCAAAAATATTGATGCAGTTGTGTCTGAAGAAAACTTTGAAGATTTTAAATATTGGATGTATATTAAAATGCTAAATTATGGTTCGTCTTTTATATCTCAAGATTTTGATAAAGTTCGAAATGATGCAAATATAGAAATGGGAGAAGAACCAATTGACGTTACAACTGATGAAATTTACTATATGACAGCAACCATTGCATTTAACGACGCCATTGGCGTTTACTATGGAGAAACTTATTTAGGTGAGGAAGCTAAAAAAGATGTTACTGAAATGACAGAGAAACTAATAGCTGAGTATAGAAGTAGGTTGGAAAACAATACGTGGTTATCTGATGCAACAAAAAAAGAAGCCATTAAAAAAATAGACACTATGATTTTAAAAATAGGATATCCTGATCAATTGCCAAAGAAGTATAAAGATATGGTTATAAAACCTGAAGACAGTGCTCTAGATATTATGTTAAATTTTTCTAAAGCCGAAAACAAAGCACTATTTGACTCTTATTTTGAACCGGTAAATAGAGTAGAGTGGGCAGAACCTGCTCAAAATGTAAATGCATATTACAATCGTCAACAAAATAGTATAGCTTTTCCTGCTTCTATATTGCAAGCGCCATATTATAGTTCTGAGCAGACAACTAGTGAGAACTATGGAAGTATTGGAGCAATTATAGGTCATGAGATTTCTCATGCTTTTGATCCAACTAGTGCTCAATTTGATGAAAATGGAAACTTAAAGAACTGGTGGACTGAAGAAGACCACAAGGAATTTAAAAAGCGCACAGATGATTTACTAGTTCAATTTGACGGAGTGAAAATGGAACAGGGAACAGTTAATGGAAAATTGACAATTGATGAAAATACAGCGGATGCAGGAGGATTGAGTGTTGCATTAGCAGTGCTTAAAAAAGAGCCTGATGCAAATTTAGAAGAATTTTTCACTAGCTGGGCATTGGGATGGCGTACAAAATATACACCTGAGTATCAAAAACTTTGGTTAAAAGAAAATCCTCATGCACCTGATAAACTTCGTGTGAATATTCAATTTTCTAACATAGATGATTTTTACACAACATTTGATGTAAAAGAAACTGATAAAATGTATGTAGAGCCAGAGAAACGAGCAGATATTTGGTAGTTTATATTTATTTGAGAATTAAAAAAACATACCTTTACGAGTTAGATAGTAATTTTAGCTTTTAAAGGTATGTTTTTATGTATATGGTGCGGAGAAAGGGACTTGAACCCTCACGCAAATAATTGCACATGCCCCTCAAACATGCCTGTCTTCCATTCCAGCACCTCCGCAATTTTTATAATTATACTATATATATTAAATTATTTCTATAATAATTAAAAGAATGATAAAAAATCTAAACGAAACGTTTTCAGTTCCATATTACAGAGATGATTACTCAATGTGGAATTGCTTAAAAATTTTTAACAATTTTAGTATATGGAATATACATTCCAAAAAAATAGTGTTATAATTAAATTATTGTTTTAATTTAACAGAGTAAAATTTTATAATTGAGGTGAAGTAAATGAGTTCAAGAAATCTTACTTTTTCTGTAGGTGGAATTCACATGGATGAACATAAAGGTTTGACAGAGCATGCTTCTATTGAGAAAATGCCCAGTCCTAGCACTGTATACATACCAATGAGTCAGCATATAGGTGCTCCATGTATTCCAATAGTTAAAAAGGGAGACACAGTTAAAGTCGGACAAAAGATTGGAGATTCAGAAGCTTTTATTTCTTCATCAGTACATTCATCCGTTTCTGGCACTGTAGTATCTATTGAAAATATGTATACTGCTGATGGAAGATATTGTGAATGTGTTGTCATAGAAAATGATGGTAAAGATGAAAACGTTGAACCTAAACCACTACTAAACTATAAAGACGTTTCAATGGATGAAATTATTTCGTTCATTAAAGACAAGGGAATAGTTGGTATGGGAGGAGCAGGTTTTCCATTACATTCAAAGCTTAGAAATGAAGATCCCGTGCTTGACGAATGCATTATAAATGGTGCAGAGTGTGAGCCTTTTCTTACATGTGACCATAGGATAATGGTTGAAAAAACAGAAGAAATTTTAAAAGGTCTTGAAATTTTTTCTAATTTTTATAATGAGAAAGTTTCATATATGGCAATAGAGGAAAATAAACCCGATGCTATTGCTATTATGGAAGAAAAAATAAGTGAACATCCTGAGTGGAAAAATTTAAAAGTAGTTGGATGTAAGACGAAATATCCGCAGGGAGATTCAAAGAGATTATCAGAGGCTGTAGTAAATAGAATAGTTCCTCAAAATGGAGTTACTAATGATGTAGGAGTTTTTTTGACGAATGTTGGAACAACACTTGCGTTCTATGAAGCTGTTATTGAAGGAAGACCATCCTATGAAAGAGTAATTACAGTTAGTGGAAGTGGTATTAACACTCCTAAAAATATTTTAGTTAAAATTGGAACTTCAGTAAAAGATATTATAGATTTTTGTGGAGGAGTAAAAGATGATTTTATTGAAATAGTTTGTGGAGGACCTATGACTGGAAAATCTGTTTTTGATTTAAACAGTCCAATTACCAAAACAACTTCAGGAATATTAGTATTTTCAAATGCGGAAGTTAAAGATGATAAAGAGTCACCTTGTATTAAATGTTCAAGGTGTGTAGACCATTGCCCTGCGCACATTAATCCAACAGAAATTAATGCAGCGATATTAAAAGGCAATGTAGATTTGTGTGATGAATTATATGCAGATCAGTGTATGGAATGTGGAATTTGTTCTTTTGTTTGTCCTGCTAAGAGAAATCTTGCACAGTCAATAAAATTAGCAAAGCGCGAAATAAAATCAAGAGTAAAGAGATAGGAGGTTCAAAATGGAAAATAAAACCGTAATAAATGATTCAAATTCTTTAAAGGGCAATGAGTTTTATGTTTCACTTGCACCCCATATTAGATCTAATGATTCTGTTCAAAAAATAATGCTAGATGTTATTATCGCACTTATGCCTGCATTAGTGGGTAGTATATATTTTTTTGGGATGAGTTCAGCTATACTTATAGCGGTGTGCATAATTTCTTGTGTGGGTACAGAATATATTTTTCAAAAATTAATGCATAAAGAAATTCAAATTTGGGATTTATCGGCAGCTGTAACGGGAATTTTAATAGCATTTAACTTACCAGCTACTGCACCATGGTGGATGGCTGCATTTGGATCTATATTTGCCATATTAGTGGTTAAAGAGTGTTTCGGTGGGATAGGATGTAATTTTATGAATCCGGCCATTGCTGCTCGTATAGTTTTAATGGCATCATGGGCAAAGCTAATGACAAATTATTCAGGTCCAGATGGAATTAGTGGTGCTACACCACTTCAAATGATTAAAGAAGGAACAGTTACTAACTTACCGCTTTTAAAAGATATGGCAATTGGAAATATATCAGGGGTTATTGGAGAAACATCTGCTATACTTTTAGCGATAGGTGGAATTTACTTAATAGTTAGGGGAATTATAAATTTTAGAATTCCATTAATTTATTTATTGACAACAGCAATATTTTTACTTATTCTTGGAATTCCAGTGAATATACTACCTTATGAAATTTTAGGTGGAGGTTTATTTTTAGGAGCTTTCTTTATGGCAACTGACTATACAACAACTCCGATGAATAATAAAGGAAAGATTATTTTTGCCTTGGGGTGTGGGATAATTACTGCAGTTATAAGGGTTAAAGGGTCTCTCCCTGAGGGAGTTTCCTATTCAATAGCTCTTATGAACGTTGCAACACCTTTAATTGACAAACTAACTAAGACAAAAGCATATGGGGAGGCGAAGTAAATGAAAGAACCAATAAAATTTGGAATAATTCTATTAGTTTTTTGTGCGATTTCAGCTGGACTTTTAGCTTTTGTAAATAGTTTAACAGCTCCTACAATAGCAAAGACAGAACTTGAAAATACACTTAGCTCATATAAAGTTATTTTTGGAGATGAAGCAGATGATTTTGAAGAATATGACAGAACTAAATTTGCTGAAATCCAAGAAGAACATCCGGAAATACAAAATGTATTTGTGGCCACTAAAAACAGTGAGAAAGTGGGATATTGTATAAATGTTTCGGTAAATGGTTTTGGTGGAGCTATGACTAATGCAATAGGAATTTCATTAGATGGAGATGTAATTGCGGGATTTAGAAATATATCTAATGCAGAAACTAAGGGGTTTGGAACATTAATAGAAGAAGAGGACTATTATTCGTCTTATATGGGTAAATCTGCAACATCAGAGTTAAAAATGAATAAAGAACCTTCAACTGATGATGAAGTGCTACAAATTAGTGGAGCAACAGTGACTTCAAAGGCTGTTTTAGGTGGAGATAATATAGTTATAGATGTATACAATAACTATTTAAAGTTAGATAAATAGGGGGGATTAGTATGAATTTAAAAAAAGTTTTTATTGACGGAATGATAAAAAACAATCCCATATTTATACAATTAATAGGATTGTGTTCAGTACTTGCCATTACTAATACACTGGAAAACGCCTTGGCAATGGGAGTGGCAGTTACCTTTGTATTAATTATGAGTAATGGAGTTGTCTCACTGCTTAGAAATGTAATACCAAATAAAATAAGAATTCCCTGCTTTATAGTTGTTATTGCAACTTTTGTTACATTAGTTGAAA
Source organism: Anaerosphaera aminiphila DSM 21120 (assembly GCF_900129925.1). GTDB lineage: Bacteria > Bacillota > Clostridia > Tissierellales > Peptoniphilaceae > Anaerosphaera > Anaerosphaera aminiphila. Next base: position 229,859 of record NZ_FQXI01000001.1, on the reverse strand, counting down.
TGATTCTTCATGCTTATTCACCAGCAATATACAGCTCACTGGGAATATTTTTGCCCTTAATAGTAGTAAATTGCTGTATTTTGGGAGAAGCTGAGGGGTTTGCATATAAAAACAAGTTTATTCCTTCAATAGTTGATGGATTGGGAACAGGTTGTGGATATATGTTAGCAGTAGCTTTAATGGGAATTATTAGAGAATTTTTTGGATATGGAACTCTTTTAAATATTCAAATTCTTCCAGAACTATATCCTGGAATAGGACTTATGGGTGCGCCTGCAGGGGCATTTATTCTTCTTGGATTTTTAATTGCAGGATTTAAAAAATTACTTGCTGATAGGGGTGAATAGTTATGATGAGTAATATTATAACGATATTGGTATCTACAATTTTAGTAAACAATTATGTATTTGCTCAATTTTTGGGAATTTGTCCGTTTTTAGGAGTTTCGTCTAAAACAGAAACAGCTGTGGGGATGGGAGTAGCAGTAACATTTGTAGTAGTTATTGCATCAGCAATTACATGGTGTTTACAAGTATTTATACTAGATAAATTTGGACTTGAGTATTTACAAACTATTGTATTTATTTTAGTTATAGCATCACTTGTACAATTTGTAGAGATGGTTATTAAAAAGACTTCTCCTGCACTTTATACAGCAATGGGAGTTTATCTTCCATTAATTACAACTAACTGTGTTGTATTGGGAGTAACAGTACTTAATGTTCAAAATGGTTACAATTTAATTGAAACTATTTTCAGTGGACTTGGAGCTTCAATTGGATTTACATTAGCACTTGTGTTAATTAGTACACTTAGAGAAAGACTAGCACTGGGAAATGTCCCTAAAGCACTAGAAGGTGTTCCGATAGCTTTAATTAGCGCTGGCTTAATGGCTTTAGCATTTTCTGGATTTTCTGGATTAGTATAGGGGGTAAATATGAATATAGATGCGATTATACTTCCAGTTGGAATATTAGCTGTAATTGGAGCTATCTTTGGGGTTGTACTTTCAATAGCTTCCAGAGTTTTTGCTGTTGAAACAGATGAAAAGGTAGAGGCTATTCGTAATGCACTTCCTGGCGCGAACTGTGGAGCTTGTGGATTTCCGGGATGTGACGGATTAGCTCAAGCGATTGCCGACGGAAAAGCTACAGTTAGTGGATGTTCCATTGGAGGAAAAGAAGTTGCTGATGACATAGCTGAAATTATGGGAGTAAATGCAGGAGATATTGAAAAAGAAGTTGCCTGTGTCCTATGTCAAGGAAGCTGTGGAAAAGCTAAAGAAAAATATAATTACAACGGATTTGTAGATTGTAGATTGATTTCTGATTTTCAAAAGGGATCTAAATCTTGTAACTATGGCTGTGTTGGTGGCGGTACATGTGTATCTGTTTGTGAATTTGACGCAATACATATTGTCGATGGAATTGCAGTTGTAGATAAAGAAAAGTGTGTGGCATGTAAAAAATGTGTGGATATTTGTCCTAAACACTTAATAGAAATGGTGCCATATAAGAGTAAGACTGTAGTGAAGTGTTTTTCTAATGATATTGGAAAAGTTGTTAGAGCTAATTGTTCAGTGGGATGTATTTCATGTAATATATGTGAAAAAAGTTGTCCTAAAGATGCAATACACGTTGAGAACAATATTGCGAAGATAGACTATGACAAATGTATTAACTGTGGAATATGCGTTGCAAAGTGTCCAACAGGAGCAATTTTCTCTGAATATCCTGAAAGAGTAGAAAAGATTAAAGAAAAACAAAAATTAGATGCAGAAAAGAAAAAACAAGAGTTATTAAAACAAAAAGCAGAAAAAGACTTAGAAGCTACGAAAAATAATTAATTAAAGGCACTGATTTTCAGTGCCTTTTTACTTGCTTTGACAGTTGATTAGTTGTTATAATTTATTAGAGGTTTATATGAAAAAAGGCGATTATGTTGTAGTTATATTAATTTTTCTAATTTCAGTTACAATTTTTTATATTTCAAAGACAAACTTAAGTACTTCAAGTGACAGTAACTTAATTGTAAATGTAAATGGAGAAATAGTTGAAAGACAAAAATTAAATAGTGAAGTTTCAGAAAAAGAGTTTGTAGTTGAAAGTGAATTTGGCAAAAATATAATTGTAGTAGAAGATGATTCTGTATATATTAAAGACTCAGACTGTAAAGATAAAACTTGCATTAAAATGGGGAAAATTAGTAAAGTCGGTCAATCACTAGTGTGTCTGCCAAATAGACTTATTGTAACAATTGAGGGAAATAGTGATGTGGATGTGGTTTTACAATGAAAACTAAAAAAATGATATATTTATCTTTGCTGGTGGCAATGGGAATTGTAGTAAGTCTTTTTGAAAATATTATTCCTATACCACTACCTATTCCTGGTGCAAAATTAGGACTGTCTAATATAGTAGTCCTTGTTACAATAATAGTATTTGGATATAAAGAGGGATTAATAGTAGCAGTACTAAAGTCAGTAGTGTTAATTTTAGTGACTGGCTCTCTATCTTCTTTTATATTTTCATTTGTAGGGGCTATGCTAAGTTCCATATCTATGATTTTGGCAGATAAATATTTAAGTAAACAGCTATCTTTAATTGGAATTAGTTTAATTGGAGCATTTTTTCACAACTTTGGACAAGTACTAGTAGCTTCGTTTATTTTAAATAATATAATGATATTTAGTTATTTGCCTTTTTTATTAATTTTGGGATTATTTACAGGATATTTTGTGGGTATTGCAAGTGAAATGATTGTAAGTAATTTAAAAAAGACAATAAAGGAGGGTTTAAAATGATTGTTCTTGCATCAAATTCACCAAGGAGAAAAGAAATTTTAAAGAAATTTATAGATTTTTCTGTAGTAACTTATGATATTGAGGAAAACAATGAATACTATAGTAGTCCTGAACAACTTACTATGGCTCTTTCCTTTGAAAAGGGAATAAAAGTTGCAATAGATAATCCGAAGGACATTGTAATTTCTGCAGATACTATTGTAACTATTGATTCTAAAGTAATGGGAAAACCAATAGATATATCTGATGCAAAAAATATGTTAGAAGAACTTTCAGGTAAAGTTCATGAAGTAATTACAGGGTATAGTATTTTCAATATAAATAAAAAAATTAAATATACAGATCATGTTAAATCTAATGTAAAGTTTAAAGAACTGTCAAATAAGGATATAAAGTATTATTTAGACACAGATGAATATATTGGAAAAGCAGGCGCTTATGCTATACAAGGTTATGGGAGTTTGCTAGTTGAATATATAGAGGGAGATTTTAATAATATAGTTGGATTGCCAATTTCAAAAATCTCTGATAAGTTATATGATTTTTTTGGAATTTCTTTAATGAAAGAGGTAGTAAAAGGTGGAAAAAAGGGAATGCACTTATAAAATAAAAGATTTGCCCTTAGAGGATAGGCCGCAAGAAAAATTGTTGAAATATGGAGCTGACAATCTTTCTAATGCAGAATTACTTGCTCTTATTATTAGAACGGGAACTAAGACTAAAACTTCAGTGGAACTCTCGCAAGAGATAATAAATTCTCTAAAAAGAGAAGGTGTTGAAAGTGAAGTTGGAATTTCTGCTCTGTCAAATACTACAATTAAAGACTTATTAGAAATTAAGGGAATAGGTATTAGTAAAGCGTCTATGATTATGGCAGCAGTTACTTTATCGAAGAGAATAAATAAAGAGAGTATACATAGTAAGAAAAAAATCAAATCGCCAAATGAGGTAGTTAAATACGTCATGAGCGAAATGAGGTTTTTAAAAAATGAAACATTTAAGATAGTAATTTTAAATACAAAAAAAGAAATTGAAAGTATAAGAGACATATCTTCAGGAATAATAAATGCAACTATAGTCCATCCAAGAGAAGTATTTTTTACAGCAGTAAATGAGTCAGCACACACTATAATTTTACTTCACAATCATCCATCAGGTGATCCTAAACCATCTAAGGAAGATATTGAGCTTACAGATAGAATGATAAAAGCAGGAGAAATAATGCAAATACCAGTAATAGATCACATAGTAATAGGGGATAATGTGTATTACAGCTTTTTAGAAAATGGTTTAATTTGAGGTTAAAATGGGAAAATTTTACATAGATGATGATTTAAAAGTAGCTATATATTATAGCGATGAAATAAAAAAAATAATAGATTATGAAGATTCAAAAATTTCTAGTATTTATAGAGGAAGAGTAAAAAAAGTATCTAAGACTATGAACTGTGCCTTTGTTGATATTGGCTTAGAAAAGGATGGGTACTTAGATTTAAGTAACACATGGAAAGATATAAATGAGACAGATGAAATATTAGTGCAAATAAAAAAAGTACCTGAAAGGGAAAAGTCTGAAAAACTTACAATGGAACTGTCATTTTCAGGTAAATATATAGTGTATTTCCCTGAAAGAAAATTTATTAAGTTTTCAAAATTACTTGGGAAAAAAGAAAAAGATGAACTTTTAAAATTTGCCAAGGAGAAAAATATAAAAGGTGTTTTATTTAGAAGTAATGCCAAGGCAAAATACACTCAAAACATAGTAGATGAGTATTTTAGCTTAAAAAAAATAGCCGATAAAATACTACTGAAAAAAAACCTGAGACCAACACCAAAAGAATTGTATTTTGATAACTCTCTTAAGAGTTTTATAAGGGATAATTATAAAAAGGACGACATTATAATTTCTAACAATAAAGATTTGTTTAGTGGTGAAGAGGATTATGAAGTAGAGTATGATAGTGGATTTAAAATTATATACAATATAGAATTATTAGAGGAGTACAAGAGCTTATTTAATAAAAAAATAGAGCTTTTAGGCGGAGCTAACATAGTTATAGAAAAAACTGAATCTCTCTATGCAATAGATGTCAATTCTTCAAATTATGACGTTGGTAATACAGTTGAAGAAAACATCTATAAAGTAAATGAACTTGCAGCAAGAGAAATAGTTAGACAAATAAAACTTAGAAATTTATCGGGAATTATTATTATAGATTTTATAAATATGAATGATTTAAAAAATAGAGAAAAGCTTTTGAAATTGCTTAAAAAATCTCTGTCAAAAGATGATTCAAGATCTGAAGTGTATGGATTTACGAGGTTAGGATTAGTTGAAATAGGTAGAAAAAATTTGGGAAGTGAATTAAAGAATAAACTTGGGAAGTGATAATTTGACTATATTTGCTCTGGGAGACTCTATAGTAAAGGGGTTTGGGGTAGGTGAAGAAAAATCCTTTGTAAATGTAAATGAAAAGGGAATTCACACTGTTAACTTTGGAATGAATGGTGCAACTAGTGACTATGGAGTAAGTAAACTAAAAGATATATATGGAGATATTCTTGTTTTATATTTTGGAATTAATGACTTTTTGTCAAACTACAGTGTTGACTATGTCGTAAAAAATTTAATGACTATTTTTGAATACGTAGATAAAGAAAAGTTGGATATTATTTTATGTTCTCCTCATAGAATTGCTATTGATTCAATAGAAAACTGGACTAGTTATACTTCTTTTATCTCAACTAATAACAAATTAAAAGAATACAATCAGAAATTGAAAGATATCTCAAATATAAAAAATATAAATTTTTAGACTTTTACAGTGTTTTAGGTAGTATGGATAATTATGATAACTTGTTTTTTGATGGAATTCACCCTACAAAAAGTACACACAATATTATGAGAAAAGAATTATTAAGGATTTTATAGGTGAGTGTGTTGGAGAAAATAAAAGAAATTTTAAATGTAAATATTCTCTCTAAAAGAGAAAAATTATTACTTTTAATATTGTTGATTTTAATTTTTGAACTACTATTATATTTTTTAGTTTTTTCTGAAAAGATTGAGAAAATAAAATCTGTTGAAGCTAAATCAAGTGAGGCTAGAAGCGAAATTGACCTTCAACAAAAACAAATTGAACAATATAAAACTTTGGCAAAAGAAAATACTAAACTTCAAAATATAAATTTAACAAACAATAGATTAACTACACTGGAAGATTTAAATAAAATCAAAGGTGATTTTCCGTACATAACCAGCGTTGAAGAAATAAATAAAAATATAGATCACTTTGAATTTAACTTGCCATTAGAAGAAAAAAATAAGTTGAAAGTTTTAACTGATAATTTTATTATAGATAAATTATACATAAATAGAGAATCCGAAGAAAATTACCATGGAAGAGCAGAAATTTATAAAAATCAATCTGAGTCAAAACTTCCTATTATTTCCAGCTCAGATAGTGAAGTGAATTCTAAAATTAATTTAAATAAAGAGTATTTTAAAAACAGAAATGATTTAAAAAAGCAAAGTGAAGAAAATAAAATAGGTTTTAAGGGAGAAAACGCAGAAAATAAAAAAATAAAAGAAGCGATGAAGGTAGAGAACTTACCTAAAGAAGAAACTAAGAAAATAGAAGATACAGAAAAAATTATAAAAAATAAAGAATTAAAAGAAGTTAAAAATTTAAAAACAGAAGTACAAAAAGAAGAACTATTATCAGAGTTAAATCTGGACTATAAAAGTTTGTTTGTAGTATACAGTAGTGAAAATGCAGCAAGTATATTTTATCCTGAATTGGAAAACAGAGCGTTTATTCAATATAGTTTAAATAGAGAAACAAATGACAATGAAATACTGGTATTTTTTGACGAGTTAAGGGATTTTGAAATTATAGAGTTTGATTTATTTATACCACAGAATTTCTCCGGAGAATTTGGTCTCTATTGCAATGATAAAATACCCTATACTGAAGAACTAGAAAAAGATGTGATAAATACTATTAGGTTTGAAAATGTAAAAAATTTAAGGGGAATCTACTATGAAGTAAAGAATAATGAGCAGGAAGATGGGGTTTTTGCATTAGGAAATTTTAAGGTTAAACTATGAAAAGAGGATTTACTTTAATAGAATTAGTAGCTGTAATTTCAATTTTATTAATTTTAACTACAATAGGTTTAAATAAAAGTTCAATAGTTGAAAACTACAGGGCCAAGCAAGATATAAATATGATTTATAAAGATATTAGAAGTGCAAGAAACTTAGCAATGTCCAATAAAAAAATGGCTACAGTTTCTTTTAATAAAGACAATTCCTACACAATATCTTGTGGAGATTACATGGAAAGAAAAAGATATTCACAAAAAATTAAATTAATGAGCAAAAATATAGAAAATATTGGATTTACTAAAAGGGGAGCAGCCACGCAAAATGGTTCCGGTACTTTTATATTTTTATTATTAAACAGAGAATATAAAATAACAGTTGAACCTGTTACAGGGAAAGTGAATTTAAAAAAATGAAAAGAGGATTTACTTTAATAGAAACTTTAGTAAGTGTTGCAATATTAAGTATTATTGCCTCGATGCTACTGCCTTCACTTATTAACACACTATCAAATCAAAAGAAAGTAGAATCTAGAAATGAAATGTTTTTAGAGGCGAGAAATCAAATGGAGCAAGTGATAGGAACAGCTTATAGAGGCAAGCTAGATTTAAGTAGTGTTGTTTCTGAAAAATATGAAATGGAAATAGAAAGTAGAGAACTTAACGAAGAGTTGGTGGAGATTACTTTAAAAATAAAGGAGAAAAATAGCAAGGAAAATGAAGCTGTATTTAAACAAATTTTACCGAAAAAGAGGATTTACATTAATTGAATTAATTATTACTTTGGCAATATCTTTAATAGTTTTTTCGGTTCTAGGGTCTATTTTAAATATTACTTTAAAAACATTAAATGCTTCAAATAGTACTGACTCAATGTTTAACGATACATATTTTAGTTTAAACTACATTGCTGATGAAATTTATAGTGCTGATTATATAATCCCAAATAAAAACAAGGGAAGTTTGGGATTTGCAATATTAAATACTATGAATAACAGAGATGAAAAATATAGGTATATTTACTATTCACTAGATGGGATGGCCTTAGAGAGAAAGGCAATAAATCTTAAATACAGACTAAAAAACGAAGAAGTTTTAAGTGGAAAATTTGGAACAAATATTTTATTAAATAATGTTAAGAGTTTAGAGTGTTTAGTTAGTGATGAGTCTATAGATTTAGAAATGAATTTACTTGAAAATGGATTGGAAAAGTGCATTAGAAAAATAATTGCAATAAGGACTTTTGAGTAATTTTCTATGATTACTAATTAAAACAAATAAAGTGAGCTGATATATTGAAAAAAAGAGGATATATTTATATTGTGTGTATTTTTATTATTTCAATAATATTGTTAACATTAAACTATATGTTTTCAAATGTTGAAAGTTCATCAAATATATTAAAAAACGAAAGCAATTTGCTTCAAGCAGAATTAAGTGCAGAATCAATAATAAACATTGTATTATCAGATGAAGAAGAGTTAAAAAAGAGTTGTAAAGAAATTTATAATGGATCAAAAAATAAATTAGTAGAAAATATAAATACATATGTTTTAGATGATATTGAGGACTTACAAGTTAATCTATCACTAGATAATACCTATGAAGAAAATGGATTTTTATTAGAATCTAAGTTGCAATATAGAGGAATTGATGCTAGTTGTTACAGCAAGGGCACTATTGTAAACCCTGTATACACTTTGGGAGTAGATGTTTTAAATAAAAATACTTTAGAAAGCAAAGAAATAGAAAAGCTCATAGAAGAATATAGCAATATAAACATTGACTCATTTGAAAAAATAAATGTAGTAGATTTAGACAGTGGTACTTATTATTTAAAAAAAGAAGAATTAAATTTTATAGTTTATAGTGAAATTATAGAGTATGATGAAAATGGTGAAAGTTTTACAGTTGAAAATATTCTATACAAATATCCAATTTCAAAAGGAGTGTTTTTAAATCAAAAAGAGGGCATTCTTGTAGTTGAAGATAACTTGAATTTATACGGCGTTTTTAACTTAAGTGAAGTTTACCTTTCTGAAGATTTAAATATTAAAGGTCTTTTGGCGTTAAATGGAAGTGTAAACAATATAGAAAATACTAAGAACATTGTTGTAGAGGGAATTTTAGTAAATTTATTGGGACTAAGTGAAAACAATGTAGTGTCAAATTATAATTTCAAATATTTAAAAAACTATTCAAACTATATTCCGGGTTTCTTTGATATAATAGTTAGAGCTATTGAAAAGAGTAAAGTTGAAATATAACATTTTTCTTGATAGCTAACCGCTATATTGATATAATTGAAACATAGATAAATTAGGAGGTAAATTATGATTTCAGCAGGTGATTTTAGAAAGGGCTTAACATTTGAAATGGACGGAGAAGTCTATGAAGTAATTGATTTTCAACATGTTAAACCTGGGAAAGGAGCTGCTTTTGTAAGGGCAAAGATTAAATCTGTGCTAACAGGTGGAACAAAGGATACAACTTTTAATCCATCTGAAAAATTTGAAAAAGTAGTAATCGAAACAAAGGAAATGCAATATCTATATGGAGATGGTGAGCTTTATTATTTTATGGATAATGAAAATTATGAGCAAATCCCATTAGAAAAATCAATGGTGGAAGATGCACTTAGCTTTTTAAGAGAAAATGACACTGCAACTATTAATTTTTATCAAGATAAAGCATTTAAAGTTTCACCTGCAAATTTTGTGGAATTAGAAGTAACACAAACAGAACCTGGAGTAAAGGGAGATACCTCATCTGGAGGAACTAAACCAGCTACTGTAGAAACAGGATTTACTTTAAACGTTCCATTATTTATAAATACAGGTGATGTAATTAGAATTGATACTAGAATTGGCGAGTATATGTCAAGAGCATAAATTTAGGAGGTATAATTATGGAAAATATTATTAATAGAATAGCTTATTTAGAAGGTTTAGCTGAAGGATATGAAATAGACGAAGAGTCAAAAGAAGGTAGACTGATTTTTGAACTAATTGACGTAATTGCTGAAATGGCTGAAGAAGTTAAAATAGCTCAAGATGAAATGGAAGAGTATGTAGATATTATTGAAGAAGACCTTTCAAGCTTAGAAGAATATGTATATGATGACTTAGATGAAGATTATGATTCTTATGATGATTTTGATTTTGATGATGATTTTTATTTTGAAGAAGAGGCAGAAGACGACAACTGTAGTTGTGGAAACTGCTCAGATGAACAAGCTGAATAATTTTATAAAGATAAAGAGCCTCTATTAGAGGCTCTTTATCTTTATAAAATTGAATACTTATGGATAATTTGATATAATATATCCAAATTATGGAGGTGTAATTATGACTGATAATTATTTAATAGATGATGTAAATAATGGAAATGTTAAAATTTCTGAAGAAGTAATAGCTACAATAGCTGTAGTTGCAATAGAAGAAGTTGAAGGTGTAGTAGAAATGCAGTCAACACTTAAAACTAGTGTAACTGATATGTTAGGAGTAAAAAATCTTTTAAAAGGTGTAAAGGCAAGTATTGGAGAAAGAGAAGCCGTAATTGATGTTTTTATTACAGTTGAATATGGTAAAAACATTATAGATATTGGGAAAAACGTTCAGGAAAAAGTGAAAGAAGCTGTGGAAACTATGACAGGACTTGATGTAGTAGAAGTAAATGTCCATGTTGGTGGAGTGGCTATGGAAAACAAAGAAAAGGTAAAGGCATAGTTAATGAGTAGAAAAAAGGCGAGAATTGGCCAGATGCAAATGTTGTATCAAATGGATGTTACAAAGGACTATTCATTAGAAAATTTAGCTGTTTTTTTAGAGAATTTTGAATTTGCAGAGGATGAAATTAATTATATAGAAGAGACAATGCCTCAAATAGTTTCAAATATAAATTCAATAGATGAAACTATTAGCAATCACTTAGAAGGGTGGAGCCTTTCCAGACTTGCAAAAGTTGATAAAGAAATTTTAAGGATTGCTGTTTATGAGATTTTATATAGAAAAGACATACCTGATGAAGTATCTATAAATGAAGCTATTGAAATATCGAAAGAATATGGAGGAGAAGACTCCTTCAAATTTATCAATGGTATATTAGGAAGTATTTATAGAAATATGTACAATAAGTGACGAGAGCTATGGAAATTTTTACTCCTGCTCTCGGTTCTTGTTTCGTGAGGGATTTATGAGCGCAATAAAAGTTAAGGAATTAAATAAATATATTAAAAAATATATTGCAATGGACTATCTATTATCAGATCTTGAAGTAGAAGGAGAGATTTCCAATTTTAAATTACACTCCAATGGAAATATATATTTCACACTAAAGGACGATAGTGCAAAAATCAATTCAATTATGTATTCAAATGACAGTTTAAATTTATCGTTTACACCACAAGATGGAGATAAGGTAATCGTCAAAGGTTCTATATCAACTTATGAAAGAGAGGGAACTATAAATCTATATGCTCGACAAATAAGTTTAAAGGGAATTGGGAATCTTCATGAAGAATTTTTAATTTTAAAAGATAAACTATATAAAGAAGGTTTATTTGATGAAGAGCATAAGTTAAAGGTACCTTATTTTCCAAGAAAAGTTGGTGTTATAACTTCTCCTACAGGAGCAGCTATAAGAGATATAATAAACGTACTAAGGAGAAGAAACAGTTCTGTAGACATTGTTTTATATCCTTCAAATGTTCAGGGAAACTTAGCTGTTTCTCAGTTGATTGCCGCATTGAATTATTTTGAAAAACATCCTGTAGATGTTATAATATTAGGTCGAGGTGGTGGCAGTTTAGAAGAACTATTTGAATTTAACAGTGAAGAACTTGCTAGAAGAATATATAAAATGAATATACCTATAATTTCAGCTGTTGGACATGAAGTGGATTACGTTATAACAGACTTTGTAAGTGATTTAAGGGCTCCTACTCCATCAGCAGCAGCAGAGTTAGTGTCTATGAGTAGAGAAGATTTAAATAATTCATTAAATTTAATTATGAATAGAATTAGAAGAAAAATTGAACATGATTTAGATGACAGTACTTTAAATTTAGTAAATAGTTTTAAGAGTATGAACAAATCTATTTCTCAAAATATAGATGTAGCTAAAATTAAATTAAACTCAAATAAAGACAAGTTAATTTTAAAATCTCCGGCAAACATATTGTATTTTAATAGGCTTAGATTAGATGATAATAAAAAACTGTTAAAAAAATATAATATTGAGAAAAAAATAATAGAATCCTTTAAAAAACTAGATGATTTAAAGTTAGCTTTAGATTTAGCTGTTGAAAGCACAATAAAGAGCAAGAGATATAACTTACTTTTACAAGAGACAAAGCTTAAAAATCCAAGTTTTTCAAATTGTATTTTTTTAAAAAATGAAAAGAATAAGTATGTGCTCAGCATAGGGGATATAAAAGTCAATGAGAACATTGAAATCAATTTTATTGATGGAAAGGCAACAGCTAAAATAAATGAAATTTCCGTATGGGGTGATAAAAATGAGTGATAATTACGAAAGTGCGTATGCAAAACTCGAAGAAATAATTAACGATTTAGAATCTGAAGATATAACTTTAGAAGAATCTATAAAAAAGTATGAAGAAGGTTTGGAGCTTTATAAATACTGTAATAAATTATTAAATGAATATGAGGGAAAGGTAAAAATCTTAACTGAAGAAGATAATAAAATAGTAGAAAAAGATTTTGATACTGGTGAATTAGATGGATAAATATAGCGAGTTAATAGAATCAATAGATAATTATATTTATAAAAATTTTACAGCTGTTGATGAATATCAAAAAAAAGTTTATGAGTCTATGACTTACTCCCTATTTTCAGGTGGAAAGAGAGTTAGACCAATACTGGGGATACTGACTTATAAAGCTCTTTCAGGTTCAGATGACTATGAGGAGATATTACCTTTTGCAGTAGCGGTTGAATTAATTCACACTTACTCATTAATTCACGATGATTTACCTGCAATGGACGACGATGATATTAGAAGGGGAAAGCCTACAAATCATAGAGTTTATTCTGAAGCAATAGCAATTTTGGCGGGAGATGGACTATTAAACATGTCGGCGGAGGTATTGTCAAAGGAAATTGAAACTTACGACGATTTAGCTAAAGTAAAGAAAGCGATTAAGGCTATGAAATATATTTTTACTGCTTCAGGAGTTCATGATTTAATAGGTGGACAGGTTATTGATATAGAATATAATGACGATATGAATTACGATATTTGTGAAATCATGTATAAACTAAAGACAGCGGCTTTAATTAGAGCTTCAGTTGTAAGTGCAGGAATTATTGCAGGGGCAAGTGAAGAAGAGATAGCCAGCTTAGAAGAATTTGCAAATTGTGTGGGAATTGCCTATCAAATAGAAGATGATATTTTAGATGAAGAGTTGGACCAAAAAAAAGAGAAAAATACTATGCTTAAATTTAAGACTAAGGAAGAACTATTAAGCAGAATTGAAGATCTTACAATCAGAGCAAATAATGAGTTAGATTCTTTAGAATACGACACAACAGAACTTAAAGAATTTGCAGAACTCTTAATGAATAGAGGAAAATAAAATGGTGAAAGAACGTGCAGATGTTCTACTGGTCAATAAAGACTTGGCACCTTCAAGAGAAAAGGCAAAGCGATTAATCATGAGTGGTGAAGTTTTTATTGGTACACAGAGAGTTGAAAAACCTGGACAACTAATAAATATAGATGAAGATATTACTATAAAGAGCAATTCCTTAAAATATGTAAGTCGAGGTGGCTTTAAATTAGAAAAGGCTATAAATCTATATAATTTAAATTTAAAAGATTTAACTTGTATGGATATAGGTGCTTCAACCGGAGGATTTACTCAGTGCATGTTGTTTAATGGGGCAAAAAAAGTCTACGCTATAGATGTGGGTTACAATCAACTTGACTATAGTTTGAGAATTGACGATAGAGTTATTTCTATGGAAAAAACAAATATAAGGACATTTGACAGATCTAAAATAGCTGAGCCAATAGATTTTATATCAATTGACGTTAGCTTTATTTCTCTGGAATTGGTTTTACCAAAAGCTGTAGAACTTTTAAGAGAAGATGGAAAAATAGTTGCATTAATTAAGCCGCAATTTGAAGCGGGAAGAGATAAAGTTGGCAAAAAGGGAATAGTAAGAGATAATACAGTCCATAAAGAGGTTATAGAAAAAGTAATTAATATAGCTAGAGATTTGAATTTAAGAATTCTAGGATTGACATACTCTCCAATTAAAGGTGCAACGGGGAATGTGGAATTTTTAATATTGTTTGAAAACTCAAATATGGAAAGTGTTAATTTGGATATAGATTCTGTAATAGGTGAATCCAACGTTATGTAGGTGAAAGAATGTTACTTGAATTAAATATAAAAAATTTTGCAATAATTGAAGATCTGAGAGTTGAATTTGAAAAAGGTCTAAATGTAATAACTGGAGAAACCGGCTCTGGAAAGTCTATAATAATTGATGCTCTTTCCATAGTTTTAGGACAAAGAGCTACTAAAGATATTATAAAAACAGGAAAAGACTATGCTTTTATAGAAGCTATTTTTACTGATGAAAACAATATTCTTTCAGATTTTTTAATTCAAAATAATATTGAAGCTTCTGAAGTGATTATTATTTCAAAGGAGATAAAAGTTGATAGGCCCAGTATTACAAAAATTAATGGTAGAACTGTAACAACGAGTGTGCTTTCAAAAATCACTTCAAAGCTTATAGATATATTTGCTCAACATGAGAATGTTTCTTTAATGAATGTTCAAAATCAAAAAAAACTAATAGACTTTTTTGGAGATGAAGAACATGTAAAAACATTAAAAATATTAGGTGAGTTAGTTGAGGAAATACAAGTTTTAGAATCAAATTACCATTCAAATTTAGAACTAGAAAAAGATAAAGATAGAGAAATGGATTTATTAAAATATCAAATTGAGGAGATAAATAGTGCGAATTTAACAATCGAAGATGATGAAAAGGTAGAGAGTGAATTTAAAATGTTAAATAATATCTCTCATATATCTAATTCCATAAATGAATCTATAAATATAATAAATAGCGATTATAATAGTGCAAATATTGAAGATCTGCTAGATACAGTGGTAGTAAATATTAGCGATGCTTTAAAATTCGACGATGAGCTTGAAAGTACTTATAAAGACTTGGAAGATATTAGGTATAGATTAAAAGAAATATCTTCAAGTCTTGGATTATACTTAAGTGCAATAGACTATAGTGAAGAGAGATATAAAACACTAGAAGATAGATTAAATACAGTAAATAACTTAAAAAAGAAATATGGCAATACTGTATTAGACATAAAAGAATATTTAAAAAAAGTTTCTAATAGGTTATCATTTTTAGAAAATTATGAAAATGAAATTAATAAGCAAAGAGAAGAAATTGAAGCATTAAAAGATAAGTCACTTAAATTGGCGCTAATTATTTCAGAAAGCAGAAAAAAGATATCTAAGATATTAGAAAAAGATATTGAAAGAGAGTTAAGAGAATTAAATATAAAAAATGCAAAATTTAAAATAAATATTTCAAAAAAAGAACTGTCAAAAGATGGTATAGATGGAATTGAGTTTATGATTTCAACAAATATAGGGGAGGACTACAAGAGCTTTTCTAAAACTGCATCTGGTGGAGAAATGAGCAGAATTATGCTGGGATTTAAAAGTATAATAGCAAAAAAAGACAATATAGGAACTCTAATATTTGATGAAATAGATACGGGTATAAGTGGAGAGACAGCACAAATAGTTGGAAATAAAATTAAAGCACTGTCAAGGGATATACAAATAATTGTAATATCTCATCTTCCACAAATTGTTTCTTTAGGAGATGTTCATTTTTCAATAAGAAAAGAAGAAAGAGGAAACGTTACTTTTTCAAATATAAAAAAGTTAAATGAAGAAGAGAGAGTATTGGAATTAGCTAGGCTAATTGGAGGAAAAGACATAACTCAAACAGCCCTTAGAGTAGCTAAAGAAATGCTAGAAAAGTAAATTTGACAAGGAGAACTATATGGAAGAAATAGAGAGAACGATGAAGTCGGAAAAAATTTATGATGGAAAGATATTATCTCTAAAGATTGATACTGTTGAACTGCCAAATAGAAAGTATTCCAAAAGAGAAATAGTTGAACATAATCCAGTATCTGCAATAGTAGCAGTAACTGATGAAGATGAAATATTAATGGTAAAGCAGTATAGAAAAGCAGTAGATAAGTATATTTATGAAATACCTGCTGGAATATTGGAATTAAATGAGAGTCCACAAGAAGGTGCACTTAGAGAATTAGAAGAAGAAACGGGATTTGTAACTAAGGACATTGAATATATATTGGAATTTTTCTCTTCTCCAGGATTTTGTACAGAAAAAGTGTATGTATTTGCAGCTGAAAATTTAATTAAAAAAGAACAAAAACTAGATGAAGATGAGTTTTTAGAATGTGAAAAAATTCCCTTTGAAGATATATTAAAAATGATTGAAGTTGGTGAAGTAGTTGATGCAAAGTCAATTGCAGGAATACTTGCTTATAGTCAAATGAGGAGAAGAAATGAAAATTGAAGAAACTATAGAATTTATTAGAACTACAGTTGAATTCAATCCAGAAATCGGAATTATATTAGGCTCTGGTTTAGGTGATTTTTCAAAGTATATTGAAAATAAAATTATAATAGTCTATAAAGACATACCTGAATTTCCAATATCAACTGTAGCCGGACACAGTGGACAGTTAATATTTGGAGAACTATATGGGAAAAAGATAGTGGCAATGAAGGGCAGAGTTCACTATTATGAGGGACTTGGAATTGATAAAACTGTATATCCTACAAAAGTAATGTGTGAGCTGGGCATAAAAAAATTAATAGTAACTAATGCTTCTGGTGGTATAAATAGAGATTTTAAACCAACAGATATAATGCTAATAAGAGATCATATTAATTTCACAGGTAAAAACCCTTTAATTGGAAAAAATGAAGATGATAAAGGTCCCAGATTTCTGGATATGACATATACCTATTCAAAAGAACTTAGAGAAAAGGCAAAGAGTATTGCTAAAAAAATAAATTTAGATATTAAAGAAGGCGTGTATATTTGGTTTACAGGACCATGCTATGAAACACCGGCAGAAATAAAAATGGCTGAAATACTGGGTGCTGATGCTGTTGGGATGAGTACTGTTCCAGAAGTGATTATTGCTAGACATAGAGGCGTTGAAGTGCTTGGTATTTCTTGCATAACTAATATGGCAGCAGGAATTTTAAATCAGCCGCTTAACCATGAAGAAGTAATAGAGGTATCTGAAAAAGTTAAAAGTATTTTTTCAAAATACATCTCTGAAATAATTAAGGTTATTTAGTTCATTAGATTAGGGTGATTAAAAAATGAATATGTATGAGATAATTGAAGAAAAAAAATTGTCAAAAAATCTATCTAAAGAGGAAATTGATTATTTTATAAAGGGATATACAAATGGTGAAATACCGGATTATCAAGTATCTGCACTTTTAATGGCCATTTATTTTAATGGGTTAAATACAGAGGAAACTTATTACTTAACTGATGCAATGGTGAATTCTGGAGATAGGATTGACTTAAGTGCAATAGATGGAATAAAAGTAGACAAACATTCAACAGGGGGAGTAGGTGATACAACTACTCTTGTTGTTGGGCCACTTGTAGCAAGTTGTGGGGTGCCTTTTGCAAAAATGAGTGGAAGAGGTTTGGGACATACAGGAGGAACTATAGATAAGCTTGAGTCAATTCCAGGAATGAATATAGATCTTAGTATTGCAGAGTTTATAGAGAATGCAAATGCCATAAAAATTGCCATTTGCGGGCAGACTGGTGATATTACTCCGGCAGATAAAAAACTATATGCCTTAAGAGATGCTACTGCAACTGTAGATAATGTGAGTTTAATATCTAGTTCAATACTGAGTAAAAAAATTGCAGTAGGAGCTGATGCGCTTATATTAGATGTAAAAACAGGCTCTGGAGCTTTTATGAAAACTTTAGAAGAAGCAAGAGAACTATCAAAAATGATGGTTGATTTAGGGCATAAATTTAATAGAAAAACTGTTGCCCTAATTACGAATATGGATGAACCTTTAGGATATGCTGTAGGCAACGCCCTTGAAGTAATTGAGGCAATTAATACACTAAGAGGAGAGGGACCAAGAGATTTAATTGAACTTTGCTTAAATTTAAGTTCGAAACTACTAGTACTCAGTGGAAAATTTAACAGTGAAATTGAAGCTAGAAAATTGTTGAATGAAAATATATCCGCAGGATTGGGATTGGAAAAGTTTAAAGAATTTGTTTCAATGCAAGGTGGAGATATTAGCTATATTAATGATTTAAGTAAATTTGAGCTTTCAAGTATTAAAAGAGAAATTTATTCAAATAGTGAAGGTTATGTTAAGAAAATAGATGCATTAGAAATAGGAGAAGTTTCAAAAAACTTAGGCGCAGGAAGAGAGACTAAAGATTCCAGTATAGATTTAGGAGCAGGTATACTATTAAATAAAAAGATAGATGATTTTGTAAAAGTGGGAGATTTACTAGCCACTGTCTACACTGAAAAAGAAAGTGAAATAGAAAGAGCGAAAAACACTATTTTATCAGCATATAAAATAGGAGAAGAGAATAAAGACGAGTATAAACTAGTACTAGATGAGATAGATTGAGGATTAAAATGATTGATTTTACAAGTTTAATATATAGGATAATAGCTTTATTAAGTGCAATAATTCCCCATGAAATCGCACATGGATATGCAGCCTATTTACTAGGAGATGATACTGCTAAATCAGAGGGGAGATTGTCTTTAAATCCCTTAAAGCACCTAGATCCAATAGGGTTATTGTCAATGATAGTATTAAGAGTTGGTTGGGCAAAGGCCGTTCCAATAAATCCAAATAAATTTAATAAAAATCGCAAGGCATCTACAATAATAGTTTCGCTTGCAGGGGTATTTGTAAATTTTATAATGGCAATACTATTTGGCATTTTATTTGTAATTGGATATGTAAAGGGATGGAATATAACTAGTTTGTTTTTAGAAATTCTATGGTACAATGTGATGCTTGGAGTTTTTAACTTAGTTCCATTACCACCATTAGACGGCTCAAAGGTTCTTGCAAGCTTATTGCCGGAAAAAATAGAATACTATTTTTATAAATATGAGCGATACTTTTATATAGTGCTTATAGTTTTACTATTTTCAGGAGTAGTAAATAAAGTGATAAGTCCGATAATTTTTACAATTATAGATAAAATAATTTTTCTAGGAGCTAAAATTTATGGACTATAAAGTTAATTTAAAAGTCTATGAAGGTCCTATGGAACTCTTAATTGATTTAATTAAAAAGAATGAAGTGGATATTTATGACATACCAATTCACATTATAACAAGTCAGTTTTTAGAATATATTACAGAAGCCAATAAAATAAATTTAGAGTTGACTAGTGATTTTTTAGTTATGGCCAGTACACTTTTAGAAATAAAATCAAAAGTACTACTTCCTAAAATAAATTTAGAAGACGATGAAATTGAAGAAAATGATCCAAGAGATGAATTAGTTCAAAAAATATTGGAATATGAAAAATATAAGGAAATCTCAGAAAAGTTAAGAGAATCGGAAATTTATGAGTTAAAAGCTTTTTATAAATTACAAGATGATTTTTCATCTATAGATGATTTGGATTTTTTAAAAAATTGTAATGTAAATAGTTTATTTAAAACAATGAAGAAAATATTAGAGAGAAGTAAAAGCAGTACTGAAATATCAGAAATTTATAGTGAAAGTTTTCCAATTCAAAAAGCTAATGATATAATTGTTGAAACTTTAAAAAAGAAAAATACTTTTTTATTTTCAGAATTAATTGGAGAGTATTCTTTTAACGAGGAGATAATATCTTATTTTTTAGCAATTCTAGAACTTATAAGAATGGGTGAAATATTAGTAAGACAAACTGGATATTTTACTGATATAAAAATTAGTAGGAGAGAAAATATTGGATAATGAAAAGATTAAATCAATAATTGAAGGTATTTTATTTGCGTGGGCTGATCCTGTAAATATAACTGATCTTTCAAAAGTTTTAGAAGTTTCTCCCAATAAAATAAGAGAATTAATTTTAGCTATGCAAGATGACTATGAACAAGAGGAGAGAGGACTTAGAATATTACAAGTAAATGAAAGTTTTCAATTGAGTACTAAACCGGAAAACTATGACTATATTAGTGAGTTTGTAAGTACAAAAAATAAAAAAAACCTATCAAATGCATCTCTTGAAACTTTGTCAATAATAGCATACAAACAACCTGTTACAAAAATAGAAGTAGAAGAAATCAGAGGAGTGAAGTGTGACTCTAGTATAAGGGCTTTAATTGAATTAGGTCTTATAGAAATAACTGGACAGCTAAATAAAATAGGTCGTCCCAACATATATGAAACTACGGAAGAGTTTTTAAAAAAATTTGGTTTGAAATCAATAGATGATTTGCCAGCAATAGAAGATGAAAATCAATTAAAGATAAATTTTTTGGAGGAACAATGAGATTACAAAAGTACATGGCGCATAGTGGAGCAGCATCAAGGAGAAAGTCAGAAGAGTATATTTTAGAAGGTAGAGTTAGAGTAAATGATGATGTAATTACAGAGCTTGGATATATAGTAGATGAAGAAAAGGACAAAGTTTATTTAGACGATAAGAGATTAAGAGTAATAAAAAAGCATACTTATGTATTGTTAAATAAACCTGTTGGAGTAGTTTCTACATCAAGTGATGAAAAAAATAGAAAGACAGTTGTAGATTTAATAGAAAGTGGCTCAAGGTTATATCCTATTGGAAGATTAGATATAGATACGACAGGGTTAATACTATTAACTGATGATGGATCTATAACAAATAAATTGACACATCCTAAAAATATGATAGAGAAAAAATATATTGCAACAGTAGAGGGAACACCTAATAAAATTGAATTGGATATGTTGAGAAAAGGCGTTAAAGTTGGAGCTGTTAAATTTGCTCCTGCAAAAGTAAGAATATTAAAGAAATTTGACAGTGACAGTATTTTAGAAGTGGTAATTCACGAGGGAAAAAATCATCAAGTAAAATTAATGTTTGAAAAAATAAATCACCCAGTAAAAAAATTAAAGAGAGTTTCAATTGGAGAGTTGGAACTTGGAGATTTAGAGCTTGGAAATTACAGATACTTGTCAGAAGAAGAAGTTAATTATTTAAAGAAGATAAAATAATGAGACCAGTAAAATTTAACTATAGAGAAATAATAGATGAAGTATTAGAAAATATGGATTTAAAGGACAAGGTTTGTCTAGACTGTACATCGGGAAGAGGAAATGATAGTTTAAACATAATTTCTAAAATAGGTGATAATGGATTTTTATATGCCTATGATATTCAAAAAGAAGCAGTAGAAGATACAACTGAATTATTAAAAAGTAATGGGTACAGTAATTTTAAAATATTTAATAAATCACATACAAATATAGATATTGATATTTCTTGTGAATTAGAACTTGTAATTTTTAATTTGGGATACTTGCCAAAATCTAATAAGAGCATAACCACTAAAAAAAATACTACAATAGAAGCGTTAGATAAAGCTATACCACTGCTTTCAAAAAGTGGAGTGATTATAGTGGTCTCCTATCTTGGACATGAATACTCTTTTGAGGAAAGAGAGGCAGTGGATAGTTATTTGAAACGGTTAGATCAAAATAATTTTTTAGTGGAAAAAAGGGAATTTTACAATCAAGTAAATAACCCTCCAATTGTTTTTTTAGTAGGGAGAAGATAGTATGAAAAATGTTGCTGTAATTGGTGCAGGACCGGCTGGAATGATGGCGGCTTATTTTGCCGCTAAAGACAACAGAGTTACTTTATTTGAAAAAAATGAAAAACTTGGCAAAAAACTGTTTATCACAGGTAAGGGCAGGTGTAATTTAACTAATAACAGAGATATTTCTGAGTACTTTAATGAAATTGCGAGAAATGATAAATTTATGTATTCTGCTCTATATATGATGTCAAATGTTGAGACGTTAAAATTGTTTAAAGAATTTGGATTGGAAACTAAAGTGGAAAGAGGAGATAGAGTTTTTCCTAAAAGCGATAAGTCCTCTGATGTAATACAATCTTATGAGAGAATGCTAAAGTCCAGAAATGTAAACATAAGACTAAATTCAAAAATAAAATCAGTTTCTAAAAATGAAGAGGAATTTTTAGTAGATGTCAATGGATTAAAAGAAACATTTGATGCAGTAATAATTGCAACGGGAGGAGTTTCATATAATTCAACAGGTTCAACTGGTGATGGATATAAATTTGCAAAAAACTTTGGACTAAAAGTTGAAAAAATATATCCGGCGTTAGTTCCAATAGAATTAAAAGATGATTTTCTAGGTGATTTACAGGGTATTAGTTTAAAAAATGTAACTTTAAAAACTGTTAAAAATAAAAAAACTGTACATGAAGAATTTGGGGAACTCTTATTTTCTCATTTTGGAATTACTGGACCAATAGTTTTAAGAACCTCCAGCTATATTAATAGAATGAGTGATTTTAATTTATATTTAGATTTAAAGCCGGCTTTAAGTTTTGAAAAACTTGAAAATAGAATTTTAAGAGATTTTGACAAATATAAAAATAAAGAATTAAAAAACTCCTTATTTGATTTATTGCCGAAGGGATTAGTTCCAATTATTATTAAAATGGCAAATATAGATGGTAGAAAGAGTGTAAATGAAATTACAAGAGAAGAAAGGCTTAGCTTGTTAAATACTATAAAAAGCATGCCCCTTGGCTATAAGAACTTAATGGATATTAATGCAGCAATTGTAACTAGTGGTGGAGTTTCTGTAAGGGAAATAAATCCTTCTACAATGGAGTCTAAAAAAGTCCCTAATCTGTATTTTTGTGGTGAGGTTTTAGATGTAGATGCGTTGACAGGTGGATTTAATATACAAATTGCAAATTCCACTGGATATGTAGCAGGAAATAGTATATAATTTATGAATTTATGCATTGCTATTTTCATCTAAATAAGGTATAATAATTTTGATAAGTGTAGTGTTTCTTAGTTGCAAATTGTAATTATATGAGTTGTTAAAAAGAATAATATTTAAGATCACTGGTTTTCAGTGACTTTTTTTTTGGGGGAATTATGTTTTCTATTGCAATAGACGGTCCTGCAGGAAGTGGAAAAAGCACAATTGCAAAACTTTTGGCCAGTAAATTAAATATTGAATATATAGATACAGGAGCAATGTATAGAGCGATAGCACTGAAGTGCTTAAGACTTAAAATAAATACTGATGAAGAAATTAAAAACATGCTAGCTGATACGGAAATAGATTTTATAAATGGTAAAATTTATATGGATAGTGAAGATGTATCTGAATTAATTAGAACAAAAGAAATCTCAACTATTGCATCTGACATTTCAAAAATAGCTGTAGTAAGAAAAAAATTAGTAGAAATTCAACAAAAATTAGCATCTAAAAAGGCTGTTGTAATGGAAGGTAGAGATATAGGGACTGTAGTTTTAAAAAATGCAAAGTACAAATTTTTCTTAACAGCTTCAATTGAATCCAGAGCAAAAAGACGATATGAGCAAATGCTTGAAGATGGAATAAAAATTGATTTAAATTCTGTAAAAGAAGATATATTAGCAAGAGATTACAATGATGAGCACAGGAAAAACTCTCCTTTGAAAATGGCCGATGATGCCATACTATTAGATAATAGCAATATGACATTAGAAGAAACTTTAGATTTTATGTTAAATGTAATTAGAGGTAATTAATAAATGCTATATAAAATTGTAAGAATTGTCGGCTTATTTATTTTTAAAATATTATATAGATGTGAAGTAATAAATGCTGACGAAATACCTAAAGATACACCGCTTGTAATTTGTTCAAATCACAAGAGTAATTTAGATCCGCTTTTTATTTCTGCAAACATAAAATTTCAAATACACTGGATGGCAAAAAACGAATTATGGAATATTCCATTTATAGGTTTTTTAATCACTAAACTAGGTGGCTATCCTGTAGATAGAAATACAACAGATATAAAAGCCATTAAGACATCTATGAAACTTTTAAAAGAAAATGAGGCAATTGGTATTTTTATTGAAGGTACTAGAGTACAAGAAATAGATTATTCAAAGGCAAAATCTGGGGCAGCAGTTATAGCTCATAGAAGTTCAGCTGTAATAATTCCAGTTTACGTTGAAGGAAATTATATGCCTTTTAAAAAAATGAAATTAATAGTAAGAGAACCTATGGACATTAGAAGTTTACCTAAACAAAGTCCAGATCAGTACGATGAAATTGCAGTAGATATATTAAAGGCAATTTATTCAGGAGTTGAAAAAAATAGAAGTTAAATTAGCTAAGTGCGCAGGATTTTGTGGTGGAGTTAAAAGAGCTGTTATTTTGGCAAATAAAAGTGCTGATTCAGGAGTTTACTGTCTAGGAGATTTAGTTCACAATAGTGTAGTTATGAATGAATTGTTAGACAAGGGTGTCAAAAAAATATATGATATTGAAAATATAAAAAATTCAAAGGTAATTATTAGATCTCATGGAGTCCATAGAGAGATAATAAAGCAGCTTGAAGAAAATAATAATGAAATTGTAGATTGTGTATGTAAAAAAGTTTCTACGATTTATGATATTGTAAATGAAAATTATAGAGAAGGCTACAATATTATAATATTTGGAGATAAGAATCATCCGGAAGTAATAGCAATAAATTCACATTGTGATGACAGTGCACTAATAATTGGAGATGAAAATGAGCCATTAAATTTACCGGAAGGCAAGTTAATAATAGTGTCTCAAACCACAAATAACGAAGAAAAATATAAAAAGTTAATAAATCGTATAAAAGATATTTCAAAAGATGAAGTTTTAGTTTATAATACTATTTGTAGTGCAACTAAAAATAGGCAACAAAGTGCTTCAGAACTTGCAAAAGAAGTAGACGCTATGATAGTTTTAGGAGGTAAGAATAGCTCCAACACAAAGAAACTCTTTGAAGTGTCTAAGAAGTACTGTGAAAATGTATATTTAATAGAGTCAATTAAGGACTTTAATTATAATATTTTAAAAAAATTTAATAAAATAGGTATTACTGCTGGTGCATCTACGCCAGATTCAGTAATCAAGGAGGCTGTTAGTAGTATGGAAAATTTTGGTAACAATGAGATGATGGAGGCCATAGAAAATACTTTTAAAAAAGTTAGAAGAGGCGAAGTAATCGAGGGTGAAGTATTATTTGTAAATGAAAATGAAGTAATGGTAAACATTGGATACAGATCTGATGGAATTATTTCTAAAGAAGAATTGTCAAGTGATCCTAACGTTACACCATCTGATTTATTTAAACCAGGCGACAAAATCCAAGTTTATATTATGAAAATGGATGATGGCGATGGAAATGTTGTTCTTTCTCACAGAAGAATAGAAAACATTAAAGTTTGGGATGAAATTGAAGAGAAATTTAATAACAAAGAAAGGGTTACAGTAAAAGTTAAATCTGTAGTTAAAGGTGGACTTACTGCTGATCTAGATGGATTAAATGCTTTTATTCCTGCATCTCATGTATCAATTAGATTCCAGAGAGACTTAACAAAGTATGTTGGACAAGAATTGTTATGTGAAATTATAGATTTCGATAAGAGCAAGAGAAAAATTGTTCTTTCAAGAAAAATGGTTGAAGTTGAAGAATTAGAAGAAAAGAAAAAAGCTGTTTATGAATCTATACATGAAGGAGACATTGTAGAAGGTGTTGTTCAAAGATTAACTAACTTCGGAGCGTTTATTGACCTAGGTGGAGTTGATGGTTTGATTCACATTTCTGAACTTTCATGGAATAGAGTTAAACATCCATCAGATGTAGTTACATCTGGACAACATGTGAAAGTACAAGTACTTTCAGTGGATGAGGAAAAAAACAGAATAGCTCTAGGCCTAAAACAAACTACAGAAAAACCTTGGGATACCTTTATAAGTAATGTCAAAGTAGGAGATGTAGTAGAGGGAAAAGTAGTTAACTTATTAGATTTTGGTGCATTTGTAAGATTAGAATCTGGAGTTGACGGATTACTTCACGTTTCTCAAATTTCAAGAGAGCATGTTGAAAAACCAGCAGATAAATTGGCAATCGGAGATGAAGTAACAGTAAAAGTTACAGATATTGACGAAGAAAATAAAAAAGTTTCTCTTTCAATGAAAGCTCTTTTAGAAGATGAACCTTCTGATGAACATGATGAGGAAACTGAAAAAGTTGAAACAAAGAAACCAGTAAAAAAAGTTAAAGAACCTACACCTACAGAAATTAATAATGATGATTCTTTTAACACTACAATTGGAGACTTATTTAACATAAATATAGAAGATTAATTAAACTGTTACTAGTAGTTAATAAAATTTTAAATAGTAGACAGGTTTAATAAGTTTTATAAATTTAGATGAAACTTTGATTAATAATAAAACCGCTTAATTCAAGCGGTTTTATTTGTATTTATTTATGCAAATATTCTATATTGAAGAATAGAATATGTTATTATATGTTTAGGTGATAATGTGATAATTGAAGCTATACTTATAGGTTTACTTCTAGTTAAAATTTTAGGAGGAAACTTTACAAATTTAATGGAATTTAAAATTAAGGGCATTAAAGTATTATTAATAGGAGTATTATTAAACATTATTATTTATTTATTTTCAAGTGTGGACTTTGGTTTTGTCACAAAATTAATAATAGATAATTACACTGTTTTGCACATTTTTTCTCTGTTATTTATTATTGCAGGGTTAATTTTAAATTATGACAATGCAGGTATTGTAACTATTGTATTGGGGCTTAGCCTAAATATAATTCCAATTATACTCAATGGAAAGATGCCTGTTTCTAAGGAAGCACTAATTGCTACTGGAAATAGTAAAGTTATTGAAATAATAACTCAGGGGAGAAGTTTAAGTCATGGAATTTTTAATAGTCCAAAAGCTCTTTTTTTATCTGATATAATTGCACTTAAGTCCCCATATAGTCCGAAAGTTATAAGCGTAGGCGATATAGTAATAAGTGTAGGTCTTATTATTACAATAGTATTAATTTCGAGGAGAAGAACATGAATTTTTTATATGACATTTATAATGTATTTAGACTAAGAGATGTTGTAGACATATTGATAATTGCCATAATAACTTATAATTGTCTAAAACTAATAAAGGGAACTAGGGCAGAACAGCTTGCTAAGGGAATATTAGTAATATTAGTTTGTACAAAATTAAGTGAATGGTTTCAACTATATACTTTAAATTGGCTATTAGGCAAATTAATGGCTTGGGGAATGGTAGCTGTTTTAATAGTTTTTCAGCCAGAGTTGAGAAGAGGGTTGGAATTTTTAGGTAGGACTAGTTCAATTAGAACGAATTCAACAGATATATCTGACACTCCAACTATAGTAACAGAAATTTGTGATGCTGTAGCTTCACTTTCCAGACAAAAAATAGGAGCATTAATAGTATTGGAAAGGCAAACTGGATTAAGCGAGTTTGTAGAAACGGGAACTGAAATAAATGGATATGTCTCCAGTGGGCTGTTAATAAATATATTTATTCCCAACACTCCGCTTCATGACGGAGCAGTTATTATTGAAGGCAATAGAATTTTAGCAGCAGCTTGTTTTTTGCCGCTTTCAGATAGTGAAAACATTTCTAAAGAATTGGGAACTAGGCATAGAGCAGGTATAGGTATAACGGAGCGTTCTGATTGTTTAAGTATAATGGTATCAGAAGAGACGGGTTCGATTTCTACTGCTGAAAAGGGAGTTATATCTAGATATTTAGATATATCTACTTTGGAGAGTATTTTAAGTGAAATTTATAAACCTGTTATAGAAAATTCAGATTCAATATTTGGTAAGTGGGGGTTTTTCAATGAAAAAGACGAAGACAAAAAGCAATAGAGATAGAATGTTTCAACTTATATCAATTGTTTTTGCAATACTCCTCTGGTCCTATGTTAGAAGTGAAGTAGATCCTGAGAGAACAATTGTATATAAAAATATGGATGTAAGTGTTGAAAACTTAGCAGAATTAAAAGAAAATAATTTGTCTGTCATAATTTCAGAAAAACCTACTACTGATGTTACGTTGAGAGGAAGACAGTCTGTAATTTCAAAATTAGATAGGACTGACGTTAAAGCAAGTGTAGATTTATCAGGGTATGCAATAGGAGATCACAAGATACCGATAAAGGTCCAAGTGGATTCTACAAACGTAATTGTGGAGTCAAAAAATCCTTCTAATGTTTCTGTAAAAGTAGATGAAAATATTTCTAAACAACTTGAAGTTGATTTAAAAATAAAAGGAAATCCCGCTGAAAATTTTGTGCTTGGAAATATAAAACAAGCTGAATTTGTTACGGTTTCAGGTGCTAAAACTTATGTGGATTCTATAGATAAGATTATAGCAGTTGCCAATGTTTCCAATAAAAAAGAAAGTTCTGTCATGTCAATTCCGATAATTGCCTATGATAAAGAGGGAAATGAAATTGAAAATATAGAAATAGAGCCTGAAAAAATAGATTTTGAGATTCCAATTTTAAAAACAGAAACTGTTCCCGTTAAATTAAATGTTGTAGGAGAAGTTCCGGAAGGTGTTGACAGCAAGAAGTTTTCAATATATCCTGATTCTGTTTCAATAAAGGGTAATACAGCTGTAATTAATAAAATAAATGAAATTTCAACAGCTCCAATTACTGTAGAAGAGTTAATGAGTGGTCAAATTCCAGTAGAAGTAGAAATGCCAAATGGGATTTCTCTTGTGGATAATGACGTTAAATTTATAGCAAGTGCATCAGAAATAGTTTTAGAAGAACAAGAGGTAAAAATACCGATTGAAAATGTAAAAATATTAAATTTAGACACTAAATTAGAATTTAGTGAAGATGTGGAAACAGTTAAATCTATAGATATTACTATTGTTGCCAAAGATCCATCTTCAAAAGAAGTTTTAAATGTAGAAGATGTTACAGCTAGCATGGATTTTTTAAATTTGAAAGCTGGAGAACATGAAATTCAAATTAATATTAATTTACCAGAAAAATTTAGAGTTACAAAAATTACGCCAAAGAGTATCGTAGTTGAACTGGTTAAAAAAAGAATTTTTTAGAAAAATATAACTAATATTTGATTAATTAAATTATTGGTTTTATAATGTATTAAACTATATATTTTAAGGAGGAGATATTTTGCAATATGTTGGAGAGGGATTAACTTTTGATGATATTTTAATTTTACCAGGTAAATCAGATGTATTACCTAATTGTACAGATTTAAAAACGAAACTTACTAATAATGTTACTTTAAATATGCCACTAATGAGTGCGGGAATGGATACTGTTACTGAGGCTGGAATGGCAATTGCCATGGCACGAGAAGGTGGAATAGGTATTATTCACAAAAACATGTCAATAGAGAGACAAGCTCAAGAAGTTGATAAAGTAAAGAGATCTGAACATGGAGTAATAACAGATCCATTTTTTCTTTCAAAAGATCATACTATAAAAGATGCAGATGAATTAATGGGAAGGTATAAAATTAGTGGAGTACCAGTAGTTAATGAAAATGGTATCTTAGAGGGAATAATTACAAATAGAGATATAAGATTTGAAGTTGACTTAGACAGAAAAATAGAAGAAGTCATGACTAGTGAAAATCTTATAACAGGACATGAGGGAATTTCTTTAGATGGAGCATTAGAAATTTTAAGAAAATACAAAATAGAAAAACTTCCTTTGGTGGATAATGACTTCAAATTAAAGGGTTTAATAACTATTAAAGATATAGAAAAACAAGTACAATATCCAAATTCAGCAAGAGATTCAAGCGGTAGATTACTTGCGGGAGCGGCAATAGGTGTTACAAGTGATGTCATGGAAAGAGTTCAAGCTCTTATTAATGCCAAAGTAGACGTATTTGTAATTGACACTGCTCATGGACAGTCAAAATCAGTGCTAGAAGTTATAAAGGAGTTAAAAGCTGCTTTTCCAAATATTGAATTAGTAGCGGGAAATGTTGCTACTTACGAGGGAGCTTATGATCTTATTAAAGCAGGTGCTGACTGTGTAAAAGTAGGTATAGGACCAGGTTCTATTTGTACTACGAGAGTAGTTACAGGTATAGGAGTTCCTCAAGTAACAGCAATTTTAGAAGCATCAAGAGCTGCAAAAGAATTAGGGGTTCCGCTAATAGCTGATGGTGGAATAAAATATTCAGGAGATTTAACTAAAGCTATAGCTGCCGGTGCAGATGTAGTCATGATTGGTTCCTTATTTGCAGGAACAGATGAATCACCTGGAGAAGAAATATACGTTGAGGGAAGAAGATTTAAGACATATAGAGGAATGGGTTCTCTAGGTGCTATGAATTCAGGTTCCAGTGACAGATATTTCCAATCTGAAAGTAAAAAATATGTACCAGAGGGTGTAGAAGGAAGAGTACCATTTAAGGGTAAGGTTGGTGAAGTTATATACCAATTAATGGGAGGACTTCGCTCTGGAATGGGATACACTGGTGCACACAATATTGAAGATTTACAAACACATACAAAATATATGAAAATAACTCCAGCAACACTACAAGAAAATCATCCTCATAATATAACAATAACTAGAGAATCACCAAATTATATGGGAAGATAAATTATAAAAACTATGTATATTAATATACATAGTTTTTTAATATGTTCAATTCAATTGTATTTTGTTTTAAAGTTACTTATAATTAATAGTAGAAATAAAAAAGGTGAGGTTAGAAAATGAATACAAAAATACTTTTAGTTGAAGACGAAGATGCTATAAGAAAATTTGTTAAAATAAATTTAGAAAGAGAAGGTTATGAAGTCTATGAAGCTGGAACAGGAGAGGACGGTATAGAAATAGCTAGAGAAGTTACTCCCGAAATTGTAGTTTTAGATGTTATGTTGCCTGGAATTGATGGCTTTGAAGTATGCAAGATATTGAGATCGGAATTTCCAAATTTGGGAATAATAATGCTTACTGCCAAGGCAGAAGACTATGATAAGATAATGGGTTTACAAAATGGAGCAGACGACTATTTATCTAAACCATTTAACCCTACTGAATTAACTCTTAGAATAAAATCGCTTGAGAGAAGAATTGAGCCAGAGGAAAATGTTAGTAGAGAGTTAATAATTCATGAACCCTTTAAATTAGACAAGTACTCTAGAAAATTTTACAAAGATGACATTGAATTAGAACTGACTCCTACAGAATATCAAATTATGAAAAACTTTATGGAAAATCCTGGAAAGGCACTAAATAGAGATGAAATATTAAAATTAGTATGGGGAGAAGACTTTGTGGGAGATTCTAAAATAGTAGATGTAAATATAAGACGACTTCGTTCAAAAATTGAAGAGAATCCTGCCAGACCAAAATTTATAGAGACAGTTTGGGGTTTGGGATACAGGTGGCATATTGGGGTGTAAATATTGAATAAGAGTATAGGAAAAAGACTTGTTAGAAGTTTTTTGCTTATAATTATATTGGCTGTAATAACAATTGAAATATTTTTAGTCGTTGGATTTAAAGATTTTTATTATGGCAGTGTGGAAACAGAGTTAGAAAATGGAATTTCAATATCTGTAGATTATTTTAAAAAATTTTATTCAAGTAAAACTGTTGAAGACTTAGTAGATGAAAATAGTGAGGAAAATGAAATCCTATGGTCTCATATAAATTCAGAAATACAGATTTTAGATTTAAATGGAAATGTTGTTTCTGATAGTATTGGAGTGCTGCCTAGTAATCCTGTTGAAACAGCAGATGTAAAAGGAGCTAGAAACGGTAAGAGAGTATCATATGTGGGCTCAAGTAATTACACGAACGAAATGGTGATGTCTATTGCAGAGCCTTTAAAAAACAGTAGTGGCGAGGTCATAGGCTATCTTAGATTCATATCGTCAATGGAAGAGGCAAATAAAGCAATTTTAAAGACAACCTTAACAATGGGACTCTTTGGGTTAGTAGTTGTTTTAATTACAATGTTTATGAGTTACTTATTGGCAAATTCTATTGTAAAGCCAATTAAAGAACTCACATCTGTTGCAGAAAAAATGGTTGACGGTCAGTACAAAGTAAGATCGACTGTAAAGACAAATGATGAATTAGGACAACTTTCAAAGACTTTAAATACAATGGCTGAAGAAATAATAAAAAGAGATCAAATTAAAAATGACTTTATTTCTTCAATATCTCATGAACTTAGAACTCCGCTTACTTCCATAAAAGGTTGGGCAGTAGTATTAAAAGGTGCAGACAAAGAAGAAAAAGAATTGATAAATGACGGTCTTACAATTATTGAAAATGAAAGTGATAGACTTGCCAAAATGGTTGAAGAACTTTTGGACTTTTCCAGATTTATTTCAGGTAGAATTCAACTTGAAAAGGATACTTTTAATATTACGGACACCTGTAATGACGTTGCAAAACAAATGAAGCCAAGAGTTGAGTCGAATAAAGTTGATTTTATAAATGAAGTCAAAGAAGAGAAAGTGTTAATTATTGGAGATGAAAACAGAATAAGACAAATATTGATAAATTTAATTGACAATGCCATAAAATTTACTTCTGAAAAGGGTTGGGTAAAGTTTCAAGCTTATAAAGAAGGAGAATACTACTCAATGTTAGTTTCAGATAATGGCGTTGGAATTTCAAAAGAAGATTTAGCTCATGTAAAAGAAAAATTTTATAAGGGCAAACATTCAAAGAGTCATAGTGGGTTGGGACTTTCCATAGCAGATGAAATTGCAAAATTACACAATGGAAAGCTTGAAATATTTTCTGAAATAAATATAGGTACAACTGTAAAGGTATCAATTCCAATACCAACTCCAACAAATAGTAAGGAGGAAGTAAATGAATAAAAAATTAGTAGCTATGTTACTTATTGCGTTGTTATTTCTTTCAAGCTGTTCTTATATAAATACTGATGTGGGAGTAGTAGAGCCACCTACACTAAAGAAAACTCCCTTAGACGGAAAATGGATAATAACAAAATCTATTTTTAAAGATAAAATCAATGAAAATAGTTTTGAATACAAAGACCTAATAGGTGCTGATGTTTTATTTTCTTCTCAGGGAATAATAATAGGACAAATGTACTCTACTAAAGTTAATTATAAAATAAAGAGAATAGATACAAATAAACTTTCAATTAATGACTATAATATTGATTCGGATAAGTTAAATATAGATGTGGAATATATTTATTTAGTAGATGTTTACAATGATGAAATGCACTATAAAGTATTAAAAGTATCTGAAGAAATAGCTTATTTAATAACAGAGGATGCTTTTTTGCAAATTACCAGAGTATCAAATACTATTTCTGAAAAAGAATTTGAAGAACACTTAAAAAGTATCGAAGAAGAAAAGGAAAACATGGCATATTTAGATTATCAATAAAAACATCTTAAAAGAGTAAGTGGAAAAAAAGTTGTTTTAAAGTTATAATGTATGTTATAGTTTTTAGCATAATAAATTTGAGTTTGAGGTGAAAAATGTCAAAAATTCTAAGCTTAATTTCAGAACATAGTCAATATTTAACTATTTCTATATATGTAATAATATTGGCAGTAGTTATAACTTTTGTAGTAAATTTTGTTGCGAAGAATTTAAAATTTGCAAAGTATTTGCCAGGTCTAGCTTTGATTTGTATAGGAATGTTTTCTTTTCTATCTGTCATGAATGATTTGTTTAACCCTGAGAATTTAAGCAATCTTGCGATATTTGTAATTGGTTCAGCAGCAGGTATAATTTCACTATTGTTTGCACTTATAATAGGAATTATGCAAAGTGGGAAAGATTAATTAGCATGGAATAACAATTTTGTTATTCACATGCTTTTTTTATAATTTTTAATTTTTCTTTTCTAGTTAATTGCTTTATTTCATATTCTCTTTTTAAAGCCTCTGACTTAGTTTCAAATTTTTCATAGTATTTTAAAGATACAGGAGTTCTTGGCTTTGTATATTTTGCACCCTTTTTATTATTATGTGTTTCTATTCTCTTTTCTAAGTCATTAGTATAACCTGTATATAAGGACTCATCACTACACTGTAGTATATAAACATAGTATTTCATTTTATAACAATTCCCTCATTATTTTTTTTATCTGACCATAGTCATAGCCCTTGCCAATTAAATGTCTAACTGTTTTTTCGTAGGTATTCTTACTATTTCTAAGGGAGTATATTTTTTTACTGCAAGCATATCTTAAGTTGGTATAGAGCATATCTTGTGGGAGTTTAGATATTACTTCATTGACAATGTCTTCATCTATGCCTTTAAATAAAAGCAAATTTTTTATTTTTAAATCGCCATACTTGTTAATTTTAAGTTTATCGTTGGAGAATGCAACAGCGTATTCATAGTCGTTTAAGTATTTTAAATTTTTAAGGTATTCAATAGTGTAGTTGATTATATCTTTTTCAATTTCAGATTTTTTTAAGTAATCTCTAACTTCTTTTTCTGTCTTCCTATTCCTCAAAAATTTTAAGCTTAAATTAATAGAATTATATTTTTCATTTTCAAATATTATATCGTCAATTTCATTCTTATCAATTTCTTTACTTTTGTATAGGTTGAACTTTACAAACGTATCTTCATGGACAGTGAACTCAAGGTCTTCACTGGTAAATATAGTAAAGCTTTTATTGTCTTTAGTATAGACAATTTTAGTTATTATCATAAAATCACCAATAGTATTTTACCATAATAAGAGCTAAATGTTTTATTTAAAAGCATTTTATGTTATTATATTCATGATTAATAATGCGAGGTGGAGCTGTGTTTGAATTAATTTCACAAATTTTAAAATATGTTTTTATTTTAATTATATATCTTTTTATTCTAAGTATACTAAGGCTTATGTACTTAGATATAAAATCAATGGACAAAAAAGGTTCTTCAATTGATGCAGCTTATTTAAAAGTTGTAAACAGATTAGATACTTTAGATTTTAAAATGCAAGATTACTACGTTTTAAAGGGTAAAGTCACTATTGGAAGATCTTCAAAAAGTGACATAATTATAAAAGATAATTTTGTAAGTAAAAATCATGCCTTAATTAAAGAGGAAAAAAATGTGTTTTTTCTAGAGGATTTAGATTCAGCAAATGGAACTTTTTTAAATGGTGAAAAAGTTTACGATATAATAGAGCTTAGAAATGGAGACAAATTGGGAATTGGATTAATTCAGTTTATATTTGTTGACAATAGGGGGTAACATGTTAGATAAAGTATTAAAGACAAGGCGCCCGAGAGATTTACTTTTAGTATTTGAATTATTAACAGTACTATTGCTTTTTTTATTTAATAATACTAATGTAGATAAATATATAGTAATATTATTTTTGGGTTTAATTTTAATCATTTATATATCAAATTTCATTTTGGGAAGAGTTTCCACAGGGGATAATTATTTATTTTTAATAGTGTCAATGCTCATGACTATAGGAATTATTACAATATATAGAATAAATCCGGACTTGGGCATTAAACAACTTGTGTGGATTCTCGTTGGAATATCTGTTTTTTACATTACTTATTTTGCTATTAGAGGTCTTAGAAAACTTGAAAAACTAACTTTAATTTACTTGGGAATATCTATTTTACTATTTCTTGCTACGGCGATTTTTGGAAGAGAAATTAATGGAGCGAAAAACTGGATAAAAATAGGTAGTTTTTCATTTCAGCCCAGTGAAATTACAAAGATACTTCTCATATTCTTAATAGCTTCTTATTACACTGATTTTCAATATAAAATAGACAAGAGATTTAAATATAGACCTTATGTATTAATGGTTGTAGTTTACTTTTTAATAGGTCTCTTATTTTTGCAAAGAGACTTGGGAACAGCTGTAATTTTTTGGTCAATATTTACTGGTGTGCAATTTATCTATGAAGAAGATAAAAAAGCCCTTTTTATAAATATTGGTTCAATGGCTATTGGAGCGCTGGCTGGTTATTTTTTATTTAATCACGTGAGAGTTAGAGTTGATATTTGGCTAAACCCATGGACAGAAAAAAATATTTATGGAAATGGACGACAAATTGTTCAGTCCCTTTTTGCAATAGCTGAAGGTGGTTTTTTTGGAACTGGTATAGGTCTAGGATATCCTAAATTACTTCCTGTTGTAGAATCTGACTCTATATTCCCGTTAATTTGTGAAGAAATGGGAATATTTGCAGGAATAGGAATAATTATGCTGTTTATGTTGTTAACTTATAGAGGCATAAAAATAGCTATAAAACAGGAATATAAATTCTATAGAATTCTTGCAATATGTGTTTCAATTCTCTTTGCGGTACAGGCCTTTTTAAATATTGGAGGGATGATAAAGTTAATCCCTATGACGGGACTTACTCTTCCATTTATTTCCTATGGAGGAACTTCTATTCTTTCAAGTTTTATGGCATTGGCTATACTTCAAGTGGCAAGTGAAGATATGTCATATAAATATGAGTGAGGTATAAAATGAATATTAAGGAAAATAAAAAAATATTAGTGCTCTTAGTATTTTTAATAGTTTTATTTATGTCTTTAGTTGTATATTTAAGTTATTTTACAATATTTAAAGCTTCTGACGTTTCAAATAATGCAGCAAATAGAAGAGGAGCTCTTCAAGAGCAGTCAATAAAGAGAGGAACTATCTATGATAGAAATGATGAAGTGCTGGCTTATTCTGATGGAGAAAAGGGCAACTACCAAAGACACTATACTTACCCTACAATATATGCACATGCTCTTGGATATTACAGTAAGGTTCAAGGAAAATCAGGGCTTGAAGAAAAGTATAACAAATATCTATCTGGTCAAGATGGAAATAGAGTAGTAAAGGAAATAAAAGCTTTTTTTGACAAGAGCATAGATCCTAATTCCGGAGATAGTTTAAAAATGACTACTGATACTAATATTCAGCAAAAATCAAGGGATTTGCTAGATGAATATGGAGAACAGGGAGCTATAGTTGTAATGAATCCCAAAACCGGAGAAGTATTGTCACTAGTTTCTTATCCTGACTTTAACATACAAAATATAGATGCAGACTCTGCTGCAATAATAGAGCGAAATAAAGGAGAACTTTTTAATAGTGCTACTCAATCACTATTTGCACCGGGTTCAATTTTTAAAATAATTACGTCAGCGGCAATATTAGAATCCGGAATAAATCAAAATTATACAGATACAGGAGAAGAAAGTTTTGGAGGGCTTCCAATAAAAAACTCAAATCAAAAAGTATATGGAGATGTAAATTTAAATACTGCCTTTACTTATTCTATAAATACTTATTTTGCAAATAAGGCAGTGCAAATTGGAAATAAAAAATTAGGAGAAGTTTCAGAAAAATTTATGTTTAATAAAAAAATAGATTTTGACTTACCAGTAGCCGTTTCAAAATTTAATTATGAAAAGGCCGAAAGTAGAGCTTTAGCAGAATCTGCTATTGGACAAGGTCTTGTAACGACTACTCCTTTTGAAATGTGTTTGGCAACTTCTGCAATAGCAAATGGCGGAAAGATTATGAAACCGTACATGGTTTCAGATATTGTTTCCACTGATGGCAGTAGCATAATGAAAAAAGAACCTGAAGTTCTTTCTGAGGCTACAAGTGAAGAAAATGCAAATATAATTAAAAATATGATGATTTCAGCAGTTAATAAGGGTTCAGGAAAGCCGGCAGCAATAAGAAGAGCTCAAGTTGCAGGTAAGACAGGTACAGCTCAGCTTACTTCTGAAATAAACAATGCTTGGTTTGTGGGATTTGCGCCTGCAGAAGACCCGCAAATTTGCGTAGCAGTAGTAGTTCAAAATGTTGAGGGATTGGGTGGAGAAGTTGCAGCTCCAATTGCCGGAGAATTAATAGACTACTCACTAAAACAAGTAAATAAATAGGAGGATATCTCGTGTATAAAGATAATTTTGTGACAGCATTTATAGCGGCAGCAGGAATGGGAAAGAGGATGAACCATCCAATTAACAAACAATTTTTATCAATAAATGGTGCACCTATTTTAG
The DNA here is from genome assembly GCF_900129925.1 of Anaerosphaera aminiphila DSM 21120. Taxonomy (GTDB): domain Bacteria; phylum Bacillota; class Clostridia; order Tissierellales; family Peptoniphilaceae; genus Anaerosphaera; species Anaerosphaera aminiphila. The sequence continues at coordinate 191,728 of NZ_FQXI01000001.1, read as the reverse complement.
CTTATACAATAAAAAAAATTGAATCCTCTAAATATATAGATTTTATAATTTTATTAATAAAACAATCTGATATTAACTATGTTGGAGAAATAGTTAATAAGTATAAAATTAATAAACCTTTTAAAATTGTCTATGGTGGTGAAGAAAGACAAGACACTATTTACAATGGTTTGTTAAATATGCCCTGTGAAACTGATATTGTACTAACTCACGATGGCGCCAGACCTTTTGTAAGTGTAGAAAAAATTAATAATTCCATTGAAAGAGTTTTTGAAACGGGTGCTTGTACACTTGCAAATCCCGCAAAAGATACAATAAAAGTTTCATCTAATGGAAAAATTGTGGACTATACTCCAAATAGAGATGAATTGTGGGCAATTCAAACACCGCAAGTTTTTTTAACACCCATTATAACTAAGGCCTATGAACAAGCTTTTGAAGAAGAATACTATGGAACTGATGACTGCTCACTAGTAGAAAAAACGGGGAAAAAAGTTACTTTAATATTAAATGACTACAATAATATTAAAATTACTACTCCGGAAGATTTAACTATAGCAGAAGCTATTTGTAAGGAATATAATATTGAGGAGGATTTATGAGAATAGGCATTGGATATGACGTGCATAAACTAGTTGAGGGAAGGAAACTAATAGTTGGAGGAATTGAAATTAAGCATAATAAGGGACTATTGGGACATTCTGATGCAGATGTTTTAATACATGCAATAATGGATTCAATACTTGGAGCTTTAAATCTTGGAGATATAGGAAAATTATTTCCGGATACAGATATGGCCTATAAAGATATAGATTCAAAAATACTTTTAAGTAGAGTTTATGAAATTATGGTATCTAAAGGCTATGAAATAGGTAATTTAGATTCTGTTGTAGCAGCAGAAAAACCTAAATTTAAAGACTATATTGAAGAGATGGAAGGTGTTATAGCAAATATTTTAAAAACTGATATAAGCAATATATCCATAAAAGCTACTACTACAGAAAAGTTGGGGTTTGTAGGTAGAAAAGAAGGTATTTCAGCAGAAGCTGTAGTGCTTTTAAAAGAAAAAAATTAAAAGAGGCGATAATATGAAGTTTTTTATAGATACGGCAAATATAGAAGAAATAAAAGAAATTAATTCTTGGGGGATACTATCGGGAGTCACTACTAATCCAAGTTTAATTGCAAGAGAGGGAAGAGTTTTTGAAAATGTAGTAAAAGAAATTACAGAAATTGTAGATGGTCCAATTTCAGCTGAAGTTACTGCTACTGAATGTGATTTAATGGTAAAACAAGGTAGAGAACTTTCAAAAATTCACAAAAATATAATAATAAAAATTCCGATGATGGAAGAGGGTTTGAAAGCTGTTAGTATTTTGTCAAAAGAAGGGATAAAAACTAATGTAACACTTATTTTTTCTGTAAATCAAGCGCTACTTGCTGCAAATGCTGGAGCAACCTATGTGAGCCCATTTTTGGGAAGATTAGACGATATTGGTCAAGATGGTATGGAATTGGTTTCAGATTTAAGTGAAATATTTGACATATATGGAATAAAAACTGAAATAATAGCTGCAAGCATAAGAAACACTATGCATATATATGAGTGTGCTAAATGTGGTGTTGATATAGCAACTGTGCCTTACAAAATTTTTAAACAAATGAATAAACATCCATTGACAGATTCTGGAATTGAAAAATTCTTAGAAGATTTTAAGAACGTAGAGACAAAAGGGGAGTTTTAATATGAATAGAAATTTAGCTTTGAACATAGCAAGAGTAACAGAGGCAGCAGCACTTTCTTCAGGCAAGTACCTTGGCAAGGGAGATAAAAATGCAGCAGATGGCGCAGCTGTAGATGCAATGCGTAGAATGTTTGACACAGTGGAAATTAATGGAGAAGTAGTAATTGGTGAAGGAGAAATAGATGAAGCACCAATGCTATATATAGGAGAACACATTGGAAAAGATGGCGATGACTTTGACAAAGTTGATATAGCAGTAGATCCTTTAGATGGTACTACATCTATAGCAAATGGGATGAATAATGCCATTGCAGTAGTTGCTGTTGCTCCAAAGGGATGTCTGTTAAATGCGCCTGACGTATATATGGATAAAATTGCCTGTGGACCAAAAGCTAAGGGAATGATTGATTTAGATGACTCAGCCGTAAATAATATTAAAAGAGTAGCAGAGGCACTAGATAAGAATATAGAAGATATAACTGTTGCTGTTTTAGATAGACCGAGACATGAAAAACTTATAGAAGAAATTCGCTCAGTTGGAGCTAGAATAAAAAAAGTATCAGATGGTGATATTTTAACAGCGATAGAAACATGTTTTGATGATTCGGGAGTGGATTTAGTAATAGGAATGGGTGGTGCACCAGAAGGCGTTATTGCTGCGGCTGCGTTAAAGTGCCTAGGGGGAGATTTCCAAGGGAGATTACATCCTACAGACGATGCTCAGTTAAGTAGATGTAGAGAATTTCACAGCGACTTAGAAAAAATTTATTATATTGATGACCTTGTAAAGGGAAATGAAGTTATATTTTCTGCTACAGGAGTTTCTAAAGGTGAAATTTTAGATGGTGTAAAATACTATGGCAAAGATGGAGCTAGAACAGAGAGTTTAGTACTTAGACTACCTAGCGGAACAGTTAGATTTATTAAATCAAACCATAAATTATCACAAAAACCAGATTACGCTAAATAAAAAGTTCAGACTAAAAGTCTGGACTTATCTTTTAGGAGTGGAGGAAAATTTGAAAGAAGTTAATGATAATATGTTAAATGTAGAAAATAGTGATGTATTGCTTAATAAATCTATTGAAGACTTGCGTAAAATTGCAATTTCTATGGGTTTAAAAGATCACAACTCACTAAGTAGAGGTGACTATTACAATTATATTGTAAAGGGAAAAAGTCCAAAAATATCAAGTTATAAAAGAGAAGAATTAGAAAATTATACAACGATTGATCTTAGAAATATTGCCAATGAATTAAATGTTCCACAATCATATAAATTAAAAAAAGAAGAACTAATAGACACCATTTTAAACTTACAGTCAAATTTAGAAGAAGAAAGTCAATTTATTAACAAGCTAAACAACATGAATGTATCTAAACTTAGAGAAATAGCCGACAATTTAAATATAAAAAAATCCTATAACTATAAAAAAACTGAATTAATAGATGAAATAATTAATCTGCAAAAATATAATAGCGAACTAGATTTAGATGACTATGATGAGTCTATAGAAACTGAGGAAGTGGAAGAGATAAATGTTGAAGACCTCTCTGACAATGCCACTGAAATCATAGAAGATATGAAGGACATTAATTATGTCAGCGGAATTTTAGAGTTACATCAGGATGGATATGGATTTTTAAGAGTTCACAATTATTTACCAGGTGAAGGAGATATTTATGTTTCCCCATCTCAAATTAGAAGATTTAGATTAAAAATGGGAGATGAAGTAGAGGGGGTTATTAGACCTTCTAAACCTGGAGAAAATTACAATGCTTTGATTTATATAAAAAGTGTAAACTCTGCCGATCCGAATCTATGTGTAAATAGACCTTATTTTGACAATTTAACGCCAATTTATCCAAGACAAAAATTAATATTGGAAAATGAAAAAAATGATGTTGCCACCAGAATTATTGACTTAATTTCACCTATTGGAAAAGGACAGAGAGGGCTTATAGTATCTCAGCCTAAAAGTGGTAAAACAACTTTATTAAAAAGGCTTGCCACATCTATAGCTAAAAATTATCCAGAGGTAAAATTAATAGTCTTGCTAATAGATGAGCGACCTGAAGAAGTTACAGATATGAAGAGATCAGTAAATGGAGAAGTTATTTACTCAACTTTTGACGAATTGCCTAAAAATCACACTAAGGTAGCAGAAATGGCAATTGAACGTGCAAAGAGATTAGTTGAACAAAAAAAAGATGTTGTGATTTTACTAGACTCACTTACAAGACTTGCAAGAGCGTATAATTTAGTTACTCCAACAAGTGGTAAAACTTTATCTGGTGGATTAGATCCACTTTCACTTCATAAACCAAAAAGATTTTTTGGTGCAGCGAGAAATATTGAAGAAGGTGGAAGCCTTACTATTTTGGCAACGGCATTAATTGAAACCGGTTCAAAAATGGATGATGTTATTTTTGAAGAATTTAAGGGCACTGGCAACATGGAAGTTCACTTGGATAGAAAACTCTCAGAGAGAAGAGTATTTCCAGCTATAGACATATACAAAAGTGGTACTAGAAAAGAAGAGTATTTACTAAGTGATAAAGAATTAAATTTTGCTAGAGAAATTAGAAAAGCAATGAGCAGTGAATCTACAAAAGACATAACCGAATTTATAATAGAAAACATTGTAAGTACGGAAAAAAATGATGATTTTATAGATAAAATAATGAGAAAATTATCAAAAAAATAGTAAAGAGTGATTTAATTGATTATAAAAAGTAGTGAAAATAAAAATTATAAATTTTTGAAATCATTGTTAAATAAAAAATACAGAACAAAAGAAAAACTGTTTTTAGTTGAGGGTATTAAAGTTATTAGCGAATCTCTTGAATACTTTAATCCAAAGTATATGGCGGTCTCTGAGGATTTTTATTTAAAAAACCAAAATGAAGAAATTATAAAAACCTTAGAAGAGTCCACTGACTTCTTTTTCATATTTCCTGATATACTTTTTAATAAATTAAGCGATACAGAAAATCCTCAGGGAGTAATAGCTTACTATACTCATATTCACAAAACAGGAATTTCAACTATAAATAAAGGCAGATATATATTACTAGATGATGTAAAGGACCCTGGCAATGTAGGTGGTATTATAAGGTCAGCAGACGCCTTTTTAATCGATGGCGTAATACTTACAAGGGAATGTGTTGATTTATATAATCCAAAGCTAATTAGGTCTACTATGGCCTCGATATTTAGAGTTAACATATATACTATAGATGAAAAATCTGAAATTTTAAATTTAAGGAAAAATGGATTTAAAATTGTAAGCACTTCCATTGAAAAGTCAAAATCTTCATATAATTATTCCTTTGAAAAAAACAGTGTTTTTATAGTTGGAAATGAAGCGAGGGGCGTAAGTGAAGAAATGTTTAAGTATTCAGATGAAAATATTCACATACCCATGTCAAATAAAGTGGATTCCTTAAATGTAAATGTTGCCAGTTCTATAATAATGTATGAGATGAATAGAAATGAATAAAGTAATAGTTGACTGTAAAATTAGTGATAATATAAAAAATGCCCTAATTAATAAAGACTTAAAACTTTTTTATACTAAGCAAAACAAAGCTCTCTTAGAGCCGATTAATTCTCACCCAGATATGTTAGTAAGACAATTGTCAAAGAGAGAATTAATTTGTGACAAAAGCAATCTATCTTATTATAAATCTATTTTTAATGATTATGATGTCTTGCCGACAACTAATTATTTAGAAGAAAAATATCCTAGAGATATAGTTTTAAATTATGTTGTTTTTAAAAACTATTTTATACATAATTTAAATTTTACAGACAAATACGTTTTAAATGCTTATAAAAAAAGAAATTACAAGTTTATAAATGTGACTCAAGGGTATACAAAGTGTAGTGTAATTGTAGGTGAAAATTCATTGATTACATCAGATAAAATAATCTATGATAAATTAAAAAACCTTGAAAACATACTCTTAATTGATCATAAGCAAATAATATTAAAGGGTTTTGACTATGGATTTATTGGTGGAACTTCGGGATTGGTAAATGGTGAAATACTATTTACTGGAAGCTTAAAAAAGCATAGTTCTTACAGGGAGATAATTAATTTTTTAGAGCTAAACAATGAAAAGTATTATTTTTTAACAGATGAGGATATTGTAGATTTTGGTAGTATAATAGAAATTGTATAAAAATAATATAAGTAGTTGATATTTAAAATTGAATGTGCTATTATAATGTTACTTTTTACGAAGATGGGACGAGTAAAATAGACTATACTTAAAAGAGAAGAGAATCTAGGCTGAAAATTCTCAAGGAAAATCTATTTGAAAACTAACCCGGAGTACTTTGGTAATGCAAAGCGTTGGTTGCGATAAGACTTTTGAGAATTAATTAAGGTGGAACCACGGTCTATCGTCCTTTTGGATGGATAGATCTTTTTTTATTTAGGAGGATATTATGATAATAAAATTGCCAGATGGCTCAGAGAGAGAATATGAATCAAAGAAAACTGTAAAAGAAATTACTATGGATATTTCAGAGGGGCTAGCTAGAGTAGCTTTAGGTGCTGTAGTAAATGGTGAAACTTTAGGAATGAAAGATGAAGTAACTGAAGATGCTGAATTTAAAGTAGTAAAGTTTGAAGACAAAGAAGGTAAACAAATTTTTTGGCACACTACTTCACATGTTATGGCATATGCAATACAAAACTTATTTGATAATGTAAAATTTGCAATTGGACCTTCCATAGATAACGGATTTTACTATGATGTAGATTTAGAGCATAGATTTATACCGGAAGATCTTGAAAAAATAGAAGCTGAAATGAAAAAAATCATAAAAGAAGGCTATGAAGTTGAAAAAATTTCAATGACTAAAAAAGAGGCAACAGAATTCTTTAAAGAAAAAAATCAAGACTATAAGCTAGAATTAATTGAAGGTTTAGAAGATGAGGAAGTTGGAATCTATAAAATAGGTGACTTTTATGACTTGTGTAAAGGACCTCATCTTGAAAATATAAAATCTATTAAGGCAATTAAACTTCTATCAATAGCAGGTGCTTATTGGAGAGGTGACGAAAACAATAAAATGCTTCAGAGAATTTATGGGATTTCATTTGAAAAGAAAAAACAACTTGATGAATATATAGAGAGAATGGAAGAAGCTGAAAAAAGAGATCATAGAAAACTAGGCAGAGAACTTGATTTATTTTCTATGCATGAAGAAGGTCCTGGTTTTCCGTTTTTCCATCCTAATGGAATGATTTTAAGAAATGAACTATTAAATTGGTGGAGAGATATATTAATTGAAAATGGATATGGAGAAATTCAAACTCCGATAATCTTAAGTGAAGCTCTTTGGCATAAATCAGGACACTGGGATCACTATAAAGAAAATATGTACTTTACTAAAATAGATGGAGAAGACTACGCTATTAAACCTATGAACTGCCCTGGATCTACAATAGTATATGCAACATCACCACATTCATATAAAGAACTTCCAATAAGATATTCAGAATATGGACAAGTGCACCGTCATGAGTTATCAGGCGCACTACACGGACTATTTAGAGTAAGAACATTTACTCAAGATGATGCCCATGTCTTTTGTTTACCTGAACAAATAGAAGATGAAGTATTTAAAATGATAGATTTGGCAGATTTTCTATACTCTACTTTTGGTTTTAAATATAAAATAGAGCTTTCTACAAGACCTGATGACTTTATGGGCGATATTGAAACTTGGAATATGGCTGAGAAGAGTTTACAAGATGCTCTTGAAAAGAGAAATATGGAATATACTATTAATGAAGGGGATGGAGCTTTCTATGGTCCTAAAATAGACTTCCACTTAGAAGATGCCATAGGTAGAACATGGCAATGTGGAACTATCCAACTTGATTTCCAAATGCCAGTGAACTTTGATTTGACTTATGTTACTGAAAAAGGTGAAAAAGCAAGACCGGCAATGCTTCACAGAGCACTATTTGGTTCAATTGAGAGATTTTTAGGAATACTAATAGAACACTTTGCAGGTAAATTTCCTTTGTGGCTATCTCCAACTCAAGTTGAAGTTATACCAGTATCAGAAAAATTCAATGACTATGCAAAAAAAGTAGTTGGAGAATTAAAAAAGTCTAAAATTAGAGTTAATTTAGACGAAAGAGCTGAAAAAGTAGGATATAAAATTAGAGAAGCACAACTTAAAAAGATTAACTATATGTTAGTAATAGGTGAACAAGAAGTTAATTCCGGAAAACTTTCTGTTAGAAAGAGAAATGGAGAAGAATTAAAAGATGTTTCTATTGATGATTTTATAAGTAATCTAAAAGAAGAAATTGAAACAAAAGAAATTACTGAGTAGTAAAATATAAGTGGAGGAGTATCCACTTATATTTTGTTGATATTTCAATAAATGCTTAATATTTTATTGCAAAAGGAAGTTCATTATGATATTATAATTAACTGTAACCGCACAGAGTATGGTCTAAAAATATTACCTACAATGGCGAGTCTTATATTTAAGGAGGTGCTACAAGATGTATGCAGTAATAGAAACAGGTGGAAAGCAATATACAGTAAAAGCCGGAGACAAAGTTAAGGTTGAAAAACTTAATGCAGCAGAAGGAGAAAAAGTAGTTTTTGATAAAGTACTTTTAGTTGGTTCTGATGATGTTAAAGTTGGAAAACCCTATGTAGAAGGTGCAAAAGTGGAAGCTAAAGTTCTTCTTCAAGCTAAAGATAAAAAGATAATTGTATATAAATACAAATCTAAGAAGAATGAAAGAAAGAAAAAAGGACACAGACAACCTTTTACATTAGTTGAAATTGAAAATATTATTTAATGACTAATATAAAAATTTATAAAAGAGACCTAAATTATATGGGATTTGAATCAAAGGGACATGCAGATTATGAAGATGGAGAGTATGATATAGTGTGTGCTGCTATTTCAATACTTACTCAAACTCTATATTTCAATTTAATTGACAATTGCAATATAGCTGATTCTTCAATAGATTCAAAACAAGATGAAGGTTATTTAAAAATTCTTTTAAAAGATAATGTAGAAAATAATGAAGGAGTTCAAAATTCTTTTAATTTTATGATTAAGGGATTAGAACTACTAAAAGCACAGTATTCTAAATATTTTAAATTAGAGATAATGGAGGTGCAGTAATGATAAAGTTTGATTTACAACTTTTTTCCTCAAAAAAGGGAGCAGGTTCTTCAAAAAACGGTAGAGACTCAAATGCCAAGAGATTGGGCGTTAAAAAAGGTGATGGCCAGTATGTAATATCTGGCAACATACTTGTAAGACAAAGAGGAACTAAAATTCACCCAGGTGAAAACGTAATGCGTGGTGGAGATGATACTCTTTTTGCAGTTGCTGATGGCCGTGTAAAGTTTGAAACAAAAAACGGAGGCAGCAAAAAAGTAGTTAGTGTTTATACAGAAGAATTAGCATAAAAAAGTCGTAGCTTGCTACGACTTTATTTTTTATAAACTTAGATATATTGTAGATATTTTAAGTATAATGTAAAAGTTTTTTTGAAAAATACGTGATATAATTATTATAAATAAATTACAAAGGTGGAATTATGTTTATAGATGTAGCCACAATAAAATTAAAAGCGGGTAATGGTGGCGATGGAGCTGTTGCTTGGAGAAGAGAAAAATATGAACCAGCTGGAGGACCAGCAGGTGGAGACGGCGGAGCAGGTGGCAATATTATATTTAAAACTGATGAGGGAATTCACACTCTAATGGATTTTAGATATAAGAGAGAATATAAAGCGCCTAGTGGAGAAAACGGAAGAAATAAAAAACAGTTTGGAAAAGATGGGGAAGATATAATATTAAAAGTTCCCGTTGGAACCCTTATAAAAGATAAAAATACTGAGGGAGTAATTGCTGATTTAAAAAGTAAAGATCAGAAATTTATTATTGCAAAAGGTGGAAGAGGCGGTAAGGGAAATGCAAAATTTACTACTTCTACAAGACAGGCACCTGCTTTTGCACAAGCTGGATCAAAAGGTGAAGAAAGAGAAATAATTTTAGAGTTAAAACTGCTAGCTGATGTAGGGTTAGTTGGATTTCCAAATGTTGGTAAATCTACACTGCTATCAGTAGTTTCTGCTGCAAAGCCAAAAGTTGCAAACTACCACTTTACGACACTAAAACCAAATTTAGGAGTTGTGAATTTGGGAACAGAGATGAGTTTTGTAATTGCAGATATACCAGGACTTATAGAAGGAGCAAGTGAAGGGCTAGGTCTTGGAGATGAATTTTTAAAACACGTTGAAAGAACTAAAATTTTAATACATGTTTTAGATATATCAGGCTCTGAGGGAAGAGACCCAATTGACGACTTCTTTAAAATAAATAGTGAACTTAAGAATTATGATGAAAGACTTTCTACAAAGCCGCAAATTATTTTTGCCAATAAAATGGATATTCCCGGAGCTGAAGAAAATTTAAAATTATTAAAAGAAAAACTTGGAAAAGATTACAAAATATTTTCAGGTAGTGCAGCTACCACAGAGAATCTTCAAGAATTAATGAAATATACATTTAATGAACTTCAAAATTACGAAGAAGAATATGAAACTTATGATGAAGAATATGTTGCCGTAGAAGAAAAAGAAGAGGGCATACGTGTATATAAAGAATTTGATAAATATATAGTTGATGGACCTTATATTGAAAAATTAATGAGATCAACTAATTTTGAAGATGTGGATTCACTTAGATATTTTCAAGAGAATTTACGTAAAAACAAAGTAATAGAGAAGTTAAAGGAACTGGGAATTGATGAAGGGGATTCAGTTTTTATACTAAAATATGAATTTGAATTTTTTGAATAGAGGTATTTATGATAACAGGAAAACAACGTTCTTATTTAAAGTCGCTTGCAAATAGTGAAAAACCACTTATACAAATTGGAAAAGGTGGAGTTACTGAAAGCTTAATTGCTCAAATAGATGAGCTATTGGAATCACATGAAATTGTGAAGATTTCAGTTCTAAAAAATGCTCCAATATTGGCAAGAGATATTTCAGAAGAAATTACAAATGGTACTAATGCTGAATTTGTTCAGCAAATTGGAAATAAACTAACGATTTATAGAGAGTCAAAGGAAAATAAAAAGATAATATTATAATGAAGAGATATGGAATAATGGGAGGAACTTTTGATCCTATTCACGTGGCGCATTTAATGATTGCCGAATATGCAAAAGATGAATATGAACTCGATAAAATCATATTTATACCAACGGGAACCCCTCCCCATAAAAACGAGTGTACTGATTCTAAAATTAGATATGATATGGTTTCTCTAGCAGTTGAAGATAATGTTGACTTCGAAGTAACTGATATTGAAACTAATAGGACAGAGCTTAGCTATAGTGTAGATACTATAAATGAGTTAAAAGGCAAATACAGTGGGAGTTTTTATTTTATAATAGGTTCAGATACGCTATTTCAATTAAAAACATGGAAAAAAATAGGCGAACTCTCCAAAAATGTAGAATTTATTTGTGCTGTAAGGCCTGAATATATTTCTACAAAAGCCTTAGAAATGGAGTTGTTGTATTTAAAGTCCAAGTACAATACTAAAATTAATATAATAAAATCACCACTTTATGAATTGTCCTCAACTTACATTAGAGAGAGAATACAAACAGGTAAATCAGTTAAATATCTGTTACCTGATAAAGTTATAAAATATATAGAAGAACACAAATTATACAGAGGTTTATCATGACAAATCCACATGAAGAAGATATTATAAATAGAATAGGGGAAAAGAGATTTGAACATTCTCTTAGAGTTATGCAAACTGCTGAAAAACTAGCTGAAAAATATGATGTAGATATTAAAAAAGCTAGGACAGCAGCTTATTATCACGACTGTGCAAAGATAGGTAATTCAACTGAACTCTTTAAACAGTGTGAAATTTATAATTTGAAAATTGACCATGAGATGAAAATGGCACCTCAAATAATACATGGATATCTAGGAGCTGTAATTGCTAAAAAAAATTATGGCATAGATGATGAAGATATTTTAAATGCAATAAAGTATCATACAACTGGAAGAGAAGACATGTCTAAACTTGAAAAGATAATATTTTTAGCAGATTATATTGAACCTAAGAGAAATTTTAAGGGAGTTGATACTGCAAGAACTTTAGCAAGTGAAGACTTAGATAAGGCTATGTACTTTAGTCTAAATAACACAGTGGAATTTTTATGCAGTTCAAATGAATACATTGTATTAGATAGTATAAAAGCTAGAAACTATATTTTGGAGATGAGCAATGGGAAGATTTTTTAAATCCTTTTTTATAACTTTTTTAGTAATTGTATTATTATTTGTGGGGCCAATTAGTTTTTTTGTATTAAAAAATCACATTGAAAATCCTCAAGATTTCTTTTCAGAAATTAACAATGGTAGTAAAAATGTATCTTTTTTACTTTTAGGAGTGGACAGCTTAGATTCAAATACAGATTCAAATACTAGATCTGATACAATAATGGTTGTAAACATGAACTTGGAAAATGGAGATGTCAATTTAATATCAATACCAAGAGATACTTACGCATCAATAGATGGATATGGAAAACAAAAAATAAATCACTCATATAATTATGGTGGACCAGAGTTAACTTTAAAGACAGTAAATAACTTACTGGGAACAAATGTAGAGCACTATGTAACACTTAGCTATGGTTTTGTTGGAGATGTAGTGGATATTGTAGGTGGAGTTGATGTTGACGTCCCTATGGATATGGACTATGAAGATGAATGGGCGGATCCGCCTTTAAAGATACACTTAAAAGCAGGAGAACAAACTCTTGATGGAGATAAGGCAATGCAATTTTTAAGATTTAGGAAGGGATACGCTGATCAGGATTTAAGTAGGGTACAGGCACAACAACAATTTGTATCATCATTCTTAGATAAGTTGAAATCTCCAATGACTGTTTTAAAAGCCCCTGCGCTTTTAAGAAGTTATGATAAAAATACTAAGACTAATTTACCTTTTTCTCAGGTAGTTAAAATAGGATTAAATGTTGGAAAACTTTCTAAGGATAGTATAAACGCACAGACACTACCGGGTTCTCCAAGTTATAAAAATAAAATTTCTTACTTTTTTATAGATGAGAATGCAACAGGTACTTTGCTAAGAGAAGTTGGCTTAAAATAAGGAGAGGTTATGGAAAACAAAAAACTTGATATTATAGTAAAATCATGTGAAGATAAAAAGGGAATAGATATTAAAGTATTAAATATTAATGGACTTAGTTCTATTGCTGATTATTTTGTAATTGTAAGTGGAAATTCTTCAAGTCAAGTGAGTGCACTTGCTAATGAAATTGAAGAAAAGATGGGTGAAGCTGGCTATGAATTAAATAATCAAGAGGGAAAAAATTCAATGAGATGGATTATTCTTGACTATTCTGACATAATTATCCATATTTTTCACAAAGAAGAGAGAGAGTATTACAATCTTGAGAGATTGTGGTCAGATGAAAGTAATTTCATAGATAAATAAAATTAGGAGGGTTTTTATGAACTTAATACACACTGAAAAGGCACCAGCAGCAATTGGACCTTATTCACAAGGAGCAGTAGTTGGAAACATAGTATTTACTTCAGGACAGGTACCTATTAATCCGGAGACAGGCGAATTAATCTCTGAAGACATAAAAAAAGCAACTAGACAAAGTCTTGAAAATGTAAAAGCTATTTTAGAAGAAGCGGGCAGTAATTTAAATAAAGTTGTAAAAGTTAATGTGTTTATGGCAGATATGAATGATTTTGCAGATATGAATGAAGTGTACTTAGAATATTTTTCAGATCATAAACCTGCAAGAAGTGCAGTTCAAGTTGCTAAACTACCTAAAGATGCAATTGTTGAAATAGAAGCTATTGCAGAAATATAAAAAATAAAATGATAATCTCTTTTGAGATTATCATTTTATTTTTCTGTATCATTACTTTCAAATGTAATACCTAAAACTAAATTAAGTACTTCTTGTGCATTTACTAAAGACATAACAGGTACATAAATAGTAGAACCTGAAATATTTAATTCTTTCATAATTGCAGGGCTGTCATCAGTTACATCGGTTTTAATCTCGTAGGAAATTTTAGCATCGTCTAATAAGTTTTTAATAGACTCCAATTGAAAGTCATCATAAACTGTAATTAATTTTTCATATTCAGAGTTATCTAAATTCATATTTCACCTCTTTTAATATAATAAAAAAGCGATGAAATTTGGGTCTTAATTTCATCACTCTTATTATTACAAATTTTTTGAGTAGAATTCAACAATTAATTGATCTTCTATCTCTATAGGTATATCTTCTCTGTTTGGTAAAGAAACAAGCGTTGCACTAAAGTCCTTATCCTTTGAAATGTAAGGATATGATGCTACAAAAGCTGTTTCATAGTTTTCTTTGAAAAGCTCAGCCTTTCTTCCCTTTGGAGAAAGAGCAATAACATCACCAGCATTACATCTGTATGAAGGAATGTCTAATTTTTTACCATTTAAAGTAATATGTCCATGAGTAACCATTTGTCTAGCTTGTCTAATAGAGCTTGCAAATCCCATTCTGTAAACAAGATTGTCAAGTCTTACTTCTAAAAATTTAACAAGTGCTGGACCTGTTTGGTCTTTAGATTTTTTAGCCTCTTTAAAAAGGTTGACGAATTGTTTTTCAAGAACACCATAGTAAGCTCTAAGTCTTTGCTTTTCAAGTAATTGCTTACCATATTCAGTTAATTTTTTATCACTTCTTGCAGTACCTTTATGCGCTCTTTTCATAGCTTTAGGGTGACCACACACATTAAGACCTAATCTTCTAGATTGTTTAAATCTAGGTCCCATCATTTTTGCCATTTATTAATTCAACTCCTAATATTTTCTTGCCGCGATAATTCAAGAGCCGAGAGTATTATACTAAATATACTGGTTTTTGTAAATGTTTTTTAAGAAAATTTAAAAAATAATTATAAAAAATAATTATAAAAAATGGTATAATGTTATTTGTTAAAGTTAATTAATGATAAAAGAGGATTGAAATGATACTATTAAAAAACATATCTTATTTAGATATTGAAGAAGAAAAAATAAAAGAAAATATGGATATCTTAATAGAAGATAATCTCATAAAAAAAATTGGCAAGGACATTAAAAGTAATAGAGCAGAGGTAATAGACGGAAGAGAAAGATTAGCAGTTCCTGCATACACAAATGGACACACTCACTTGGGAATGACTATGATGAGAAATTTAGCTGACGATTTAGACTTAGATACTTGGCTAAATAAAAAAATTTGGCCTGTAGAAGATAAATTAACAGATGAAGATATATACTGGGCCAGTATGCTTTCTATAGTAGAAAATATTAAAAGTGGAGTTTCGACAGTTTATGATATGTACTATTCTATGGATAGAGTATCTGAAGCAGTTATAGAATCGGGAACTAGAGGAGTATTGACTAGGGGAATGATGGACATCTCCGGTGGTGGAGATGAGAGAATTGATGAATTAATGGAATTATATAAAAATTATAATAATGCAGGTAATGGCAGAGTAAAAATAGTTCCCGCTCCACATTCAATATATACTTGCTCAACAGAATACTTAAAAAAATTAATAAATATAGCTGAAAGTTTTGATGGAGTTATAAATATTCACCTATCAGAGACAAAAAAAGAAGTAAGTGATTGTTTAAAAGAACATTTAATGACTCCTGCAATGTACTTAGATAGTATTGGAATGTTAGATTTAAAAGTTATAGCAGCTCATTGTGTTCACCTAACTGATGAGGAAATAAACTTAATAAGTAAAAAAGATGTCTTTCCGATTTATAATCCCAGTTCAAATTTAAAATTGGGAAGTGGCTTTGCGCCAATAGATAAAATGATAAAATCCAATATAAAAATAGGAATAGGAACTGATGGTTCTTCCTCAAATAACAATCAGGATTTAGTTGAGGAAATGCACATTGGCTCAATTGTAAATAAAGCTGTAACACTAGACCCAAATGCTGTTCCTGCAATTGAAATTTTAAAAATGGCAACAGTAAACGGAGGCGCTCTAACAGGATTTAACAATGGAGTTATTCGAGAAAATGCATTGGCAGATATAGCGATATATGATTTAAATTCAATTGGTTTTACTCCCAAGAACAATTTAATATCAGCACTTTGCTACAGCTCAAATTCAAATTACATTTTAGATTTAATAGTTGATGGAAAAATTGTAATGAAGAATAGAGAAGTTTTAACATTAGATGAAGAAAAAATAAAAGTAAAAGTTAGAGAGCTAACTGAAAAACTTTTAAATAGATAGGAGATTAGAATGGACAAAAAAGTAGTTTACAGTGGAATTCAGCCATCAGGTTTATTGACGATAGGAAATTATATAGGTGCACTTTCAAATTTTACAGAACTTCAAGAAGAGTATAATTGCCTATATTGTATAGTTGATATGCATGCAATTACAGTACCTCAAGAAGCTAAAGATTTGAGAAAGAACACACTGGATATACTCTCTCTTTACTTGGCAGCGGGAATAGACCCTGAAAAGAGTATTATCTATATTCAATCCCATGTTCCGGAGCACGTTGAATTAGCTTGGTTGTTAAATTCTATTACCTCTGTAGGACAACTTCAAAGAATGACACAGTATAAAGATAAATCCCAAAAGTCAAAAGAAGTTCTATCTGGCTTATTAAATTATCCGGTTTTAATGGCAGCAGATATCTTGCTATATCAATCTTCTTTTGTGCCTGTAGGTGAAGATCAAAGACAGCACATAGAATTAACTAGAGATATTGCTCAAAAATTTAATTCCAGATATTCGGAAACATTTGTAGTGCCTGAAATAATGGTTCCAAAAGTTGGTGCTAAGATAATGTCACTGCAAAATCCGGAATTTAAAATGAGTAAGTCTGACCCAGATAAAAACAGCTATATTTTAATATTGGATTCTGAAGATGATACTAGAAAAAAAATAAAGAGAGCAGTAACTGATTCACTTGGAGAAATGAACTATTCAAATGAGCAACTGGGATTAAAGAACTTAATAGACATACATTCAGCATTTAGCGGTAAAACTCCTGATGAAATAGTAAATTACTATAGAGATTTGGGATACGGAGCATTTAAAGAAGATTTAGGTGAGGTAGTTGTTGGAGGTTTAAGACCTATAAGACAGAGATTTGAAGAAATAAGATCAGATAAGTCAGCTCTTGAAAAAGTTTATAAAGAAGGAGCTGAAAAAGCCAGTTATTTAGCAAATAAGACACTTAGAAAAGTATATAAAAAAATGGGTTTTATCGCCAAGTAATTTAGTTCTATTGACAAAGATTTTATTTATTCATATAATTAAAACAATTAAATATAGCAATGGAAAAGATTAGTAACTTTAATACTTCTGTAGAGAGATATTGGTTGGTGAAAAATATTGAAAGGATTAAAGCGAATGTTACTTTTCTGCTTTGTAGAGGACAAGTCTACAACGGGTAACCGTTAAATTATTGAGCCGAATTTTCGGAAATTAAGGTGGTACCACGTCCTTCGTCCTTATACGACGAGGGACTTTTTTATTTATAAATTTAGGAGGAAAAATGGAACAATTATCTAAAACTTACAATCCAAAGGAATTTGAAGATAGACTGTACGATTATTGGATGGAAAACGAATATTTTAAAGCAGAGGTAGATAAGAATAAAAAACCTTATACTATTATGATGCCTCCTCCAAATGTGACGGGAAATTTGCATATGGGGCATGCATTAAACAACACCATTCAAGATATTCTAACAAGAACTAAGAGAATGCAAGGATATAGTGCGCTATGGCTTCCTGGAACGGACCACGCTTCTATATCTACTGAGGCAAAAGTCGTTGAAAAATTAAAAAAAGAGGGAAAGTCAAAAGATGATCTAAGTAGAGAAGAATTTATAGAAGAAGCTTGGGAATGGACTGAAAAATATGGTGGAACTATAAAGAATCAACTAAAGAAGCTAGGTGTATCTTGTGATTGGTCTAGAGATAGATTTACATTAGATGAAATGCTTTCAAATGCAGTTGAAGAAGTGTTTATTAAATACTATGAAAAAGGACTTATCTATAGAGGAGACAGAATAATAAATTGGTGTCCAAATTGTAAAACCGCAATATCTGATGCAGAAGTTGAGCATGAAGAAAGCGACGGACACATTTGGAGTTTTAAATATCCTCTGGAAGACGGAAGTGGATATATTGAAGTTGCAACAACTAGACCGGAAACTATTCCAGGAGACTTAGCAGTTGCTGTAAATCCTAAAGATGATAGATATAGAGATATGGTAGGGAAAAATGTACTGTTGCCAATTATGGACAATAAAAAGATACCTATTATTTCAGATGACTATGTAGACATGGAATTTGGAACAGGAGCTGTAAAAATTACTCCATCACATGATCCAAACGACTTTGAAGTTGGAGAAAGGCATAATTTAGGACAGCTAAAAATTTTTACTGACGACGCACATTTAAATGAAAATGCCGGAAAATATGAAGGATTAGATAGATATGTGGCAAGAGAAAAAATAATAGAAGACTTTAAAGAGTTGGGATTATTTTCAAAAGTTGAACACCATCACAATTCTGTAGGGCATTGTGAAAGATGTAAGACTGTAATAGAACCAATGCTTTCAAAGCAGTGGTTTGTAAAAATGAAACCTCTAGCAGAACCAGCTTTACAAGCTTTCTATGACGGAAAACTGGACTTTATTCCAGAGAGATTTTCAAAAATTTATATACATTGGCTAGAAAATATAAAAGATTGGACAATTTCCAGACAACTTTGGTGGGGACATAGAATACCAGTTTACTATTGTGAAGAAACTGGAGAAGTTGTAGTTTCAAAAACTAATCCAGAGGGAACTAAGGGCTATGAAGGACTGCATTTTAAACAAGATGAAGATACACTTGATACTTGGTTTTCATCTGCACTGTGGCCTTTTTCAACTCTAGGTTGGCCAAATAAAACAGAAGACTTGGAATATTTTTATCCTACCAATGTATTAGTTACAGGTTACGATATTATATTTTTCTGGGTAGTTAGAATGGTATTTTCAGGAATTGAAAATATGGATGGAATAGTCCCCTTTAAAGACGTATTCTTAACAGGACTTGTAAGAGATTCACAGGGAAGAAAGATGAGCAAGTCCCTTGGGAATGGAATAGATCCTCTTGATGTAATTGATACCTATGGAGCAGATGCATTGAGATTTACTTTAATTTCAGGTAATAGCCCAGGTAATGATATGAGATTTTATACAGAAAGAGTTGAAGCTAATAGAAACTTTGCAAATAAACTTTGGAATGCTACAAGATTTGTGCTAATGAATTTAGAAGAAGATGAAGATTTAAATACTATTGACATTTCTAAATTAAAAAACGAAGACAAGTGGATTTTATCCCATCTTCAAAAATTAATACAAAGCGTAACAGATAAAATTGAAAAATACGAAATAGGGTTAGCTGCTCAAGATATATATGATTTTATATGGAGTGACTACTGTGACTGGTATATTGAAATGGTTAAACCTAGATTATATGGCGAAGATAAAGAAAGTAAAACAGTTGCTAAACAAGTACTTTTATATGTTTTAAAGGATACTTTAAAATTACTTCATCCATTTATGCCATTTATTACTGAAGAAATTTGGCAGCACTTACCAAATACAGAAAAAGCGCTAATTATTTCCAAATGGCCGGAATTTAAAGATATCTATGTATTTGAAAAAGAAGAAAAAGCTATTAACTACATCAAAGAAGCTATTAGAGGCATAAGAAATGCAAGATCAGAAATGAATATTGAAAATAGTAGAAAATCAAATACTATTATCTTTACTGAGGACAGTGAAATTGAAGATATAATTAAAGAAAATAAAGAACAATTTGTAAACCTTGGATATTCTGACTCAGTAACTGTAACAGATAATAAAGATGACGTTGATGAAGATAATATTTCAATAATACTTGATAGAGCTCAAATATTTTTACCATTAAAAGATCTTGTAAATTATGAAAAAGAATTTGAAAGACTTACAAAGGAAAAAAATACAGTAGTATCTGAAATTGAGAGAGCTACTAAAAAACTTGCAAATGAAAGTTTTACTTCAAAAGCTCCACAAAAATTAGTAGATGAAGAAAAAGAAAAGAAGAAAAAATACGAAGAGATGTTGATTACTATTGAAAAAAGACTTGAAAGTGTGAAAGAGAATTTAAAATGAACTATAGTGAAATAATTAAAAATATAGAAAATAGAGAAGGCAAGAGAAAATCTTATGATTTTAAGAGAATGAGATATCTTTTGGGTATTTTAAATAATCCACATATTGGGCTGAAATATCTTCATATTGCAGGTACAAATGGCAAGGGTTCTACATCGAGTTTTATCTACAATATTTTAAAAAGTGGAGATTATAAAGTTGGATTATATACTTCACCGCACCTTGAAAGATATACTGAGAGAATAATTATCAACGGAAGAGAAATAAGTGAAGATGATTTTGTAAGACTTTCAGAAAAAGTGATAAAGGCAGAGCAAGAAATTATATCAGAATTTGAAATGTTAACTTATTTTGAATTTATTACTGCAGTTGGTTTTTTATACTTTAAAGAAAATAATTGTGATTACTGTGTATTAGAAGTAGGAATGGGAGGACTTTCCGACAGTACAAATGTAATAGAGACAAAAGATAAAATATTAAGTGTAATAACTCCAATTTCTATGGATCATATGCAGTATTTGGGAGATACAATAGAAGAAATAACAAATCAAAAAGTTGGAATTATTGGAGAAGGTGTGCTTTGTACTTCTTCTAATAGAAATTCTCATATAGAAGGTATCGTGGCCAAAAAAGCCAAAGAAAAAAATGCTCCCTTTTATGACTTAAATGACATAGAGATAGAAAACTTGGAAATTGATGATAGGCATACTAAGTTCGATGTCTTGTTTAAAGATGAAAAGATAGAAAATTTAAAGACAAATATGATAGGATACTATCAATTGGACAATGCAGCTGTAAGCATTCTTTCAATTTTAGAATTAAGAAATAGAGGACTTTTAAATATTTCAAATGACTCCATAAGAGACGGACTACTAAATACAAATTGGCCCGGTAGAATGGAGCGAATAAGTGAAAATCCAACTGTCATTTTAGATGGAGCTCATAATTTTGATGGAATACTAAAACTTACAGAGAGTTTAAAATTATTTAAATATAACAAACTGACTATTATCACTTCTATCTTAGATGATAAAGAACATGAAAAGATGCTTCATGAATTTGCGAAATATTCAAATGAAATTATAATAGTGGATTTATCAACTAATAGGAAAACTAATTTAAATACTTTAAAAAATGAAGCTACTAAGTATAGTTCAAATGTTTTAATAATAAATAACTTAGAAGAGGCAATTGAAATTGCTGTTAAAGGTTCGTCAAAAGATGACTTAATAGTAATAGCAGGTTCGCTATATCTAGTAAGCGAAACAAAAGAATTGATAAATAGTGTTTTAAAAAAGGCATAGTCTTATAGACTGTGCCTTTACACATCAAATATTTTTATGATTTTAAAATAAAATTCATCAGGTTCTTCTTCAAAGGACTTTGTTATCATCTGAGCATAGTCTTCAGTGGGAACTTCCAAGTGAAGGTTAAAGATATCAACAAGTGCTTCTTTAATAGCCAGATTAACGTAAAATCTGTTAAAGTCATCTCTATAGTATTCTGAAACTATAGATTTCTTAGAGATGATATCTCTTTTACACTCATTTAAGTTAGTGTTTATATGCTCAAGAATATCTTTTGGAAGTTTATCTAAAAACATATCCAGTGTATTTAATCCATCTGTTGTAATGTGATAATTGTCATTTGAATCTAAACATAGAAAATTGCTCTCTATTAGCTCTTCAGTATACTGCTTAAAATAAAAAAAGTTTAATAGATCAAGTTCTAAAACAAATTTAGTAAGTTTTTCATCGTTAAATAAATTATCAGCACCTTTTACTATATATAGTAACAACAATTTGCTTTGAGCTAGTTCTAGCTTATTTAAATCCATGTCATCATTCCTTTTACATTGGTAAATAATATTTTAATTATAACATCAAAAATAGTAAAATGCCAAATTATATAGCTGAAAATCTTTAGTATAAATTATAAATTGAATTATAAAGTTATATAATATAGTATAGTGTTTAATATATTTTATTTTAAGATTAGCATTGTAATGCTATAATTATTATAAATATTTAAGTTAAAAATAATAAATTTTAGACTAGACTTTGCAAAAGGAGGATTGTAGGGAAAGTAAAATTAATAAAAATATTTTCCATACTGACACATATGAAAAAAGTTAAAAAAATTAGATATAAGAAAAAGAATTTAAATGTCTTAAGTGTTAATACACTTACTTTAGTGTTGTCGATTTTTTTTCTCACTGTAGGATATCATATACAAAATAAAGACTTTTTTAAGGGAACATTTATAAATGAAGTTTTTATTATTTTAATACCGGCTCTACTTATTTGTGGAAGCGGAAAGAGAACAGAAGTATTAAGAGTTAAAAAATTAGAATATATTAATATTATAAGGGTAATTATCATAGTGATACTCAGTTATCCAATAATTCTATTATTAAATGGAATATTTTCATCTTTCTTATCTTCATTTATTGAATTAAAAAACTTTTCAATGGATGTTCTCTTAATGGAAGAGTCTTTTATGCGCTATCTGTTGTTTATGTGTGTTGTACCTGCCGTTTGTGAGGAGATTTTTTTTAGAGGGGCACTGATAAATTCCTATGACATATATGGCGGGAAATTTGCAATAATAATGTCTTCATTGGTATTTGCCTTATTTCATTTTGACATACAAAATTTTATAGCCCCATTTTTACTTGGAATTTTATTTGGAAACTTGCTAGAGTTAACGGGTTCAATTTTTGCTGCAATATTAGCACATTTTACTCACAATATAATAGCAATATTAACATCTAAGTATTTAAATGACATCTTATTTAACTATTTAAAACAAACTAATTTAGCTCAAGATATAGGTTCTTTGCAGTTGTTTATTATATTGATGTTATTTTTAATTTCTATTGTATCGGCGGTATTATTGAGAGTTTTATTTAAACAAATGGATAAAGAAAAAAAACATAGAGAGAATAGGTCAGGTGTTAGAGTTAGGGTGAGAGAAATACAGAGTATAGACTTTTTTAATTTTGTTCCAATAGTGGCATTGATAATTTTGTATTTTATTTACTATGCAATTGTATTTTAAGAGGTGATTAATTTGAAAAATAATTTTAATTATAAAATTTTAGAAACAGCTCAGCTTATAATTAATTCAAAGAAGACTTTTGTGTTAACAGGAGCTGGAATGAGTACTGAGTCAGGAATTCCCGACTTTAGATCAGATACGGGATACTATCAAAAAATGGATCCGGTAAACGCTCTATCAAAAGACGTTTTATTAAGTAATCCAAAGCGATTCTATTCTGAAGGATATAAAATATTAGAAGATTTAAATGACAAAAAACCTAATGAAGGTCATCTGGCATTGGCAGAATTAGAAGAGATGAAGTATATTAGTGGTATTATTACTCAAAATATTGACAATTTGCATACTAAGGCTGGAAGTAAAAATGTCTATGAAGTACATGGAGAGACTAGAAGAGTTCACTGTATGAAATGTGGAAGCAGCTTTGAGTTTAAAGTTATGCAAGATAAAGTAAATAGTGGACAAATTCCGCCTAAGTGCGATAAATGCAGCGGAATATTGAGACCGAATGTAGTTATGTTTGGAGATATGATGCCTGAGGACTTTCAACTTGCAGTAAGGGAACTTGAGTCTACAGAACTTTTAATAGTTATAGGTTCAAGTTTAACTGTTGCTCCGGTTAACTATCTTCCTCAATATGTGGAAAAATTAATAATAATTAACAACACACCTACTCCAGAAGATAATAATGCAGAAGTGATATTTAGAGAACAAGCAGGAACTGTTTTACAAAATATTTTAAAAGAGGTAAAAAGATTAAATGACCTATAAACTATTTGCAAACATTTACGATAAATTAATGTATGATTTTGACTATGAAAAAGTATATTCTTTTATTGACAAAGTGTACAGTGCTTCGAAGTTAAAAAATAAAACTGTACTTGAATTAGGATGTGGAACGGGAAATTTAACTGAGAAACTTATTAAAAAATTTACTGTAGATGCTGTAGATATATCTTTAGATATGTTATCAATACTTTCAAGTAAGATAAGTAGTTCAAATTTGAGAGTGTTTAATCACGATATGGTGGACTTCAAATCTGATAGACTTTATTCTATGGTATTGTCATGTTGTGACAGTGTAAATTATATAAGAAGTTCAAAAGATATAAAAAAATTATTTAAAAATACATTTAATCAGCTAGAGGACGAAGGTATTTTTATATTTGATTTAAATACAGAAGATAAATTTATTTCCATGGAAAATACTTATGTAGATGAAGTAGATGATGTATTTTATGTGTGGGAAAATTTTTATGATGTTGAAAACAAAGAAAATACTTACAGTATAAATTTTTTTGTAAGAAAAAATAATTTGTATGAGAGATTCTATGAAGAACACATAGAAAAAGTATATTCCAATAAATTTATAGTGGATACTCTTAAAAGTGTTGGATTTAAAAGTATAGAAGTTTATAGTGAGTATGAATTTGGTATGGAAATAAATAATTCTAATAGATTAGTATATATTGCTAGGAGGTAATATGGATTATATAGTAAGGGCAATAGATGTTAGTGGTTCTATAAAGATTTCAGCAGCTATTACCACAGGAGTAGTTGAAAAAGCAAGAATGACACACAATCTTTCAAAAACTGCATCATCAGCACTTGGAAGAACTTTAACTGCGGGATTAATAATGACAGATGCACTAAAAAATGAGCAAGATTCTTTGACAATAAATATTAAAGGCGATGGACCTTTAGGTAGAATAGTGGTAACTGGAAAAAATGATGGGAAAATAAAGGGATATGTAGATAATCCATCTGCAGATCTACCAGTAAGAGAAATTGACAATAAAATAGATGTATCAGGAGTAGTTGGAAGCGGTTTGCTTACAATTGTAACTGATATGGGGCTAAAAGAGCCCTATGTAGGACAGGTAAACTTAGTCTCAGGTGAAATTGCAGAGGATATAGCAAATTATTTGTATATTTCAGACCAAGTTCCATCTGCAGTAGGGCTAGGTGTATTAGTAAATACTGACTATTCAATAAAAGCTGCTGGTGGATTTATTTTACAGCTTTTGCCAGATGCAGATGAAGAAATCATTTCAAAAATAGAATCTAACATTCAAAATATGCAGAATGTAACTGAAATGATCAATTTAAATTACAGTGCAGAAGATATAGTAAAGACAATTACAAATGGATTGGAAGTTAAATTTTTAGAGAAAAAAGAAGTTTTTTATGAGTGTGATTGTTCAAAAGAAAAAATGGAAAGTGCTTTAGCTGCTATTGGGAAAAATGAGTTGAATAATATAATAGAGGAAGATGGGCATGCAGAGCTAAGTTGCTATTTTTGTAATAGAAAATATGATTTTGACAAAGCAGAACTAGAAAATTTAATTGAAACTAGTTGTGATTAAATTGACATAAATAAAAATATATGGTATTTTATTAAGGCATTGTAAAATGCAGATAACTAAAAAGCCCAGATAGCTCAGTCGGTAGAGCAGAGGACTGAAAATCCTCGTGTCGCTGGTTCGATTCCGGCTCTGGGCACCATGTATACAACTCAAATTTGAGTTGTATTTTTTATAGGAGTATAAAATGAAATTATATAGTATAAAAAAATTTTCAAAACTCAGTAAACTTCCAGTGAGAACTTTACACTATTATGATGAAATTGGATTATTAAAGCCGGAATATAAGAGTAGTTCAAATGGATATAGATATTATAGTGAGAGTCAAATTTTGCTAATTAATAGTATTTTGAACTACAGGGAATTGGGATTTAAATTAAAAGAAATAAAGGCATTAGTATATAGTAACACCTATACTAACAATAAAAATTTACTTAGTTTCAAATTAGAAGAACTTACCAGTGAAATAGAATATAAGAAATTGCTAATAAGTAAAATACAGAACTATTTAAATAAAAATGAAGATTTTATTAAAATAAATAATTTTGAAAGTAAGAATATTGTCTATTATAGAAGTGTAGATGTTGCTGGGGAGGATTCAATTAAAAAAAGGTACTTAAAATTAACTGAGTTCATTTATGAGTTTAAGCTTACTCCCATTGGTTTAACTTCTCTAATTAACCATGATGACTATAGAGAATATAATGAAAAAAGTGTGGATATAGAAGTATATATTCCCATAGCTGAAAATATTCATATTGACTTTGTAACTCGAAAATTAAATTCATATAGTGCAGCTACATGTATACATAGAGGGTCTTATAAAAACATACCAAGCTCTTATGCAAAAATTTTAGATTGGATGCAAGAACATAATTACAAATATATGGGAACTACTATTGAAGAATATTTAATAGATTGGACTAATACAAGAGATGAAAATGACTTTGTAACAGAACTTCAAATAATTATTTGACACTACAGTTACTGTAGAGTTTACAATAAATTTGAGGTGAGGTATTTGGAACATTTAGTATATTGTGATAGGAAGGCAAAAGTATTAGAAAATTTAATTAAAGGTAAAAAAACAATGATCATAAGAGGAGCTGCTGCTAGGAAACTTCCATATGGGAGAGTATTTCCTAAAGAAAAGTTATATTTTGTAGAAAATGACGGAAGTAAGTTAATTAAAGCTGAAGGATTTGTAAAAGATATAATCAACAGTGAAATTTTAACTTCTGAAGAGTCAATAGCTATGTTAGATAAGTTTAAATTAGAGTTAAATTTATCCAAAGAGCAATTGAAAAGATGGAGTGGCAAGAAGAGATTGTGTTTAATTTCAGTAGAAAATGTAAGAGCACTAGATAATCCATTACAATATGAGCGAGAAAAAAATATGGATGACTGGATAATAGTGGAATCAATTAATGATATATTAATTGGCAGTGAAAAAGAATACAAGAACATAAGATACAATGACCCAAGTAAAGAATAATTATTCTTTACTTGGGTCATTGACACAGTTATAAAAAATGCTATATAATAAAATAAAATTAATTATGCGGAAGTGGCTCAGTGGTAGAGCATCGCCTTCCCAAGGCGAGGGTCGCGAGTTCGAATCTCGTTTTCCGCTCCAAAAGCCCTAGGGCTTTTTTTATTTGCAATAAAAAAGGACTGAAAATCAGTCCCATTTTTAATATTTTGCAAGATATTAAAAAATTTTTATAACTTAAATAGCTCTTTCAACTTTACCAGATCTTAAGCATCTAGTACAAACATTAATTCTCTTTGGTTGACCATTAACAACAGCTCTTACTCTTCTAATATTAGGAGACCAGCTTCTATTGCCTCTCTTATGTGAAAAAGAAATAGTGTTTCCGAAAGTCTTTTGTTTTCCGCACACATCACATTTTTTTGACATGACGACACCTCCTTAATTCTTTCATAGCTTATTTATTCTACCATAAATATATTGCATTTTGCAAATTGTTTTTTCTTTTTTTAAAATATATTTTATGAAATATGAAATTAATGGTATAATGAGTTAAAAGTTAAGAAATATAGGAGGTGCTTTATGTCTGCAAACATTAAGACAGATGGTGGAAATATAATTATAGAAAATACCGTTCTTGCACATATAGCAGGTATGTCTGCAATGGAAAGCTATGGAATAGTTGGTATGGCTTCAAAAAATGCTACAGATGGCATACTGGAAATTTTAAAATTTGACAATTTATCTAAAGGTATTAAAGTAGGTACTGAAGAAGGACAAATAAATATACAACTTCATGTAGTTTTGGAATATGGAGTTAAAATCTCTGTCGTTGGAGAAAATATAATCGACAGAGTTAAGTTCAATATAGAAAATTTAACAGGATTGACAGTTAATAATATAGAAGTCCTTGTAGAGGGCATAAGATTAAAATAATGGAGGAAGTTTATTTGGATATAGTTAAATTAGATGGATTCTTATTAAAAAAAGCCTTAACAGGTGCCGTAAACTACCTCATATTAAATAAAGAAGAGGTAAATGATTTAAATGTATTCCCAGTTCCAGATGGAGATACGGGAACAAATATGTCTCTTACTGCAAAATCTTCATTAAAACAAGTTGAAACTGTTGAAAATGTAAAATCCATTGAAGAAATTGCCAAAGCTGCAGCTAGAGGTTCATTAATGGGAGCTAGAGGAAATTCAGGTGTTATACTTTCTCAGCTACTAAGAGGCTTTTCTGAAGGCTTAGCAGGTTTAGAAGAAGCTTCAGTTGAAGATTTAGCTCACGCCTTTAAAAAGGCCTCTGAGACCACTTATAAAGCTGTTATGAAACCGACAGAGGGAACTATTTTAACTGTTGGAAGAGAAACAGCAGATTTTGCCTTAAAAAGTTTTAAGCAATACACAGATATAATAACTTTTTTAAGAGACGTAATAGAAGAAGCAAATATATCTCTTGAAAAGACGCCGGAGAAACTTCGAGTTTTAAAAGAAGCAGGTGTAGTAGATGCCGGTGGAAAGGGTCTTGTTGTGCTATTAGAAGGTGCTTATAAGGCGCTAATAGGTGAAAATATTGAAAGCCCTGAAGAAGATGATGTTTTAAAAAGTAAGGCGCAAAAAGAGATAATTTTAGGACCAGTAGATAGTGATATTAAGTATGGCTATTGTACAGAATTTATTATTAATACAGATTATAATGACATTGAAAACTTTAAAGAAAAATTAGCACCTCTAGGAGATAGTTTATTAGTAGTTGGAGGAGAGGGAAGTGGACTAATAAAGGTTCACGTTCACACTAACAATCCGGGACAAGCTCTAGAGTATGCTGTAAAACTTGGAGAACTTCAAGATATAAAAATAGACAATATGAGATATCAACACAAGGAAATACTATTTAAACAATCTGAAGTTGATCAAGCTAAAAAAGAAGAAGCAAGGGAAAAAGAAACTAAAGTAGAAAAGGACTATTCCTTCATTACCGTTTCAATGGGAAGTGGATTAGACGAAGTCTTTAAATCACTAGGTGTAGATGCCATTGTAGAAGGTGGTCAAACGATGAATCCAAGTACGGAAGACTTTTTAAAAGCCATTGACGAAGTAACTGGGAAGAGTATTTTTATAATGCCAAATAATAGCAATATTATATTGGCAGCAGAACAGGCTAGAGACTTAAGTGATAGAGATGTCTACGTTATAGAGTCGAAATCTATTCCGCAAGGAGTAGCAGCGCTTTTAGCATTTAATGAGGAGCTTGATGTTAAAACCAATATAGAAAATCTTTCAAGTGCAATTAATGATGTTATTTCTGCACAGGTGACATATGCTGTAAGGGATACTCAAATGAATGGTAAAAATATTTCAGAGGGAGATATTATTGGACTAAGTGGAAAAGAAATAGTATCTTCTGGTAAAGATATTAATGTTACCACGCTTGAATTAATTGACAAACTAATGAATGATGATATTTCAATGATTACACTCTATAGAGGTGAAGACGTTGAAGAAGAATCTTCAGAGTCATTGTTAGATGAACTTCAAGAAAAGTATTCAGATTTAGATATTGATTTAATAAATGGCACGCAGCCTTTATATTATTATATAATTTCACTAGAATAGTTAAGTAGCCTCGCAAAAATTTGCGGGGCTATAAATAAGAGGTGGTAGTTTGAAATTAGAAGATAAAATAACCGTCCTAAAAGGCGTGGGAGAGAAAAGAGAAAAGAAGTTTTTAAGTATAGGAATAGAAACTATAAGAGATTTGTTGCTATATTATCCGAGAAATTACGATGATCAAAGTAATTTTAAGAAGTTATATGAAGCTGAAATAGGGGAAAAGGCAACATTTACAGTTAAAATTTCATCAATAATTGAAGATAGACGAATAAAAAGAAATTTATCTATTACCACTTTTTTAATTGAAGATAGTTCGGGACTTGGAAAAATAAGTTTTTTTAATATGAAGTATGTAAAAAATCAAATTAAATTAAATAATATTTATTTAGTTTCGGGAAAAGTTAATAAGTTTAAAGGTCAAGTACAGCTTACTAATCCTTCATTTGAACTTAAAAGTGAAAATAATAAAGTGGGAAATATCTATCCGATTTACTCTCTTAAAAAGAATATAACTAATAATGAAATAGTTAAATTAGTTGATCAGGTTTTGAATTTAAATTTATTTAAAGAAAATTTACCACCTAATTTAATAAAAAAATACAACTTAATGGGAAAAAACGAAGCTATAGAAAATATTCACAGACCAAAAGATCAAAAAAAATTTATTCAAGCTAGAAATAGATTAGTCTTTGAAGAACTTTTTTTATTTCAACTTACACTATTTAGTTTAAAAAATAAAGATGTTGAAATAAAAACATCTCCATATAGGCTATATAATGATGTATATAAATTTATTGATAATTTAAGTTTTAAACTTACGGATGGTCAAAATAGAGTTTTAGAAGAAATTTTTTCTGATATGTGTTCAGAAACTAGAATGAACAGGCTTCTACAGGGAGATGTTGGGTCCGGTAAGACAATAGTCGCTATAATAGCAATGTATTTAACTTATTTAAATGGATATCAATCTGCTATTATGGTTCCTACTGAAATATTGGCAAGGCAACATCTAGAAAGTTTTAGAGAAATTTTAGAACCCTACGCTCTAAAGGTCGAGTTATTAGTTGGAAGTACTACACAAAAAAATAGAGATAGAATATTAACTGGCATATACAATGGAGAAGTTGATATTTTAATAGGAACTCACGCTTTAATTGAAGAAAATGTTGAATTTAAAAACTTGGGATTAAATATTACTGATGAACAACATAGATTTGGAGTAAGGCAGAGGCAGAGTTTAAATGTAAAAGAAAAGTCTGCACATATTCTCGTTATGACAGCTACACCAATTCCAAGAACTTTGGCTCTTGTACTCTATGGAGACTTATCTATTTCAACTATAGATACTTTACCTCCAAACAGAAAGAAAATAGATACAATTGCAATTAATGAGACTATGCTAGATAGAGCATTGAACTTTATAAAAAAAGAAATTAATTCAGGAAGGCAAGCTTATGTAATATGCCCATTAATAGAAGAAAGTGAGCATTTTGAATTGGACTCTGCTACAGAAGTATATGAGAATTTAAAAGAAAACTACTTCTATGATTCAAATATAGCACTGTTACATGGAAGAATGTCCAATGACGAAAAAAATAAAGTTATGGAAGATTTTAATCTTGGAGAGATAAATATAATCGTCTCCACAACAGTAATTGAGGTTGGAGTAAATGTTCCAAATGCCACTGTTATATTAATCTATAATGCTGAAAGATTCGGACTTGCACAACTTCATCAGCTAAGAGGAAGAGTCGGTAGATCTTCCCATAAGAGCTATTGCATTTTATATAATAGTTCAAATACAAAAATCTCTTGGGATAGAATGAAAGTAATGACAGATTCTACAGATGGATTTTATATAGCAAATAAGGACTTAGAATTAAGGGGAAGTGGAGACATATTTGGATTAAGACAGTCTGGAGTTATGGATCTTAAAATATCTGAATTACCTAGGGATTTAAATATATTAAAGTATGCACAAATAGAAGCACAAAATACTTTTAAAGAAGATAAGTATTTAGAAAGTGAAGACAATAGAATATTAAAAGCAGAGCTGGAAAATAATTTAAAGGTGGACACTGCAATACTTAATTAACTTTATTGTTATTAGGGGATATTTGTGTTA
Source organism: Anaerosphaera aminiphila DSM 21120 (assembly GCF_900129925.1). Taxonomy (GTDB): domain Bacteria; phylum Bacillota; class Clostridia; order Tissierellales; family Peptoniphilaceae; genus Anaerosphaera; species Anaerosphaera aminiphila. The sequence continues at coordinate 160,019 of NZ_FQXI01000001.1, read as the reverse complement.
AAATAGAGTAAATTTGGGGGTATAATGAGAGTAATATCAGGAACTAATAGAGGGTTGAAACTAGACACTTTAAAAGGTGAAAATACTAGGCCAACTGAAGATAGAATAAAAGAAAATGTATTTAATTTATTAGGTCAAAACTTTTATAATACTAATGTATTAGATCTTTTTTCAGGAAGTGGTTCAATAGGAATTGAGTTTTTATCTAGAGGTGCTGAAAAATCTTACTTTGTAGACAATAGCCTAGAGGCAATAAACGTCATTAAAAAAAATGTAAAAAAGGCAAAATTAGAAGATAAATCACTTATTTTTAAATCTGATGCTCTTACGTTTTTAATGAAATACAGTGACGAAAAGTTTGACTATATTTACTTAGATCCTCCATATAAAAATGTAAACTTATATTTAAAGGTTGTGGAATATATTTCTAAAAAGAATATTTTAAAAGATACCGGTTATATTGTAATAGAACAAGATAGCTCAATTTCTTTAAATATAGAAGATTATTTAAAAATAGTAAAGTCAAAAAAATATGGAAATACTTCAATAGGAGTTTGGCAATTAAAATGAAAGTTATATATGCTGGCAGTTTTGACCCCGTGACAAATGGACATTTAGATATTATACTTAGAGCTAGAAATATTTTTGGAGAAGTTGTTGTAGCTGTTTTAGAAAATAAAAACAAACAAGCTATGTTTTCTATAGATGAGAGATTAGATCTTTTAGGAGAAGTTTTAAAAGATGAGGAAAACATAGAAATAGATTCCTTTCAAGGACTATTAGTAGACTATGCAAAAAGTAAAAAATGTCGTACAATTGTAAGAGGAATACGTTCTGCACAAGATTATGAGAACGAACACATTTTAGCAAGAGCTAATATGTATTATAAAGAAGGAATTGAAACAGTTTTTTTATTGGCATCAAATGAAAATTTATTTGTAAGTTCAACACTTGCCAAAGAAGTGGCACAATTTAATGGCGATTTGTCTATTTTTGTACCGAAGCTAGTTGGTAAGGCTATGATAGATAAAATAAAAGGGGGCAATTAATATGGATTTATTAGAGTTGATTGAAGAGCTTGAAGATTTAGTTGAAACATCAAGTCAAATTCCGTTGACAGGAAAAGTAATGTTAGACAGAGAGGAATTTCTAGAAATTATAAACGATATGAAAAATGATATTCCAAGTGAACTAAAAGAGGCAAAACAAATATGTGCTGATAGAGGTACAATAATTCAAAATGCACAATCTGAAGCAGATAAAATTTTGACAGGAGCTAAAGCTCATGCAGAAGAAGTTATCTCTGAAGATGAATTAGTTTTAAAGGCAAATGAAAGAGCTTCAGATATACTTAAGCACGCAAATGAAGAATCTCTACAAATAAGAGAAGGTGCTAGAGATTATGCAGATGAACTCCTTGAAAACACTCAAGTGAAACTTTCTGATATAATAAAAATGTTAAATGAAAATAGACAAGAACTTAGAGGTTAAACTCCAAGTTCTTTTTATTTGAAAATTAATAAATTTTTAAAATAATCTTCATTATAGTTTTTATTTTGATTTAAGTTATATATATTAGTTACAAAACTTTCTTTAAGTGCAATTTTCTTTCTAATGTCATTATCGGGTAGAGAATTTATATTTGAAAACTTATCTATTACTAAGTTTTCTTTTTTTATCTCCCTTATTATTTTAAATCCTGTTTCATTGGAAGCAAGTATTCTAATATAGGGAAGGGTAAAACTATCAGCTATTAAACTTTTTTCTATTCCAAGAAGTATTTGAGTAATTAATCTGGAAATTCTGGAATTAGTGTACCTTTTTGAAGATACTAAATTTATAAACTCGCTAATATTATTGGATTCAATAAATTTAAAAAATCTGTTTTCCAGACCATTTTCATAGTCAAAATAATTAGAATAGTCTATGTCATTTTTTAAAATCATATATTTAAATATATTAAAATAATTGTTGAGTTCATTATAATGCAGTTCTTTTAAATTATCATAAGAGTTAATAGGAATAAATTTTTTACACTCTTCAATATTTCCACCTATTAGCATTTCCCTAATATTTGATGCAGAAGAAAAAGTACCTCTAGTTATATCTGAGTTGTGTTCTACATTTTTTCTTTGAATAGATATTGGATTAATAGTAGACTTAAAACTTTTAAGAGATTTTAAATATTCTATAGCTAAAATATTATTTGGCCTTCTGAGTATGCTAAGTTGTTTAGTATTTAAAAAGCTATAGGCTGATTCTCTAGCTCTTAAAAAAGAAGAGCCTTTTTTTAGTTCAGCTTTTATAGCTTCATCAACAGTATCTTTTTTATTGTCAATTAACTGAACTATTTCAATTAAGCTGGATAACTCATCTTCACTTCCAAAAAACAAATTGTCGACAATTCCCAGAGAATTTAATATAAATATAGAACCCTTGGAAAAAATTTCGGCATTGGAAGTCGAATAAATAGCCGGAAGTTCAATTACTAAATCAACTCCGTTTTTTATTGCAATTTCACTTCTGTCAAATTTATTTATAATTGCAGGCTGACCTCTTTGAGTAAAGGAAGAGCTCATTATTACAATTACTGAGTATCCCAATTCTTTAATTTTATCAATTTGATATTTATGTCCATTGTGAAATGGATTGTATTCTGCTACAATTGCTGCAATTTTCATTTGTTTTCCCCATTAATATTATTTATAATTATATTATATATTAAAGTACAGATTAGTGTTAATGTAAATTATACAATTGTGATTTCATATTAATGCAATACTGTACGAAAATATTTGAGTTGTGTTATAATAAAAAGGAATAATATTGTAGGAGGAATTTATGAACATTTTAGTTATTAATTGTGGTTCATCTTCTTTAAAATATCAATTAATTGATATGGATGGAGAAAATGCCATTGCCAAAGGACTTGTTGAAAGAATAGGAATAGAAGGTTCACGTGTAAAGCATGAAACTATAGGAAAAGAAAAACAGGTAATTGAAGAGCCTATGTCTGATCATAGAAAAGCTTTAGAATTAGTTATGGGGGCTTTAGTTAACCCTGAATATGGAGCAGTTAAATCTCTTGATGAAATTGGAGCGGTAGGACATAGGGTTGTCCATGGAGGAGAGGACTTCTCCGCTAGTGTAGTAATTGATGAAAAAGTTATGAAAGCAATTGAAAAAAATATTGAGCTAGCACCTTTACACAATCCACCTAATATTATGGGGATTGAAGCATGTCAAAAGTTATTGCCAAATATTAAACAAGTTGCAGTTTTTGATACGGCATTTCACCAAACAATGTCACCTGAAAACTATATATATGCAATACCTTACGAATACTACGAAAAACACAAAATACGTAGATATGGATTTCACGGAACATCACATATGTACATTACCAACAAAACTGCAGAAATATTAAATAAAAATGTAGAAGATATAAATTTAATTACTTGTCACTTGGGAAATGGTTCAAGTATTTCAGCAATTAAAAATGGAAAGTCTATTTGTACTTCAATGGGACTTACTCCACTTGAAGGACTTCCAATGGGAACTAGAAGTGGAAATATAGACCCTGCAATAGTTACATTTTTAATGGATAAAGAAAATTTAAATACTGAAGAAATATCTAATGTTTTAAATAAAGAGTCTGGAGTTTTTGGAATCAGTGGTGTTAGTTCTGACTTTAGAGATATTGAAGATGCTGCAGCCGATGGAAATAAAAGAGCTCAGTTAGCTTTGGATATATTTGAAGAGAATGTTGCTAGATTTATAAGTGCATATATGACAGAATTTAAAAGCATTGAAGATATAGATGCAATTGTATTTACTGCTGGGTTGGGAGAAAATTCACCGGAAACTAGAGAACATATAATTAATAAATTATCAATTTTTGGTTTAGAAATTGACGAAAATAAAAACAATGTAAGAGGAAAAGAGACAATTGTATCCTCAGAAGAATCTTCATCAAAAGTAATTGTAGTTCCTACTGATGAAGAACTTATGATAGCTAGAGATACTCTTAAACTTATTTAATTATATATTTGTATGCACCAATATATTCACTTTTAAATTATAAATAGTGAAACTATTGGTGCATTTAAATTGACAATATTTTTTAAATATTGTATAATTACTTGCATTGGTTTTTAAAGGTGGAGAAAAATGAAGCTTGATATAAAAGATTTTTTGCAAAGTCCAGATTATAGTATGGAATTTGAAGGTCAACTAATAGAGCAAAATAGTCACTATGATATAGATGATTTAAACTTAATTATGCCAATTGACTATTCAGGAACAGTATTTAATTTGGGAAATGAAATATTACTTGATTTGTGTGTGAAATATAAGTATAATACACAGTGTGATAGATGTCTTAAACCAATGGTGGAAATAGTTGAGACAAACCTAGAGGCTCATTTTTTTAAGAACCTTGAAGAAGTATTTGAAGATGAAGCAAGTATAGAGTACTTTGAATTAGAAGATAGTCAAATATTTTTAGATGACTTAATTATTTCACAAATAATAACATCTATTCCTTTTAAAAGTTTATGCGATGAAAATTGCAAAGGAATTTGCCCAAAATGTGGTAAAAACTTAAATGAAGGATCTTGTAATTGTAACGAAGAACTTGAAATAGATCCAAGATTAGGAAAACTAATGGATTTATTTAATGATGAGGAGGTGTAACAATGGCAGTACCAAAGAGAAAAACTTCAAAGCAAAGAAGAAACAAAAGAAGAGCATCTTCTTATAGATTAAATAAAGTAACTTTAGTTGAATGCCCTAATTGCCATGAAACTAAGATGCCGCATAGAGTATGCCCAAGCTGTGGTTACTATGATGGAAAAGAAGTTATAGCAATGGATTAATAAAAGCTTCCTTATGATAGGAAGTTTTTTTATTACATAAAATATTTTGTTTTAAAATAATGATTTGTGATTTTCTTGACTACTTATTAAATGTTAAGTACAATTATTTAAACAATAAGTTTATGTTCTTATTTAATATTCAAATTTATAAATAATAATTTATTATTTTTTGATTTAAAAATTCAGAAAAGTATTTGAAATTTGTAGTTTATATTAAATTAGTAAAGAGGAGTGATAAAATTGGATGTTTTACTTTCTAAAGTTAAAGAAGTATTATCTTCTGTACTTCCTATTGTACTAATAGTAATAGTTTTGCACTTTACATTAATTCCACTGGACAATACTGTATTTATTAAATTTTTAGTGGGATCTATATTAATAGTAATTGGGTTATCTATATTTTTAATAGGGGTGGACATAGGGCTTACTCCCATTGGAAATAATATGGGAAGTTCTATAACAAAGACAAATAAATTGTGGTTTGTAGTAGCTGCAGGGCTCGTTCTTGGATTTTTTATTTCAATAGCCGAGCCGGATTTACACATACTTGCAGATCAAGTTCAAATAGCTACTATGGGAGCTACTACTAAGTGGGCTATAGTAATAGTAGTTTCTATAGGGGTAGCAGCTATGATTTCTATAGGATTTGTTCGTATTGTTCACAAAATAAAATTAAATAGAGTGCTAATATTTGCATATGGTTTTATATTATTATTGGGTATGTTTGCATCACCTGAATTTTTAGCAATAGCTTTTGATGCATCAGGAGCGACAACAGGAGCTTTAACAGTTCCATTTATATTGGCATTGGCTGCTGGGGTAGCTTCTCTAAATAGAGATAGTAAGTCTTCAGAAGAAGATAGCTTTGGTTTGGTTGCTTTGGCATCTAGTGGTGCTATAATGGGAGTTTTAGTAATGGATATTTTATTAAAAAACTCCAATTCCCTAGAGGTAGCAAGTCCAATAATAAGTACAGTTGGTGCTGAAACTTTAAATTCTAATTTTTTAAAACCATTTTTTGAAATAATACCTAAAATAACATATGAAGTATTTTTATCTTTATTTCCAATAGTTGTAGTGTTTTTAATATATCAAAAGAAAACTTCGATTTTATCAAAGAATCGCGTTAGAAGTATTATGTTTGGTATTTTATTTACTTTTCTAGGATTGATTATATTTTTAGTAGGAGTAAACGCAGGATTTATGGATGTGGGTAGAATAATTGGAAATGATATTGCTAAAATGAACAATTTTTATATAATAGCACTTGGATTTATACTTGGATTTGTAACTATACTTGCAGAGCCCGCAGTACACGTATTAACGAGACAAATAGAAGATGTCACAAGTGGGTATGTAAATAAGAAAATTGTGCTAATTACACTATCTATTGGCGTTGGTGTAGCTGTTGCACTATCGGTGGTAAGACTTTTAATTCCGGAGTTGCAATTGTGGCACTATCTCTTACCGGGATATATTATTTCTATAGTTATGACATTTTTTGTTCCAAATTTATTTGTAGGAATAGCCTTTGATTCAGGAGGAGTTGCTTCAGGGCCAATGACAGCAACGTTTATCTTGGCGTTTATACAGGGAATTGCTGAGGCTATGGGAAGTACAGGTGGATTAATGGATGGATTTGGAATGATAGCAATGGTTGCAATGACACCTCTTATAGCTATACAAATTTTAGGTGTAGTGTTTAAAATAAAGTCTAAAAAACAAGGAGTTGAATAATTTTATGAATACTGAAATTAATGAACTTGAAATAATTTATGCAATAGTAAATTGTGGACTGGGAAGTAAAATTTTGCACACTGCCAAAGGTCATGGAATAAGCGGTGGAACTATTTTTTTAGCTAGGGGAACTGCTAATAATCAAATTTTAAAATATTTGGGATTATGTGATATTAGAAAAGAAATAGTCGTAATGGTTTCAAAAAAAAGTGTAGTTAGTAAAGTTATTGATATTTTAGATAAAGTATTTTTATTCGAGAAACCAAATCATGGAATAGTATTTACTATGCCAATTAATGATGTTGTGGGAATAAAAAAACTTGAGGGAACAAATAGAAATATAGTAGAGGGTGAAATAATGTACCATACAATTACAGTAATAGTTGATAGAGGAAAAGCGGAACAGGTAATTGATGCAGCTGTAAAAGCAGGATCAAAGGGTGGAACTATTGTAAACGGAAGAGGATCAGGAATTCACGAAGTCAGTAAACTCTTTTCAATGGAAGTCGAACCGGAAAAAGAAATAGTGCTTATACTTTCTGAGTCAGATAATACTGATAATATAGTTTCATCTATAAGAAAAGATTTGGAGATAGATAAAGCAGGGAATGGAATTATTTATATTCAAAATGTAAATCAAACATTTGGAATTCATAAATAGAAAAAAGGATCTATAGCTATAGATCCTTTTTTAATTTATACTGTTGGCGATAATGAAATATTAAGGTAACTATGATAAAATAATTGTCTAGGTAAAATTAAAAGAAATTGAAAGGTGTGTAAATAATGGCAGGTCATTCCAAGTGGAATAATATAAAAAATAAAAAGGGAAAAGAAGATGCAAAAAGAGGTCAGGTTTTTACTAAACTTGGTCGATATATAATGGTAGCGGCTAGAGATGGTGGGGCAGATCCTGAATATAATGCTGCACTAAAAGTTGCAATAGATAAGGCAAAAGCAGAGAATATGCCAAATGACAACATTGAAAGAGCTATAAAAAAGGGAACTGGCGAAGGTGCAGAAGATAATTTTGAAGAAATTATCTATGAAGGCTATGGACCAAATGGAATAGCTGTTATGGTTCAGTGTTTAACCGATAATAGAAATAGAACTGCGCCAGATGTTAGACATGCTTTTGATAAATACGGTGGAAATCTTGGGCAACCAGGGTGTGTGTCATTTATGTTTGATAAAAAAGGACAACTTGGAATTGAAAATACAGATACTATAGATGGGGAAGAGCTAATGATGAGCGCTATAGATTTAGGTGCAGAAGACGTTATTGAGTCTGAAGATGTATTTGAAATCTTAACAGAACCAGAAAACTATCACATTGTTAGAAATGGTCTAGAAGAATTAGGCTATGAATTTATTCAATCAGATATAACTTATATTCCTCAAAACTATACAAAACTTGAAGATGAAGAAGACATTAAAAAAATGGATAAACTAATTGAAATATTAGAAGATAATGATGATGTACAAGAAGTTTATACTAACTGGGAAGAATCTGGAGAGGATGAATAATTTTGAAAATTGTTGCAATAATGGGGAGCTCTAGAAAAAAATCTAATACTGACAATTTACTTGAGATGTTTTTAAATAAATATAATTTGAATAAAGAAGATTTAACTAAGTATGTATTGAAAGATTTAGATTATAAATATTGTCTCTCTTGTTATAATTGTGCTAGAACTTCAAAGTGTATCTTAAAAGATGATGTAACAGGAATATATCCACTGTTAGAAGATGCTGATTTAATAATATTTGCAACTCCTATTTATTATAATAGTGTGACAACTCTTTCAAAGGCATTTATAGATAGAATGCAAGTATACTGGTCTCGTAAGTTTGTTTTAAAATTAGACCCACCAAGAGAAAAACACGGTGTGGCATTAATTAATGGTGGAGCCTTTAAACAAGAAAATCAATTTTTAGGCTCTGAATTAGTTTTTGATCATTTTTTTAAATCACTAGGCTGTAAAATACGTACATTTGTAGAAGTTTCAAATACTGATGACTGTCCAATTGATGATAAAAATGAACAGTTGGTAGAAATGCTTGATGGGTTAGAATTTGACTTAAAAAAAGACAATCATTGCGTGCTAAGTGGAGGTAAAATTGAATATGGAAATAAACAGAGTAATTGACCATACACTTTTAAAACCAGAAGCAAGTAGAGTACAAATCAAGAAGCTATGTGAAGAGGCGTTAAAATATAACTTTAAATCTGTGTGTATAAATCCATATTGGGTGAGTTATGCTAAAGAAATTTTAAAAAATACTGAAGTGTTAGTTTGTACAGTAGTAGGATTTCCACTAGGAGCTAATACAACTGCATTGAAAGCTTTTGAAACTAATGAGGCTGTAAAAAATGGAGCCGATGAAATAGATATGGTAATAAATATTGGACTTTTAAAAAACGGAGAGTTAAATTTAGTTAAATCTGACATTAGTGAAGTAGTAAAGGCTGCTCAAGGCAAGTGTGTAAAAGTAATACTTGAAACTTGTCTTTTAAGTAATACTGAAATTATAAGTGCATGTGAGATTTCAGAAAGAGCTGGTGCAAATTTTGTCAAAACTTCTACAGGATTTAATGTATTAGGAGCTAAGATTGAAGATGTTAAACTAATGAAAAATACAGTGGGAAATAAATTAGAAGTAAAGGCTTCAGGTGGAATTAGAGATTTAAAAACAGCAAGAGAAATGCTAGATGCTGGTGCAACTAGACTTGGAGTAAGTGCAGGAGTTCAAATTATGGAGGAATTAAAAAATGAATATTAATTCTACAGCATTTACTATATTTAATATAGAAGTTAAATGGTATGGCATCTTAATTGCATTAGGTGCCTTTCTTGCAATTTACTTTGCAGGAAAGTTGGCTAAAAGAGCTGGGCTCTATGATGACGTTGTAATTGACTTTGCCTTTTTAGCGATACCATTTGGAATAGTAGGAGCAAGATTATACTATGTAATATTTGAATGGGATTATTATTCAGCTTATCCACTGGAAATAATTAATATAAGAAATGGTGGACTGGCAATATATGGTGGAATAATAGCTGGAATAATTGTTGGATACTTTTTTTCAAAGTGGAAAAAAATAAATTTTCTCACACTAGCTGACTGTGCAATGCCAGGTGTTAGTCTTGCTCAGGGAATTGGTAGATGGGGTAATTTTATTAATGGAGAAGCTCATGGAGGTCCTACAAATTTACCATGGGGAATTTTAGTAAATGGACAAAAAGTTCATCCAACGTTTTTATATGAATCTATTTTGGATATAGGAATTTTTATATTTTTGTACTTTTATTTGTCTAAACACAAAAAGTTTGAAGGTCAATTATTTATGTATTATTTAATAATATATGGAATTGGAAGATTTTTAATTGAAGGATTGAGAACAGATTCTCTCTATATTGGGCCTATAAGAGCATCTCAATTAGTTAGTTTAATTATGATTGTAGTTGGAGTTTCATATACAATATATAAATATAAAAAAGCTGATGAAATTTAATATGAAAATATTATTTATTATTTTAATTATTTACATGCTATTTGAAATAATTTACTTTAAGGAAGATTTGATAACAATTAAATCTAAGAAGATAAATTCAAATTTTAAAATAATTCAAATTTCAGATTTTCACGATAGTAAGCTTATAAATTTAAAAAGACTTAAAAAATCTATAGATAAATTTAATCCGGATATAATAGTTTTAACAGGAGATTTAATAAATAGATACACAAAAAAATATGAAAATATTGAAAACTTATTAAAATCTATTGAAGGATATAAAGTGTTTTTTGTTGAAGGAAATCATGAAATTGACAATCCAGATAAAATTATTTACAAAGTATTAGAAGAAAATAATATAGTAAATCTGTCAAAATCCAGTGTGAGTTTAAACATTAAATCTCAAAAAATAAATTTATATGGAAACAGTTTTGGAAAACACAATGTGGTAAATAGAAAGTTAAACTTGGAAGAATATAATATTCTATTGTCCCATAATCCCAATGACTTTTTAAAAAAGCAAGAGGGTTTTGACTTGGTACTGTCAGGACACACTCATGGCGGTCAAGTTAGAATTCCTTACTTTGGCCAAATAGTAGACCATGGAATGAAGTTTTTTCCGAAATATAGTAAAGGTTTATATGATGTGTCAAATACAAAACTATATATAGATTCAGGACTGGGGCAGAGTTTGCCTATTAGAATATTTAACAGAGTATCCTATACAAATATAACTATAAGTGCAAAATAAAAACAGCTTATCTGTGTACAAGAACCACAACATTAAACAGTTGAGGGAATATACAAAAGATAGCTGTTTTTTTTATTTATATTTTATATGGAAAAGTTTCCATTTTTAAAAATTTCAATTTCTCTATTATCTTTAGTTACGCCAATAATATTTGTAGTTTCGTCTCCAACCATAAAATCTACGTGAACTAAAGAATCGTTGGCTCCATTTTCCAAAAGTTCCTTTTCACTCATAGATTCGCCACCTACAATACAGGTTGGATATGCTTTTCCAAGAGCAAAGTGGCAAGATGCGTTTTCATCATAAAGGGTATTAAAAAATAGTATATTAGTATCAGAAATAGGAGATTTATATGGAACGAGTGCAATTTCACCAAGTCTCTTTGAACCATCATCAGTATTTAAAAGATTTTTTAAAGTTTCATATCCCTTTTTAGCATTAAAGTCTATTACTACACCATCTTGAAATTTTAAGTAAAAATTATCTATAATATTGCCATTATAATTTAATGGCTTAGTGTTATATACAATTCCATTAACTTTATTTCTATGGGGCATTGAAAAAACTTCTTCCGTAGGCATATTCGCTATAAACTCTTCATTGTATCGATTGTATTCACTAGCACCTGCAAATATATAATTTTCAGGCATTCCCACAGTTAGATTAGTTCCATTTGTAGAGGAGTAGTGAAAGGACTTGAATTGCTGTTTATTTAAAAAGTTAGACCAATTTTTTAAACTTTCAACGTGAATATCCCAAGATTTACTAGGATTATCATCAGATAATCTCACAGTATAAAAAATCATATCCCATAATTTTTTTAAAGCCTCTTCTTCATCTAAATTTGGAAATACAACTTTAGCCCATGATTTAGTTGCAGCTCCAACAACGCACCAAGATACTTCATTATTCATTAGCTTAGCGTTGACATCTTTTAGTGCCTTGGACGAAGCAATTACTGATGCATTAATTTTATCAGGATTTACTGAAGATAAAATATTCGGATCATCACCAACTATTGATAATATTTTAGCTTTTTTATCCATGTAGTAGTTTTGTTCATCAACAAAGTGTTTAGGAATATCGGTTAGTGTTTCAATGGTAGCATTGTCATATCTTATTTTTGAAAGTTCTTGGTTTCTATAGTTAACTTTAACATCTTTAGCGCCAAATTTATAAGCAGTTTCAGCCACTATATTTATAAACTTATAATTTTCCACTTCTCCTCTAATTATTAAAATATCATTACTTTTAATATTTAACCCTTTTTTAATAATTAGATTAGCATATTTATTTAAATTATCTAAAAAAGACATATAATCACCTCTTAAAGATTATAACATAACTTGAAAGAGCGAGAATTATATTATAAAATAAATTATAATAAAGTTGTAAATCTAAGGAGGTTCTTTATGAAAAATTTAAGTTCAAGAGAAAAACAAATTATTGCACTACTGGCTGTAGTTTTAATAGTTTTTCTAGCTTCTATTTTTAAAGACAATTTTTTAGATAAGCAGGCAAGCTCTTTAGCTGAAAATAATAAACAAAACTTAGAAGTAGTAAATTTAAATAGTGATTTAAATAATAAGTTTAATGGAGTTGAAGATACAGAAAAAATTATTCAAAAGGAAAATTCAACTATTTATGTTCATGTCTGTGGCAGAGTGAAAAATCCGGGTTTAGTTGAACTTAGTGGAGAGTCTAGAGTTATTGATGCTGTAAATAAAGCTGGAGGCCTCTATGATGATGCAGATATTGACAATATAAATTTAGCGAAAAAGGTTTCAGACGAAGAGAGAGTTTACATACCGGCAATTGGTGAAATTGTTGAAAGTAGTGAAGGAGGTATTTCTACAGAAAATAATAATAGTAAAATAAATATTAATACGGCAGATAAAAATTTACTTCAAACTCTTCCGGGAGTAGGTGAAAAAACAGCTGAAAAGATAATTAAGCATAGGGAAACTAATTCATTTAAAGAAATAGATGACTTAAAGAGTGTGCCTGGCATAGGTGATAAAAAATTTGATGAATTGAAGGACTATATTGCTGTAAATTAAAAAAACACTTGATATTTCACCGCTTATTTGTTAAACTAAATATTGTTGTGAATAGGGGTATAGTTCAGTTGGTAGAACACTGGTCTCCAAAACCAGGTGCCGTGGGTTCGAGTCCTGCTACCCCTGCCAATAAAAAGCTTGTAATCTTAATGGTTACAAGCTTTTTACTTTTTATAAATTTAATTATATTATATTTTTAAAAAAAATTTCTTATTAATTTATTGTATGGGTGTGCTTTACTATCCATTGTTTTAATTTTATACTTAACCAAAATCCATAAATTCCAAATGTTACAATTGTAAGTAAAAACCACTTTATCCAGTTTCCAAATAATTGCATAGCAGTACCATCAAAGTAAAGTCTCTTACCGTCAATAATGGTATGTTTTGTCTCCCAGTCATAAATCATACATAGCGCCCAAGGGTAGCATATTCCAAATGTAAAGACTGTAATTAAAAGGCCAATGATTCTCCAGCCTATAAGTTGTAACAAACCACCATCAAAGTACGATTGGCTATAATAGTTCGTAACATAATTTTCTTCCATAATTCCTCCTGATGTAGTAAATTTTTGTATCTAATAAGACCATTATATTTTATCTTCTTATCTACATTAACAGTATACGTGAATAAAATTTCTAAGACAATATAAAATTGTATAGTTTAAAGGTGATTTTGTTATAAACCTTGTAATTTACGAGTTGTATGATACAAGTGATTATTAATTAATATGTAGAAATTATAAAGGTTAAAATATATAGAAACCAATTTAAATTAAATAAAAAAATAATCTCTGGCTAGTTTCTATCTAACCAAAGATTATTTTAATAAATACTACTTTTGATCTTTAAAACCTTCTCTTATAACTTTGTATTCTCCAGTTTCCGGATTTAAATCGTATACATTAAAGTTGTTTTTTATATCAAATCCATCATAATGTGTAGCAAGGTTAATAGATGCAGAACCTTCATCTCCACTTAAAATCCTATGAAAAACGCCTACAGGCCATACTAGAACAGCTCCACCTTCAAAAACTACTTTTCCATTATGAGTAATTTTATTTGGTTCAACTGTAAATTTTTCTACTTTTCCATGTGCTTGTGTGTATATTTCTACATATCTTGTTCCCTGTAATACAATTAAGTTGTCATCTTGGCTTTTATGCATATACCAAGGTCTTTCAATATCACCAACAGAACCTGGAGATATAGCACCGGCTTTGTGTAAAACTCTGTCCACGGCATCTATTTTTGGAACCATACTTTCAACCATTACATCAAAGTTTACACCTTCAGTTTTTCTGAATTCTTTTAGTTTAATAATTTTGTATAGTCCTTCAACTTCGTCAATTATATAATCTTTCATAACTATCACTCCTCCTATAAGATTAAGATATTTTTTATATACCCCTTCAAAGTATAAAGATATCAAAATGAAGTGATATACTAATATTAAATGTAAGGATAGTGTCAGTCAAATGTATTTTTTAATATACTGAATATTAAATTATATACATTATCATATAGAATTTCATTAACAGATAAAATTAATATTTCCTCAGGTGACGGAATATTTGATTTGTTTTCTATGTTAAAAAAATTTTTCTTTAAAATAAAATTACAATAATTGATATTGTCATATAGTGCTTTTTGAGTTTCAACTTTAATTGTAAATAAATTATTTTCTATAGTCAGTTCATAATTAAATAAATTAAATAAAATAGAGTCAGCTATAGATGTGGAACCTTTCACGATTAAATAATTATTCACCATTTTGATTTTATCAATATTAAAAATGTCACTGTTAACTTTTAATGTGAGTTTATCATTTAATTCCTCTACAATTTTTAAACTTTGCACTAGGCCCAATACATCATCTCTATTGTGTATGACCATTTCTTCAATTAGAGAACTATCTTTAGATATTAAGTATTCTCTATGTTTTTTTACAATTTCTCCTCCGCTGATAAACTCACTTCGTTCAAGATTTAAATATTCTTCAATGGTTTTTTGCTTGTAGTTGTCTAAGTTTAGCAAGTACTTATAATTTAATATATATTTATATAAGTCAAAGTTTATAGCGTTATCTAATTGAATGTTATAAATTTTTTTCCGCTTATTGATAAAGGGAATATCAAAAGAATCCCCATTATAAGTTATTATTTTTTTCTCATTTAAGTTAAAATTATTTAAAATATCAATTTCATCTTTTAAATCTTCTGCAAATAATATACTGATTTTAGCATTTTCTTTTATTTCACAAGTACAAATTGAAATAATAGAGTTTTTTTCTCTTGAAAATCCTGTAGTTTCTATGTCTAAAGCTATATAATTGCCAAAATTATTTAAAATATATTCATCTTTTATAGTAAAATCATATATAAATTCTTTCAATTTTAAATTACCACCTTTAATTTATTTTAATTGTAATCTATAATAGTAATATTGACAATAAGAGGGGATAATATGATTTATTTAGATAATTGTGCTACAACAAAACCTAGAAGAGAAGTTGTGGATGTTGTGGTTAAAGCTTTAACAGAAGATTTTGCAAATCCATCTTCACTTCACAGTCTTGGATTTGAGGTTGAAAAAGAAATAGAAATATCTAGGAAAAACATAGCGGATTTAATAAATTCTAATCCATCAGAAGTTTATTTTACTTCCGGAGGAACTGAAGGGAATAATATAGCCATTAATGGCCTTATAAATAAAAATACTAGATTGGGAAATAAAATAATTACAACAAGTATTGAGCATTCTTCTGTCTTAGATAAGATGAGATCTTACAGAGATAAGGGGTTTGAAGTTGTTGAAATTGGGGTAGATAGGTATGCAAATTTAGACACAAATAAATTGTATAGTTCAATAGATAGTAATACTATTTTACTTAGTTTATCTCATGTTAATAATGAAATTGGAACTATAAATGAACTTGAAGAAATAGTAAAAAAAGTTAAATCTATTAATGAAAATATATTAGTTCATGTAGATGGCGTTCAAGCTTTTGGAAAGATTCCAGTAGATGTTAAAAAAATAAATTGTGACACTTACTCTGCAAGTGGCCATAAAATATATGGACCCAAGGGGATAGGGGCACTGTATATAAAAAACTCTGTACAAATTAAGCCCTTGGTTCTAGGCGGTGGTCAAGAAAAGGGAATTAGGTCAGGAACTGAAAATGTACCTGGAATTTTAGGGTTGGGAAAGGCAGCAGAGTGTGTAAATAATAATTTTAAATGTGAATACGAACATGCTGTTGAAATAAAACAATATTTAATTGAAAAAATTAGAAATTCTATAAAAGATTTTGAATTTAACAGTCCTAAAAACTCATCTCCCTATATACTCTCTATTTCCATTAGAGATACTAGGGCGGAAGTTTTACTTCACTATTTAGAACAAGATGAAATATATATATCTACAGCTTCTGCGTGTACATCAAATGGCACACATAAGAGTCATGTTTTAAGTGAATTAAAAATAGATGATTCTCTGGTTGAGGGAACTATAAGAGTTTGTATATCAAAGGATATCAGTAAGAAGGACATTGATGAATTTGTAGAGAGATTAACAGTGTATGTAAATGAAATACGAGAAATAATGAAAAGGTGATTTAATGGAAAGAGTTATAAGTGTAAGTTTAGGTGAAGTGGTTTTAAAAGGGAAGAATAGAAAACACTTTGTAGATAAAATAATAGGACAAATTAGAAAGGCAATAGCTGATATAGGTTTTAATAAAATATATAAAGAAATGGGAAAGATATATATTGAAGCTGATTACAAAAATTTTGATATTATTATTGAAAGAGTTAGTCATGTTTTTGGAATTATATATATTAGCCCATGTGTTAAAGTGGAAAAAGAATTTAGTGAAATAGAAAAAGCAATAAAGTTGTTAGTTGAAGAGAAATTAGAAAAAGAACCTTCAATAAAAACCTTTAAAGCTCTTACAAAGAGATCAGATAAAAATTTTCCACTTAAATCTACAGAGATTAATAATAAAATTGGAGGTTACGTATTAAAAAACTTTCCTTTAAAAGTAGATGTTCATAATCCGGGCTTATATATATATTGTGATATAAAGACAAGTTGTTATATATATTTAGAAAGAGTTAGAGCTTATGGTGGAATGCCGGTGGGTACAAATGGCAGAGGATTGCTTTTATTATCAGGAGGTATAGATTCTCCTGTTGCTGGATTTTTAATGGCTAAAAGAGGCGTACAAGTAGATGCAATACACTTTCATTCCTATCCTTTCACATCTGATAGGGCAGAAGAAAAAGTTTTAAATTTAGCTAAAATTATATCCACATATACGGGAAATATGACAGTTTATTCTGTAAATTTATTGCCCATACAAAAAGAAATTAATAAAAATTGTTCAGAAAGAGAAATGACTATAATTTCAAGAAAATTTATGGTTAGAATTGCAGATAAACTATCAGAAAAATTTGGCTATGATTCTATGATTACTGGTGAAAGTTTAGGGCAAGTAGCATCTCAAACTATAGATGGATTAAATGTGACAAATAGAGTTACAGATAGGTTGATTTTTAGACCATTAATAGGAATGGACAAAGTTGACATAATAGAGTGGTCAAAGAAAATTGGAACTTACGAAACTTCTATATTGCCCTTTGAAGATTGTTGTACTGTTTTTTTACCTAAGCATCCATCTTTAAGGCCGCAAGTAGAAGATATAGAAAAATCTGAAGAAGTTTTAGATATAGAATATTTAGTAAATGAAGCTGTTGAAAATATGAAAATTGTAAAAATTAAACAGGAGGTTTAATGTGAAAAAAGTTATTGCAGTTATTTTGGCTATAGTAGTAGTCTTAGGAGCGTTAATAGTTCCAAAATATAACAAGTTAGTTAAATTGGATAATGAGGTGGATGCTTCTTTTGCTCAAGTACAAGTTGTAGTTAAAAGACGTGCTGACTTAATACCTAATTTAGTAGAAACTGTAAAGGGATATGCTACTCATGAAGAAGAAACTTTTCAAAATATTACAGAAGCTAGAGCGGGAATAAGTTCAGCTAACAATATAGATGAACTTTCAAAGGCAAATGATGAACTTACAAGTGCGATTAGTAGATTAAATTTTGTAGTAGAAAACTATCCTGAATTAAAAGCCAATCAAAACTTCTTAGATTTACAAGCACAATTAGAAGGCAGTGAAAATAGAATATCTACAGAAAGAGGAAGATATAACGAAACTGTAAAAGAGTACAATCAAGCTGTTAGATCATTTCCTATGAACATGTTTGCTGGAATCTTTGGGTTTGATAAAAAAGATTACTTTGAAATTTCAGAACAAGATCAAGAAGTCCCAGGAGTTAACTTTTAATTAAAATATTGTCTAGAAGAGGAAATTTATGAAATTAAAAAAAGGTTTAATACTTGTCCTATCTATGGTTTTAATGTTTGCATCGAGTGCATTTGCCTATAGCATTGGCAATATAGTTGATAAAAGTGAATCTGACTACAATGTATATGATGAAATGAATATATTAACTGAACAAAATAGAGCATATATTAACAATACCAATGAAGATTTAAAGAACAAAACAGGTGGGCAAATAGTAATAGTAGTTTTAAAATCTCTTGGTGAAAATAACATTAATGAATATGCAACTGAACTATTTTCTCAATGGGGAATAGGCGATGAAAAAGAAGATAATGGGGCTCTATTATTAATTTCAATTGGAGATGGGGAAATTTGGATTGAACCAGGATATGGAACCGAAGGATTTATACCTGATATAACAGCTAAACAGATTTATAGAAATATTGTATCTTACTTTCCAGCGGGAGATACAACAGGAGAGAATAAAGAAGCTTATAGAGCGGGAATAATGGAAGGTTATAATGAAATTTTATCTTGTTATATTGAAGAATATAATATAACAATAGATGAAAGTGTTAAACCGAAAAATGGACTATCAGAAGAATCAGAATTTAACTTTAGTGAAATAGTAAAAATAATGCTTGTATTAATTGTTGTTATTTCTATAGTAAGTTCCTTTAACAAACCTAAAGGCGGAAGAAAAAATAAAAAGTTTTATGATGACGATGATTTTTTCCCTCCTTTTTTCGGAGGCTTTGGAGGTTTTTCTGGAGGTGGACATTCTAGAGGTGGAGGCTTTTCTGGAGGTTCCAGAGGAGGCGGATTCTCCGGAGGCGGAGGACGCTCCGGTGGTGGTGGAGCCGGCGGGAAGTGGTAATTATTAATTTAGTGTATTTATAAGTAAACTAAAAATAAAACTCTTAGTATTAAAACTTATACTAAGAGTTTTATTTTTTTATTAAATTTCATTTTTTTTAATGTAATCAGTAAATTTTTCAAATCCCTTTATTAAAGATTTAGCTTTATCTTCTAAAAGTTTTCCATCCTCAATACTGTCTTGAATTTTTGGAAAATAAACTTCTATCCTAGGAACTACTATAGATTGCAGACCGTTTGAACGCATAATCTGCCTTAAATGTCCTTGAGATCTTATTGTGCCCCAATGTCCTGTAGATCCACCTGTAATCATAACGGGCTTGTTTGTATAGACTCTATTTCCTCTGGAACACCAGTCTAAGTAATTTTTTAATACAGCGGGAACAGAATAGTTGTTTTCAGGTGTAACAAGCACAATGCCATCAGCCCATTCCACATCTTCTCTTGCCTTATCTACCATAGGCCAATTTTCTTTTTCAATATCTTCTGAAAAAATTGGAATTGATGAAATGTCTGTTTGTCTAATATTGTATTCATCTTTGTATTTTTCCATTAAATAATTTGCAATTATTTGATTATATGAAGCTTTTCTAATACTGCCAACTACAAATAGTATATTCATAAGTCCTCCTTTTTGTTTTCACAATTGATTTTAAAATTTTAAATTGTCACTTATAATAAATTTACCCAATATTTGAAAATATAACTCTAGTATTTTTATGCTGTTCATAATAAACTATAATTACATTAAAAATTAATATAGTTATAATTAAGCTGTTTATAAAAGTAGCGTCTATATAAGGCGTGGGTCCAGTTAATTATGAATAAAATTATTTAAATATGCTATAATATATAATTATTTATAGAAATTAGGGGGAATTTTTATGAAAATAAGAGAACTTGTATTATCAGCACTAGGTTTGGCTACTGTATACATATTGACAGTTTGCATTGCAATACCAGTTGCCGGATATGGATATATTAATGTGGGAGATGCTGCAATTTATGTGTTTTCATTTTTTGTTCCTCCTCATTTCGCCTTTCTACTTGCTGGAATAGGAAGTGCTCTAGCAGATTTGTCTCTAGGGTACAGTCACTATTTTATTTTTTCTTTAATTATTAAAGGAACTATGGGGTTTGTTGTATCTAAGTTAATTAAAAAATACTATCCAAGACAAAGTATAATTACATATTTAGTAGGTTCATCTATAGTTCTAATAGGATATTTTTTTGCAGGATGGATATTATATGGAACTTTAGCCTCAGGTTTGCTTACACTTGTTCCAAATTTAGTACAGGTAGTTGTAAGCTCTGTTCTGTCATATGTAATATTTAAAATGATTTTAAAAGACAAGGACAGTAAAACTATAAAATAAATAATATTTAAAAATAATTTATTTAAAACAAAAATATAAAGTGCCAATATTTAATTAAGTATTGGCACTTTTATATTAACTAAGAATTTTAATTTTCCTTATTGTATTTATCAGAAAGTTTGTTAAAGACTTTTTCTGTAATTTTTGATCAAAGTCCCACTACAAGATACTATACATTGAATTTAAATAGTACAACGTCTCCATCTTGCATTACATATTCTTTTCCTTCACTTCTAACAAGTCCTTTTTCTCTAGCTGCTGCCATAGAGCCGCTTTCAACTAAGTCACTATATGATATAGTATCGGCCTTTATAAAGCCTCTTTCAATATCAGTGTGAATTTTACCTGCAGCTTGTGGAGCTTTTGTGCCTTTTTTAATAGTCCAAGCACGTGTTTCCATTTGTCCAGTAGTTAAAAAACTAATAAGTCCAAGAAGTTTGTAACTAGATTTAATTAACTTATCTAATCCGGAACTGTCTAGACCAAGTTCCTCTAAAAACAATACTTTTTCATCATCATCTAGTGCTTGAATTTCCGATTCTATTTCTGCACTTATAACTACAACTTCGTCATCTTGTTTTTGAGCAAAGTCCTTAACCTCTTTTACATATTTATTATCTACTCCATCATTAAGTAAATCATCTTCAGCCACATTTGCTACATATATTACAGATTTAGAACTTAAAAGGGAGAAGTTTTTAATTAGCTTTCTTTCTTCTTCATTTAATTCAAGAGATCTGGCTGGTTTTCCACTTTCAAGTACAGCTAATAATTTTCTTAACAACTCAACTTCAGGTAACAATTTTTTATCGCTCTTTACTTGTTTTTCAGCTTTTGAAAGTCTCTTTTCAATTTGCTCTAAATCTGAGAAGATAAGTTCAAGATTAATATTTTCTATATCTCTTAAAGGGTCTACACTTCCATCAACGTGAATAATATTTTCATCATCAAAACATCTAACTACATGGACAATGGCATCAACTTCTCTAATGTTAGATAAAAATTGATTTCCTAAACCTTCACCTTTACTGGCCCCCTTTACAAGTCCAGCTATGTCAAAAAATTCAATTGTAGTATATAGTATTTTTTCAGATTTACTAATATCTGATAAAACTTTCAATCTTTCATCAGGTACGTTAACTACGCCTATATTAGGCTCTATAGTTGCAAATGGATAGTTCGCTGCTTCAGCGCCAGCTTGTGTAAGTGCATTAAAGAGTGTTGATTTGCCAACGTTTGGCAGACCTACTATGCCTAATTTCATTAAATCGCCTCATTTCATATAATAAATAAATTATAGCATATTTCAATATATTGTCCTAGTTTTTCATTACTATCGATGAGAAAAAGCATGAAAATTTTTAAATAACACAGTGAATAAAATCAAATCAAATCAATTTAAAATTTATTCTGTTAATATATGTTTCCTTTTTATATGTAGGAATTTAGGAATTAATATATAAATATTGGTTTTATAACATTCTTATAGTATAATGTGTTAAGAAATTAATTAAAGAGGTGAATGTGATGAGTGCCATAGTCATTAGTGATTTAACTAAGAGAATAGGCAAAAGAAGTGTTTTTTCAAATATCGACTTAGAAGTAATAGAAGGTGAATTTTTTGCATTATTGGGTTTAGAAGATTCAGGTAAAACAACTTTAGCAAGAATTTTATTTAATTATTTAAAACCGGCAAAAGGGACAGTTTCTATTTTTGATATGGATTCTTCAAAGGACTCAAAAGCAATAAAAGAAAGCGTTAGTTTTGTTCCGGAGGAATTATTATTTCAAGAAAATGCAAAAGTTATTAATTTACTAAAAACCACATTAAATATGCATAATTTAAAAAATTCTGAAGAAATTGATATGCTTTTAGATTATTTTAACTTAAATCCAAAATTGAGAGTTCTCGATATGGATAATAGCGAAAAGAAAATATTTTCTATAATTAATGCTTTAATTGTAAAGCCAAGACTCTTAATTATGGATGAACCAACTAAATATTTAAGTGATTCTCAAGTAGAAAAACTGTTTACTTATTTAAATGATTTAAAAGTAGAAAACTCTCTTACTTTGTTTATGTTAACAAACTCTCTATCAGAAGCTCAAAGATTTTGCGATAGAGTTGCATATTTGCATGAAGGGGAAATAAGGGGAGTAGAACAACTTAACAACAAAGCTGCAAATGATAAAATTATAAAAATATATAGCGGCATAGAAGATTTAACTCCTTTTATAAATATTGGAGCAAAAATTATAACTTCAAGTGAAGGCAATAAAATTTTATACTATGATAAAGACATGAAAAATCTTTCTAGAGTTATATATGAATGTGAAATAGATAATTATAGTATTGAAGATTCATCTCTTTCTGATAAAATAGAAGCTTATTATAGCAAGAAAGAGGAGGCTTAAAATGATATTTTCTAAGGAATTCAAATCAAATTTAGGAAAAATGATTGCATGGGTAGTAGTTTTGTCAATATTAATTGGCTTGTTACTTGCACTTTATCCTATGATGCTTGATATAAATATGAAAAGTATGTTTGATACATTTGTAGATTCTTTAAGCCCTAGCTTAAAAATGATATTGGGTTTTGAGGAAGAAATAGACTATACAAACTTAGGACAATATGTTGCTTTTATATTTCAATACATTGCAGTATTAATTGCAATATTTTCAATGCAATTGGGGGGCAGTTCTCTATCTAAAGAACAAGAATATGGAACTATTCAATACTTATACTCCAATCCAATAACTAGATACGAAATAGTAACCCAAAAAGTATTGTCAAATATATTAACTTATGTAGTGTTCTTAGTTTTGATTATGGGCATTACATTTGGACTTTCATATATAATCCCAATAGATGCAAGTGCAAATGTTGACAACATAATAAATTCTAAAGGCTTTTTAATAGATATTATAAAGATATTTGTAGCTTTACTTGGAAGCGGACTAGTATATATGTCCATTGGATATTTCTTTAGTTCTATTTCTAAGTCATCTGCTTTATCTGATGGAATAAGTGTGCTATTTGTATTCTTTACTGTTATTTTAATTATGACGGGAAAAGTTTTCGGATCACTATTTTCAAGCATTATAAATATGTTTCCATTAGAAGTATTTAAACCTATTAAATTTGTAGTTACAAATATTTCCCTTATGGGAGTGGGAATTAATTTAATAATAATTATTATATTTATATTATTAACATATATAATATATAATTCTAAAGATTTAAAATTTTAAATAAATAAGTATAACATAATAGTCTTGCCACTTTAAAACTATTGTGTTATACTTATTTACGGTTATAAAACACACACATTTTTTGATAATTTAAGAGTTGCTTAATGTCCTTAAATTAGATGAAAAAAATGGAGGAATAAAAAACGGAGGTGAATATTTTGTCAGTTATATCAATGAAAAGTCTACTAGAAGCTGGAGTACACTTTGGTCATCAAACAAGAAGATGGAATCCAAAAATGAGTAGATTTATTTTTACAGAGAGAAATGGTATATATATCATAGATCTCCAAAAAACTGTCAAAAAAGTAGACGAAGCTTATGAATTCGTAAGGGAAATCGCATCTGAAGGTGGACAAGTATTGTTCGTTGGCACAAAGAAACAAGCACAAGATGCAATTAAAAAAGAAGCACAAAAGTGCGAAATGCCATATATTAATCAAAGGTGGCTAGGTGGTCTATTAACTAATTATAAAACAATTAGAAAGAGAATTGATAGGCTACATCAATTAAATGAAATGGAAACAGACGGAACTTTTGACCTTCTTCCAAAAAAAGAAGTTATTCAGTTAAAGCATGAGAGAGAAAGACTTGAAAAATTTCTAGGTGGAATCAAGCATATGGACAGAATGCCAGATGCAATATTTATAGTTGATCCACGTAAAGAGAGAATTGCTGTTAAAGAAGCTCACATTCTAGGAATTCCTATAGTTGGAATCGTAGATACAAACTGTGATCCTGATGAAATTGATTATCCAATTCCAGGTAATGATGATGCTATAAGAGCTGTAAAACTTATTACTGAAACAATTGCAAATGCAGTATTGGAAGGAAAGCAAGGCACTCAAACAGAAGACTACTCAGAAGAAAACGAAGAAAAAACTCAAGTAATAACTGAAGAATCTGAAAAAGAGCAGCCAATTATAGATAAAGAAGAGATAGAGTAATATTTTGAGAGTTCTAAAGCTATGCCTTTATAACTCTCTTTTTTTAGGAGGTAAATAATGAGTGTAAGTATAGAAATGATTAAAGAATTAAGAGAGAGAACTTCTGCTGGAATGATGGACGCAAAGAAAGCTCTTACAGAAGCGAATGGCGATATTGAAAAAGCTATTGACATCTTAAGAGAAAAAGGACTTGCTAGCGTTGCTAAAAAGTCTGGAAGAATCGCATCTGAAGGTATTGTAGATTCTTATATTCACGGCGGAAGAATCGGAGTTTTAATTGAAGTAAACTCTGAAACAGATTTCGTTTCAAAGAACGAAGAATTTAAAGCATTTGTAAAAGATATGGCTATGCAAGTTGCAGCAGCAGCACCTAAATATGTAACACGTGAAGAAGTACCTGCAAGTGAAGTAGAGCGTGAAAAAGAAATACTAAAAGAACAAGCATTAAATGAAGGTAAACCGGAAAAAATCGTTGAAAAAATGGTTGAAGGTAGATTGGAAAAATTCTATGAAGAAATTGTACTTTTAGATCAAAAGTTTATAAAAGATCCAGATGTAAAAGTTCAAGACCTACTTAACAACTTAGTTGTTAAAATCGGAGAAAATATTAAAATCAGAAGATTTGTTAGATATGAAGTAGGAGAAGGATTAGAGAAAAAAGAAGAGAACTTTGCTGAAGAAGTAAAAAAACAAATGGGCCAATAATAGGGGTACTATTATGAGTCCAAAATATAAAAGAATTGTCTTAAAATTAAGTGGAGAGGCTATGGCTGGTGAACAGGGAATTGGAATTGACATTGAAACTGTAAAATCTATTGCCTCTCAAATAAAAACAGTGCATAAAACTGGAGTTGAAATTGGAATTGTTGTTGGAGGTGGAAACTTCTGGCGTGGTAGAGATGCCAATATGGATAGAGCAACTTCAGATTATATGGGAATGTTGGGAACTGTAATGAATGCACTTGCTTTTCAAGATGCATTGGAAAATATGGGCGTTGCAACTAGGGTTCAAACTGCAATTGAAATGCGAGAAGTTGCTGAACCGTATATAAGAAGAAGAGCAATTAGACATTTGGAAAAAGGCAGGGTCGTTATATTTTCTGCTGGTACAGGAAATCCATATTTCTCCACTGACACCACTGCTGCACTTAGAGCTGCAGAAATAGGAGCAGATGTAATACTATTAGCTAAAAAAGGCGTTGATGGAATTTATGATTCTGATCCTAAAATCAATAAAGATGCTAAAAAGTTTGAAGATTTATCGTATCTTGAAATTTTAAGTAAAGAATTAAAAATAATGGATACAACAGCAACATCACTTTGTATGGACAATAATATTCCTTTAACTGTATTTGGAATAGATGAACCTTCTTCTATTATTGATGTTGTCAATGGTAAAGATATTGGTACAAATGTAAAATAATTTAGGAGGACACTATGATTTCTGATATAAAAAGAGATGCTGAAGATAAAATGAAAAAAACAATTTCTGTCTATAAAGAAGACCTTCAATCTATAAGAGCTGGTAGAGCTAATCCTGCACTATTAGATAAGATTGCAGTTGATTACTATGGACAAATAACACCTTTAAATCAAGTCTCAGGAATATCTGCACCAGAGCCAAGAATTTTGGCTATTCAACCTTGGGATGTAAATTTAATTCCTGACATTGAAAAGGCAATTTTAAAATCAGATTTAGGACTCAACCCTTCAAATGATGGAAAAGTAATAAGATTAGTAATTCCACAATTGACAGAAGAAAGACGTATTGAGCTTACAAAAGTTGTAAGAAAAAATGGTGAAAATGCAAAAGTTGCAATACGTAATATTAGACGTGATGCCATTGATGAAATTAAAAAATTAGAAAAAGCAAAAGAACTTTCTGAAGATGATAGAAAATCAGGAGAAGAAGAAATTCAAAAAGTTACTGATAAGTATATTGAAGAATTAGATTCTGTAACTAATTCTAAAGAAGAAGAATTGCTAGAAATTTAAAAATAAAAGGGCTTAGCCCTTTTATTTTTAAATTATACATAAATATAATTAATACAATAATTTAAAGTCTCAATAAAATTAATACTTATTAAAGATAAGTTTGATATAATAGATACTATAAATTTTATTAAAGGAGATTTTATAGTGTCGATGGATGAACTGGATTTAAAAAACATTCCAAACCATATTGGAATAATTATGGATGGGAATGGTAGATGGGCTAAAAAGAGAAATCTTCCTCGAAGCATGGGACATAGAGAGGGGAGTAAGCGGGTTATAGAAATAGTAGAAGCCTGTTACAGACTAAATGTTAAATCATTATCCCTTTATGCTTTTTCCACAGAAAATTGGAAAAGACCTAAAGATGAAATTTCAAAACTAATGGATTTGTTAGTATATTATATTAAAACACAGTTGGACAGACTAATAAAAAACAACGTAAAAATAAATGTCATGGGAGATATTTCAAAATTACCAGATAGAATTGTTCAAGAAATAAACAGAGCATTGTTATTGACAAAAGACAATGATAAAATGATATTAAATATAGGCTTGAATTATGGTGGAAGAGACGAAATTGTCAGAGCCACACAATTAATTGCAAAAGAAGTTGTAAATGGAAATTTTGATGTAGATGATATTAACAAAGAGATGTTTAATGAATATCTCTACACTAAGGGGCAACCTGAACTGGATTTATTAATAAGACCAAGTGGTGAATTTAGAGTTAGTAATTTTATGTTATATCAATTGGCTTATTCTGAATTTTGGTTTTCAAATGTACTATGGCCTGATTTTAAAGAAGATGTTCTCTATGAAGCAATACTTGATTATCAAAAAAGAAATAGAAGGTTTGGTGGAATATAATTGTCAGATTTAAAGCAAAGAGTACTTACTGGAATTGTTGGGCTCGTTTTATTATTTTCAATACTCTATTTAGGGGGAATATATTTAAGAGGGGCTATTTTTATTATAAGTATTATTGCAATTTTAGAATTTAAAAATGCATTTAAAAACATTAAAATTAATATCAATATGCTGCCCATAATAATTGGGTGTATTTCTCTTTTCGTATTTAATATAGTTGGAATATCTTATGATTTTAGTATTATTGTAGTTTTAATAATTTCTTTAATCTACTTGGTTTTTTCTGTAAAGTATGATTTTAATAGTACAGCTGTTTCAATATTTACTTTTATTTATATACCTTATTCACTAAACTTGCTAAATACTTTTGTGGGAACACCTTTTTTATTGTTAGTTTTTATTATAGCTTTTTGTACAGATACATTTGCTTATTTTGTAGGATCTAACTTTGGAAAGCACAAACTCTTAGAAAGAGTTAGTCCGAAAAAATCAATAGAAGGTGCTATTGGTGGAGTTTTAGGAGCTGTATTAGTTTCTATAGTTTATTTTTATTTTGTAAAAATTCCAATTAACTTAACTTCTATTTCGCTTACAGTAATTGCTTCAGTTGCAGGGCAAATAGGGGATTTAACTGCATCAAAAATAAAAAGGTTAACAGGTATAAAAGATTATGGGAAAATTTTACCGGGACATGGTGGAATTATGGATAGATTTGATAGTACTATAATGGTAATTCCGTTTGTCTATATTCTATATTTTTTATTATACTTATATTAATGGAGGTAAAATGGCTACTTTAATAGGTTCAATATTAGTTTTTTTAATTGTAATAATGTTACATGAATTAGGCCACTTTACAATAGCAAAGTTAGTTGGAATAAAAGTTGACGAATTTTCTATTGGCATGGGTCCTGAAATTTTTCAAACTCAAAAAGGTGAAACAAAGTACTCTTTGAGAATACTTCCAATTGGTGGATATGTTGCAATGGACGGAGAAGATGAATATTCAGAAAATCCAAGGAGTTTTAATAATGTATCTGTATTAAAAAAAATGGCTGTAGTTGTAGCGGGTGTCATTATGAATTTTTTGCTAGCAATTATAGCTTTTTTCTTTATAGCATCATTTATTGGATATAACACTAATGCATTAGGGCAAATAGTTGAAAATTCACCTGCTCAATATGCAGAATTAAAAGTTGGAGATGAAATACTATCTGTAAACAATCAGCCTACAAAAATTTGGGAAGCAGTTGCGACAAATATTTCAATGGCAAAAGAAAATGAAAATATTACTCTTGAAGTTAAGAGAGGAAATGAAATTTTAAAAAAAGAAATTAAACCCGACTATAAGGATGGTGTAGCTTCTATAGGAATAGGACCAAAATCGGAAAAATCTTTTTTAAGTTCTATTAAATATGGATTTAATAAAACTGTTTTTACTATTGGAAGTGTATTTACTACTCTAAAATTATTATTTCAAGGAAATGTAAGCGTTGATATGTTTGCAGGACCCGTTGGAGTAATTCAAATAATAGGCCAGCAAACAGCTAGAGGGCCGATTTACTTGCTAAATATTCTAGGCATTATAAGTGCTAATTTAGCTGTAATGAACTTGTTGCCAATACCGGCACTAGATGGTGGAAAATTAGTTTTCTTGTTAATTGAATCAATCACAGGAAAAAAAGTTAGCGATGAAATTGAAGGAAGATTAAGTTTTATAGGATTTGGACTTTTAATGACCTTAATGCTATATATTACTGTATTTGGAGATTTAAAAAGGATATTTAATTGGTGATTAAATGATTAGTAGAAAAAAAACTAAAAAAATATTTGTTGGAGATATTCCAATTGGCGGAGATTCGAAAATAACTGTACAGTCAATGACTAATACAATAACTAAAGATACAGAAAGCACAATTAATCAGATTCATAGACTTGAAAATGTAGGATGTGACATTATTAGATTTGCAGTTAATGACTTAGACGACGCAAAAGCTATAAGAATAATTAAAGAAAATATAAATATACCGACGATTGCCGATATTCAATTTGATTATAAGTTAGCAGTTGCTGCTGCTGAAAATCATGTTGATGCCTTAAGGATAAACCCTGGAAATATAGGTGCAAAACATAAAATAAAAGAAGTTGTAAATACTTGTAAATATTACAATATACCTATTCGAGTTGGTGTTAATTCTGGATCGGTTAAGCAAGAGTTTTTAGATAAGTACCACGGTGTTAACGAAAATTCAATTTGTTACAGTGCATTAGAAGAGGTTGAACTACTTGAATCTATGGGATTTTTTAATATAAAAGTGTCATTAAAGGCAAGTAATGTAAATCTTTCCATTGCTTCATATGAAAAATTTTCTTCCCTTTCTGATTATCCATTGCATTTAGGAATTACAGAATCAGGTCCAACATTTTCAGGAACTGTGAAGTCTGCTGTTGGCATAGGTTCTCTATTAAGTAGAGGAATAGGAGATACAATAAGGGTTTCTTTAACTACTGATCCGATTGAAGAAATAAAAGTTGGCCGAGAAATATTAAAATCACTGGATATTTTAAATGAAGGTGTAGAAATTATCTCTTGTCCTACTTGTTCTCGAACTAAAATTAATTTGATTGATTTAGTAAATGAAGCTGAGCTTAAATTACAAAGCATTGATAAAAATATTAAAGTAGCTTTAATGGGATGCCCGGTAAATGGACCTGGTGAAGCTAAAGAGGCAGATATAGGAATTGCAGGTGGAAACGGAATAGGAATTATATTTAAAAAGGGAAAAGTTGTAAAAAAGGTTAAAGAAGAAGATTTATTGGAAGAGTTATTTAAAGAAATAGAAGAAATGTAGGTGTTTTTTTGATTAGTTTTAACGAACTCCTTGAAAAATTGAATATTGATGAGGTTACTCTAAAGGGTAAACAAATAAAAATTGAAAGTATTTTTTTAGATGATAAAAATATGGAACTTTTTATAAATTTAGTACTATTTGAAAAAATATCTGAAAAAGAAAAAGAAATTTTAATAAATAGTATGAAAGCATATTTTAAAGGACTTAATGTTCAAATTCTATTTAAAGAAGACTTTCTAAAATATTCAGATGAAATCGAATTAATAAATTCTGAAATTATAAAATATAATCCCTCTAGTAAAGTATGGATTGACAGTATGGAAATTATTTTAAACAAAGAAAACAATGTAATTGAAATTATAGCTCCAAATGAATCAATTTATTTTTCAATGCAACAAAATGGTTTAAAAGATACTTTAAAGACAAGTTTAAAATATTTTGGAAATTATGAAGTAGTTTTTAAATTACATGAAACTTCTCTTGAAAGAAATAATGAAAATATGAAAGATTTTGTATCTAATTTTGAAAATGAAGAAAAAAATATTTGTAAGGATATAGAAGTATTTAACAATAATGCTCCTATAAAAACAACTTCTAAGTCTAATTCTGAAGCTGGTAACTACAGTTTTGGGAGGATGGACTTAGGAGAAGTTATAAATTTATCGGAATTAAACTTAAATATTACAAAAGCTACTGTAAAAGTAGATATATTCAATATAGACATTCGTGAACTTAAAAATTCTAAATTTTTGCTTATTTTTTCAATTACTGATTATACTTCATCTTATATTGCAAAACTTTTTATTTCATCAAAAAAAGTAACAGAGTTACTAGATAACATACAAGTTGGAGATAATGTCTTTATTACGGGAAATATTCAATATGACAACTACTCAAAGTCAGAAAACATTATGATTAAGTATATAGAAAAATCAGAGAGAGTTGTTCGTACTGATAATTCTGATGTAAAGAGAGTGGAATTAAAACTACACAGCAAAATGAGTACGATGAATGGGGTTACTTCCTTTGATGAATTGGCAAAGAGAGCTAAATATTGGAATATGAATTCAATAGCCATTACAGATACTGCAGATGTGCAGGGATTTCCTGAAGCCATGGAGGCTGGAGAAAAATATGGCCTTAAAATACTATATGGATTAGATGCAAATTTTGTAGATGATGAAGAACAAATTTTAAAACACTATAATGAAAATTCAAATAACAACACAGATACCTTTGTAGTATTTGATATAGAAACAACTGGATTATCTGTAAGGGTAGATGCCATTACGGAAATTGGAGCTGTGAAAATTGAAAAGGGACAGATTATAGATAGATATTCTCAACTTGTAAATCCTGTAATTCCCATACCACAAAAAGTAGTTGAATTAACTGGAATAAGTAATGCCTTTGTGGCAAGCGAACCAAAAATAGATATTGTAATTAGAGAATTTCATGACTTTTGTAAAGATTCAATTCTTGTAGCTCACAATGCAACTTTTGATATGAGTTTTATAACGAGAGATATGGATAAATATGGTTTAAACAGTGATTTTCCGGTTATTGATACACTTCCTCTGGCAAGGGCCGTAGTTAAAGGTACTAAAAGATTTAACTTGGGAACACTTTCAAAGAAACTTGGAGTTACTTTAATAAATGCCCATAGAGCTGTAAATGATGCTGAAGCAACGGCGGAAATCTTTTTAAAAATGCTTGAGATGTCAAAAAAAAGCGGAGTTGAAAATATTAAGGATATTAACAACTTGTCTAAAGAAATTGATAGCTCCATGCTTTTTGAAAGCTCCGTATCCGTATTAGTAAAAAATGAAATTGGTTTAAAAAACCTATATAAATTAGTAAGTGAATCACATATGAATAACTTTAATAGAGTTGCAAAAGTTCCTAGAAGCTTGTTGAATAAATATAGAGAAGGTCTAATAATAGGAAGTGGAAACTCTTCTTCTGAACTGTATAAGTCTATTTTTAATTTAGAATCTGAAGAGATAATTAAAGAAAAAGCAAAATACTATGACTATATTGAAATTCAACCAGTAGAAAATAATTTAAACTATATTGCTGACAATATGGTAGGTAATTACGATGTATTAAGAGATATAAATAAAAAGCTATATTCTATAGGAAGAGAACTCGACATACCTGTTGTTGCCACTGGAGATGTTTATTACTTAGATGAAAAAGATGATATACTACGTAGAATAATTTTAAATGGACGAACTGGAAGACCTTTTGGAAATGCAAAAATTCCACAGTCTCTTTATTTTAAAACTACAGCTGAAATGTTAGAAGAATTTTCTTATTTGGGAAGAGATGAATCTTATGAAGTAGTAGTAGAAAATTCTAACCTAATATCTAATTTATGTGAAGATATTAAGCCAATACCAGATGGAACCTATTCTCCTGTAATTGAGGGCTCTGATAGTGATTTAAGAAATATGTGCTATAAAAAAGCTCATGAAATTTATGGAGATGAACTTCCGAAAATTGTATCTGATAGATTAGAGCGAGAATTAAACTCAATAATAGACCATGGTTATGCCGTACTTTATATAATAGCTCAAAAGCTAGTTAAAAAATCTAATGACGATGGATATCTTGTTGGCTCTAGGGGGTCAGTAGGTTCATCTTTTGCTGCAACTATGAGCTCTATTACTGAAGTAAACCCTCTACCTCCACATTATGTATGCCCAAAGTGCAAACACTCTGAATTTATAACAGACTTAAGCGTAGGCTCAGGTGTGGATTTACCAGATAAGAGGTGTCCAGAATGTGACAGTGAGATGATAAAAGATGGACACAATATTCCCTTTGAAGTATTTTTAGGCTTTAATGGAGATAAAGAGCCGGATATTGATTTAAATTTTGCAGGAGAATATCAACCTGTTGCTCACAAGTACACAGAAGAACTATTTGGAGAGGGGTATGTCTTTAGAGCAGGAACTATAGGTACTGTTGCTGAAAAAACCGCATATGGCTTCGTTAAAAAATATTTTGAAGACAGCTTTGTTCCAAATATAGAAGTTGAAAGATTGGCAAAAGGTTGCATTGGTGTAAAGAGAACGACAGGACAACATCCGGGTGGTGTAATGATATGTCCTAAAGATAAAGAGATATTTGATTTTACACCTATTCAATATCCAGCAGATGATGAGAGCTCGGGAGTAATAACAACACATTTTGACTATAACTTTATACACGGAAAAATTTTAAAACTAGATATATTAGGACACGACGGTCCAACTATTATAAAAATGCTAGAAGATTTTACTGGAATTAATTCAAAAATTATTCCCTTAGATGATCCTGAAACCCTTACGTTATTTTCAAGTCCTAATGCCTTACATTTAGATGAAAGTATATTTTCTACTAAAACTGGCACTTTAGGTATTCCTGAATTTGGAACTAGTTTTGTAATACAAATGCTCATAGAGACAAAGCCAAAGAGCTTTGCTGAATTAGTTAGAATATCAGGTTTATCCCACGGGACAGATGTATGGACTAACAATGCTCAAGATTTAGTAAGAGAGGGCAGAGCTGAACTTTCAACTGTTATTTCAACAAGAGAAGATATTATGTTGTACTTAATTGAAGCAGGTGCAGATAATAAAATGGCCTTTGACACTATGGAAAAAGTTCGTAAAGGGAAAGGTCTAACTCAAGAACAAAAAGATATTATGAAAACTTTAGATCTTCCAAGTTGGTATATTGACTCTTGTGAAAAAATAAAGTATATGTTTCCAAAGGCTCATGCTGTTGCCTACGTAATGTTATCTTTTAGAATAGCTTATTTTAAATTAAATTATCCTTTGGCTTACTATGCAACATATTTCTCTATTAAACTCTCTGATTTTGATGGGGAATTAATTATGAAGGGCATTGAGTCAATAAAAGAAAAAATAGAAGAAATAAATAATACAACTGAAAAACTTACAGCAAAAGACAAGGGTCAGATAATTGTCCTAGAAATGGTTTTAGAAATGTATGCAAGAGGTTATGAATTTGAGCCAGTAAATATCTATGAATCAGAAGCATCTAACTTTACAATAAAAGACTCAAAAATATTAATGCCTCTTAGAGCTTTAGTTGGATTAGGAGATTCAGTAGCTCAAAACATTGTGGCTGAAAGGACTAATGGAGAGTTTTTATCTATTGAAGATTTAATTTTGAGGACAAAGGCTACAAAAACAGTAATTGCAATTTTAGAAGAAAACAATCTACTGTCTAAACTTCCAAAGAGCAACCAATTAAGTTTGTTTAATATACTTTGATTTATATACATTTTATGGTATAATTTCTTAGAAAGATATAAATGTTGTTAAAGAGTGGGGGATCCCACTCTTGTTTTTTTAAAGGAGGTGCGTTTTGGAAAAAAATGATTTGCTAAAAACAGTTTTAGAGGTTGCAAATGAATGCGCTGAAAAGTTAAATTATGAAATTGTTGATGTTGAATATCAAGTTGGTTCTAAACATGATTTATTGTCAATATTTATATATAAAAAAAGTGGAATTGATGTAGATGATTGTACTGATATGAGCAGAAGTATAGAAGAAAAATTAGATGAATTAAATTTGATAGATAAACCATATTATTTAGAAATTTCATCACCGGGATTAGATAGACCATTAAAAAATCAAAATGATTATAGAAGAAACGTTGGTAATGAAGTTGAAGTAAAATTATTTGCACCTTTAAATGATGTAAAACGATATGAAGGTGTTTTAAGTGATTATAACTCAGATTCAATATTTCTTTTAATTGATGAAAATACAGTTGAAATACCAATTAAATCAATATCTATTATGAGACAATTAATCAAATTTTAATGGAGGATATTATGAATGAAGAATTTATTGGCGCTTTAGAAGAATTAGAGCGAGAAAAGGGGATTTCTAAGGAAATAGTCTTTGATGCTCTTGAGTCTGCGTTAGTTTCAAGTTATAGAAAAAACTTTGGAACATCACAAAATGTTGAAGTTGACATAAATCGAGAAACTGGGCAAATAAATGTTTTTTCTTTAAAGGATATAGTAAATGATGATGAAGTTGAAAATTCAAACTTACAAGTACCTTTATCCATTGCTAGAGAATTTGATCCCAAATTAAATGCGGGGGATGTTTACAGTGAAAAAATAAATCCGGCAAAATTCGGAAGAATAGCAGCGCAGACAGCTAAACAAGTAGTTATTCAAAGAATTAGAGATGCAGAACGAGACATTATATTTGAAGATTTTACAGACAGGGAAAATGAAATTATTACAGGACAAGTGCAGAGGGTTTCCTATGGGAATGTGTACTTTGACTTGGGTAAAACAGAGGCTGTTTTACCTCCTGCTGAGCAAATAAAAGGAGAAACTTATACTCAAGGTCAAAGATTTAAACTATTGCTACTAGAAGTTAAACAAACTACTAAGGGACCACAGATTATACTTTCCAGATCACATCCTAATTTAATAAAGAGACTTTTTGAATTAGAAGTGCCGGAAATAGCAGATGGAATTGTAGAAATTTACTCTATATCAAGAGAAGCTGGTTCCAGAACTAAGATAGCAGTATTTTCAAAAGACGATGATGTAGATGCTCTGGGAGCTTGTGTAGGTTATAAAAGATCTAGAATCAAAGCTATTGTAGATGAACTCTATGATGAAAAAGTTGATATTATAATTTATGAAAAAGAAATAGATTGTTTTATAGCAAATGCTTTAAGTCCGTCAAAAGTTGAAAAAGTATTTGTTAATGAAAAAGAAAAATCAGCTTTAGTTATAGTACCTGACTACCAACTGTCATTAGCTATAGGAAAAGAAGGACAAAATGCCAGACTGGCTGCTAAGTTGACAAACTGGAAGATAGATATTAAATCTAATGCTCAATTCAGCGAATATTTAAAAGATTCAGAATTAGAAGAAGACACATTTAGAGAAAAGTTTGGTTATTCATCAGAGTCAAGTTACAATGATTCATTAAATAATCAATACAAAAAAGACGATATAGAAGATAAGTCCGTAGAATAAAACTTAATGAATGAGGTTAATTATGGCGAAAATTAAGAAAGTACCAATGAGAAAATGCATTGGTTGCGGAAACAGTAAACCAAAAAAAGAATTAATTAGAATAGTGAAGAACAAAGATAATGAAATATTTTTGGATAAAACTGGTAAAAAAAATGGCAGAGGTGCTTATATATGTTTTAATGAAGAATGTTTAGAGAAAGCTATAAAGTCAAAAGCTTTAAATCGTGCATTTGAGATGGAAATAAAAGAGGAAACATACAATGATTTATTTAACTCACTAAAGCAAGAATAACACCTCATTTAAGGAGGTATCTTAATGTCAAAAATAAGAGTACACTTATTGGCAAAAGAAATCGGAATAGCAAGTAAAGAATTAATTAATAAACTTAATGAAATGGATGTTCCGGTTAAAAATCACATGTCTACAGTTGATAAAGAAGACGAAGAAAAAATAAGAAAATTATATTCACCTAAACAAGAATCTATATCTAAAGAAGATAATTCTAAAAAGAATATAACGAAAAATAAAGTAGATCAAGACCAAAAAAAGACAGAGGATAAAAAATCTGACAATAAAAAAAACAATATTGGTTTAGATAAAAAAGCTAAACAAAAAAATACAAATGGTCAAAAAAATGAAACACAAAAGAAAACAGAAGATAAAAAATCGGATGAACCGAAAAAGTTTTCTAAAGAAAAAATTGAAACCAATAAAAAGAAAAACAAAATAGAACCTAAAAAAGATAATACAAATAAAAATGTAGCTACAAAGGCAACTCCCAGAAGAGACCTTTCAAAGAAGAAACCTAAGAAGAAAAACAAAGCTCAAAAAAAGGTAGAAAAAAGAGAAGTAG
Source organism: Anaerosphaera aminiphila DSM 21120 (assembly GCF_900129925.1). GTDB lineage: Bacteria > Bacillota > Clostridia > Tissierellales > Peptoniphilaceae > Anaerosphaera > Anaerosphaera aminiphila. Next base: position 122,685 of record NZ_FQXI01000001.1, on the reverse strand, counting down.
AAATTGGAGATGATACTATAGTTAATATAAATTTACCTATTACAGTTAAGGAATTTGCAGAGCAACTATCTATTCCATTAGCTCAGGTTATAACAAAGCTAATAGGGTTAGGTGTTATGGCAAGCCAAAATGAAGTTATTGATGAAGATACTTGTATTTTATTAGCAGATGACTTTGGAAAAGAAATAAATATTGTAGAAGCTGAAGAAGAAATATCTATAGAAGAAGAAATGGGCTTAAATTATGAGGATAAAGAAAATCAACTTAAACCACGACCACCTGTAGTTACAGTTATGGGACACGTTGACCATGGAAAGACTTCACTTTTAGATGTTATTAAACATTCGCATGTACAAACATCTGAAGCCGGCGGAATTACTCAACATATAGGTGCATATACTGTTAATGTTAATAATAAAAAAGTAACTTTTTTAGACACTCCTGGACATGAGGCTTTTACTTCAATGCGACTAAGAGGTGCTCAAATAACGGATATTGCGATTTTAGTAGTTGCAGCTGATGATGGTGTTATGCCTCAAACAATTGAAGCTATTTCACATGCGAAATCTGCAAATGTTCCAATAATAGTTGCAATAAATAAAATTGACAAGCCATCTGCTAACTTAGATAGAGTTAAACAAGAGCTTTTAGACAATGGGCTAATGCCTGAAGACTGGGGTGGAGATACTATAATGGTACCTGTTTCAGCTAAGACTAAAGAAGGCATTGACGACTTATTGGAAATGGTCTTATTAGAAGCTGAAATGTTGGAATTAAAAGCTAATCCTAATAGAAAAGCTATAGGAACTATTATTGAAGCTAGACTAGACAAGGGAAAAGGTCCTATGGCAACAGTATTAGTTCAAAAAGGAACTTTGAAGTTTGGAGATAATGTAGTTTCAGGATTTTCAAGTGGTAGAATCCGAGCTATGATTGACGATAAAAACAAACAAATAAAAAAAGCTGGTCCTTCAATGCCTGCTGTAATTTTAGGATTGTCAGATGTTCCAAATGCAGGAGACTTAATTTATGCTGTAGAAGACGAAAAAACAGCTAGAACTATTGCTGATAAAAATAAAGAATCTTCAAGAGAAAGTAGAATCAACACTAATAACAGAGTATCACTTGAAAATCTATTTGATCGCATTAAAGAAGGCGAAATGAAAGAATTGAACATAGTTGTTAAAGGTGATGTAAAAGGCTCAGTGGAAGCTTTAATACAATCTTTAGTAAAGTTAACTAATGAAGAAGTTAAGATCAATATAATTCACTCAGGTGTTGGTGGAATAAATGAAAGTGATATTTCTCTAGCTTCTGCTTCAAATGCGATAGTTATAGGATTTAACGTAAGACCTAATATCAATGCAATAGACTTAGCTAGAGTTGAAGAGGTTGACGTTAGAACGTACAGAGTTATCTATGACATTATAAATGACATAGAATCAGCTGTGAAGGGTATGCTTACTCCTACAATTGTAGAAGAAATACTTGGAAGATGTGAAATCAGACAAACATTTAAATTACCTGGTAATACAATAGTTGCTGGAGTATATGTTTTAAGTGGTAAAATTTTAAGAAAATCAATGGTTAAAGTTTTGAGAGATGATATAGTTATTCACGAAGGTGAAATAAGTTCTCTAAAGAGATTTAAAGATGATGTTAAGGAATTGGCAACTGGCTATGAAGGTGGAATTACAATAGATAGTTTTAATGATCTTAAAGAAGGAGATTTACTAGAGAGCTATATCTTAAAAGAAGTTCAAAAAGATTAGGTGATTATATGAATAAGAAAAGAACTCATCAAATATCTGAAGAGGTTAAAAAATCTCTTTCAGATATCATTCAACATAAAGTAAAAGATCCTAGAATACCGGAAATTATTAGCGTATCTCATGTGGAGGTTACAAATGACTTATCATTTGCGAAAGTTTATATTTCTATACTCTCAACTGATAAGACTCCAGAGGAAGTGCTAAAGGGATTAAATAAAGCTAAGGGTTTTATAAAAAAAGAACTATCTAAATCTGTTAAATTAAGAGCAATGCCAGACTTGATTTTTATTAGTGACGATTCAATTGAACTTGGAATAAAAATGTCAAAGTTAATTGATGAGGTAAACTATGGAGATAGGTAATTTAAAGAAAATTATTGAAGATTCAAATAAAATCTATATTGCATCACATGTAAGTCCTGATGGAGATAATATAGGATCTCTTTTAGCTATGTTTAAAATTTTAAAAAATTTAAATAAAGAAGTTTACATGATTATGAATGAAGATGCGCCAGATGATGAAAGCTTTTTACCAAATTTAAAATATGCTGTTAAAAGTGATGATTTAGATAGTGATTCTGATTTATTTATCACTTTGGACTGTGCTGATTTAAATAGATTGGGTATTGCCAAAAATTTATTTTTAAATTCTAAGTATACAGTAAATATAGATCACCATTATACAAATACAAATTATGCACAGTTAAATATCGTTGATTCTAAAGCTTCTGCAACTGGTGAGCTTTTATATACTATTTTTAGTGAATTAAATTTGAAATTAGATACAGAAATTGCAACTTGTCTTTACACTGCAATTTCCAGTGATACTGGAAGTTTTAAATATGATAGCACTACATCTTATACATTTGAAGTAGCTTCAGAACTATTAAAGTACAATATAGACAAAAGAGAAATAAACATTAACTTATATCAAAACAAGAGCTTGGAAAAAACTAAACTATTTCTAGAAGCTTTAAATTCTTTTGAATTATATGGAAATGATAAAATAGGATTAGTAACTATAAGTGATGATTTAATAAAAAGTATTGGAGCTAAAAATTCAGATGCGGATGGAATAGTTGAATTTATAAGAGATATTTCAGGGATTGAAATAGCGATTCTGCTAAAAGAAAAATCGGACTGTATTAGACTTAGTCTTAGAACTAAATCCTATGCAAATGCCATAAATATAGCATCTAAATTTAATGGTGGAGGTCATATTAGAGCTGCTGGAGCTACTATTGAACTGCCATTAAAAGATACTAAGAAAAAAGTTGTTGAATACTCTTTAATGGAGTTAGATAGATGAATGGAGTTTTTATATTTAATAAACCTAAAGGAGTAACATCACACGATGTTATTTATATGTTCAGAAAAAAATTAAACATAAAAAAAGTTGGCCATACTGGTACTCTCGATCCAATTGCAACAGGAGTTCTTCCAATATGTATTGGAAAAGCAACTAAAATTGCACAATATATAACTGCAGAGGACAAAGAATATATTGCAACAATGAAATTTGGAATTGAAACTGACACCTTAGACATAACTGGAAATATAACTCGTTCAGATGGTAGAATACCTTTATCCAAAGAAGTCGTAGAGTCTTTAGTTGCCTTTAAAGGTGAAATATATCAAAAACCACCTATGTATTCTGCCATAAAAGTAAATGGAAGAAAACTTTATGAATATGCGCGTGATGGCATAGAAGTAGATGTAAAAGAAAGGCTTGTTAAAATTTCAGATATTTCTCTGTTAGAAAAGGTAAGTACAGATACTTTTATAATAAAAATAAATTGTTCTTCTGGAACTTATATAAGAAGCTTAATCAGAGATATAGGCTATTCATTAAATACCTTTGCCACAATGACTGATTTAGTGAGAACTAGAAGTGGAAATTTTAATATAGATAATTCAATAGATGAGATAATACTTAAAACATCAGCTGTTGATGATTTAGAAAAAAGTTTAATTCCAATAGATGCAGCTTTAAATGACTTTGAAGCTTTTGAATTTCCAGACGAATTTTATTTTAGAGCTTTAAATGGAGTGCCTTTTAAAACTCAAGCAGATATAAAAGAAAATAAACTCTTAAGACTTTATTGCAGAAATGAATTTATTGCAATAGGAGAATATAAAACTACAGAAGAATTTTCTGGTATTAAAATTAAGAAATTATTAATAGGAGATTAGATGGAAATTATAACTATAGACAAAAATTTTGTAGCAAAAGAAAATACTTTTATAGCATTAGGTAACTTTGACGGAGTTCATACTGCCCATAAAATACTTTTAAAAAAACTTGTAGAGGAAGCAAAATTAAATGGGTATAAAAGCAGTATTTTAATTTTTAAAAGTCACACAAAGAATTTAATTTTTAAACAAGAGCAAAGACTACTGACATCAAATGAACAAAAATATAAATTATTAAAAGAAATTGGCATTGATATAATATATGAATTAGAATTTAATAAAATTGTTATGACTATGGACCCTGATGACTTTATAAAAAAATTACTTTTAAAACACTTAAAAGTAAAGGGAATAGTTGTAGGATTTGACTATAGATTTGGACACAAGGCAAGTGGAAATACTGAATTATTAAAACAGCGTTCTCTAGAAGAAAATTTTAAATTGTTTATAATTAACCCTGTAGAAAAAAATGGAAAGATAATTTCTTCTACCTCAATAAGAGAGTTAATTAAGAACGGACAAATTAAACTTGCGAATGAATTTCTGGGATATAATTTTACTATGAATGGAGTAGTAATTAATGGGAAAAACCTAGGTTCAAAAATGGGATTTCCAACTGCAAATATAAAAACTGATGTGAATTATGAAATTCCAAAATTTGGAGTATATGATACTAATATAGAAATTAATGGAAAGTCTTATAGAGCAGCAACAAATATTGGGAAAAATCCCACTATTGAAAATAGCGGATTGAGAATAGAGGCTTTTATTTTAGATTTTAATGAAGATATTTATGGGAAAAGTGTTCAACTTTCTCTTTTGGATTTTATTAGAGAAGAAGAAAACTTTGATAACATTGATGATCTATTTGCTCAAATAAAATTAGATGTAGATTATATAAAAACAAGATTATAACAGTTTACAATTTATTTTAATTATGGTAGTATGTATTAGGTAATACCTCACATATGTTTGTCGTTCCTCAGCGCTGACTTGTGTGTAGGCTTATATAAAAACTTGGAGGTTTAAAATGTTAAGTAAAGACGAAAAAAATGGAATAATAGAAGAATATAAAGTTAATGAAAAGGACACTGGCTCTCCAGAAGTTCAAGTAGCTATATTAACTAATAGAATCAATGAATTAAATGAACATCTTAAAGAGCACAAAAAAGATCATCACTCTAGAAGAGGTCTTTTAAAAATGGTTGGTAAGAGAAGAAATCTTCTTAGATATTTAAAAAATAAAGACATTCAAAGATATCGTGCACTTATAGAGAAGTTGGGAATAAGAGGTTAGTATAAAGAGCGGAGGAACCGCTCTTTATTTTATAAAGGAGGAAATAATGGAGAAAGTTTTTACCTTAGATTTAGCAGGAAGAACTTTAAAGGTTACTATAGGTAAAGTAGCTGAACAAGCTAATGGAGAATGTATAATACAATATGGAGATACTGTAGTTTTAGTAACGGCAACTGCATCAAAAAAACCAAGAGAAGGAATTGATTTTTTTCCTTTAAGTGTTGATTTTGAAGAAAAGATGTATGCTGTAGGTAAGATGCCAGGTGGATTTATAAAAAGAGAAGGTAGATCTAGTGAAAAAGCTATTTTATCTGCCAGACTTATAGATAGACCTATAAGACCTTTATTTCCAGAAGGATATAGAAATGATGTACAAGTTGTTGCAACTGTGTTATCTGTAGATCAAGATTGTCTACCTGAAATAGTTGCTATGATTGGATCTTCTATAGCTCTTAGTATTTCAAATATTCCCTTTGAAGGACCTACTGGTTCTGTACAAGTTGGATTTATTGATGGAGAATATATTATAAATCCAAATGAAGAGCAAAGAAAAAAATCAGACATATATTTAGTACTTTCAGGAACTGATAGCGCTATAATGATGGTTGAAGCAAGTGCGAACATAGTAACAGAAAAAGAAATGCTAGATGCTATTTTAATTGGACATGAAGAAATTAAAAGAATTTGCAAATTTACTAAAGATATAATTAAAGAAGTTGGAAAAGAAAAATCAACTTATTCTGTATTTACACCTGATGAAGATATTTCTTCAAGAGTTAAAGAATATGGCGAAAATTTAATAGTTTCTGCAATAAATGAAGCTGATAAAGTTATCAGAAATGAACAAGTTGATGCAGCGAAAGATCAAATTAGAGAACACTTTGAAGCTGAAATGGAAGATTATTCAAAAGATATAGAAGCCATTATGGAAGAAATTGAAATTACTGAAGTTCGAAGAGGTATTTTAGAAGATGAAGTAAGACCAGATGGTAGAAAATTAGATGAAATAAGACATCTTTCATCTGAAGTTGGTATTCTTCCCAGAACACATGGTTCAGGGCTGTTTACAAGAGGACAAACTCAAGTACTTTCAATAGTTACACTTGCAGGACTTTCTGATGTTCAAATAATTGACGGTTTAGGAGACGATAAACCTAAAAGATATATACATCACTATAATTTCCCGCCATTTTCAGTAGGTGATACTAGACCAATGAGAGGTCCAGGACGAAGAGAAATTGGACATGGATCTTTAGCAGAAAAATCATTAATACCTGTAATCCCTTCAGAAGAGGAATTTCCTTATGCAATAAGAGTTGTGTCTGAAGTACTAAGCTCAAACGGATCTTCATCTCAAGCTTCAGTATGTGGTTCTACATTGGCTTTAATGGATGCAGGTGTTCCTATAAAAGCGCCAGTAGCTGGAATTGCAATGGGATTAATTGAAAAAGACGGAGTAACAAAAATATTAACTGATATTCAAGGTTTAGAGGATCATTTTGGTGATATGGACTTTAAAGTAGCAGGTACTACAGAAGGTATAACTGCAATACAAATGGATATAAAAGTTGAAGGTATTAGCAAAGAAGTTTTAAGTGTTGCGTTAGATAAAGCCAAAAATGCTAGAGTTGAAATATTAGAACATTTAAATACAACTATAAGTAAACCTAGAGAAACTTTATCTAAATATGCTCCTATAATTCACATAATAGTAATTAATCCGGAAAAAATCGGAGAAGTTATTGGAGCTGGTGGAAAAGTAATTAATAAAATAATAGAGGAAACTGGAGTTAAAATTGACATAGATGAAGATGGAAAGGTTTCTGTTATTTCTGAAGATGCAGATAAAGCTAAAGAAGCTATTTCTATAATAGAATCTATTGTAAAAGATGTTGAAGTTGGGGATGTATTCGAAGGTAAAATCAAAAAGATTATGAAGTTTGGAGCATTTGTAGAACTTAAAAAAGGCGTAGAGGGTTTACTTCACATTTCTGAAATTCAACACGAAAGAACTGAAAAAGTTGAAGATTTATTTAAAATGGGTGACTTTGTAAAAGTAAAAGTTATTGATATTGATGAAAATGGAAAACTTTCTTTATCTCGTAAAGCACTATTACCAAAAGAAGATGATAAAAAAGAAGAAGAAAAGAAAAATATTGAAAATTAAAAAAATCGGGATACTATTTAATTAAAATTTATTACAATTTATTTTTGGGATAATAGTCTATCCCGATTTTTTTAAAGGAGAATTCTATGAAAATTAAAATTTTAAATAAAAGTAAAAATAATATACCGAAATATCAAACAGAAGGTTCCTCAGGTATGGATTTACAGGCAAATTTAGACGAAAAAATAGTATTGAAAAGTTTAGACAGAGCACTTATACCTACAGGTATTTATATTGAACTTCCTCTAGGATATGAAGCTCAAATACGAGCACGTTCAGGATTAGCTTTAAAAAAAGGTCTATCTCTTCCCAATGGCATTGGAACAATAGACTCGGATTATAGAGGTGAATTAAAAGTAATAGTTGTAAATTTAGGAAAAGAAGACATTGAAATAAACCATGGAGATAGGATAGCACAATTAGTAGTAATTAAATATGAAAGAGCTGATATTGAAGTTGTAAATGAATTAGAAAACACTTCTAGACAAGATGGTGGATTTGGACACACTGGCGTGTAATAGCAGTTAAGATGTGTTTATGATATAATTATTATGAGGTGTTTATTTGAGTACGAAAAAAAAGAAAAAGGCAAAAAAAAAGAATAGTATTGTAATAAATAGAGAAATTATTAGTGTTTTTTTAATTGTTTTTGGAATATTGTCATTAATTAGTATTTTTAGCAATAAAATGGGAATAATAGGTTTAATGTTATATCGTAGTTTTTCTTTTTTAGGTGGAAGAGGTAATTTTATTTTTCCTGTTTTATTTATTTTTTTTGGATTTATGTTTAATAGCAAAAATCATAAAAAAGACAATAAAAAATATTTTATTTCTAGTATTATAATTTCGCTGTGTATTTTAGTAATTTTAGATAGCACAAAAACGTCTGAATTAACATTAATTGATAGAATTAATTTATCAATTGAATACTCAACCATAGCTTCTTCTGGTGGAGTTATTGGAGCTGTTTTAGGATTTTTCCTATACAAGCTCTTTGGTTCTATTGGAACATACGTGCTACTTTTTATTGTCATTTTAATAAATGTTTTTATTATTACTGGACAAAGTTTTGACTCAATAAAAAATTATTTAAACTTACAATTAACAAATTACAGTAAATTTAAAGAAAACAGAAAAATTAAAAAAGCTGAAAAAGCTAAAAATAAAGAACAACAAAAAGAAAATATTTCAGAAAAAAACATTATAATTAGAGATAGTACTTCATCTAAAGATGATAATGTCATAAGTGAAGTTGAAGATACAGAAATAAATTTACCAAAAGATGGATTTATAGATGAAAATATAGTTGAAGAAGATTTAGTTGTAGATGAAAGTGATGATTTGACATTTATAGAAACAGATGAGGAATATGTTTTTCCTCCAGTTGAAATTTTAAATTCAAATTTAAGTAAGACTTCAATTTCCAACAAAGAAATTATGGAAAATGGGAAAATTATAGAACAAACTATGAATAATTTTGGAATAGATTCAAAAATAGTTGCAATTAATAAAGGACCGGTTATTACTTGCTATGAATTAGAACCTGCTCCTGGAGTAAAGCTTAGTAAAATAGTTTCACTAAATGATAACTTATCAATGAGTCTTGCTAGTTCGGATATTAGAATAGAAGCGCCAATTCCAGGTAAATCAGCTGTGGGAATTGAAGTTCCCAATAAAAATAAAGAAGCTGTAACAATAAGAGAAATAATTGAAACTGAAGAATTTAAAAATCTAAAATCTAATTTACCATTGGCTTTAGGAAAAGATGTATCAGGTTCTGTAGTTATGTCAACTATTGATAAAATGCCGCATTTATTAATTGCAGGTGCCACAGGTTCTGGAAAATCTGTATGTATAAATACAATAATTGTAAACTTAATTTATAAATCATCTCCAAAAGATGTGAAGTTAATGCTAATAGACCCTAAAGTTGTGGAGTTGAATATATACAATGGAATTCCACACTTACTTATTCCAGTTGTAACAGATCCTAAAAAAGCTGCTTTTGCTTTAAATTGGGCAGTTGGTGAAATGGAAAAGAGATATAAAGTCTTTGCAGAAAATACTGTAAGAGATTTAGCATCCTTTAATAAAAAAATGGGCAAATTAAATAAAACAGAAGAAAAACTTCCTCAAATAGTTATTATAGTAGACGAGTTAGCTGATTTAATGATGGTTGCTGCTAGAGAAGTTGAAGATTATATTGCTAGACTAGCACAGATGGCAAGAGCTGCTGGAATACATTTGATTTTAGCAACACAAAGACCCTCTGTAGATGTAATTACTGGTACAATCAAGGCAAATATTCCTTCCAGAATTGCATTTTCTGTATCATCTGCAATTGATTCAAGAACTATATTGGATTTTTCTGGAGCTGAAAAATTAATAGGCAAGGGAGATATGCTTTTCTATCCAAGTTTTTATTCAAAACCTGTGAGAGTTCAAGGGGCATTTATTAGTGATGAAGAAGTTGAAGCGGTAGTTGATTTTGTAAAAGCTAATTCAAATATAGAAAATAATTATGAAACTGAAATAAATAAAAACTTAGAAGAAAAGTCTAAGCAAGTTTTAGATGATAAAGATCCTCTCTTTGAAGATGCACTTGAATTTATTTTAAATGATGAACAAGCCTCTATTTCTTTCTTACAGAGAAAGCTTAGAATTGGATATTCAAGAGCTGCTAGAATAGTTGATCAAATGGAAGAATTTGGCATATTAGGGCCTCACGAGGGTTCAAGACCTAGGAAATTGCTACTAAGTAAAGAAGAGGTAGATCAAATGATGGAGGAAAAAGATGTATAATGTATTTTTTCTTACTCTAGGCTGTTCAAAAAATGACGTGGACACTTCGTTAATGCAAAATGTATTAGATAATAAAAAATTTCTAGTTTCTAAAAATATAAATGATTCAGAAGTAATAGTTATTAATACGTGTGCTTTTATAGATTCTGCTAAAGAAGAATCTATAGATACAATACTTGAAGCGGCTACTTATAAAAAAACAGCCAAGTGTAAAAAAATAATTTTAGCAGGTTGTCTTGCACAGAGATATCCCGAAGATTTATTAAATGAAATTCCAGAAGTTGATGGAATTCTTGGCACTGGAAATCTGTTAGAATTAAATGATGTAATAAATAATGCTCTTACTGGTGAAAAAGCCATAAGTATAGACAACCTAAATAGTGAATTTTTAGAAGGTTATAACAAAAAAGATGTTAATGTTACTGAATATATTAAAATATCAGAGGGATGTAATAACAATTGTTCTTACTGTATAATTCCAAAACTTCGAGGTAGAAATAGGTCTAGAAAAATTGAAGATATCTATGATGAAGTAAATTATCTTGTAGAAAATGGAACTAGAGAAATAATACTAATTGCACAAAACACTACCGACTATGGAATTGACAACTATGGAGAATATAAACTACATTCTTTAATTTCTAAATTATCAGAAATTAAAGATTTGAAATGGATTAGAGTTATGTACTTATACCCTGACAATTTTACAGATGAGCTTATAGAAGAGTTTAGAACAAATGAAAAGCTTTTAAAATATGTTGATATTCCATTACAACATATCAGTAACCATATTTTAAAAGAAATGAATAGAAAAACTAATAAGCTTGATATAGAAAACCTTCTAACTAAACTGAGATTAAAAGTTCGCAATATAGTGATTAGGACAACTTTAATAGTAGGATTTCCAGGAGAAACAGATAGTGACTTTAATGAATTGCTAGACTTTGTCACAAATTTTGAATTTGATAAGCTGGGAGCATTTACCTATTCCAGAGAAGAGGGAACTTCTGCTTATAATATGGCTGATCAAATAGATGAAGACGTTAAATTAAGTAGAAGAGATAAGCTGTTAGATAATCAACAATATATGTCAAGTTCTCTATTGATGAAAAATGTAAATAAAACTTTCGAAGTATTAATTGAAGAAAAAGAAAGTGGAAATATATATACAGGCAGAAGCTATATGGACTCACCTGAAATTGATGGTGTGGTCTATATAGAGACAAATGAAAAGTTAAATATAGGAGATTTTGTAAAAGTTAAAATTAAAGAATCTCTGGAATATGATTTAATAGGAGAGTTACTATGAATTTACCTAACAAGTTAACATTTTTAAGAATTTTAATGGTTCCTATATTTGTTATTTTTATGTACGTTGATTTTAAATATTCTAAGCTAGTAGCAACACTTATATTTTCTATAGCTTCTTTTACAGACTTTTTAGATGGATACTTAGCTAGAAAAAATAAACTGGTTACTAATTTTGGAAAGTTTGCAGATCCACTAGCTGATAAAATATTAGTATGTGCAGCTTTAATAACATTAACTGAACTTGGATCTATACCTGGCTGGGGAGTTATAATAATAATATCCAGAGAATTTTCCGTTACAGGTCTTAGAATTATAGCAGCTTCAGAAAATATTACTATTGCAGCAAGTAAGCTTGGTAAAGTTAAAACCATATCTCAACTTGTATCTATGATTATATTGCTTACAAATATAAGTAGTTTGCATTTGATAGGTTTAATATTCTTTTACATCGCTGTGTTCTTTACTGTTTTATCGGGAGTAGATTATTTTATTAAAAATAAAAACGTGTTAGACTTAGACAATATTTAGGAGAAATGTATGAAAGCAGGAATTATTACTATAGGTACTGAAATTTTAATAGGTAGTATATTGGATACTAATTCTAAATACTTATCAGAAAAACTATCAGAACTAGGAGTTCACGTAAGCCACCAACTATCAATACGAGATGATTTTAAGGAACTTTCTATTGAGATAAGGGATATGATTAAAAAAGTAGATGTGTTGTTTTTATGTGGAGGTTTAGGCCCTACAGAGGATGATATGACAAAAGAAGCACTGGCAGATGTTTTAAATAAAAATTTAGTGTTAGATGATGTTCAATATACAAAATTAGTAGATAGATTTAATAAATTAAAAAGGCCGATGACATCTAATAATAAAAAACAAGCTTATGTAATAGAAGGTTCAAAAATACTAGATAATAAATGGGGAACAGCCCCTGGAGAAATAATAGAATATGGAAATAAAAAAGTGTTTTTATTTCCGGGACCTCCAAAGGAATTTGAACCTATGGTTGATTATTATTTAAAAGATAATATAGCTGAAAACAATGAAATCATAGTTAAATCTCTAAATATAGCTGGATTAGGTGAATCTTCTGTAGAGGAGACTATAAGGCATTTAAAATTAGAAAATAATGAAATTTCTATAAATACATTTGCTCATTTTTATGATACTGAAATAAAAATAATAGCAGAAGGAACTGACAAGGAACATTTAGTTTATCAAGTAAGAGAAATAGTTGAAAAACTACACATTACATTTGGAGAACACTTATATTCTGAAAATAATACTAAACCAAAGGAAGTTTTAGTTAAAAAACTTACAGAAAAAAATCTTAAAATAAGTTTTGCCGAATCTATTACCGGAGGGCTACTATCTTCTAAACTAACCAGTGTAAATGGAGCTTCCAAAATTTTGAAAAATTCAGTTGTAAGTTATTCAAATGAATCTAAACATAAAATACTGGGGGTTTCAAATAGTACTTTAGAAGAATTTGGAGCTGTTAGTGAACAGACTGCCCTAGAAATGGCAAAAGGGCTATACAATCTTGGATTATGTGATATTGCAGTAGCTACTACTGGAGAAGCCGGTCCAATTTCAAGTGAAAAAGAAGTAGGTACTGTTTTTATTTGCTACTACTACAAGGACTTTTATGAGATAAAAGAACACTTTTTTAAGGGAAGTAGGAATGAAATACAAGAAAGAGTTTCTGATACAGTAATAACTCATTTACTATTAAATTTAGATAAAAAAGGGGAAAAAAATGGATAACGAAAATAAAAAAAAGGCCTTAGATTTAGCAATTGCACAAATTGAAAAACAATATGGTAAAGGGTCAATTATGAAGTTAGGGACTGATCCAATTCTAGATATTGAAACAATACCAACAGGAGCATTAGCTCTTGATTTAGCTCTAGGTGTTGGCGGAATTCCGAGAGGCAGAATTATTGAAATCTATGGTCCGGAATCTTCAGGTAAGACAACGCTAGCACTGCACATATTAGCTCAAGCGCAAGAAACAGGTGGGATAGGAGCTTTTGTTGATGCTGAACACGCCCTTGATCCAGCATATGCTAAAAACTTAGGTGTTGATACAGAAAATTTAATTATTTCGCAACCTGATACTGGTGAACAAGCTTTAGAAATTACAGAGTCTCTAGTTAGAAGTAATGCTGTTGATGTTGTTATTGTAGACTCGGTTGCAGCTTTAGTTCCAAGAGCTGAAATAGAGGGAGAAATGGGTGACACTCACATAGGGCTACAAGCTAGGCTTATGTCTCAAGCCCTAAGAAAACTTACCGGAGCTATAAGCAAGTCTAAAACTTCAGTTATTTTTATAAACCAATTAAGAGAAAAGGTTGGAGTTATGTTTGGAAATCCGGAAGTAACTACTGGTGGAAGAGCATTAAAATTTTATGCTACAGTTAGGTTGGAAATTAGAAAGACAGAAAATTTAAAACAAGGTGAAAATATCATCGGTAATAGAGTCAGAGTAAAAGTTGTTAAAAATAAAGTAGCTCCACCTTTTAAACAAGCTGAATTTGATATAATGTATGGAAAGGGAATTTCTAAAGAGGGAAATTTAGTTGACATTGGTGCACAAATTGACGTAATAAATAAATCTGGGTCTTGGTACAGTTATAATGAACATAAAATTGGACAAGGTAGAGAAACTGCTAAAGAATACTTAGTGGAAAATCCCGATATTGCCAGAGAAATTGAAATGAAAATAAGAGAATTTTATAGTGTGAAACCTTCCAATAAAACTGAAGAATCTGAAGAAAAAAACACAGAAGACAAAAAATAAGGTTGTGATATATTGAAGTTATTATATTTTACAGATAGCCACTTGAGATCTACTAATCCCAAAAATAGGTTAGATAACTTTTATGAGACACTAAAACAAAAAACTAGCGAAATAGTCGATATTAGCATTAGCGAAAATGTCGACTATATTTTGCATGGTGGAGATCTTTTTGATAGACCGGATACTCCAATATCTTTAGTATCTGATTTTTTTAAAATATTTAATAAGTTTCAATGCCCTATTTATATAGTAAGTGGAAATCACGATATATTTGGACATAATACAAATACTATTAATAGAACAATGCTTGGATTATTGTCTAACTTAGGTATATTAAATCTGGTAAATGATAATAAAATAATTTTAAAAAAAGATAATATTTCTGTGCAACTAACTTCAAATCCTTATAGTTATGGCATTGATGAAAAAATTAATATTGATAAGTACAAAGTAACTGAAAAAAACAATGATGTTGACTACATGATTCACATGACTCATGGGTTTTTAGTGGATAAACCATTTTTAAAGCACATTCCACATACTTTAATAAGTGATATCTCGGATACTTTGGCTGACATAACTCTAGGTGGACACTATCACTATGGATTTAACACTGTTAAAATTGACAATAAATACTTTATTAATCCTGGAGCTATAGTAAGAATATCAAACAGCTTAATAGAGCTTAAAAGAAGACCTAAAGTTGTAATTATAGAATTAACCGACTCTATAACAATTAAAGATATATATTTAGAAAGTGCACTTTCCGGTGATCTAGTTCTTGATAGAAGTGAAATTGAAAGACATAAATTTAAACAAGATAAAATATTTGAATTTAAAGAAATAATTGACTCCAGTTCAAATTTTAACAGTTTAGACATATATGAACTTTTAACTCAAATATCTATAAATGAATCTATAGATGACAAAGTAAAAAAAGAAGCTATAAGAAGAGTCCAAGAAATACAAATTAAAGGGGCTGAATTTTCATGATTTTTATTACTAAACTCGAACTAAATAATTTTCAATCTCATGAAAACAGTACTATTGAATTTGATAGGGGACTAAATGTTATATTGGGAAACTCAGATAGTGGTAAAACAGCTGTTTTAAGAGCTATCAAATGGGCTCTTTACAATGAGCCGCTAGGTAACTATTTTATTAGAGAAGGTAGCAAATATGTATCTGTAAGCGTATATTTCAACACAGGAGCAATAGTAAGAAGATATCGTTCTGCTTCTAAAAACACATATTATTTAAAAAAATTTAATGGAGAAGAATTTACTTTTGATGGATTTGGCATAGATGTTCCCAAGGAAATAAAAGAAGAAATAGGAATGTATAAAATAAATTTAGACAACAAGGAAACAAGTATTATAAATATTTCCGAACAATTAGAAGGTCCTTTTTTGTTAAATGAAAAATCCTCTTTAAGAGCTAGTGCAATAGGAAGACTAATTGGTGTTAACTATGTTGATGATGCATTAAGAGATACTGTAAGAGACAATAAAACTATTAATTCAGATATTAAATTATTAAATATTAACAAAGAAGAACTAACAGAAGAGTTAAAAAAATTTGAGTATATAGATGAATATGAAATAAAACTAAAAAAATTATCCTTAATTAATAGTGAAATTACTAAAATGCAAAAAAAAGTTGAGATTGTGACTTCTCTTAGAAATCAATATTTAAACAGCAACAAAGAAATTGATAATATTAATAAAACTTTAAAAAAGTATAAATATATTGACAAATTAAATGATATTTATATTAAAATAAATTCTAATCTAAGTAAATATACAATTTATTTAAATGCCTTTAATAGATTAAATAATAGTAATAAAAATATTGTTCTAAATATGAAGTTAATTGATTCTTTAGATTATGTTTCCAAATTAGAAGAAATTACTCTAAGACTAGATGAAAATATAAGTAAATACTCACTTAATTATTCTCAAAGAAAAAGATATGAAAATATAAATTCCTCTATTAACTTAGATAGAGATATAGTAACTAAATTTAAAGATATTGACCAAATTTATTTAATAAAAAATACGCTAAGTGAAAAAATTTTAAAATATCAGGTAATTGTTTCATATAGAGAAAAATATGTAAGCAATTCAAAAAGTTTGTCAGTTGGAGAAAATTACTTATTAAAATTTAAAAATTTAAATTCCTTAGTTGAGATAAAAAATAGTATTAATTCAAAACTTTCTCTATATGAAAAATTAGAGAGAATGAATTTAAATTACAATAATTCCAAGAATGAAATAAAGAACTTACAAAATAAAGTTGAATTTTATAAGTATTCTTTAAAAGAAAAAACTGATGAATATAACAATGTATTGTTAAATTTAGGATATTGTCCTCTCTGCCATAGCAAAATAGATAAAGATACTTTAGATCATATAAAAGAACATTATGAGGTGTAATATGAATTATGAAGAAAATTTAAACATACTTAAAGATGAACTTGAAAAAGCTAAGAACTTAAAATACAAAGCTGAGGCTAGGCTTGAACAATTAAACGTTCAAAAAGAAATTTTAATAAAGGAAATAAAAGACTTGGGAATTGAGCCGGAAAACTTAGATTCAGAAATAGATAATTTAAAAAAAGAAATAGATAATTTATTTGATGAAGCAGAAAAATTAATACCGAGAGATTAAAATGGATATTAACTTGTTAAATGAAGAAATTTTAAAATTACAGAGGAAAATAGATATAGATAAGGGAAAGAGAGAAGTCATCTCAAAGAACTTAGATGAAGTAAATTCTAAGCTAAAATCTTTAACAGAGTATGAAGATATACTTTCAAAAGTAATTATACTATTTCAAAAGACATCTAGTTATGGAAGAATTCAGGCTAAAAAACAAATTGAAGATTTAGTATCAAGGTGCTTACAGTTTATATTTGAAACAGATATAGAATTTGTTATTGAAATAACAGAAAGCAGAAATATTCCCCAAGCTGAATTTTACGTAATCTCAAATTATGATGGATACAGTGTAAAGACAAAACCTGAAATATCTAGAGGTGGGGGAGTTGTTGATATTATTTCTATAGCTTTGAGATTAGCTTTTATACAAATTCACAAACCTATAATTGAAGGTCCTATATTATTAGATGAACCGGGCAAACATGTAAGCGATGATTATATATTTAATTTAGGAGAATTTTTAAAACAATCTTCCAATATGTTTAAAAGACAAATAATTATGGTTACACATAATAATCACTTATCACAAATATGTGATCTCTCATATACTGTGGAGATAAAAAATGGAAAGAGTAAGGTCATAAAAAATGATGCAAATTAATTTAAAATCAAATGTGAATATTTAAATACCTTGACTTATTTTTTTAAAAGATATAAAATATTTTCATACGAATTTATAATTAAAACATTAAATTTGAATCTTGAAAACTAAATAGGGAGGTGTATAGATGTTTCAAAATATTCTTATAATAATTTTATGTTCAATCATTGGTATAGCTATAGGTTATGCTGTTAGAAAATATATAGGTGAAGGTAAAATAAACAATTCTGAAGAGCTTGCTAAAAAAATAATTACAGAAGCTGAACACTCGGCTGAAAATAAGAAAAAAGAACTTTTATTAGAAGCAAAAGAGGAAATTCACAAGATAAGACTTGAAAATGACAATGATATTAAAAATAGAAGAAATGAAGTTCAACAACTGGAAAAAAGAGTACTATCTAGAGAAGAAACAACAGAAAGAAAAGCTCTGCAACTGGAAAAAAAGGAAGAAAGCTTAGTTTCTAAACTAGAAGAATTAAAAGGTAAAGATGAAGAAGCTGAACTTTTAATTTCTAAAAGAGAAGAAGAACTTCAAAAAATTGCAGGTTTAACTGCAGATGAGGGAAAGAAAATTCTTCTATCAGAATTGGAAATGGAAATTAAACAAGAATCCGCACTTATAATTAGAGAAAATGAAGCAAAAATAAAAGATGAAAGTAATAAATATGCTAGAAATGTTATTTCTCAGGCAATACAGAGATGTGCAGCTGATCAAGTTGCTGAAAGTACTGTATCTGTAGTTACTCTTCCCAATGATGAAATGAAGGGAAGAATAATTGGTAGAGAAGGCAGAAATATCAGAGCTATTGAATCTTTAACAGGTGTTGATTTAATTATTGATGATACACCGGAAGCAGTAGTGTTATCCTGTTTTGATCCAATTAGAAGAGAAGTAGCTAGAATTGCATTGGAAAAATTAGTATCAGATGGTAGAATTCATCCTACTAGAATAGAAGAAACTGTAGAAAAAGCTCAAAGTGAAGTAGACATAATGATAAAAGAATCCGGAGAACAAGCGGCATATGATGCAGGAGTTCATGGATTACATCCTGAATTAATTAAATATTTAGGACGACTTAAATTTAGAACTAGTTATGGACAAAACGTTTTAAAACACTCAGTTGAAGTATCAAGTATAGCTGGCATTTTAGCTAGTGAAATTGGTGCTGACGTAAAACTTGCAAAAAGAGGGGGACTTTTACACGACATTGGAAAGAGTATTGACCATGAAGTAGAAGAACCACACGTATATTTGGGAGTTGAATTAGCTAAAAAGTATAATGAATCAGAACAAGTTATAAACTGTATTGAAGCTCACCATGGCGATGTTGAACCAAAGTATGTTGAAGCTGTATTAGTTCAAGCAGCAGATACTATAAGCGCTGCTAGACCAGGAGCAAGACGTGAGACTGTGGAATCGTATATTAAGAGATTAGAAAAATTAGAAGAAATAGCAAATTCTTTTGATGGTATAGAAAAATCTTATTCAGTACAAGCTGGTCGTGAAATTAGAATTATAGTAAAACCAGAAAAAATTTCAGAGGCAGATATTACAATTACTGCTAGAAATATAGTAAAGAAAATTGAATCAGAACTGGATTTTCCAGGTCAAATTAAAGTAAATGTAATTCGTGAAACAAGAGCAATAGACTATGCAAAATAAATAAACCTGCAGATATGCAGGTTTGTTTTTTTATAAGGAGTTGATAAAAATAATTTATAGTAATTTATTAGATGATTTTTTAGCTTATCTCAAAACTACTAAGGGAGCTTCAGAGACGACATTAAGAGAATATTATTACGATATAAGGACTTTTCTAAGATTTATACTATTGAGAAAAGGCTTTGTTGAAAATGAAGAGTTTAATGAAATTAATATTGATAATATTGATATTGAAGTGCTTAAAGGAGTAAATAAACAAGATATTTATGCTTATAATGCATTTTTAGAAAATAGAAGAAACAATTCAAATAAAACTAAATACAGAAAAATTTCAGCAATTAGAACATTTTTTAATTATCTTTCTACAAAAATAGATGTAATAGACTTTAATCCAGTAGAAAATATTGATATGCCCAAAATCGAAAAGACAATACCTGTATATTTAACCTTAGAAGAGTCTATTCACTTATTAAAAACAGTTCACAATTCAAAGTCTAAGTATAAGCATAGAGACTTTGCTATAATAACACTTTTTTTAAACTGTGGTATGAGATTATCTGAACTATCAAGTTTAAGTGTTGATGATATAAAAGATGATAATACACTGGTGGTTAAGGGTAAAGGAAATAAAGAAAGAGTAATTTATTTAAATGAAGCCTGTATACAAGCACTCAATAAGCATTTTGAATACAGAACTGACGTTGAGGATAAGGCACTTTTTCTCTCTATGAGAAATACTAGAATGAGTAATAGAGCTATACAGAGAATGGTAGAAAAATATATAAAAATGTCAGGACTTGACCCTACAAAATATACTGTCCATAAGTTAAGACATACTGCTGCTACCTTAATGTATCAATATGGGAACGCGGATATAAGAGCATTGCAGGAAATTTTAGGTCATGAATCAGTGACAACTACACAAATTTACACACATATAAATAATAAACACTTAAAACAAACTGTAGAAAGTAATCCTCTTTCAGATATTAATGAGGATACATTTTAATGTGCTTTTTATACGTTTATAATTTATAACTTTACTAAAATGTGATAAAATTAAATAAACAATTAATAATATTAGGAGGCTTACAGATGGATAGTATTTCTGAATTGCAATCGCAATACAGTTCTAGTTTTGATAAAAGAAAAATTTGTTCATACAATGTTGAACAAATAAACGAGCCTACAAAATCTTTAATGCATCAAGAGTCACGTATTTTATTTTTCATAAAGGGGAAGGGCACATTTAAAATCAACGATGTTTCATATAAAATAATTCCAAACTCTTGTGTAGCAATTGTGCCTTGGATAATAACTGAAGTTACTGAAGTAGAAGAGCCCTTACAATTTATTAAAATTGTATACAATTTTAACTTTTTTAATCAAAGTATTAAGTCTGTATATAATTCTTTTAATGACAGTTTTGATATATTTAATGAAATATCAGAATATCCCATAATTTATTGTAGCGAGCATGAGGCTAAAAAATTTATTAAAATTACAAATGATATTAAAAATGAAGTCAGTGCAGAGTCTATTTTAGATGTTAAGAAAGAAAAAATTCTTTCTAATGTTTTTATTACAAATAAAATAGTAGAATTATTAATAAATTTTATTAGAATCGAACAAAAGACTAATATTCTTCCTGAAAATAGCAATAATTCTAGTTTTGATGAAAGGACAACTATTTTTAAATATCTTTATTCTCACTTAAGTGAAAAACCAACATTAAAATCTGTATCAACTTTGTTTTTTATGTCAGAATCAAGTTTATCAAAATATTGTCAAAAAATTACAGGGAATACTTTTCATGACTTGCTAAATGAAATGAGACTTGTTAAAACTATAGATTTTTTATTATATTCAGAGTTTACCTTAAATATGATTGCCGACTTAGTTGGATTTAATGATGCCTCACATCTTTCAAAATTTTTTACTAAAAGAATAGGTACAACCCCAAATCAATATAGAAAAATTAACAGAAATGTATTAAATATGTTAAGCTCAGATGAACGAAACGTGACTTATGATTTAATAAAATATATATCCAACGTTTTCACAGAAGATATAACTGAGTCAGAAGTAGCTAAAGAATTTAATATGTCTGTAATTGAAATGAATAAAATACTGCTATACGTGTTAGAAAAAAATTTTTATGATTTTATAAACTATTTGAGAATTAATCACGCCTGTGAGTTATTAAAAAATACTAATAATAAAATAATCGATATTGCTATAACAGTAGGTTATAACAACACCAAGACATTTAATAATCATTTTATTAAGTTAAAGAAAATGAATCCATCAGAGTTTAGAAAAAACGTGGAAATTCAATATGATTATGATTAGAATTTTTAATTTAAGTCATTTTTACAATTATTTTCATTAACTTTTTCGCATTTAGGAAATCATTTTCGTATACAATTATTGTGTAAGAATTTTTAGTATATAAATATTATTTAGGAGGTTGTAATTATGACAGTTATTAACGTAACAAGTGAGATTAAGCCTTTAAAAAAGGTGTTGCTTCACAGACCAGGTAGAGAGTTATTAAATTTAACTCCAGATACTCTAGAAAGGCTTTTATTTGACGATATTCCTTTCTTAAAAGTTGCTCAAGAGGAACATGATGCTTTTGCTGATATTTTAAGAAATGAAGGCGTAGAAGTAGTATATTTAGAAGATTTAATGGCTGAAACTCTTGAACAAAATCAAGGTTTAAGAGAACAATTTTTAAAACAATTTATTGAAGAAGCAGGAATACACTCAGAAAGATATCAAAAAATTCTTTTTGATCACTTAAATGCAATTAAGGATAATAAAGAACTTGTATTGAAAACAATGGAAGGTGTAAATCTAAATGAATTAAATATTGAAAAAAGCAATTCACTTATAGATTTAGTTAACTCAGAAAAGTCTAAAATGGTTTTAGACCCAATGCCAAACCTTTACTTTACAAGAGATCCATTTGCTTCAGTAGGAAGTGGAGTAGTTCTTAATAGAATGTATTCTCAAACAAGAAATAGAGAAACTATATATTCGGATTATATATTTAAATATCACAATGAATACAAGGGAAAAATTGAATTGCTTTACAATAGAGATCTTCCTTTCCATATAGAAGGTGGAGATGTTCTTAACTTAAACGATAAAATTTTAGCTATTGGTATTTCTCAAAGAACTGAACCAGATGCAATAGATTTACTAGCTAAAAATATATTCTATAATTCAGATTGTAAAATTGAAAAGATTTTAGCTTTTGATATTCCTGTTAAAAGAGCATTTATGCACTTAGATACAGTATTCACTCAAATTGACGTTGATAAATTTACTGTTCATCCAGAAATTTTAGGCACTCTTAGAGTATTTGAAATTACAAAATCTGATGTTAAAGATGAACTTAAAGTAGTAGAGATTCAAGATACTTTAGAAAATATACTTTCAACTTATCTTGAAACAAAAGTAGATTTAATTCCTTGTGGCGGTGGAGATGAAATTATTGCAGCAAGAGAACAATGGAATGATGGTTCTAATACACTTTGTATAAGACCGGGAACAATTGTAGTATATGAAAGAAATGACGTTACTAATAAAATATTAGAAGAAAAAGGATTAAACTTACTTGTAATGCCAAGTGCGGAATTATCTAGAGGTCGTGGAGGTCCTAGATGTATGAGTATGCCACTAATTAGAGAAGATTAATCTTAAGATATATGCTTTTTGAAAGGATGATATAAATGCCTGTAAATTTACAAGGAAGAAGTTTTTTAAAATTATTAGATTTTAGCACTGAAGAAATTAAATATTTATTAGATTTATCTAGACAATTTAAAAATTTAAAGTTATCTAGAACGCCTCATAGATATTTAGAAGGAAAAAACATTGTACTTTTATTTGAAAAAACTTCTACTAGAACACGTTGTTCATTTGAAGTTGGAGCTTATGATTTGGGAATGAATGTAACTTATCTTGAGCCAGGAACTTCTCAAATGGGCAAAAAAGAATCTGTAGAAGACACAGTAAGAGTTTTAGGTAGATTCTATGATGGAATCGAATACAGAGGATATTCACAAGAATTAGTTGAAGAAATGGCTGCTAAAGCAGGCGTTCCTGTTTGGAATGGACTTACTGATGAATTTCATCCTACTCAAATGTTAGCCGATGTTTTGACAATGGAAGAAAACCTAGGAAATGTTAAGGGATTAAACCTTACATTTATGGGAGATGCAAGAAATAACGTTGCAAATTCATTGATGGTAGTATCTGCAAAACTTGGAATTAATTTCACTGCTTGTGGTCCAAAAGAATTAATGCCAGAAGAAGGGTTAGTAGAAACTTGTAGACAAATTGCCGAAGAAAATGGTAGTACTATAACTTTAACAGATGATGTTAAAAAAGGTTGCACTGGTGCTCATGCTATATATACAGATATTTGGGTTTCCATGGGTGAGCCAGATGAAGTTTGGGAAGAGAGAATTAAGCTTCTTGAACCTTATAGAGTAACTAAGGAAGTTATGGAAATGGGAGATAAAAATGCTATATTTTTACACTGCCTACCATCTTTCCACGATACAAATACAGTTATCGGACAAGACATTGCTAAAAAATTCAATATAACTGAAATGGAAGTTTCAGATGAAGTTTTTGAATCTAAACAATCTAAAGTTTTTGATGAGGCTGAAAACAGAATGCATACAATAAAAGCTATTATGTATGCAACATTAAAATAAAATAATAAGGGGACAAAATAATATGACAAAGAGAATTGTAATCGCTCTTGGAGGAAATGCACTTGGAAATACTCCAGAAGAACAATTGAAATTAGTTAAAGATACAGCTAAACCAATTGTAGATTTATTAAAAGAGGGTTATGAAATAATGATTGGTCACGGAAATGGTCCTCAAGTTGGAATGATTAACCTTGCGATGGAATATGCATCGCAAGGTGAAGTCAATACACCTTACATGCCGTTTCCTGAATGTGGTGCAATGAGCCAAGGATATATTGGATATCATTTGCAACAAGCAATAGGAAATGAACTAAAAAATCAAAAAATTGATAAATCTTGTGCTACTGTTGTTACACAAGTTATTGTTGATGAAAATGATAAAGCTTTTTCTAATCCTACTAAACCAATAGGGTCTTTTTATTCTAAAGAAGAGTCTGAAAAAATAGCTAAGGAAAAGGGATATACATTTGTTGAAGATTCAGGAAGGGGATATAGACGTGTTGTTGCTTCTCCTCAACCTGTAGAAATTGTAGAGTCTGACATTATTAAAAGCATAGTTAACAATGGCAATATAGTTATAACAGTTGGAGGTGGCGGAATACCTGTAATAAAAACTAAAGATGGATTAAAGGGCGTTCCTGCTGTAATAGATAAGGATTCTTCAAGTGCAAAACTTGCATTAGAACTTGAAGCTGACATGCTAGTTGTTTTAACAGCTGTTGAAAAGGTTGCGATTAACTTCAATACACCTGATCAAATAGACCTTTCATCACTAACTTTAGATGAAGTTAATAAATATATTGCAGAAGATCAATTTGCAAAGGGATCAATGCTTCCAAAGGTTGAATCATGTAAACGATTTGTTGAAAATAGTAAAAAAGACTCCATAGCAATTATCACTTCACTTGAAAAAGCTGCTGAGGCAATAAAGGGAGAGACAGGAACTGTTATTAGAAAATAATAAGAGGTGATAGTAATGGAAGGTAACAAAAAAAAGAAAAAATCGATATCTTCATTTAGTATTTTATTTATAATATTAATAATAATTTTTATAGTTTCAAAATTTCTTGATGGACAAACATTTGCTCCAGTAGTGCCTAAAGGAGCAGAAGAAGCTGTTTCAGCTGTTGTAGGTGCAGATCTTCCTACATTAGTAATGGCTCCATATAATGGATTTGTAGATGCAATAGATATTTCTATATTCGTACTTGTACTAGGAGGTTTTTTAGGACTTGTAACAGCAACAGGAGCACTAGATGCAGGTATTCAAAGATTAGTTAAAAATAGTAAAGGGAAAGAAGTTTTTTTAATTGTAGTATTAATGACTTTATTCTCAATAGGTGGTTCTACTTATGGTATGGCAGAAGAAACAGTAGCGTTTTATGCAATTGTTACATCAGCCATGGTAGCAGCGGGATTTGACTCCTTAGTGGCAGTAGGTACTATTTGTTTAGGTGCCGGAGCCGGGGTACTGGGTTCTACAGTTAACCCTTTTGCAACAAGTGTTGCAGTTGATGCACTTAGAGGTGCAGGATATGAATCTGATTGGGGAATTATTTTACCGATAGGTGTTATTTTATGGTTAACAACACTTGTTATTTGTATTTACTTTGTTGTAAAATATGCAAAAAAAGTACAACGTGATAAAGGATCAACTTTACTTTCTCTTCAAGAACAAGAAGATATGGAAAGAGAGTTTGGTTCTCATACAGAAAAAGAACTTGAATTTACGGGTAAACATAAGGCTGTATTATTGGTTTTTGCATTTACATTTGTAGTTATGGTAATTTCACTTATTCCTTGGCCTGATTTAGGTGTTACTATCTTTGATGGTTGGACTTCCGTTTTAACAGGAACCAGCTTTGGAGAATGGTACTTTGCTGAACTTGCAATGTGGTTCTTAATAATGGGAATAATTATTGCAATAATTGGCGGAATGAGTGAAAGTGAAATTGTTGATAACTTTGTAGCTGGTTCAGCTGATATTTTATCTGTAGTTTTAATAATAATAGTATCACGTGCAGTATCTGTTTTAATGCAAAACACTCATATAGATGCACTAATTCTTGATAGGGCATCTAATGCACTAAGTGGAACAAATACAATTGTATTTGTAATAGGTTCTTATGCATTATATCTATTCTTATCATTCTTAATACCATCCACATCAGGACTTGCAACAGTATCTATACCTGTAATGGGTGCTTTAGCAGCTAATTTAAATATGAGCCCTGAAGTAATGATAATGATATTCTGTGGCGGATGTGGACTTATTAACTTAGTTACTCCAACATCAGGTGTGGTAATGGGTGGCCTTCAAATGGCAAGAGTAAATTATACAACTTGGGTAAAATTTGTTACTAAGCCTATGGTTCTCATTGGAGTAGTAAACGTAGTCATCTTATGTGCTTCAATGCTAATATTTTAACCAATAATTAAACTTAATAAAATAAATATAACACTCTCTGATTATTAGTACAAATCTAATAGTCAGAGAGTGTTATTTAATATAAATTATTTGAATAGTAAAATATATTATTCATCATATTGTAAAATAGTGTTACATTATTAAGAAGTATGTTAAAATGAATATTATCATTGTAAATTAAAATTTACTGTTGATTATTGAAGGAGGCAAATTCAATATAGTTTATAATGAATTTTTATAATTTAGGAGGTATAATATGGGATTAGAAAAAATTGATAATGTACTAAATATAAATATTGACTCAATTATGACTTTAGCATTTGCTGCAGTACTTTTACTTTTAGGATATTTTGTTGTAAATAAATCTAAAATGCTTCAAAAATATTGTATTCCAGCACCAGTTGTTGGTGGATTTATATTTATGTTTATAACTTGGATAGGGCACAGCACAGGGTCTTTTAATGTAAATTTCGAAAATATATTTCAAGATACTTTTATGCTGGCTTTTTTCACAACAGTTGGACTAGGTGCTAGTTTTACTTTACTTAAAAAAGGAGGAAAACTATTATTAATATACTGGGTAATATGTGGAGTTATTTCTATTTGCCAAAACTCAATTGGAATAATAGTTTCCAAAGTGACAGGGCTAGAAGCTCCTTATGCACTTCTTGCAAGCTCTATATCAATGATAGGTGGACATGGTGCAGCCTTGTCTTATGGACAGACATTTGCTGACATGGGATATGATATAGCTCCATTAGTAGGTGCTGCCGCTGCTACATTCGGTCTTATTTCTGCTGTATTAGTAGGTGGTCCACTAGGTAGGCGTTTAATAGAAAAAAATCATTTAAAACCCGATGAATCAGAAGAATTTGATACATCAATTACGGATATCAATGCAGATACAGGGCAAAAATTATCAGATTTAGATATTATAAAAAATGTATCAGTAATATTGATATGTATGGCAATTGGAAGTATGATCGCCGGATGGGTTAGTACTTATATATTAAAAGACATACAGTTACCTAGTTATGTAGGAGCTATGTTTGTGGCAGTTATAGTTCGTAATTTAAACGAAAAATTTCATATGTATAAATTTGATTTTCCATTAGTAGATAATATAGGAAATGTAATGTTGAATTTATATTTATCATTGGCACTTATGACATTAAAATTATGGGAACTCTCAGGTCTTGTTGGTGGAGTACTATTAGTAGTTGTATGCCAAGTAATATTTATGGTATTAATTGCATACTTTGTTGTATTTAGGATATTAGGGAAGAATTACGATGCAGCAGTTATGTGCGCTGGACTATGTGGTCATGGACTTGGTGCTACACCATCAGCTATTGTAAATATGACAGCCTTAAATGAAAAATATGGTATGTCTCGAAAAGCTATGATGATTGTCCCTATAGTAGGGGCGTTTTTAGTAGATATTATTTATCAACCTGTTACAATATGGTTTATAAAAACTTTTGTTTCAGGTTTTACTGGATAGAGTAGTATATAAAAGCACACAAAAATAGACACAAAATAATAATTTTGTGTCTATTTTTGTGTTAAATATCATTTGGTATTATAATTGTTTGACCTGGATAGATGTCAGTAGTAATGTCATTTAAGTCAGTAATTAAGTTAACATAATCTCTTTTATCTCTCTTGATTGCAAAATTATCGCTTACAATTGACCAAATTGTATCATTTTTTTTAACTGTATAATAAGTATATGATTGTACTTCATTTATATTTTCATCACTAAAATAATTTGACAAGTTTGTAGTTTGTACTCCTGTCCCAAAAATAAATATTACCAGCAAGAAAACTATACATCTAAATTTGTTTAAATAAATCTTCTTATTCATAATAATAACCTCTCTTTTATAAAATATAAAAATAAATATATGTTCAGAATGTTTGTTCTTATTCTTATTTTATACGAACATACATTTATTGTCAATACATTTTATTAAACAAACGTTTGAAATGTTTGTTCTTTTTTGTTATAATGGAATTAATTCAAAATGGAGGTAAATTATGTACGAAGACTTAACTCAACGAGAAACAGAAGTACTTATGTTTATAAAAAGAGCTCTTGATTCTAAAGGTTACCCACCTACTGTTCGTGAAATTTGTCAAGAATTGGAAATTAAGAGTACTTCAACAGTGCATGGAAGCCTTGAAAGGCTGGAAAATAAGGGATATATAAAAAAAGATCCTACAAAGCCAAGAGCTATTGAAATAATGGACACTAACGATGATTTCTTAATGATTAAAAAGAAGACTGTGGATATACCAATTGTTGGCTGTGTCACAGCTGGTATGCCAATATTAGCCTATGACAACATAGAAGATACGCAGCCTCTTCCCATAGACTTTGCACAGGATAAAAATTTATTCATTTTAAAAGTTCGTGGTGAGAGTATGATAAATGCCGGTATTCTTGAAGGTGACTATGTAATTATTGAGAAATCTGATTTTGCTAGAAATGGTGAAATGGTATTAGCTCTAATTGGCGAAGAATCTACTATAAAGACATTTTATAAAGAAAAAGATGGATATAGATTACAACCTGAAAATGATTTTATGGAACCGATTTTTGTAAAAGACTTAAGTATTTTAGGAAAAATTGTAGGTTTATACAGAAAAATATAGAGCTAAATTACATAGCTCTATATTTTTTATACTTAATCTTATTTAATTATATATCTAATTCTAAATTTACATTTTTCATATTGTCTTTTAGTGAGTATATTATTTTGCCATTTCTTCCTACAGTTGTCTCACTGTGATATATTGAGCTGACAATTGATTCTTCAATAGAGTCAACAGTTGCCTTAAAAACAATATCAATTTTATCATCATCTAATACTTGAGTGTTAAATATAGAATTTTCAGAGTTGGCAAATATTTTATTTGATGTAGAAAATGCAATTGCAATATCTCCGCTTCCGTGGCCCATATAAGAGCCTACTCTACCTAAAGCTATAGAAGCTCTATTTGCTATTCTCTTTAACTGTCTATCACTTGCTGGTAGGTCTGTGGCTATGACTATTATTATAGATCCCTTTTCCCTATCATTAATATCATCATTTTCCAGTTCCAGTTTTTCTTCTTTATTTTTTTTCCTTGCTAAGTACATTCTCTCACCAATAGGGTCGCCACATATCCTAAAGTCTTTTATATTTCCTGTATTTGAAAGCACTAGAGTTCCTATTGTATATTCTTTTTCATTAAAAGATATCACTCTAGAAGAAGAGCCTATTCCACCTTTTAAGTTCATGGATATCATTCCACGACCAGCTCCGACACTTCCTTCTTTAAAGTCAGATGAAGCATTTTCTATGGCATCAATTACATCTTCCTCTTTAACGTGTAGACCTCTCATATCATTTAAAACTCCATCATTACACTCAGTTACAATGCAGTTTGTTGCACCAGAGTTTGCTCCCATATCCTTGTGCTTACTCATCATATATTTAATACTGGCAGTTAATGCTGTTCCAACACTAAGCGTATTGGTCATTATTATAGGAGATTCGATGGAGCCCAGTTCATCAATTTGTATTAGTCCAACACTTTTTCCAAAGCCATTTAATATAGAAGCTGCTGCTACGACTTTTTCATTATAGATATCCCCACCATGAGGTAGTACTGCTGTTACACCGGTATTTATATCCCCATCATCCAATGTAACATGCCCTATTCTTACCCCTTTTACATCAGTAATTTTGTTTTTTTCTCCCTTTTTGTAAGGTCCAAAGGTATACTTATTTGAATTAATTCCCACTATTTCACTTCCTCCTAATAATATAATACTTAATATACTTAAACTTACATTAACCTATATTTTTATATAGTTTTTCAACTTAAAGTTGGCAAGTACTTTCATTAATGCAAATTTTGCATGATAATATGTCAATCCACCTTGATAGTATACGTAATACGGCTCTCTCATAGGCCCATCTGCTGAAAGTTCAATAGAAGACCCTTCAATAAAATCGCCTGCTGCCATTATTACCTTGTCATCATATCCCGGCATATCCCAAGGTTCAGGAGTATAGTGAGAATCTACAGGTGATGACTCCTGAATAGCTCTACAGAACTCACATAATTTATCAGGATCATCTAACTTAATAGATAGAATTATATCAGAGCGTTTTTCTGTATAGTCAGGAAAACACTCATATCCCAATTTAGAAAATACTACAGAAAATAAAAGCGCTGCTTTAATGGCATCTTCTACTACTTTTGGGGCAATAAAAAGACCTTGTAACACTTGTCTGGTTGTGCCAAAAGTCAATCCACAATCTTTTCCAATTCCCGGAGCTGTTAATCTATTGGAAATTAAATCTATATACTTTTTTTTACCAACTATATATCCACCAGAGTAAGCTAGACCCCCACCTGGATTTTTAATAAGCGATCCTGCAATTATATCAGCTCCAAAGTTTGAAGGCTCATATATGTCAGTAAACTCCCCATAACAATTATCTACAAATACAATACAATTAGGAGCAAAGTTTTTGATTTTTTTAATTGCTTCTTCTAATAGTTCTATACTTAAAGCTTTTCTATCACTATATCCGGTAGAACGCTGTAACATAATTACTTTAGTATTAGTTTTAATTTCTTTTTTAAGAGCCTCAAAATCTATTTTATTGTCTTTCATTGGTACTTCAGAATATTCAATTTTCTGATCCATCATATTTCCAGGTTCATCTCCAGTAATACCTATTACCTTTAATAAGGTGTCATAAGGCGTTCCTGAAGCTGATAAGAGGTGATCACCAGGTTTTAGTACTCCAAATAAGCTTAAAGAAATTGCATGGGTACCACTTACAATGTTAGGTCTAACTAGAGCATCTTCTGTTGAAAAAATATCACTATAAATTTTTTCAACCTTTTCTCTACCTACATCTCCATATCCATATCCTGTAGTCCAATTAAAATCAGTTGATTGTAATTTACTATCCTGCATAGCTTTTAAAATTTTTACTTGATTATATTGACTTATTGAGCTTAACTCCTCAAATCTATGTTCTAAAATTTTTTCACATTCATTTACAAAATCACAAATATTATTGTCTATTTTATAATTGTCAAAAATAAAATCTTTAAATATTTCCAAATTTTTCTCCTATTAGTTTCATTAATTTATATTCTAAGTCCTCTTCTTCCCTATCAAACCAAACAATTCTCTCGTCTCTTCTAAACCATGTCAACTGTCTTTTAGCATAGTGTCTAGAATTTTTTTTAATTAGTTCAATTGCTTCATCTAAAGTTATTTCATTATATAGGTAACTTATAATTTCTCTATATCCTATAGCTTTAAATGAATTTAAATCTCTACTATAACCTAAATCTAACAATTTTTTAGTTTCTTGAACAAGTCCATTATCCATCATTTGTTCAACTCGTTCATTAATTTTTTTATATAAATTTTCTCTTTCCATATTTAATCCAATATAAAGTAGATTATACTCACTATTTTCTTCTCTAAATCTACTGACTTCTTTGGATTTTGATGATTTTAAAATTTCCAGAGCTCTTATTATTCTATTTTTATTATTTTTATCAATTGTTTCGGCTAAATTTTTATCTGCTTTTACTAACTGTTCATATAAGCTATCTAATCCATTAGTCTCTACAAGTGATTCCAAATAATTTCTATACTCTAAATCCTTACTTGTATTTTGAAAATTTAAATTATAAACTATTGAATTAATATATAGTCCTGTGCCTCCAACTATAAGGGGTAATTTATTTTTTTCTTGAATATTGGAAATTGTTTTTTTACATTTATCTTGAAACATTGAAACTGAAAACTCTTCATCAGGATTTACAATATCAATTAAGTGATGTTGTATATTAGTTGAACATAAATTTAATTTGGCAGTCCCAATATCCATTCCCCTATAAATTTGCATAGAGTCAGCTGAAATTATTTCGCAATTAAATTTTTCAGCAATATCTAGGGAAATTTCAGTTTTACCTATTCCTGTAGGACCTGTTAAAATTAACAAGTTATTCAATCTATCACTCCCTTAAAAATAACTTTTCAATATCATATTTTTTAACCTCAATAATTGTAGGTCTCCCATGGGGACAAGTGTAAGGATTATCACAGTTAATTAAGTCTTTTAACAGATAGTCTACTTCTATATTAGATAGTCTGTCACCTGCTTTAACAGCTGACTTACAAGCTTTTTTCATTATTTTATATGGGTCGACTTCATAACTTGATTTAATATTTCTATCAAGAGAAGATATTGCATCATAAATAAAATTAGTATATGAACCTTCGCCAAAAACCATAGGAATTTCTCTTAAAATAAGTGTATTATCGCCAAATTCTTCAATCTCAAAACCTAAATTTTGAAATTGAGTTAAATTATTTTGCACCTTGGACATTTCTTCAGGGCTTAAACTAATTACTTCCGGCTTTAATAAAATTTGTTTTAATACACTTGATGATTCGTATTGTCTCTTATATTTTTCATACATTATTCTTTCGTGCGCTGCATGTTGATCTACTAAATATATTTTTTCCAAAGCAGTGTTTTCAAGTATAATAAATGTTTTAAATAATATTCCAACTATTTTAGCATCTAAGATAGAATTGTCTATTTTTGAAAACTTATTTCCCTCAAAAATATTTTCGCTTTCAGCATTAGCATTATAATCTTCTGATTCATCTTTTAATACTTCATATTCAGAGATTTTTACATTCTTACTTTGAAAATCTTCTGTATCTTCTATTGCATTTACATTATTTTTAATAAAATTATCTTGAACTATCTCACTTTTATTTGAATTAATTAAGTTGTCATTAAATATTTCAAATACTGATTTTTCTTCTGTTTTATTCTCCTTATAACTTTCAATCGGGTCTGGTATTCTCCTATTAGGGTAAAGTACTTCCTCTACAGTTTCTCCAATAATTGCAAGTACATTGTTATCCTTAGATAGTTTTACTTCATGTTTTTTAGGATGAATGTTTACATCTACTAATATAGGGTCAATATCTAAATACAATAAAAATACAGGGTATCTATTTAATGGAATTAGAGAATAGTAATATTTTTCAATTATTTTTGATATTTCTAAATTTTTTACATATCTGCCATTTATATAGATGTATTGATGCATTCTGTTAGATCTGTAGAGTTTGTTGTTAGAAAAATAAATATTTATTTTATAAGATTCAGAATTAAATGTATTGTTCAGTAAATTACTTGCTATATCTCTGCCTAAAATTGAAAAAATTCTATTTTTAATATTTGCCTCTGAATTGGTATTCATTATAACTTTATTGTCTCTTATTAATTTAATGGAAATATCAGGATTGCCAAGAGAAATTTTTTGAACGACTTCATAGATGTAATTAAATTCAACGTTGTCATTTTTTAAATATTTTTTTCTAACAGGAGTATTAAAAAATACATCTCTAACAAAAAATGTAGTGCCTTTCGGCAAACCTACATTGTTTAATTTATCAATCTTTCCATTGGATATTTCAGCTCTTAATCCAGTTAGAGAATCTTCTGTTTTAGTAAGCACTTCCAATTTTGAAATATGAGATATACTAGCTAGTGCTTCTCCTCTAAATCCTAATGATACGATATTGTTCAAATCTTCAACAGTTCTTAATTTAGATGTTGCATGACGTAAGAAGGCAAGGTTTAAATCACTTTCATCCATGCCATCTCCATCGTCAGTAATTCTGATAAAATCGCCAATACTTCCCTTTATTTCTACAATTATATTTTTAGAATTTGCATCTATTGAATTTTCTATTAATTCTTTTACTATTGATGCAGGATTTTCAATTATTTCTCCTGCAGCTATTTTTGAAACCGTAGCTTCATCTAAAACTATTATACTCATATTAAATCCTTTGATTTCTTTATTATTTGGTCAAGCAAATTTAAAGCTTGAATAGGAGATATTTCATTTACATTTATAGCATTGACATCTTTTATAAAATCGTCTTTTTTAACGTCAAATATGCTTTTTTGTTCAACTTTATAGGTTTTATTATTTAATACATTTTTATTTATTTTCATTTCTTCTTCATTTTGCATATCAGTTAGTAATTCATTTGCTCGATTAACAATATATTCATTAACGCCTGCAAGTTTTGCCACTTCAATTCCGTAGGAGTTATTGCTAAATCCTTCTATAATTTTTCTCAAAAATACAATTGAATCTTCTTTTTTTTCTACAGCAATAGTTAAATTTGTAACATTGTCATATTTTTCACTTAAATTGACTAGTTCATGATAGTGTGTTGCAAATAGAGTTTTGGCTTTTACTGCAGTTGCAATGTACTCAATAATAGACCAGGCAATTGACAGTCCATCATAAGTACTCGTTCCCCTACCCACTTCATCAAGTATTAAAAAAGAGTCTTTAGTTGCATTTTTTATAATATTTGAAACTTCTTTCATTTCGACCATGAATGTACTGTCGCCTCTGGCTAAGTTATCTGATGCTCCTATTCTAGTAAAAATACGGTCCACTATAGAAATATTTGCGCTTTTACAAGGCACAAAAGACCCCATTTGAGCCATTATAATTATTATGGCAACTTGTCTCATGTAAGTAGATTTACCTGCCATATTCGGCCCTGTAATCACATGAATTAGATTTTTGTCCATATCCATACAAGTATCATTTGGAACGAATAGTTCTTCTGTGAACTTTGATTCAACTATTGGATGTCGTCCATCTTTAATAGATATGACACCTTCTGTATTTAAAGTTGGCCTAACATAGTTATTATTTTTAGCCACAATAGATAGAGATACTAAAACGTCAATTTTAGCAATTTCTTTAGCCGTTTTTTGAATAGAAAATAAGTTACTTAATAAAAATGCCTTTAAACTATTAAATATTTTCATTTGGAGTTTTAAAGCTTCATCCTTTGAACCAAGTAACCTTGATTCCATTTCCTTTAATTCAATAGAAAAATATCTTTCTGAACCTACTAGAGTTTGTTTTCTAATATAGTCAGATGGAACTTGTTCAATATTTGCCTTTGTAACTTCAATAAAATATCCTAAAATTTTATTGTACTTTACTCTTAATTTTTTTATACCTGTTCTATTTTTTTCTCTTTCCTCTAAATCTAATATCCACTGTTTACCCTTTTCACTAGCTTCAAAAAGCTCATCCAGTTCTTCAGAATAACCATGTTTAATAAATCTATTATCATCAATAATAACAGGTGGGTCATCAACTATAATTGTATTAATTTCACTTCTTATTTGCTCAAGTGAATTTAAATTATAAGATAATTTATTAATCATTTTATTTTCTGACCTTGAAAACAACTCTTTAATGTCTTCAATATATTCTAAAGAATTTGAAAGCGAAACCATTTCCTTTGGATTTATACTCTTATTGGAAATCTTAACACTTAGTCTCTCGATATCATAAATTTGTTTTAACAGCGTTCCCGTACTATCAAGTAACATTAAATCTGAAATAAAACTTTCTAAAATGTCAAATCTCTCTTCTATTTGTTTTTTATTTACTAGAGGCTCTTCTATCCATTTTTTTAGCTCTCTTGAACCCATAGCAGTTTTTGTACTATCTAATATTTCCAAAAGTGATTCAGACCTATTATCAGTATTTATCCCCTTAATTAGCTCTAAATTTTTTTTACAGTGCTCATCTAAAATTAAAAAGTTTTTATCTTCATAGTAAATTATACTGTTTAAGTGATTTAAGCTCATTTTTTGAGTCTTTATTAAATATTTAAGCAATACATTAATAGAGGAATAATCGTCAATTTTTCCTTCGTTTTTTAATGTAGATAAATCTTTAAAAATATTTTCGTTTATAAAACTTTCTTCTTCTACAGATAAATCAACACCATCAAATATATCTTCAATATAATTAATATAAAATTGTGATGAAGTTAAAAATACATTTAATTTTTTATCATCTTGTTTATTTATTAATATTTCAGAGGGATTTATTCTGTAACATTCATCAGTAAAAAAGTTAGTTAAATCATCAAAATTAAAAAAAGTTTTAAAAGTTGTATATACTTCACCTGTACTGTAGTCAGCATAGCTAATATAAATATTATTTCTATTAATTATTGCTGATAATAAATAATTATTTTCATCTCTTTTCAAATAGTTAGTATCTGTAAATGTCCCGGGAGTTAGTATTTTAGTAACTCCTCGCTTCACGAGTCCCTTAGCAAGAGCTGGATCTTCCATTTGATCGCAGATTGCAACTTTATATCCCTTGTTAATTAATTTTGAAATATAACTGTCTGCAACGTGATATGGTACGCCACACATTGGATAGCTGTTTGCGCTATTCCCCGCTCTTTTTGTCAAGGCAATATCTAGTTCTCTAGATGCAATAACTGCATCGTCAAGAAACATTTCATAAAAATCTCCCAACCTAAAGAACAGTATTTCCTCTTTGTGATTTTCTTTTATTTTTAAATACTGTTCCATCATTGGGGTTAAGTTATTATCTTTTTTATTCAATTATTTCACCTTTTAATGAAAAAGTATTGGCACTTGTAATATTTACATCGACTATATTGCCAATCTGTTCTTTAGTTCCCTTAAAATTCACTAATTTAAATTCTTCAGTTCTTCCTGATAAATAATCTTTGTTGTTTTTACTAAAGTCATCTACTAAAACTTTACATTTTTTACCTATAAACTCGCTATTCTTTTTAAGTTGAATTGGATACAGGACATCTAACAATTTTTCAAACCTTTCATGCTTTACTTTGTCAGGTACTTGTTCTTTAGATCTACCAGCTATAGTTCCCTCTCTAATTGAATAGATAAATGTAAAGGCAGTATCATATTCCACCTTTTTAACAAGGTCTATTGTCTCCAAGAAATCTTCTTCACTTTCAGATGGAAATCCTATCATTAAATCAGTGCTAATAGCTATATTCGGATTTATATTTCTAATTTTATATATTTTTTCTAAATAGTCTTCCTTAGTATATTTTCTATTCATTAAATTTAAAATTCTACTAGATCCTGATTGTATTGGAAGGTGTAAAAAATTACATAGTTTATCTAAATCTTTAAAAGCATACATCAGTTCATCAGATATGTCTTTCGGATGAGATGTCATAAATCTAATTCTTTCAATTCCATCAATATCATTAATTTTGTAGAGCAGGTCCGAAAAACTTATTGGATGATTTAAAGTTTTTCCATAGGAATTTACATTTTGACCTAGTAAAGTAATTTCCTTGGTTCCATTTTTTGCTAAATTTTTAATTTCTAACAATATATCCTCTGGATTTCTACTATCTTCCCTACCTCTAGTAAATGGCACTATGCAATATGTGCAGAAATTATTGCAACCATACATTATATTCACATATGATTTATAGGAATATAGTCTATTTGCTCCTAAATAATCATCAAACTTTTCCTGAGTTTCTTCTATATCAATAGCAAGTTCTTTTGTAGAATAGTTTCTCACTATTAATTCCGGAAGTTTCCAAATATTATTTGTACCAAATATAATATCTACATTTTTAAAGTTGTCAATAACGTACTCACGTGATTCATTCCTCTGCATCATACAGCCGCACACGGCTACTTTTAATTTTGGATTGCGTTTTTTTAAGGGTTTTAAATTACCCAATTGTCCATAGACTTTATCTTCAGCTGAGTGCCTAATTGAGCATGTGTTTAAAACAACAAAATCGCTATCTTCAATATCTTCAACCAAAGTGTATCCCATTTTTTCAAGTAGCCATTCAATTTTTTCAGAGTCGTGTTCATTCATTTGACAACCATGAGTAATTACCTTCGCATTTTTACCTATAGAGTAATTTTCCATTACATCTGTTATATATTCATTTATATTTTTGTTAAAATCATTTAATAAATCTATATTATCTTTCATATTAATATCATCACCAATTAATTATTATATCACAGCTATAAGCATATTTTAAACAACATCTAAATAGTCATTAATTTTTTATTGACTCTGATATTTTTATAAATTCCTGAGTTGCCTTTTTTAAATACTTATATTTTTTATAGTAAAAAGAAACTTCTCTAGCTGAGTCCATTGACTCCAATTTATATATACATATATCTTCATTAATTCCAACATTCTTTAATAAAATGTCACTTACAAATGATATGCCCATTCCAAAACACGTAAGATTAAAAGCTGTAATTTGCTGATCTAATTCTAATAAAATATTAGGTTTTACATTTTCCCTAATACAAATTTTTTCAGCCCTGATTCTAGTGTCATTGCCTTCTTTTAGAAAGAGAAAGGGATCTTCTTTAAATATTTCAAGAGGAAGTGTCTTTACAGATTCATCTAAATATTTTCCGTTTATTATATCTTCATATGAAACAACATAGTCCGTGGCATTTTTATTTGATAAAAACTTAGCTGGAACAGCCAACATTATATTGTCCTTTGAATAAAATTTTCTCTCATATACAGAACTGTCAAAGTCATAGTTATCAATAACTAAGTCTAAAGTTCCACTATATAAGTTTTTTTCCAAACTAGATGTATTTGTTTCAACAATATTTAATTTAATGTTGGGATATTTTTTTGAAAATTCCGATATAATTGGAGGTAAAATATAAGAAGTGAATAAATTTGTTCCACCTATGGAAATGTTACCTGCTTTTAAGTCACTTAAATCATTTAAATAATTGTTAAAGTTTTCTTCTATTTCAATAATCTTTTCTAAAGACTTTATATACTCTAATCCAAATTCAGTTAAACCAATGGGCTTTGTAGTTCTGTCAAAAATTTCAAATCCAACTTCTAATTCAATTTTTTTAATTGCCGCACTTAAAGAAGGCTGTGAAATAAATAAATTCTTAGCCGCCTTTGAAAAACTTCTCTCTAAATAAACTTCGTAAACATAATCAATACCTTTGAACATTATATACCCCTGTCTATAGTTTTATATCTTATTATATATTTGATTATATAATAGTGTAAAATTATAATTATATCAAGAGGTTATTCTAATTTTGTGGTTTTATGGAGGTTTATTATGGATAATACATTGTACAGAGTTGAAGAAGATTCAATAGGAGAAAAAAAAGTTCCAAAAGAAGCATATTATGGCGTACAATCGCTACGAGCTAAAGAAAATTTTAACATAACTGGTCAAAAATTAAGTAGTGACTTAATTAATTCAATAGCAGAAATAAAAAAAGCTGCTGCTATAACTAATGTAGAAGTTAAGGAATTGGACTCTACAATAGGAGAAGCGATTATAAAAGCTTGTGATGACATAATTAATGGTAAATTTCATGATCAATTTATTGTAGATCCAATACAAGGTGGTGCCGGAACATCTACTAATATGAATGCAAATGAAGTTATTGCAAATATTGCCTTAGAGTACTTAGGAGAAGAAAAGGGAAACTATAAAATAGTAAATCCCAATGACCATGTTAATATGGGACAGTCAACTAATGATGTTTATCCATCCTGTGGCAAAATTACAGTATTAAAACTTATCATAAAAGCTATTAAAAAACTTGAAGATTTAGACAAGGCACTATCTGACAAAGCAGAAGAATTTTCTGATGTAATAAAAATGGGACGAACTCAACTTGAAGATGCAGTTCCAATCACATTAGGTCAAGAATTCCACGCTTATAGCAGTGCAATTAAAAGAGATATAACAAGATTTAAAAATGCTTTAAATGAAATTAAAGTTTTAAATCTTGGTGGTACAGCTATAGGAACAGGAATAAATGCTGATATAGATTATGTGAATAAAGTTGTACCTAATTTAAGTAAAATAAGTGGTTTAGACGTAGTACAGGCAGATGATTTAATTGACAGTACTCAAAACTTAGACTCTTATGTCATGGTATCAGGCGTTATAAAATCTTGCGCTGTTAGTTTATCTAAAATGAGTAATGATTTACGACTTATGAATTCAGGTCCGAGAACTGGATTTGGTGAAATTAATTTACCACCTAGACAAAATGGCTCATCTATTATGCCAGGGAAAGTTAATCCAGTTATACCGGAAGTAGTAAATCAAGTAGCTTTTAATATAATTGGAAATGATGTTACTATAACAATGGCTGCTGAAGCAGGTCAATTAGAGTTAAATGCATTTGAGCCAATTTTATTTCACAATTTATTTGAATCTTTAAATACTTTAACAAATGCCATCACAACCTTTATTGACAATTGCATTGTTGGCATAGTTGCAAATAGAGAAGAAAGCAGACGACTAGTGGATCATTCTATTGGAATGATTACTGCAATTAACCCATATGTAGGATATGATGTAGCTGCTAAAATAGCTAAAGAAGCACTTGTAACAGGAAAATCTATAAAAGAATTAATTTTAAGAGATAACTTAATCCCAGAAGATGAGCTTGATGAAATCTTAGATCCGTATAAAATGCTAAAACCTGGAATTATAGGAAAAAATAATGGGTGATAATATGAAATTTAGAATTGAAAAAGATTCAATGGGAGAAGTTGAAGTTCCCTTAGACGTATATTGGGGAGCTCAAACACAGCGTAGTCATGAAAATTTTATTATAGGAAAGGATATTATGCCTCTTGAAGTAATTAGAGCCCTTGCTCATTTAAAGAAGGCGTGTGCTGAGGCAAATAACAGCTTTGGAAAAATTAGTTTGGAGAAAGCCTCTCTAATTGAAAAATGTTGTGATGAAATAACTTCTCATAAACTTGATAATAATTTTCCGTTAAAGGTTTTTCAAACTGGAAGTGGAACTCAAACAAATATGAATGTAAATGAAGTAATTGCAAATAGAGGTAATGAAATTGCTTCAAAAAAAATATTGCATCCCAATGATGATGTAAATATGTCTCAAAGCTCAAATGATACCTTCCCCACTGCTATGCATATTGCTGCAGTTATTGAAATAAGTGAAAAGCTAATTCCCGCTTTAGATAAATTAATAAACTCTTTTGAAGAGTTAGAAAAAAAATATAGTTCAATTATAAAAATTGGCAGAACACATTTGCAAGATGCTACCCCTATAAAATTTTCACAAGAAATTAGTGCTTGGAAAAATATGTTAGAAGTAAATAAAGATATGATTCTTGAAAGTAATAAGGGACTATTAAA
Source organism: Anaerosphaera aminiphila DSM 21120 (assembly GCF_900129925.1). Lineage (GTDB taxonomy): Bacteria > Bacillota > Clostridia > Tissierellales > Peptoniphilaceae > Anaerosphaera > Anaerosphaera aminiphila. Next base: position 81,068 of record NZ_FQXI01000001.1, on the reverse strand, counting down.
TTTAGCAATAGGAGGAACTGCTGTAGGAACTGGTATAAATGCTCCTTTAAATTTTGGAGACAAGGTATGTGAAATACTAACTGCAAATTTAAACTATAAATTTGTTTCAGAAAAAAATAAATTCCATGCTCTTACAAGTAAAGATTATTTAGTGTATTCACATGGAGCTTTAAAGGCTACTGCATCAAATTTAATGAAAATTGCAAATGATATTAGATGGTTAGCTAGTGGCCCTCGATGTGGTCTTGGAGAAATTACCATACCTGCCAATGAACCTGGATCTTCTATTATGCCCGGTAAAGTAAATCCGACACAATCAGAAGCTATGACAATGGTATGTGTACAAGTAATGGGAAATGATACTACTATTGGATTTGCAGCATCCCAAGGAAATTTTCAATTAAATGTATTTATGCCTGTTATAATTTATAACTTTTTAAATTCCGTTTCCCTTTTAACTGACTCTATAAATTCATTTAATGATAATTGTGTGCGTGGCATAGAGCCAAATATAGAAAAAATGGAATATAATTTATCTAATTCTCTAATGCTTGTTACAGCATTAAATCCTAAGATTGGATATGATAACTCTGCAAAAGTTGCAAAATATGCACATGAATTTAACTGTTCTTTAAAAGAAGCTGCAATTAAACTTGAGTTACTTACAAGTGAAGAATTTGATGAATTAATAAGACCTAGCGAAATGGTATAAAAATATTTTAAAAAATAGAGGTTCAAAAGTTAGTTTTAAATTTAACTTTTGAACCTCTATTTCTATGCTATAGTTTTTTTATAAATTTTCATTGTCTTATAAATCATTATTGCTAGGATAGCATTAAATACAGCTGCTGGAACTACAACTATCATAATCATAGATAAAATACTAACTGAACCTGGAAGTCCACTTAAAATTGATGCACTAGTTAAGAACATTAAACCACTAAACATTGTTCCTATAATAGTTATAATTACTGTTTTTATTGATGAAATATCGCTTTTTAAAGTAAATACCTTAAATAAAAGTAGTACAAAAACTGCCGTACAAACTTTATCTATTATATTAGGTATTTGTCCACTCGGAAAAGTTGTAGTGGCAGCGCCTAATAAGCCCGCTACTACTCCAATTGTTAAAGTTGAACTAAGCTTTAAATTCATTAAAATTGCAAAAAACATTGTTACCAATATAAAATCCGGTTTCATTCCACCGGGAAATGCAGGTACTATTAAATGAAGTACTGTACCTATTGACAATAAAACTGCTGCTGTTACTAAATTTTTAGTTTTCATATTTATTCCTCTTTTCTTAGTAAAATATGAATAGAAAATAAAAAAACCACTTGCTCTATTTAAGGAGCAAATGGTTGTTCGCGGTGCCATCCTATTTATGTCTATGGACATATCTTATTCGAATACTTATATATTCTATCTCTATAACGCGAGAAACGTCTTAGCTACTATAATTCGCTTTGCACTCATAGACCCATTCACTAAAATGATTCTATCAACTTCCACCACTTTGTTGACTCTCTATAAAAAATCTTAATTTAGCTACTATTTTCTAATCATCATTTTGTATTTTCATATACTTTATAATATTTCTTTGAGATTGTCAAGCATATAATTCATTTAAATATCTTGCTAAATATACTCCGCAAGCAGATGCTTGGGATAGAGAATGTGTAGTTCCTCCCCCATCTCCCATAACATATAGATTTTTTTGTGATGTTTCAAAGTTATTATTCACTTCAACTTTAGAATTGTAAAATTTCACTTCTACCCCATATAATAACGTATCTTCATTTGCTATTCCCGGAGCTATTTTATCCAAGGCATATATCATCTCTATTATAGAGTCCAATTGTCTTTTAGGTATTACTAATGACAAATCTCCTGGTGTTGCCTTTAATGTAGGTATTGTAAAGCACTTTTCCATTCTTCTATCATCAGAACGTCTACCCTTTATTAAATCTCCAAATCTCTGCAATAGAACTCCCCCGCCAAGCATATTAGATAACTTGGCAATGGATTCTCCATATTCATTTGAATCTTTAAAAGGTTCAGTAAATTTATTGCTAACAAGTAGTGCAAAGTTTGTATTTTCACTTTGAAGTTCTGGATTTGAATAAGAATGACCATTAACAGTAATAATGCCATTTGTATTTTCGGCAACTACTTGTCCATAGGGATTCATACAAAAGCTTCTAACTAAATCATTATAGGATTTTGTTTGATATACTATTTTGCTCTCATATACTTCATCTGTAATGTGTTTAAATATTTCTGCCGGTAATTCCACTCTCACCCCTATATCTACTTGGTTACTAGATAGATTAATATTAAACTTTTTACAAATATTGGACATCCATTTTGAACCCGATCTTCCAGATGCCAATATTAAATTATCACATGTAAATTCTTCTCCCCCATCTGTTATAACTACATATTCACCATTTGGTTTTTTTATTACATCTTCACAGTTGGTATTAAATTTAATATCTATTTTATCCTTTGAAAATTCATACATTTTTTTTAAAATTTCAATATTTCTATCTGTACCAAAATGTCTTATTTTGGCATCTAATAGATGTAAGTCATGTCTTAAAGCAATTGTTTTTAAATTAGAAGACTTTGTAGAATATAGTTTAGTTTCCCCTTCGTCAAAACTACATAGAACTTTGTCTACATATTCCATTAGCTCTATAGATTTATCTTTTCCTAAATACTTGTGAATATCACCACCAAAATTAGTGGTTATATTGTATTTACCATCTGACAGAGTTCCAGCTCCGCCATATCCATTCATAATATTACACGGACTACATCCTATACACTTTTCAACTTTACCGGCTTTAATGGGACAAATTCTATTTTCTATAGAATTTCCCTTATCTATCATTAAAACTTTTAAATTTGTGTTTAGTTTTGTAAATTCATAAGAGGCAAACACTCCACTTGCGCCTGATCCTACAATTATTACATCAAATTTATTCATATTTACACCCTTTTCTATTAATAATTTTCTTTTTTATAAATTATTATTGAAATATATATTATAATGTTATTATATCAGAAAATCAGGAGGTAATAATGAAAAAATATGCAATTATAGCAGGTACTGGCTTTGACGATTATTTTAAAGACTCTAAGGAAATTAGTATATCAACACAATATGGAAATGTAATCTTAAATGAAATATACTTTGATGACTTTATAGTCTACTATATTCCTCGTCATGGAAAAGACCACAGTATATCACCATCTAATATAAATTATAGAGCCAATGCAATGGCAATTCAAAAATTGGATATTAAACATGTATATGGAATATGTGCTGTTGGAAGTTTAAAAAAAAATTTAGCTATAGGTTCAATAGTTTTAAGCACAGATTTTTTAGATATGACAAAGAATAGAATATCTTCTTTTTATACAGACAATAATGTGAAACACTTAGAAGTATCAAACATATATAATTCTCAGTTAAACAATCTATTTATAGAGGAATCTAAAGGTACTTCATTATCTACTAGCGAAGGAATATACGTATGCACAGAAGGTCCAAGATTTGAAAGTAAAACAGAAATAAAATTATATCAACTGTTAAATTGTGATGTAGTTGGAATGACTAATATTCCTGAATCATTACTATTTGGTGAATTAAATATAGCCTACAGTTGTGTAAGTTATGTAACTAATTATTGTACTGGAGTATTGGGAAATATATCCCAAGATGATTTTAACAACTCCAATATAAAAAAAGATCTTATTATAAAAACAATATTAAAGTGTTTTTATAAAGATCCCTATAATTTAAATATTAAGTCAAATCAAATTTTATTGTAGTTTAAAGTGGTTGTACTTTATTTAAAAAGTCATTAAATCTAATGGGAAATTCATCTTTAAAGCACAGTTTTTCATTAGTTACCGGATGATAAAAAGAAAGAGAATAGGCATGTAGCATTTGCTTGTCTATTTTGTATTTATTTTTATTTCCATATAGAGGGTCTCCTAGTACCGGATGATTTATATATCGCATATGAACTCTTATTTGATGAGTTCTTCCTGTATATATATTAAGAGAAATTAATGAACATCCCCTGTAATTTTTTATTAAATTATATTTTGTAATTGCTAATTTCCCATTTTTCTCTACGACAGCCATTTTTATTCTATTTTTTGGATCTCTTCCAATTAGTGTTTCAATAGTATTATCCTCATAAAGGTTTCCCTCTACAATGGCTAAGTATGTCTTATTTATTTTTCCGTTTTTAAAGTCATCAACTAATTTATAATAAGCTCTATTAGATTTTGCTATTATCATCAGTCCACTTGTGTCCTTATCTAATCGATGTACTATTCCCGGTCTAAGTGCATTGTCTTCAGTGTTGGCTAGATTATCAAATTCATACAAAAGCCCATTTACTAAAGTGTTGTTTAAATTTCCGGCACCAGGATGAACTACTAAATTTTGTGGCTTTGAAATTATTGCAATATCTGCATCTTCATAAATTATTTTAAATTCAATATTTTCAGGAACTAATTTCAAATCTGCTTCATCTTCATAAAAGACTGTAATTGTATCATTAAAAGAAAGTAAATATCCCGCTTTTACAATTTTAGAGTTTACTTTAATATTGCCACTTTGTATTAATTTTTTTATTTGAGATCTATTCAATGGCAATTGCTCTGTTAAGTACTTATCTAATCTCTCTTCAATTTTAGATGTAAATGTAAAAGTATTGCTATACATTTTTGCTCCTCTTTGGATTATCATGTAATAATATTATAATTATCAACAAAAAAGTTCCAACTACTATAAATACATCAGCTAAATTGAAAACAGCAAATTCAAAGTTAATTTTTTTAATGTTTATACTAATAAAATCAACTACATAGTGTAATCTTATTCTATCAATAAAGTTACCAATAGTTCCACCTACAATTAATGAAATAGAGGTTTTAAACATAACTGAAGCATGTCTATAGTTTTTGTATAATAAACTTAATAGTATTAATATTACAACTGCAGTAATTATTATAAATAAAAATCTCTTGTTTTGCATTATTCCAAATGCTGCTCCTCTATTTTCCAAATAATAAAAATTTAGTACGTCTTTTATTATAACTACTGGAGCCTCTCCTGCTAGGAACTTTACAACTAAATATTTAGAAAATTGATCAATAATAATTAAAAATATAGAAAATAAAACTACGCCCATAATTCCTCCAAACAAACATATCCCAAAATAATCATTTTGGGATTTTTATATTAATAACATATTTATCCTTTTTAGTAATCTGTTCAACATCAGCAAAAATAAAACGTCCATATTTTTTTATAGAAATCAAATCTCCCTGATTTAATTTTATTGATGGCTTAGTTTCATCTTTAAAATTCACTTTCACTTTTTTCGTCTCTATTAAACTAATTGCATTAGCTCTTGATATTTTTAAAATAGCTCCAATAAAAGTATCTAATCGCAATGAAGAAATAATTATCTTTTTAAATTCATATTCCAAGACAGGAGCTATGAACTCAATATTTTCTTCTAATTTTACATTTGATTGATTTATCTTTGTCAAATTATATTTCACATATTCTGATATTTCAGATTTTAAAAATATATGGCAATAGCCATTGCTAAAAACAATGTCACCTACTTTTTTTCTATCTATGCCCAAAGACATTAAACTTCCCAATACATTTTTATGTTTAATATCTTCATTGTCTTTAAAGCTTAACTTTTTAATATCACCATAATCTACATCATATAAATATGAAGGATATACGTATATAATAGAGCGCTCAAAACTATGGTAGCCTCCAGATATAGTATATTTAATCTCATCAAATTTATTTAATATTGATTTAGATAAATAAACTTCATAGGGATCTAAAAAATCTGTGGATACAACTATATGTTTATTGATTACTGTTTCTACTTTATCAATTAAATTTCTAAGAACAACTTTTTTATCATCTTCAAAAATATGATTTAAAAGTATACTCCTATCAATTTTCATTTTTTATTACCAAGGAAACATTCCAGCATTTTTAAGTTCTTCTTTTAAACCATCTATTTCAACATTTTTAGGTGCTAAAATAAATATGTCTTTGTTTACTTTTTGTATTTTACCATCTAAAGCATAAAGAGCTCCATTTACAAAGTCAAAAATTTCTCTCTTAACATCTATGTCAAGTTGTTCGAAATTTAATACTATTGATTTGTAATCTCTTAAGTCATCAACTATATTAGGTGCTTCTTCATAAGATAAAGGTTCGTGAACTGTTATAACCATATCTGCAGAATCTAAAGCCTTTCTATTTTTTACAGTTCTCGTAGGTGTCTCCCTTTCGACAACATTAATTTCGTCTTCATAGTTTTCATCCTCATAATCATCGTAGTCATAATCATCAGAAAATCCAAAAACCTTTTTAATCTTATCCATCATTTCTGCCATTTTATCCTCCTAGTTTCTATTTCCAAATATTCTAGTTCCAATTCTTACCATATTGGAACCTTCTTCAATAGCTATTTTAAAATCTCCACTCATTCCCATAGACAAATATTTCATTTCAACTTCATTATAATTTTTTCTCTCGATTTTTTCTTTTAGCTTAAACATTCTTCTAAAACAATCTCTTAAAAAAACTTCATCATCTATATTTGGTGCCACAGTCATAAGTCCCTTTATTTTTACATTTTCATAGTCTAGACAATCTTCAATAAATTGTTCTACCTGACTGTATAAAACTCCACCTTTTTGCTCTTCGTCTGCAATATTTACTTCAACTAGACAATTTACAAATATATTATCAGTCTTTGCTTTTTTATTAATTTCTTTAAGTAAACTTAGTCTATCAAGAGATTGAATTAAATAAACCTTGTCATATATATATTTTACCTTATTTGTCTGTAAATTTCCAATCATATGATAATTAATTGCAGAATTATTTAATAAATTTATTTTATCCTTAAGTTCCTGAACTTTGTTTTCTCCAATATCTAATATTCCACAATTTATAACCTCTTCAATTTCTTCAATTGTCCTAGTTTTTGTAACTGTAATTAATTTTACTTCTTCATTAGTAATTGAATGCTTTCTAGCTTCTTCAATTTCTTCTAAAATATTATTTAAATTATCTTTTATAGCCAAATTTATCACCCCTACTAATTTAAAATTTGAGACTCTCTAATTCGTTCAGGATTAATAACTATGGAGTCATTGATTGTAATAGTTTTATACGTTTTTTCAGAAAGAGTTATATAACTATCTTTATCTCCTGTTGAAACATAAACACTATTTTCTAAGGACTTTATAGATTCTATTGGCACAAATCTCACTAGGCCTTGAATCTCTTGAACATATACTCCTGCCATTGAATTTCTCTTTATAATAGCACTTTTTGGTATTTCAAAACATTTCATTTCATTTAATACTATTTTAAAGTTGTGAAATCTACTGGAATATAGTTCATCAAAATTTGTGTTTACACTTAAAACTATTATTCCCTTTTTTTTCTCTTTATTTATTTCTACAACTTGTCCCAATATATCTTCCTTGCCATCTACTTCTAAATTAAGTTGATCTCCTAATTTTAAATCTTTTAATTCTTCAAAATCATCTATTTTTAAAGCTACATAGTAAGATAGGTTATTTACAAGTTTAAATAAATAATCTTTATTCTCAACTTTTGTTTCACTTTTGAAGTCAGATACTTTGTAATGTTTATCTAAATATTCAATAGTTAGTTTACCTAAATTTTCAGGTGTATAATATTTTTCAAGCCCGTCAATCTTAAATGAAACTACTCCTGAATAATCAGCTTTATAAGAAATATTGCTCTTTGCTATTTGCGAAGATAATTTTTCTTTTTCCTCTGTTAATTCTTCTATTGATGAGCTCATTAATTCTGTTAAATTAGATACACTTACATTTTTTTGAGTATTCAAATCTAATTCATTTATATCAGAAATAGCTTTAAGTAAATCTTTATTTTTTAAATCTTCTTGAATTTTTGTAACATTAACTTCATCATTTATGGCAACACTTTTACCTTCTTCATTTAATTTATAACTTAAGGCTGCATTTATTTGAGAAAGTTCATCTTTTAACTCGGAAGTATCATTCATTAAATTTATATTTGCAATTTCAAAATCTACAGGGACTTTTTCCCCTTCACTTGCATTAAATAAAACTATTCCACTTCCCTTTGCAGTATAGACCTCTTCATCAAATATTGCTACACCTTTTGTATTTATGCTGTCAATATAAGTTGTATAAGTTGGAAATACTGTTTTATTTTTTTTATATAGCCTATTGGTTGTAGAATTCACAAGAAATAAAATAAAAACTAGTATTATTAATAAAAACAAGCTTTTTTTGTTTAGACTATATTTCTTTTTTTGTTTTGATTTCAAATTTATTCACCTAATTATAAATTTATATTGTCTAAAAAAATTTCTTCCATTTCTTCTTTATATTCTCTTTTCATTAGACTAGAAACAGCTTCTTTAGGATTAACATCATTGTATAACACATCATATAGTTTGTGTGTTATGGGCATTGAAACATTGTGAATTTTTGATAATTCATATGCTGATTTTGTTGTCTTTACTCCTTCAACTACTTGACCGATCTTTTCAGCTGCTTCTTCAGAGCTCAAACCCTCTCCCATTAATATACCTGCTCTTCTATTTCTAGAGTGCATACTTGTACAAGTTACTATTAAATCTCCAATTCCAGAAAGTCCGTTAAATGTATATGGATCTGCTCCTAAGGCTTTACCTAATTTACTCATTTCGTATATTCCTCTAGTCATAAGTGCAGCTTTTGTATTATCTCCATATCCTAAACCATCACTCATCCCAGCAGCCAATGCAATTATGTTTTTTAATGCTCCTCCAATTTCAACTCCAATTAAGTCATTGTTAGTATAAACCCTAAAATTTTCTGTTGAAAAAGCATGTTGTATTTTTTTGGAAGCTTGTATATCTTCTGATGAAACTACAACAAGGGTTGGTATGTCTTTTCCCACTTCTTCTGCATGAGAGGGTCCTGACAAACTAATAAATGCATTTTTAGGTAGTATCTCTTTAGAAATTTGAGAAACTCTTTCAAGAGTATCGACTTCAATTCCCTTTGCCAAGTTTACAATTATTTGATCTTCTATATCATCTTTTATGGAATTTAAAACACTTCTAACTGAATTTGTAGGTACACCAAGTACTATGGTCTCTGTATCTTTTACAGCATCATGTATATTTGAAGTAGCTTTTAAATTTCCCAAATCAATGTTTGGTAAAAATTTACTATTTACACCTCTAGTATTAATATCTTCTACTACATTTTTATCTCTTATATAAAATTTTACATTATGACCTTTATTGTGAAGAAGTCTTGCAACTGCAGTTCCCCAGCTGCCTCCTCCTAATATTGCTATATTCATTTTTTTCTCCTATTTCCTATTTTATTTTCTGTTTTGCTTAATATTCTCTTTATATTTGACTTGTGTCTATAAATTCCAAGCCCACAAATAACAAATATAGTAATATCACAATACACATCATAGTCTCCAAGTAAAGTAAATAAAACAATAATACTTAAAAGAAAACCTATTGAAGCTAAGGAAACCATTTTTGTAGTTAATATTAAAAACATCCAAATTAGCCAACATATAAAAGCTAATTTAAAATTAAAGACAGCAAATGCACCAAGTGTAGTTGCTACACCCTTTCCCCCTTTAAATTTCATATAAAAAGGATAGTCATGACCTACTATACAAGCTAAAATCATAAATAAAATATATTGATTTGAAAATAAAAAAATATATTTTGAAATTACAACTACTAAAATTCCCTTGAGAAAATCTATTATAAAAGTAATTACTCCCCATTTTTTTCCAAGTACTCGCATGGCATTAGTCGTTCCAGCATTTTTACTTCCATAATTTCTAATATCTATATTTAAAACCTTGCTTCCAATAATATATGAACCTGATATAGTGCCTATTAAGTAAGATAATAATAAGCAAAATAAAAATTTCATTACTTCTCTCCCCTATTTTTTAAAGATAATATAATAGGTACTCCATCAAAACTGTAAGATTCTCTAATTTGATTTTCTAAATATCTTACATAGCTAAAGTGAAATAATTCTTTGTCATTTACAGATAATAAAAACTTTGGTGGTCTTACAGAGACTTGTGAAGCATAATAAAGTTTTCCCCTTCTTCCCTTGTCTGAAGGAGGTTGATTAATCAATACTGCTTTGTTGAGTATATCATTTAAAACGCCTGTTTTTATTCTGTGATTATAGTTATTGTTGACAATTAAAATTGTCTCTAATAATTTGTCTATACGCTGTCCTGTCAGTGCTGATATAAATATTATTGGCGCATAATTAATAAAAGGAAGTCTTTCTCTTATTGATTTTTCAAATTTTTTAATAGTTTTATTGTCTTTTTCTATTATGTCCCACTTATTTACAGCAACTATTATTCCCTTGTTGTTGTCATGAGCGTAGCCCACTATTTTAGAGTCCTGTTCAGATATTCCCTCTTCAGCATCTACGACTAATACACATACACTAGACCTTTCTATAGCAGTAAGTGTTCTTATAACAGAATACCTTTCAATATTCTCGTTTATCTTTTTCTTTTTACGAAGTCCCGCAGTATCTACAAGTGTATAGTCCTCATCTTTGTATTTAAATTTAGAATCTATAGCATCTCTTGTCGTTCCAGGAATATTTGTTACAATAACTCTATCTTCTCCCAATATTTTATTTATTAGCGAAGACTTGCCCACATTTGGCTTTCCAATAAAAGTAACTCTAATATCATCATCAAAAAAATCTTCATCTTGTTCGCCAAAATCTTTGATAACTTCATCTAATAAATCTCCAACACCAGTTCCCTGTTCTGAACTTATTTTAATGGGATCGCTTAAGCCTAATTCAAAAAAATCATAGTAATTATTATTAGCTGCCTTAGAGTCAAACTTATTTATAGCTAGAATAATTTTTTTATTGGATTTTCTTAAGTAATTTGCTATTTCTCTGTCACTTGAAGAAACACCTCTAACGCCATCAGTTAAAAATATTATTACGTCACTCATATCTAAAGCAAGGTCTACTTGCGATTTGATATTAGACATAAATATATCTTCATCTTTTAAATCCAATCCACCAGTGTCAATTAATAGAAATTTCTTTCCAAGCCATTCTCCATCAGAATAAATTCTATCTCTTGTAACTCCTGGTGTATCTTCTGTAATAGAAATTTTTCTTCCAATTATTTTATTGAAAAGTGTGGATTTCCCTACATTTGGAGTTCCTATAATAGAAACTATAGGTTTTTCCATACTATCACCTCTTATAATATTTTAGAGTCTTATTATATCATTAGGAGCAAGTAGTTTCAATTAATATTGATTGTCTAAAGCTTTCTAAGATAGTATAATTGAAATGATTGGAGAAATATATGAAACGAAATTTAAATGATATTAAAGATGCTAAACAATTAATGAATTTATCTCTATATGCAGGAAAACTATTAGTAAAAAACGGAGCTGAAATATATAGAGCTGAAGATACAGTTCAACGTATTTGTAAATCTGTATCTAATGTTGAAGCTGTAGATGCCTATGTGTTAACTTCAGGAATATTTGTATCTTTAGAATATGACAATGAAATAATTACAATTTTTAAAAAAGTGCATAATTCAACTATTAATCTTGAAAAAATCGACAAAATAAATGACTTTTCACGTAGATTTGTAAATGAAGATATTTCCTATAATCAAGGTATGCAGATTTTAAAAGATATAGATGAAAATTCTAATTTAGATAATTGGAAAGCTCATATTGCAGCAGGATGGTTAGCTTCCTTTTTTTCTCTATTATTTGGTGGAGACTTAAAAGATTTTTTATGTGCCTTTATTATTACACTGTTCATGTCCTTTATTTTATCTAAAGCCTCCAAATTTAAATTTAATTTTTTTATCTATAATTTTCTGGGCGCTTTTGTAAGTTCAATATTTGCGCTAGTTTTAACTAACCTTAATTTTGCAACCAATTACAATATGGTGATAATTGGATCTATTATGATTTTAGTTCCAGGAGTTTCAGCTACAAACGCTGCCAGAGACATTATAAATGGAGATTTTTTATCAGGAGTAATGGGCTTAGCTAAGACAGTATTTCTTGGTTTGGCCATAGCTCTTGGCGTTGGTGCCGCATTACAAATTTTTAAGTGAGGTGTATTATGTACTATTACATTACACAGTTTTTAATAGCAACTTTTGCAGCAATGGGTTTTGCCATATATTTTAATTGTCCCAAAAAAGCTATTTTTATATCATGTATATATGGTGGTATTTCATGGATTATATATAAATTCACCCTGTTGCAAACAAATAACTTCTTCATTGCCGGATGCTTTTCTACCTTTGTTTTAGGTTTTATTGGTGAATTTGCGGCAAGAAGGATGAAAAAACCTGCAACTGTATTTATATTACCAGCTCTAACGCCTATGGTTCCTGGAGCAGGGATGTACTATACTATGTATTATTTAATTAATGACAATACTAAATTAGCCCAACAATCTGCTATTGAAACTTTTTTAATAGCTTCTTCATTAGCTGTTGGAATTGTTGCATCAACTTCAATTATTAATGCATATAAGATTTTTATAGATGATATTAAGAAAGGAAGTTAATATAGTTCTAATACAATTTAAATGATAAAAAAACAATGTTATTCAAATAACATTGTTTTTTTATCATTTTTTAACTATTTAAATTTAGTTTGGTTGTTCCATTTTTAAATAGTAGTCATATCTATCTTTTGCATTTTCTTCTGCAATTTCAAATAGTTGTTCTGCTCTTTCAGGGAATAATTTTTTCAACGAAGTATATCTAATTTCTCCATCTAAGAATTCTCTAAATGGTTTAGTAGGAGCTTTTGAATCTAGTACAAATGGATTCTTTCCTTCTTTTTTCAATTCAGGATTAAATCTGTATAAGTGCCAGTATCCAGTATCTACCGCCTTCTTTTCTTCTTCAATTGAAGCGCCCATTCCAGCTTTAATACCATGATTTATACATGGAGCATAGCAAATTATTAGGGATGGCCCTTTATAAGCCTCTGCTTCTTTAATTGCCTTTAAAGCTTGGTTTTTATCTGCTCCTAGAGCTATTTGAGCAACATATACATATTCATATGTTGCAGCCATCATTCCAAGGTCTTTTTTCCTTGTCAATTTTCCTGATGCTGCAAATTGAGCTACAGCTGCTGTTGGAGTTGCCTTAGAAGCTTGTCCTCCAGTATTAGAATAAACTTCAGTGTCTACAACTATTACATTAATATCTTCTCCTGAAGCTAGAACATGGTCTAATCCTCCATATCCAATATCATACGCCCAGCCGTCTCCACCTATTACCCATTGAGATTTTTTAATTAAAAACTTTCTCAAACTATTTAAATTTGACATAATTTCATTGGCTTTTTCATCGTTAAACTGTTTTTCAAATATAGGAATAAGTTTTACACTAGCTAATTTTGAAGTTTTATAGTCATCCATTCCTGCAATCCACTCTTCAAATAGTGCATTTACATTTTGATCTATATTTAATTCTATAAATTCTTCCATTAATACTTTAATTCTATTTCTTGTTTGAGTTTGAGAAATCGCCATTCCAAATCCATATTCCGCATTGTCTTCAAATAGTGAATTTGCCCATGATGGACCACAACCATTATTGTCAGTGCAATATGGCATTGACGGTGCAGAACCACCCCATATTGAAGTACATCCTGTTGCATTGGCAATACTCATTCTATCTCCGAACAATTGCGTAATTAGCTTAATATAAGGTGTTTCACCACAACCAGCACACGCTCCTGAAAATTCAAGGTATGGCATAAAGAATTGTGAGTTTTTAACGTTATTAGCTTCAAAATCATCTTGCTTAGAAGTTATTGTAGTAGAATAATTCCAATTATCTTCTTCTTGAAGCATTGTCTCTAAAGGTGTCATAATAAGTGCTTTTTCCTTTGAAGGACAAACTTGAGCACAGTTTCCACATCCAGTACAATCTAGTGGAGAAACTTGAATTCTATATTGATATTTGTCAGCGCCCTTTCCAATTCCCTTTTTTGTCTTAAAGCTATCAGGTGCATTGTTAACTTCTTCTTCATCTAATAAGAATGGTCTAATAGCAGCATGAGGACAAACGAACGAACATTGGTTACATTGGATACACTTTTCTATTTCCCACTTAGGAACATTAACTGCTATTCCTCTTTTTTCATATTTACTAGTTCCCGCAGGGAATGTTCCGTCTTCAACACCTACAAATGAAGAAACAGGTAAGTCGTTTCCCTCTTGTCTACTCATAGGAACTAATATGTCATTTATAAATTCAGGTGCATTCTTAATAGTGTGATCATCGCTTGATGTTAAATTTTTCCAGCTATCTGGTATATTAACAAGATGTGTAGCGCCTATTCCGGCATCTACAGCACGATAGTTCATTTGTACAATATCGTCACCCTTTGTTCCATAGTCATTTACAATTGCTTCTTTTAAGAATTTTATTGCTTCGTCAATAGGTAAAACTTCTGAAAGTTTAAAGAATGCAGATTGCATTACCATGTTAATTCTCTCGCCAAGTCCAATTTCAGCAGCAATTTTTGTAGCATTAATTGTATAGAATTTTATTTCATTGTCTGCAATAAATTTCTTTAGTGAATTTGGCAAGTGCTCGTCTAATTGACTATCATCCCATAGAGTATTTAATAAGAAAGTTCCACCCTTCTTTAAGCCCTTTAGTAAGTCATATAGATATACATAGGATTGTTTTGAACAAGATATAAAGTCTGACTCAGAAAGCAAGTAAGTTGAAGTTATCTTGTGGCTTCCAAATCTCAAGTGAGACATTGTAACTCCACCTGATTTTTTAGAGTCATAGTCAAAATACCCCTGAGCATACATATCAGTATTGTCACCAATAATTTTAATTGCACTTTTATTAGCACCTACAGTACCATCTGAACCAAATCCCCAGAATTTACATCTAATTGTTCCCTCTGGCTCTGTAGTTATTTTTTCTTCAATAGGTAATGAAAGTTTTGTTACGTCATCATTAATTCCAACTGTAAAATTATGAGTAGGATTCTTTGAGTCCAAATGTTTAAATACAGCTAATATATGTGATGGGTTAGTATCTTTAGATCCTAAGCCATATCTTCCTCCTATAATTAATGGAGCATTTTCTTCATCATAAAATACATCTCTAACATCTAAGTATAGAGGTTCGCCTATAGCACCTTTTTCCTTAGTTCTATCTAATACAGCAATTTTCTTAACTGTCTTAGGTATTGCTTCTAAGAAGTGTTTCTTAGAGAATGGTCTGTATAGATGTACTTTTAATAGACCTACTTTTTTATTTTTTGCATTTAAATAATCTACAACTTCTTCAATTGTCTCTGTTACTGAGCCCATTGCAATTATAATTTCCTCTGCATCATCAGCTCCGTAATAGTTAAATAAACCGTAATCTCTACCAGTTAATTTAGATATCTCTTTCATATATTCTTCTGTTGTACCTATTACATCAGAATAAAAATTATTTGATGATTCAACAGATTGAAAATATATGTCAGGGTTTTGTGCTGTACCTCTAACTACAGGCGAATTTGGATTTAAAGCCCTTTCTTTAAATTCATTTATTGATTTTTTGTCTACTAATTTTTCAAGATCATCATAATTTAAAACTTCTATTTTTTGCATTTCGTGTGATGTTCTAAAACCATCGAAAAAATGTGCAAAAGGTACTCTGCTCTTAATAGAAGTAAGATGTGCAACTGCTGCCATATCCATAGATTCTTGTACAGAACCTGATGCTAAAAGTGCAAATCCGGATGCACGACAAGCCATAACGTCTTGATGATCACCAAAAATTGATAGTGCATGTGAAGCTAAAGCACGTGCTGCAACGTGAAATACTCCTGGAAGTAATTCACCTGCTATCTTATACATATTTGGCAACATAAGTAATAATCCTTGTGATGCAGTATAAGTAGAAGTTAATGAACCGGCTTGAAGTGCACCGTGCATAGCACCAGCAGCCCCTGCTTCTGATTGTAGTTCTTTTACTAAAACTTCTTGTCCGAAAATATTTTTTCTTCCTTGTGAAGCCCAAGCATCTATATGTTCTGCCATAGGTGATGATGGCGTAATTGGATATATACAAGCTATATCTGAAAAGGCATATGCTACGTGAGCAGCCGCTTCATTACCATCCATAGTTTTGAAAATTTTTCCCATAATAACCCCCCGTTTTTAGTTACTGATATAATTTTATTCTTAATACTATTATAGGCTTATAATTCAGGTATTTTCAAGAATTATATTCTTATAATACACTATAAAAACATAGTATAGCTTTAAATTTACTTATATTTTAAAATCCTATTGTTTAATTCAATGGCAGGATTATACCCTGTTTCTTTTTGTTTAAAATTCTTTGTGGCTGCTTCAATTATAAGTGCAGTGTCCCTTCCTGGTTTAACTGGTATAGTGTATTTGACAACTTCTTTTCCTAAGATTTCTTCATAGTCATCATCTATTCCCAGCCTTTCATATTCTTTAGACTTATCCCACGCTTCTAAGTGAACAATCATTTCAACTTCCTTATCTTCCATTACAAAGCCTATTCCAAATAACTTTTGAATATCTATTATTCCCACACCTCTAATTTCCATAAAGTACTTAGTTATTTCAGGTGAAGTCCCTATTAATCTATTTTCTATGTTTTTTATAATAACAGAATCATCTGATATTAATTTTGAACCCTTGGAGATTAAATTTAATGCAGCTTCTGATTTTCCAATCCCTGTGTTTCCAGTTATTAATACTCCTACACCATATACATCTAGTAGAACTCCGTGTTTCCTCATCTTTGGAGCAAGTTCTACCTCAATATAGTTTTGAAATTTTACTGTGAACTTTGAAAAAGAATCTTTTGTCCTCAATAGAGATATATCATATTTTTTAGACAACTCGATAATTTCGTTGTGAATCCAATGATTACCGGAAAAAATCAGTGCTGGAATTTTATGACTAAAAAACTCATCAATTGATTTATAACGCTCCTCCGGACTTAATTCATTTATATAGTACCATTCCTGCTCTCCTATTACTTGCAATCTTTTTGGTGGAAATTTATTATAATAGCCTGTCAATTGTAATCCCGGTCTATTTATTTCTCCATTTAATAAAATTACATCTTCTATACTTTCTGGAATATAAATTTTTTCAAGTGGCAAATCATCAATTATTTTTTGCAAACTAATTCCCTTCATTCTTTCCTCCTTGAAAGTGATTATATAATATTTCTGCAGATTTTTTATTCATTGAACTTACTTCTAGAAGCTCTTCAACAGTTGCGTTTTTAATTTTATTTATGGATTTAAAGTGTTTCATCAAATCCTGTTTTCTCTTATTTCCAATTTGCTCGATTCCATCTAATTCTGATTTAAATAAAATTTTATTTCTCAATGACTTATGATAATTAATTGCAAATCTATGAGCCTCTTCTTGAATTTTATATATTAATTTATAACCTTTAGAAGATTGATTTAAGTCGTATTCTATGTTGTTATAAATAATTCCTCTCGTCTTGTGAAAGTCATCTTTTACTAAACCACATACTTCAATATCCAATTTTAAGTTTTCCAGTACTTCCAGAGCAATATTTACCTGTCCCTTACCGCCATCAATCATTATTAAGTCAGGAAATGAGGCAAAGGATGAGTTTATATTCTTTTCTCTCTCTTCTATACCTCTTTTAAATCTTCTACTTAAAACCTCTCTCATAGAAGCATAGTCATCAGGGCCTATTACATCTTTTATTTTAAATTTTCTGTAGTCAGTTTTTTTTGCTTCTCCACTTTCAAATACTATCATTGACCCCACAGACTCAACTCCATAAGTATTGGAGATATCATATGCTTCAATTCTAGTGGGTATTTTATCTAAATTCAAAGTGTCTTTTATTTCCTCTAATGCCAGTAAGTTACTTTCCATCTTTTTTTTGTACTTATTGGAATATTTATTCAGCATGTCAATTGCATTTTTCTTAACTAGTCTGACAAGTTCTTTTTTCTCTCCTTTTTGAGGCGTTATAATTTTAACGCCAGCGCCTCTCTTAGCAGATAAAAAGTCTTCTAAATCTCCCAACTCTTCTAAATTTGCCTCAATAATTACTTCTTTAGGTATAAAAGTCATATCAGTATAAAATTGTTTTATAAAGGCAGAAATTATTTCAGATGCACTGTCGTTAAAATAATCTCTCATAAAGTAATGTTCTCTTCCTATAATTTTGCCCGCTCTTATAAAAAATACTTGAACCAAAACTTCGTTTACACCACGAGCTATTCCTATAACATCTTTATTATCGCTGTAGTCTGTATTTGATATTATTTGTTTTTCATTTAATAATTCTAAATTTTCTATGTCATCTCTAATTGCAGCTGCCTTTTCATATTCTAAATTTTCAGAGGCATTTAACATTTTTTCTTTTAATACTTTTATTAAACTATCATCTCTTCCAGATAAAAATTTAGTTATTTTATCAATCATATTTAAATATACATCTACTTCTACATTTTCAACGCAAGGTGCCAAACACTTTCCCATGTAAAAATTTAAGCATGGCCTATGTCTTTTTTGTCCATTTTCCAAATTTAAAGAGCAAGTTTTTAAAGGAAACATTCTATGAAAGACTTCTATTGAAGAATTTACAGCAGTTACATTTGGATATGGTCCAAAATACTTGGCCTTGTCTTTTGAAATTCTCCTTGTTTTCATAACCCTTGGATATTTTTCATTAATTGTTACCTTAATGTATGGATATTGTTTATCGTCTCTTAATAAGATATTATATTTGGGATTATTATCTTTAATTAAATTGCTTTCAAGAATTAGAGATTCTACTTCATTTTCTACTATAATATATTCAAAATCATCTATATTAGAAACCATTGCTTTAACTTTAGCACTTGAGTTTCCATAACTTCCAAAATATTGCCTAACTCTCTTTCTTAAAGATTTTGCCTTTCCCACATAAATAATGTTGTCATTTTTATCTTTCATTATATAAACGCCGGGAAAATCTGGTAATTGTTTAAGTCTATCTTCTAAATCTTTCAAAAAATCACCTATTTAGATATATTTTTAGTTACTTCAAATAGCCATTTTCTTTCTTCATCTGTTAAATAATCAGATATTTTATTATATACTTCTCTGTGATATGAGTTTAAAGCGTTAATTTCATAGTCTTCTAATAAATTTACATCTATAGCATCAATATCAATTGGCGCAAATGAAATAGTATTAAATTTGTAAAATATATCATCATCTACTTTTTCATCATATACAACTTTTAAAATATTCTCTGTTCTAATTCCATATTTACCTTCTCTATAGATTCCCGGTTCATTTGAAACTATCATACCCACTTCCATAGGGCTTTCAAGAGCTCTAGGACTAATAGAAGGTGGAGCTTCATGAACACTTAAAAAGCATCCAATTCCATGCCCAGTACCACTTTTATAATCTGTTCGATTTTTCCAAACATTATATCTTGCAATTGAATCCAATGCCTTGCCAGTAGTTCCCTTTAAAAATACACATGTAGCTAACATTAGGTGAGATTTTAGTACATAAGTAAAATCTCTTATTTCTTCGCTACTTAAATTTCCCATGGAAATAGTTCTTGTAATATCAGTAGTGCCTTCTAAATATTGTGCCCCTGAATCTACTAATAAAAACCCGCTATTTTTAACCGTTGAACTATTTTCTTCACTTGCATGGTAGTGCATCATTGCAGCATTTTTTTCATAGGCAGAAATTGTATCAAAACTATCATAAATATAATCTTTTGATAATTTTCTAAATTCTCTTAATTTTAATTCTGCTTCATATTCTGTTATACCTTTATTTTTAATTGTCCTTTTAATCCAAAAAATAAATTTAGTTAAAGCTACTCCATCTTTAATATAAGCTTTTTCTATATTTGCAAGTTCTGTACTGTTTTTAATGGACTTTAATTTTTCGGTTAAATTATTTCCACTAATTATTTCATTAGACTTATCTATACAATTAAACAATTTATTATTTAACTTATTTTTATCTACATATATACTTGTATTTTCATATTTTTCAACATAATTAAAAATATCAGAGTAATTATATAATTCACAAAAAGACTCTAAATAGTTTTTTACATCATTAGATATCTTTTCTAAATCTACGAAGAGCAAAGCTCTATCTTCTTCTATAATTGCATAGGACATAACTAATGGTGTATATTTAATGTCGCTTCCCCTAATATTAAATAGCCATGCAATATCCTCCAGAGATGAAATTATAGTAATTTCAGATTTCATGTTTTTCATTTCTCTTCTAACTTCAAGTAGTTTTTCTTTGGAAGTTTTCCCTGCATATTTATCTTCATATATATATACTTTTCCCTTTGGTGGTAGCGGTCTATCTTCCCAAATTTCTTTTATTAAATTTATATTTTTTATATTAATATTTTTGAATCTTAGGGAACTCTTTAATTTTTCATAGGATTCTTGTGGAAAACACTCTAAGTCCAGTCCTATAGTTTGGTTTTTCTCTACAGTATTTCCAATCCACTCTGTATAACTTGGAACTCCACTAAATCCCATTTTCATAAGAGTAAATCCAGTGTTTTTTATTTGCTCTTCAGCTTGTATAAAATACCTTCCATCAGTCCATAAATAAGCTTCACTCAATGATATAATTGCTACTCCGGCCGACCCTGAAAAATCGGTTATAAATTCTCTTTCTTTATAATTTTCCGGTATATATTCTGATCCGTGAGGGTCGAATGTTGGAACTATATAGAAATCTATACTATTGTTAATCATTTTATCTCTTAATTTTTTTAATTTCATATTTATCGCCTCAAATAAATAATAACACATATGACTTTCTATATCTAATTTTGATAAAAAAAAGATGCTATAGTATCTCATATAGCATCTTTGTAGTATTTCTCTATAATTTTTAACTTTTCATTATCATATTTTTCAAAGGTCTTTTTCGATGCATATATGTCATTATAGCATTTCCAATATCCACTTAACTTGCACTCTTTATTTTTACATTCAAAATCTATTACATCGTTTAAGGGATATCCCAGAAAAACACCTATTTCATTTGGGCAACTATTGTTCTCTGTAAACTTAGATTTTAATACATTTAAATATTTTTCTACAGTTTCATATTCTCTATAATTTAAACTAATTAAATAGTTACTTATGCTTTCTTCTAGTAAAATTTCTTTTAAAAGTTTTTTTTTATAAAAATAAACTAAAGTAAAGTTTTCACTTTCTTTAAATTCAAAATAATCCACATTTAACATTTTCCTAAAAAAATCTTTGTTTTCACTCCAAATATCCTTTAATTTCCTACTTGAGTTACAAATATTTACTAATGTAGCTATTTTAATATTTGAGGATGTTGGCGATGTTAAAAATCTAAGTATTGCCAATAAATAATTAAAGTCATCATATTTATCAATAAATTTATAAAATTCTAAAAAATTTTTCTTATACATTTTAAGCGTTAGCTAAATCTTTACCTAGTGATTCGCATTCATCTATAGCATCTTCATCTGGTGAATCATAGGCTATAAAACCATCGGCAATTAATTTACATCCAGTAGCCATGATCTCATCTTGCCATGATCTCATCCACTCTCCATCTGCCCATTCATAAGATCCAAAAATTACTACATTTTTTCCTGCTAAAAGTGAATTTACCTTATCCATAAATGGTCTCATTTCTGTTTCTTCCAATTCTTCAGCACCCATTGCAGGACATCCAAATGCTATATTGTTAACACTTTTAACATCATCTTCAGTTGCTTGGCCGACTTCAATTATCTTTACTTCAGCACCTGCGCCCTCTGCACCCTTTCCCATGGCATTTGCCATAATTTCTGTATTTCCTGTTCCTGTCCAATAAATTATATTTACTTTTTTCATAATTATCTCCTTTTTGATATTGTTTATCATTTATATATAAATTATAATAGAATTAGATAAAATAAATTATATAAAGCTATCATAATTTTATATAAAGGAGATAATTATGCTTAATCAAATTGCCTTGGCAGAACAACTCAGTCCATCAACTGTAAAAGAAGCTATTAATATATATAGTACCAATATAAAAAACACAAATTATAATGTAAATAGTATAAAAAAATATTTAAATACCTTGAATATTTTTTTATATACTTATTTTTTGTTGAAATATAATAGAGACTTGGAAAACCTAGCTCATAAAAACGATAAAATAATTTCTAATGAAAATAATCTTCAAAATTTGATACATTTTGGAGAAAAATTAATAAAAGAATATTCAAATAATTTAGAGATTACACTAGAAAAAAATGATCATTTAATTATTAAAAATGCTCTTGATATTATAAATGTTACTTTTAATAAAAAAATAACTTTAACAGAAATAGCTGACAAATTACATATCTCTAAAAATTATTTGTGTTGCTTGTTTAAAAAAGAAACAGGATATAGATTTTGTGAATACATAAATATATTAAGAGTCAACAGAGCTAAATTATTAATTATTCAAAGCCGTAAAAATTTTGACTATATAGCTTATGATTGTGGCTTTTCTTCTCAATCACATTTTTCTACAACTTTTAAAAAATATACGGGTACTACTCCAAATCAATTTAAAATAAATATAAACAATACAAAAAAAAGTCCATAATTATGGACTTTTAGTTTTAAATTATTCAATTGTTACTCCTGAGTAGATTCTACTTCTTCTTTTTCTTCAGGCTCATTGATAATTTCTTCGTATTTAGCGAAAACAGCATCCTCAACTTTTTTTCTTGATTCTGCGTTAATAGGATGTGCGATATCTCTAAATTCACCGTTTGGAAGCTTTCTACTTGGCATAGCTATAAATAAGGAATCAGCACCTTCTATTATTTTTATGTCATGAATAACAATCTCATCATCAAAAGTAACCGAAACTATAGCTTTCATTTTACCTTCATCAGGTAATTTTCTAATTCTTACGTCTGTGATTTTCACTTAATACTCACCCCTTCTATTTTTAATTATACTATATTTATTGCTTAAAATATACATTAATTAAAATATTAACGATAATTATATATTTTTACTTTTCTATATTTAATGTTATAATTAGTTTGGTTAATTAATAGGAGGTTTACATGTTTAGTTTTAATATAAATGATCATAAATATAGACATATCCACTTCATTGGCATAGGAGGAATTTCTATGAGTGGCTTAGCTGAAATAATGTTAAGTGAAGGGTATGTAGTATCTGGTTCTGATGCAAAAGGTAGTCAAATAATAGATAAATTAAAAAATGATGGTGCAATAATATATAACGTTCATTCCCCTGCTAATATTAAAGATGCAGATTTAATTGTTTTTACTGATGCAATTAGCTTGGACAATGAAGAGTTAGCTGCTGCTATTAAATCAAAAATCGATATAATAGATAGAGCTTCCTTCTTAGGCGCTATTATGAAAAACTATCAATCTTCAATTGCTGTGTCTGGTACTCATGGAAAGACTTCAACTACTTCTATGATTACTGAAATAATTAAAAATATAGATATAAATCCTACTATTTTATTAGGAGGGCAGTTAGATGGAATACAAGGTAATGTGAAAATCGGAGGAAAAAAACTTTTTTTAACAGAGGCTTGTGAGTATAAAGCTAATGTTTTAAAATATTATCCTACTACTGCAATTATATTAAATATTGATGAAGATCATTTAGATTATTTTGACAACATTGAGCACATAATAAATACTTTTAAAAAGTATTCTGAAAATTTAACAAAAAATGATAAATTAATTTTAAATATTGATGACGAAAATACAGCTTTACTTAAAAATTCAACAAACTGCAATGTTGTTACTTTTGCAATAGATAATAATGCAAATTACAGGGCAAAAAATGTTTCTTATGATTCAAATGGATATCCTAATTATGACTTATATTATAATGGCAATTATGTTGACAGTGTAAGTCTTTCCGTAATGGGGATTCACAATGTATACAATTCTCTTGCTGCAATAACAGCATCAGTTGAAAATGGAATTTCTTTTTCAACTGCTATAGAGGGAATTAAAATTTATACTGGAGTTCACAGAAGACTTGAATTTAAGGGGATTTATAATGGAGCCATTGTAAAAGATGACTATGCTCACCATCCAACTGAAATAAAAGTTACTTTAAATGCAATTAGAAAAGGGCTTAAGGGAAAATTGTATTGTATATTTCAACCACATACTTTTACTAGGACAAAACTTCTTTTAGATAGTTTTTCAAAATCTTTTAACGATGCAGATATTACTATTATCACAGATATTTATGCTGCAAGAGAAAAGGACTATGGAGATATTCACTCTAAGACTCTCTATGAAGCAATTCAACTTAATGGAAATGAAAGCCTCTATATTAAAGATTTTGATGATATTGTAAAATACCTTAAAGAAAATTTAAAAGAAGGAGATATGGTCATTACTATGGGAGCTGGAGATGTGTATAAAATAGGTGATATGTTATTAGATAGTTAGATTAAATAAAAATGTAGAGTTGAAATTCCAACTCTACATTTTTATTTAATATTTTTCATTAATATATTCTTCAATTAAAGATGTTTTTACATCTGAATCAAACACTTTTTTTTCTTTTAAAATTTTTAACAACCATTCAGCTTTCGAGTGAAAAATTGCCTCCGTCTTATTTTCTAAAACTATTTCATATAAACTATCTTTCAAGTAATCAGAATCACATTTTATAAAATAGCTTTGAACATCTTCAAAGTCTTGAAGTTTAAGTATAGCTAGAGCACTTTCATCTTTCCCATCATAATATTTGTTTCCGAGATTTAAGTAGTAATTATAATATCTGGAATGCTTTTTTGTGTTTTTCACTTCTTTAGCTAACATTTTATAATACTTAGCCATTCCATTATAATATTGGTAGTTAAATAGTCCTTTTTCATAAGAATCTATTTTTAAAAAAGGTCTAGCATTTACCGATATAAAATAATCATAATTATACTTTAAAAATTCACGTTTAGTAATGTTCCCATTACTGTATTTATTTATCAAGAATGAACGATGTTCAAAAAAATCTTCAAACATATTAATTTTGTTTATATAGTTCACAAAAACTCCTACATCTAATTTAAAACTTGCAATAAAAATGGTACTACCATAGCAAGAACTAAAATCATGGCTATTGTTCTTATCATTTTCTTATTCACAATATCACCTTACTGAGGTTTAACTTCCAACGCATGATCTTTTAATGATTCTGGCATATCATCTAAAAGATAATCCACATTTATATATATTTCTCTGTTATTTGCCTCTTTTACCTTTTCTATTTTATTTGTTATATGCTCTAGATCTTCAACAGTTAAATGTAATACCTTGTAAATTCCATCTATATATATTTTTTGTAAATCATAATCCATTGCCATTAATCCACAAATAAATCCATAAAAAGACTCAACATCATCTAACATGTAATCTGTCGCATTTATCAATCTAACATTATAATCAAGACTAAATATGTGATCATCATCAACTTCTACAAAAGCAATATTTCCATTTCCGCTTTTATAATCAGCATTTGCATTGTCAATAAGCCATCTAGTTTTACCAGATCCCTTAGCTCCTAAAATAAACTTAATCATACTATCATATCCTTTCTAATATATTGACCCTGATAAAAATTATTTATCTGCATTTTTTCAACAATATCATCTCTAATTTTCCACCAAGATGTATCCCAATTACAAAATAAACTATTTTCTTCAGGAGCACGTCCAATAAGTCTCTGCACTACAATTTTATCATCTAAATATTGTAGAAAGAGTATAACTCTATCTTTATATTCTTCTAAAGTTATCAGTTCAATATTTCCTTTTTCATATAAATTTCCAAGTACAGTATTTTTTAAAATATACAATGCATGCACTTTTACTTCTTCCACATTTAAAGCATTTAAAACTTTAGCAGTTTCTATAGTATCTAATTTATCATCATAGGGCAAATTTAAGATTACATGTGCGCATACCCTAATTCCTCTTCTATGAGTTCTAATGACTCCATCAATAAATTCGGCTATTCCATGACCTCTGTTTATTTTATAGAGGGTCTTATAATTTGCTGTCTGTAATCCAAGTTCAAGTGTAACCATAACCTTTTTATTGATTTCTTCTAAATAATCTAAGAAGATTTCAGGTATACAATCAGGTCTTGTTGAAATGGAAATTCCAACAACATCTTCCATTAAACACTGTTCTATATTTTCTTTAAAATTTTCTATACTGGTATAGGTATTTGTAAAATTTTGGAAATAGGCAATAAATTTTTTAGCATTGTATTTTTTTTGAATAACTACTTTATCTTTAAGAAGTTGTTCTTCAACACTGCCATATTGATTTTCAAAACTTCCGCCTTCTTCACCACAAAAACTACACCCACCATAACCTAGACTCCCGTCCCTATTGGGACAGGTTAAGTCTAATTTAACTGGTAATTTATATACTTTTTCATTAAAACGCTCTTTTAAAAAATCTGAATATTTCCTATATATCATAAACTTTTTATATACTCTAATACCTCTAAAGCATGATCTTTTGCTTTTACATCCCTATATTCTTTTATAAGGTTGCCCTCTTTATCAAATACAAATGTAGATCTAATTGTCTTTATGACATCTTTGCCATACATTTTTGCAGGTTTTAAAACGCCATAATTTTCATGTACAATCTTATCTGAATCTGATAGTAAATCAAAAGGTATATTTTCCTTTTCTTTAAATTTTAGATGACTTTTTATTGAATCCTTGCTTATTCCAAGCACTTCACACTCAAGTTTTTTAAAATCATCATAGTTCTCTGAAAATTGATTTGCTTCTAGTGTGCAACCAGAAGTATTATCTCTAGGATAAAAATAGAGAACTAAATATTTCCCCTTAAAATCATCTAATGAGACAACTTTACCACTAGTAGAATCTAAATTAAAGTTTTTTTCCAAATAAATCACTCTTCTTCAAAAAATAAGTTTTCAAATTCTTTTGAAACTCTATTGAAAAGTTCTTCATCTTCAATTACATTTAATTCCATTTCGTCATTTTCAAGTTCTAGATAATCATATATAAGCACTTCTTCACCATCTTTTTCATCTGATGGAACTAAAGCAATATAGGATTTATCTTCAAAATCAAAAACTCCCAATACTATACACTCAAGTTCTGAATCATCTTCAAGTGTCAATATTATAGTTTCAAATTCCTCATCAATATATTCATGATCGTGATCTTGAAGATCGTGATTATGGTTACAACATTCGTGGTTATGCTCATGATTGTGGTCATTGCCACAACAAGATTTATTATTTGTCATAATACCCTCCATTTATTTTAAATTTTTTAATATATTTATTACAAATTCATAAACTCTTTTAGTTGAGTTTATTTCTAGTCTTTCCCCTGGTGCATGAGGTCCATATATATTAGGTCCTATTGATAACATATCAATATCACCAATACTTTCTTTAAATAATCCGCATTCTAAGCCGGCATGAATTGCCTCTAGCTCAAGCTCTGTTCCAAATAAATCTTTGTAGACTCTAGATGCCAAGTCTCTAATTTTTGATTCATCTTTATATTCCCAAGCTGGATAAGAACTTAAAATTTTATAATGTGCATTAAATGCTTCCGCACAAACTTTGTCAATATTTCCAACTTCTTCTTTAAGAGAAGATAGTGCAGATCTTATATTCACTAGTACATCTATTCTGTCATCATAGCTTTCTATAACTCCAACATTAGTTGAACATCCAACTAAGCCTTCAATATCTTGACTCATACTCTGTACTCCATTTGGAAGCACATTAATTAAATTAATAATATCTGTCTTTAGAGAATTTTTTAAAACTTTTTCAAACTTATCTGTTTTTTCAAAATTTAATCTAACATCGGGATCAACTTTTCCAAATTCTTTTACAAAGTCTCTATTTAACTTAACGATTAAATTTTGTATATCTTTTTTATCTTCTTCATAAATAGCAATTATAGCTTTTGCATATCTTGGTATCGCATTGGGTTTTGCTCCGCCAATTATATCTACAAGGTCAATATCAAAGTTAGTATTTATCTTATATAAACTTCTGGCTAATAGTTTGTTTGAGTTTCCCAAGCCCTTTTGAATATCTTGACCTGAATGACCTCCCTTTAAACCAGATACACTAACTTCATAAAACTCTCTTTTATCTTCAGCTTTCTTAAACTCCTTTGGAAAAGAAATAGATTCTCTCTGTCCTCCAGCACAAGCAATACAAGCTACGCCTTCAGTTTCAGAGTCTAAATTTAAAAGCATTTCACCTTTTAATAGAGATCCGTCTAAATTCCTAGCTCCACTCATTCCATTTTCTTCATTAGAAGTTATTAAAACCTCCAATGGAGGGTGTTCAATAGTATCATCTTCTAGTATTGCCAAAGCCATTGCCACTGCAATTCCATTATCTGCTCCAAGAGTAGTTTCTTTTGATATAATCAAATCTCCTTCTACTTCAAAGGGAATTGGATCTTCTTCAAAATTTATATTACAGCTTTCAGTTTTTTCACAAACCATATCCATGTGGCCCTGAATAATTAAAACAGGTGATTTTTCATAACCCAAAGAAGCGGCTTTTTTAATAATAATATTATTACTACTATCTCTTATATACTCTAAAGAATGTACTTTTGCAAAATTTTCTAAATAGTCAGCAATTTTATCTTCTTGTAGAGAACATCTTGGAATTTTAGTCATTTCTTCAAAATAATGAAATACCCTATTAGGCTCTAAATTAATTAACTTATTCATGTACTCCTCCTTATAATACTACTTAACATTATACTCTAATAAAGGAAATTCTTCATTACATATTTTCATTAATCTAATTTAATATGACAATAGCCACCTGGATTATTCTTTAAGTATCTTTGATGATACTCTTCCGCTTCATAAAAATTTTCAAGAATTTTAACTTCTGTTAAAACCTTTTTTGTTGATTTCTCTTGTATATTATTAATAAAGTTTTTAATTATATCAAGGTCTTCTTGATTTTCATAGTAAATTCCAGATCTATATTGTGTTCCCATGTCATTGCCTTGTTTGTTTAAAGCATAGGGGTCAATTATTTTAAATAAATTGGTCAACAATTCCTCTAAACTTATAATATTTTTATCATACGTAATTTTAACTGTTTCTGCTGCACTTGTATTGCCTGTACAAACTTCTTCATAAGATGGAGAAATAATTTTTGAGTTTGCATATCCCACTTTAGTCTCTAAAACTCCACTGAGTCTTGCAAAATACTCCTCGACTCCCCAAAAACACCCTCCTGCAAAATAAATAGTACTCATAGAACCCTCCTCTTTCTAATTATATTGGTTTAAAGATTTTTCAATATTCTCACATAAACTATCTTCATTATATATTTCGCATATACCCAATTCTCTTTCTATCGTCTCTACTGCATACTCTAAAAGATAGTTTATAGAGAAATTTTTATTAAAATTAGTACTCACTATATTTAAAATTTTATCCTCTAAACTATCTAGTTCTCCATTTTCAAGTCCTATTTTATCTTTAAAATCTAAGAATAAACTTGAATACTTATATCTTAAAAAGTATAGAAAGTTTTCCAATATTTCAGAATAGCTACTTCCTTCTATTTGATAGATAATTTTAAAAAATAAGTTCCAAGAAAAATCTTTATTTAATACATCTATTATTGTATTTCCAATGTTTTTTGAAAATTCATCAATATAATTTGGAATTTTTTCGAATTCTATATACTCTTCTAAACGTGTATCATTATATGCAACTTGATTAATTTTATTAATTAAATCTACAAAATTTTCTCCATAGGTAAGGTCTACATTCTTAGCTGCTTTCATTCTCAAATAGTCTACTATTACATCAGTGGTACTCTTAAAATTAAATACAAAGTCAAATTCTTCTTTTACCTTCTTGCTAAAGACATCGTGTATTATCTTTGAAAGCAAGTAATTAAGTTGACTTTCAGCTGATACAACAGCACTGGCATCCATACTGGATACATGGTCATAGAGTATCATAAGTTGTCTATCCACCATTGAGAGTGAATCTTTAATCGAGGACATCATATCTTTAAAAAAGTTCTCTGTTAACATATATGTATAATTTTTATACAATATTTTATGATCAATTTCTCCCCAAAATACATTTACCATTGATTTAATTTGTAATTCAAAGTGAAATGCATTCTTTCCATACTCAAATATTCCATCAATTTTATAAATTTCAAAACCGTTTTGTTGAATTTGAGGTTGCCTATCTGTCAACCTTAGCTTTAACGGAAAGTCTTTATCTGCCTTAAAATATCCATCCCCTACATCAATAGTGAATTTCTTTTTTATTTCATTGAAAATATACGTTTCATCTTTAATAAATCTACATTCAACTCTAATCCCTATTAAATCACTTAAATTTAATATAACCTCTTCAGGCTCTCTATATTTAAAGTAAAAATTATTTTTTATTATTTTTTCTCTTAAACTCTTCTCTGATTTTATTCTATAGGAAATATTTAAAAACAACTCATCATCAGAAAATAAAGTCTTTATGTGTTTTACAGAATCTTCTGAAATATTAACGAGAAGTTTATTGTAATTATTTAAAAGTAACAGTGTATTATCTATAAAGTCAAATAATTCTAATTTCATATTTTATATGTACTCCTTTATAATAATTATTATACCTTGAATGTTAAATATTTCATAGAAAAAGTGAAACTAGAATTAATTTCCAGTTTCACTTTTAACTTCTACATTATATTTTTTAGAAAGTTCTTCAACTTTATTTAAATAAGCTTTTTGTTCTTTAGATCTCTTAACTTCATTTTCAACGGTTTCTCTTACTTCGTCTAAATTTTGCTTATGAGCATCTTGTGTTTCATTAACTTTTATAATGTGAAATCCAAATTGCGTCTTCACAACATCTGATATTTCATCTACTCCCATAGAAAATACCGCTTGGTCAAACTCAGGTACCATTTGTCCCGGATAGAAGGTTCCCAAATTTCCACCTTTTTCCTTTGAAGGACAGGTAGAAAATTCAACAGCTAATTCTTCAAAATTTTCATCATTTTTAATCTTTTCTAATATTTCTTTTGCAAGGTCTTCAATTTCTACTAAGATATGACTTGCATTTACAGATTTAGGTGTGTTAAAGCTTTCAACATTTGTATTATAAAACTCTTCAATTTCTTCTTCTGAAACTTCAATTCCCTCTAAAAGTTTTCCAAGAGCATAAGTTTTTAAAAGTGAAGACTTTGTTTTGTCTAATACATTTATAAATTCTTCATTTTTATCAAACTTATTTTCAACTGCATCTAGGTACAATAACTCTTGATAAATTAGTTCATCTAAGATTTCTTTTTCTTTTCCACCTTGAGAAAAATACGCTCTTACTTGTGGGTTTAAAGATTCTAAAAAAAAGTTGTAGTCTTCTAAAGTAATTTCTCTATCACTTACTGTTGCCAATACTTTTTTTTCCATATAAATCCTCCTAATTAAAAAGGCAGCTAAGATTAGCTGCCCGTTTTATTATAAAATTACTATATTTTCGGCTTGTGGTCCTTTTTCCTTTTCAACTACGTCAAACTCTACGTCTTGACCTTCGTCTAAAGTTTTGAATCCATCTCTTTGAATTTGAGTGAAATGTGCGAAAACATCATTTCCTTCTTCAGTTGTTATAAATCCAAATCCCTTTTCACCATTAAACCATTTTACTTTACCTTTCATTAGTACCTCCTTATTACTTCAATCCTTTGTTAAATGCAGAGAAACTAAATTAAAATAAAGTATAATTCATTTCCAAATTCATTTCCAAACTCATTTCCAAATTCATAAAGTTTAAATATTCTTTATTTATAATACCACAGTTAAAAATATATTTCAAGCTTTCTTTTCTAAATTTATTTTTGCCCTTGAATTAAGACTATCAGTTTTAATTTCAAAATAACTATAGTTGTGATTATAATTTATATTTACATACTCGCTATTTCTTATTTCTCGACTATATATTAAATTTAACTCACTTATAAAATAGTTAGTATATACTTCTTCGCTTAATGTCTCCTCTATCCAATCAATATATACCACATTGTTAACGTGTCCATTTATATCAATATCAGATTTTCTAATTTTAAATTTATTCTCCAATAAATTTTCTAATTCAGGCTTTATTCTTTCAATCGTTTCAAAATTTCTCTCATTAATAATTTCATACTCACCAGAAATTTCATCAGATATTCTAATAGGCTTTAGTTTAAGCAAATCAACTACTAAAAATATTGCACTGGCTTTCAATATTACTTCTTTATTTTCATCAATGATTTCAAATTCTCTATAGGCACTTATTTTTTCAAATCCCGATGCCCAAGTTCTAACTAATATTTTTTCTCTTCGCTTAATTGGCCTATTAAGTTTAATCTTCCACTTATATATCATCCAAGTTTTGTTGAACTTTAACAAATCTTCAGCTGTTGAGCTGTTAATTATACTTTGCTCATTAGATGTCTCTAACAAAATATTTACTAAATTTTTATAACTTAAATATCCTCTATTACATAAAAAATCATATATAAAATACTCTTTTATAAATTTCACAAAATCACTTTCCTTTATTAGTATAGTTTAGCATAAAATGCATTTGTTTACATACATTTCTCGTTGTGTTAAAATTTTAATAGAGATAAAAAATCTACAGCGCCAGGTCCTTTGGGATGACGAGGATTGGAGTTATCGAAATATTCGGCGGATGCTCCAAAGGTTCCACAGCCTAAGTTCCTTAACAAAACATACAAGAAATTGTATAACAAAGCAGGTTCAGTGGATCTCTAATAACTTTTGGAGGTTAATTTTATGAATGAAAATCAAACAAAGAAACAAAGCCCTGACAAAAATGGTTTTGAACATTTTATGTTAAAGGAAATTTTTGAGCAACCAGGTGTAATTAAAAACATTATCAGTAACTACGCTGATAATAAACTTTTTAATTCAAACAACAGTTTTTCAAAGGAAGAACTTCAAAACATTGACAAAATATATATAGTGGCTTGCGGAACAGCACTACATGCTGGTCAATCCGGAAAATTTGCAATTGAAAAATTTACTAAAATTCCAGTTCTTACAGATATCGCCTCAGAATTTAGATATAACAATTCTTTTATTGACGAAAAGACTCTTTTAATAGTGATAAGTCAATCCGGAGAAACTGCTGATACGTTAGGCGCTCTTGAAAAAGGCATTAAAGCTAAGGCTAAAACCCTATCTATTACAAATGTAGAAGATTCTACTATTGCAAAAACTACAGATAAGTCACTTTACTGTAATGCAGGTCCTGAGGTGTCTATTGCTTCTACTAAGGCCTATACTGCTCAAGTAGCTTTAATATATCTTTTATCACTAGATATGGCAAAGAAATTAAAAACTATTGACGATGAAGACTTAAGCTCTATATTAATAGAACTTAAAAAATTACCGGAAAAAATAGAAGAAATACTTCAAAATGTAGATACTATTAAAAATATAGCTAACGAACTAAAAGAATGTCAATCTATGTTTTATATAGGCAGAGGCCCAGATTTAATAACAGCAAAGGAAGGATCTTTAAAACTTAAGGAAACTTCTTATATACACTCTGAGCCTTTTGCTGCAGGAGAATTAAAACACGGAACTATGGCTCTTATGGATTCCAGTTCAAAGGTAATAGCAGTAGCTACTCAATCAAACCTATCTAAAAAGACTGCTACTAATGTGTTGGAATTAAGAGAAAAAGGTGTAAGTGTATACTCTGTTGGAGTTGAGGGAGATGTACTATTAGAAAAAAATTCTAATTATACTGTCTTTATACCAGAGACTTTAGATGTATTAAGTCCTATTCTAACTGTAATACCAGAACAGTTAATTGCCTACTATACATCTCTAGCTAAGGGAATTGATGTTGACCATCCTAGAAATTTAACAAAAAGTGTTATAAGTGAATAAATAAAAAAATAAGGCTTCTTAAATTTAAGAAGCCTTATTTTTTTATTTCTATTTCAATATTAAATCGACCATTTTTACAGTAGATGCTACTTTCATATTTCAACTTATCAAAAGCAGCCTTTACTATTGCCAATCCAATTCCTGTAGAATTTTTTCTGGACCTGTCAATAACTCTACTTCTTTCAAACAAAAAATTATAATCTCCATCTTCTAAAGAAGTATCATTTGAAACTATAATCTTTATTTTTTTATCCTCTTCTAATATGTTTATTTCATTATTTCCCTCTGAGTACTTCAATAAATTCCCAAGTATATTGTGCATAGCTTTTGACAATAGTTCTTTTGAACTAAGTATTTCTAATTTTGATTCAGGTGCATTTATTTTAAAATTCTGATTATTTTTTATAAAGCTGTCATAGTATTCAAAAGCAATAGCATAAACCAGCTCATTTAAATCTATATATTCCAGCTTTTCAGCTTCATAAGTTGTACTTGAAATTAAAGAAAGCTCGTAAAAATTTTCAATTAAATTATTTAAATACTCTGCTTTCCCATTAATAGTATCAAGATATCCTTTAGACTTTTCATCATCTGTCTTTATAAGAGGAATGTATCCCAGTATAGAAGTCAAAGGAGTCCTTAAATCATGGGATAAATCTGCCAATAAATCTCTATACTCCTTAGACACTCTTTCTTTTTTTATTTCTAAATTTTTATTTTCAATTATTAAATCATCAATATTATTAACTAATTCATTAAAGATTTTATTATTTGTATTGTCAGGCATTTTTGAATAATTATCTCTTTTAATTTTATTTTTTAAAAGCTCAACTAAACCATTAATATTTAGCTTTAATGATTTGTATCTATAAAAATAATATAAACTTGTCACTAACAATAAACATAATAATAAATTTTTAATCAAAATCTTTCCTCTTCACAATAAATATTGAAATACCAATAATTACAAATAAAAACAATAAATTAAATGCCATGTTGTACTTTAAATCTATAAAAGTATTTAAAAGCGATATACTTTCTGAACTCCCAGACATTCCATTTTCTGTAAACATTTTGGAGATCTTTGAAAGTGTAGGTGCCGGAAAATATGCTGTTACCTTTCCTAAAAAATCTATTTTTAAAAAGAAATTTACCGCTTTTACAAGTGTATCTGAAAACACGGCAACAAACAAGCTGGCACAAACTGCAAAAAATTCAGTTTTAAATAACAAGTACATAAGTATTGCTACAAAAAATATTACAGATATTGGAATTATAGATAGAACTATTGACTTTAAAAAGTTCAACAACATAATTGTGTTAGATATATTCCATCCAAAGAATAAATAGCTTAAAGCACTGTGAAATAATATTCCAAATACAAAAAACACTAAGCAAATCGATACCATTTCAAAATATTTTACAATTACTATTACTTCTCTTCTATACCCACACTCTAAAACGTGTATATAGCCTCTTTCCTTTTGTTCATCTGTTATAGCAAAACTTCCCAATGCAAAACTTATATATCCAACAGCAGCTATTACCATGCTCAATCCTAAGAAAAGTGGAATATGTTGAGGGAAATAATTAACCCCATCAGAAAATGATGTCTTGTAAAATCCAAAATTTCCCACAAATATAATTAACATCATAGCAATAAATGTAATTATAGTAGAACGCTTCTTTAAAGTCTTTGCTAAATCTGTTTTAAAGTATGTCATTATTTTAAACCTCCCATTAAATTCATATAGTATTCTTCTAAAGTATTTTCTACTATAGATGCAGATCTTAAATATATATCTTTTTCTGCAAGAGATTTTTGAATAATGAATATGTCAACTATGTCATATACTTCAATTATATTGTTTGGTAAAACTTTGTAGTCGTTAATTTTTAAATTTTCTTCAAGTACATTTACAATTTTGCTTACATCTTTTGAATCAGCAGCAATTATTCTAATAAATTTCTCATTTTTTTCTTTTAAATCATCTAGTGTTATTTCTTCAATCATCTTCCCTTTTTTTATAATTCCCACTCTATTAGCTATTTGAGATAGTTCATTTAAAATATGTGAAGAAATTATTATTGTAGTTCCCCACTCTTTGTTAATTTTTAAGAGAAAATTTCTTAAATCAATAATTCCGGAAGGGTCTAGTCCATTAATAGGCTCGTCTAAAATTAAGATTTTAGGTCTATTCATCATAGCGGCTACTATTCCTAGCCTTTGTCGCATTCCAGTTGAATAACCTTTAACTTTTTTATTTAAAGCTCCATCAATTTTAAATATCTTTGTCAGTTCTATTATTTCATCATCTACTTTAAATTTTCTAAGAGATGCTTGGTATTTTAAATTTTCCATACCGGTTAAGTAAGAATAAAAAGAAGGATTTTCTATAAGAAATCCGCAATCTCTTCTATATTCGAAGCTGCTTTCAATATTTGTTCCGAGAACACTGCAACTTCCTTCTGACTTTAATATGTGACCTGCCAATATTTTTAAAAGCGTTGACTTCCCTGCTCCATTTTCTCCAACTAATCCATAAATATCATCTTCATAGACATTAAAATCAAGTCCATCTAATGCAATATTTCTACCGTAATTCTTTTTTAAATCTTTGCACTCAATAATCTTTTCCATAATTGTCCTCCTAAGTTAATTATATTATTGCAAAAGAATCTTTGAATACATTAAAGAATTTCTAAATAAAATCTAAAGATTTAAAATTAACTACTTTAATCGGTATCCCATTCCCCAAATAGTTCCAATATAGTCTTTCCCATTAACTTTTTTAAGCTTATTTCTCAAATTACTCATATGAGAATTTATAGTATCTGCATCATAAGCATACCTTTCTTCCCAGACAGATGAGTAAATATTTTCTTTTGTAAATATCTTATTTACATTTGAAATCAATAGTTTAAGTATGTTGTATTCAATAGGAGTTAGTTTAACAACTTCATTCTCTACCTTAACTTCTACAGCGCTTTTATCTAAGCTTATTTCCTTAAAGGTAAGCATCTCATCGACAGTGCCACTATAGTCCTTGTATCTTCTTATAGTAGCCTCTACTTGTGCCAACACTTCTTCTCTATTAAAGGGTTTTTCTATAAAGGCATCTGCTCCCTTTTTTAAAACTTCAACTTTTGTTTCAATTCCTATTTTTGCACTTATTACAATTATGGCTATATTATTATTCTCCCTAACTGTGCTAATAAATTCCTCACCAGTCATATTGGGCATCATTAAATCCAACAAGATTAAATCAAAGTGTTTCATTTTCATAATTAACAGAGCTTCCCTTGCTGTGTAAGCTCCTTCAACTTCATAATTGTTTTCTCTTAATATTTCTACTAATAAGTTGTTAATATCAATATCATCTTCGACAACTAATATATTTCTCATATTATCACCAAATTTATTATATAGTTTTTCAACACTTATAACAATATGATATTGATTTAACTTAAATTAACTGTTTAAAGCTGGATTTTCAAACGAAAAAAAGTTGAACTGTCTATAAAAAATAAAATCTGTGATATAATTTAAACAAATAATATTAATAGGGAGATGTAGAAAATGAAAAGAAAAATTGAACCCTTTAAACATTCAAGTGAAATTTTTAACTCTTTAAAAAGCGGAATTTTAATAACTACTAAATTTGATAACAAAGTAAATTCTATGACGATTTCCTGGGGAACGTTGGGAATTGAGTGGAATAAAAAAATCTTCACTATTTTTATTAGAGAAAATAGATTTACTAAATTTCAACTTGACAACAATCCTGAGTTTACAGTGAATATACCTTATGGAGATTTTGATAAGAACATATTAAAATTTTGTGGTATAAAATCCGGATACAATACTGATAAAATAAAAGAACTTGGGTTAACTCTTGAAGATTCTAATACAATTTCCGTTCCTGCCATTAAAGAACTTCCACTAACACTTGAGTGCAAAGTTATATATAGGCAAGAACAGGATAAAGGAAGTATTTCAAAAGAAGATAAAATAGCTTTCTATCCCGAAGATATTGAAAGTTCTTATCACGGTTCAAATAGAGATTACCACACTGCCTACTACGGCGAAATTTTAGATGCATACATAATAGAATAGTAAAGCAAAACCCCTAAATAGTTAAATTTAGGGGTTAATTTTTTAAAATTCAATTATTGTTTTAAATAAATCGCCATCAATTTCTATTTCAAAACTTCCACCCTGTGCATCCACTAGAGAGCTTGCTATTGAAAGACCTAATCCCGAACCTTCAGTAGTTCTGGAACTATCTCCCCTAGTAAATCTCTCCATTAGTTCATCTGCTGAAATATTAAGTGCATATTTTGAAATATTTTTAATAGTTAGAGTTGTTGTATTATTCTTATCTAGGTCAATATAGACTCTTGTACCTTCTAAGGTATATTTATATATATTTGAAAATAAATTGTCTAATACTCTGGAGGTTTTATTTCCGTCTAACTGCAAGCTAACAGGCTTATCTGTAATGCTTATATTAATATCCAATTTCTTTTCTTCAAATTTATCTAACCATTCACCTACAATTTGATTTACTAATTGTTTAAAATCAATTTCTTCAATGTGAAGTTCTATATTATTACTTGTCACTTTTGACACCTCAAATAAATCTTCTATTAATTTTTTTAGTTTTAATGACTTTTCATTAATTACTTTTGCATACTCTTTTTGTTTTTCAAAGTCGCTTTTTTCATCAACTATTAACTCAGAATAATTAATAATTGAAGTTAAAGGAGTTTTTAAATCATGTGATACATTTGTAATTAACTCACTTTTTAATCTTTCGGATTTTATCGCCTTGTCTACAGCTTCATTTAAATTATCTCCTATAGTGTTAAAACTATGTGCAATGTCTTTAAAGTTAGTAGTATTTTCATCAATTTTAATATCATAGTTTCCTTTAGATATAAGTTTTGAAGTTTCACTTATATTTATTAAATCTTCATAGTATTTTTTAGCATAGTTAAAAGCAATAGTAATAAATATAATCCATAAAATTATTAAAAATGTTGAGTTATATGTTGTAATAGATATTACAACTCCTCCTCCTATTATCAGTGAGATAAAGAGTATAGTAATATGTCTTTTGTTTAAAATTTCTAAATTATCAAGTATTCTTGCAAAATAATTTTTAACCTTATGGTAAAATCTCTTAAATAAATTTATAAACCACTTACATATCTTAACAGTAATGGATTCTTGTATTAGAAATGATTTCATCCCATCATTGTATATAGATTTTATTCCAAAAATTAAATATACTAGCGCTATGGAGGAGAAGAAAGTAAAAATAAATTGTCCGGCACCTATTATTACAGTTCCTGTAATGTCAGGAGATATTCTAAATTCATTGGTAAACAACCCTACTCCTGCTAATAAAAGCAACCATAGCACCCACACAATTTCTATTGGAAATTTTGAAATACCTTCATAAAATTCAACCTGTTTTGCTTTTTTATAGTTTGTAACTGTTCCAAAAATTGCAACTATAAACATTGACAACATAAAAATTGTTACTATTGAAGGAATTAACATCTCTTGAGTATAGTAGTTATTCTCAAGATTTGTTACTACATTTGAATTTAAATCCAATATAAAACAAAAATTCACTTTATCGTTATTTTGTTGAACATAGTTTAAATATTCATTTCCGTCATTATTATAATAAAAATAATCTACAGTAGCATTCTTTAAAGCTGTTTCAAATAGTTTATTGTTACTTTCCTCCTTTACATTTTCATTTGCATTTGTATTGTTAAAAGTAACTTTTCCATTTTCATAAATTCCCTTAACGGCTATTTCATTAGATTTTATTTTTATATCTTGAGGATTTACATTGTCACCATAATTTAAATTGCTCTTATTTTTTAAAACATAGTTTGGCTCTTCTGTTACATCTATATTAAAGGAATATGAGCCATCATTGTAATCATCTCTATAGTAGTCAAGTTCATCAACATTAAATGTTCTTACTATTTCTCCACTTATATTATTTCTTACAGCCACAATATTTGGATATTTTTCTTTAAATTCCCTTGTGAATTCGTAGTTGGACATTCCATAACTTCTAATATAAAAATCCAATAAATTAACATTATTATAGTTATATCCATTGCGACTATTTATATTCATAATTTCATTTCTAAATTCATTTGAATAAAATTCTTCTTTGGTAACTCTTCCATAAAAATCTGTTCCGAAGCTCTTCATAAAAAATGTTCCTAAAATTGAAATCATACTTATTATAATTATAAAAAGCCAAATTCCCCTTGTAGTATACCTAAAGGAAAATTTTTCTCTAGGAAGGTCATCTTTTAAATTACCATCTTCATGTATATCTTTGTCCATTTTCAATTCCTCCTCTTGGGATTTACAAATTTATATCCAAGTCCCCAAGCTACTTTTAAGTAAAGTGGTTTTTTAGGATCAAATTCAATTTTTTCTCTAATTCTTCTAATGTGTACTGTTACAGTCTTTGGTTCAATAGCCGGTTCATTCCAAACTCTTTCGTAGATTTCATCTATAGAAAACACTCTGTTTGGATTTTCCATTAAAAGTTCAAGTATTTTATACTCTAATGATGTAAGAGAAACTTTTTCACCATCCACATAAACGTTTTTTTCCATTGTATTTAGTTTTATTCCTCCAATTTCAATTGACTCAGAGTTTTCACCGGAACTTTGATATTGGTAAAGCCTTCTAATATTTGAATTTACTCTTGCCATTAATTCAAGGGGATTAAAAGGTTTTACTATGTAATCATCTGCACCAATGTTTAAACCTATGACTTTATCATAATCTTCAGATTTTGCTGAAAGAATAATAATTGGAACGAAGCTTTTTTCTCTTAGCTTTATTATTGCCTCTTCTCCACTCATTTCAGGCATCATTAAATCCATAATTACTAAATCTATTTTTTCACTTTGAAATTTTTCTATAGCTTCCTTGCCATTTTCTGCATATACAACATCATAATTAGAATTAGTTAAATAAATCCCTATTGAATCTCTTATTGCCTTATCATCTTCCGCTACAAGTATTTTATATTTTTGCATATTATTTCCTCCATAATCATAGTAACAAATATCTTCAACATAAATCTTAGTTATCTTTTACAAATTTATTAAATTTATTATATCAAATTTTAATAATTAATTTTTATGTTTTCTCAGATATGCTATAATTGTGAAGAAGTAGGTGAAATAAATGGCTTATGATGGAACAGTTTTAAAGTCCGTTATTGAAGAACTAAACTCTAACTTAACTGGTGCTAGAGTAGAAAAAATATATCAGCCCTCTAAAGAAGAAATAGTTCTCAATTTAAGAAATTATACTGGCAAATACAAATTATTATTAAGTGCAACAAGTAACAATCCCAGAGTTTATTTAACAAATCAAACTTTTGAAAATCCTAAATCTCCCCCAACATTTTGTATGCTGCTTAGAAAACATTTAGAAAATTCAAGGGTTTTAAGTTTTGAACAATATAAAATGGATAGAATTTTAAAAATTAATTTTTTATCAAAAAACGAACTGGGAGATGACCTTCAAAAATCTCTTATTGTTGAAATAATGGGAAAACATTCAAATATTATTTTAATTGAATCTGACACTAAAAAAATATATGACTCAATTAAAA
Source organism: Anaerosphaera aminiphila DSM 21120 (assembly GCF_900129925.1). Taxonomy (GTDB): domain Bacteria; phylum Bacillota; class Clostridia; order Tissierellales; family Peptoniphilaceae; genus Anaerosphaera; species Anaerosphaera aminiphila. The sequence continues at coordinate 39,184 of NZ_FQXI01000001.1, read as the reverse complement.
GAGTTAACTCCTTTATTAGTAGAGTGAGGGAAATCCTTCCCGGATTAATTTATGATGAAAGTTTAATTTCTACTAAAGAAAATCCTCTATGTTTTGAAACTTTAGATAAGTCTTTTAAGTCTTTTGAAATTAATAAATCTATAAAAAATAACCTTGTAAATACTTTTACAGGTATTAGCCCTCTCATTGCGAGAGAGACTGCATATAGAGCTAATTTAGATGAAGATAGAGCTATTTCCAGTTTAGATGAGGATTCCCTTGGCAAATTATATGATGCCTTTAAATCCATAGTTAGTAGTCTTAATGCTAATGAGTTTAAACCCACGGCTATTATAGACAATGAGAATATTATAGATTTTTCTTCTATTGATTTAATGATGTACCCTAATTCTGAAAAAAAATTCTTTTCTTCAATTTCAGAATTATTAGATGAGTTTTACATTAAAAGAGAAAAATCTCAAAACTTAAATGAAAAAAGTAGTTCTATAAAAAAAGTTGTTAAAAATCACTTAGATAGAGCTAAAAATAAACTCTCTAAGCAATCTCAAGAGTTAGAGGATGCATTTGATAGAGACAAATATAAAATATATGCAGATTTAATTTCTTCAAACTACTATAAAATAGATAAGGGAATTGACAACATATCTTTAGAAAACTTTTACAATGAAATGGAACCATTAAATATTCCTCTAGATGAAAAGCTCTCAGCTCAAGAAAATGCAAATAAATACTATAAAAAATATTCAAAGCTTAAAACTGCTGTGAATAAGTTAAATATTGAAATAGAAAATAACAAAAATACTATAAAATATTTAAATAGTGTCCTTCTAAATATTGAACTCTCTGAAACAAGTGCAGATTTAGAAGAAATTAGAGAAGAATTAGTTGAAATGGGCTATATTAAAAAGAACTATAAACAAAAGAAAAATAAGGTACAAAAAATAAAGTCTTTAGAATATAATTCCACTGACTCATTTAAAATTTATGCTGGTAAAAATAACAGACAAAATGAAGAACTGACACTGAAATTTGCAAATAAAAATGATATGTGGTTTCACGTAAAAGATGCTCCTGGTTCCCACGTAATTTTAAAAGAAGACGGACGAGAATTTACAGAGAAATCAATAGAAGAAGCAGCTACAATAGCTGCATATAACAGCTCTCTTAAAAACTCCGACAATATAATTGTAGACTATACACTTAAAAAAAATGTTAAGAGACATCCTTCTAAAATTCCAGGATTAGTATCATATGTTAATTACAACAGCATTATTATAAGTAGTAAAAATTTATCTGACTATGAAAACTATGAAAAAAATACAAGCAAAACTCTTTAAAAAAGTTTTGCTTGTATTTTTATTTATCGTTATCTTCTTCATTGATGAAATTAAGTCTTTCTAATACCAACTTATAACCGTCTGAACCATAATTTAAAGATCTATTAATTCTTGAAATAGTAGCTGTACTAGCTCCAGTTTCTGTTTCTATCTCATGGTATGTTTTATTCTTAATAAGCAATTTTACAACTTGCAACCTTTGAGAAATTGCTTGTATTTCCTTTACCGTACAAATATCTTCAAAGAATCTATAACAATCTTCTACAGTTTCTAAGGTTAAAATAGCCTCAAATAACTTATCGGTTTGTTCACTTTTTATTTTTGAATCATGAATCATGGATATCCCTCCTATTACTTTAACTGTTCGTTCATTTTTTTAACGTCTTCTTCTAGCTTCTTTTTGTAATTAGTTAATTTATCTCTTAAATCATCGTTACTTACAGCTAATATTTGAACAGCTAGTAATGCAGCGTTTTTTCCTCCGTCAATTGCCACAGTAGCAACAGGTACTCCAGAGGGCATTTGTACAGTAGCTAAAAGGGCATCCAAACCATCTAGTGTTGACGATTTTACCGGCACTCCTATAACTGGGAGAGTTGTATTTGCAGCTATTACTCCACCTAAATGGGCTGCTTTTCCAGCAATAGATATAATTACTCCGACTCCTCTTTCCACTGCTCCTCTTGAAAACTCATAAGCTCTAAGGGGTGTTCTATGGGCAGATATAACTTCAATTTCATAATCTACTCCAAATTCATCTAAAACCAAAACGATTTCATCACTAATTCTTTTATCACTAATACTACCTAATACTACCTAATACAATAGATACCTTCATAAAAACCTCCATATATTGTAAAGATAAAACAAACTTTTACTTAGTTAATTATTCATTAATATATTAACAGTGTCCCGCTTTAAAGTCAAGAATTATAAATTTAAGATATCTTTTTTATACATAAAAACTTAATAGCAGGGCTTATTAAATTTAATAAGCCCTGCTATTATTTACTTCGTCGTATTATTTTTACCTTGTTTTGTTGGTAGTTCCTTTATTAAGTCTTTTGCCTTGCCAGCTTTTAATATATAACTGTCAGTTTGATGATTTACTAGGGAAACTACTTCTTTTCCTATTTCTATAACTTTATCCAAGTTAATATCTGTTTCAATATCCATTAACTCCAGCATGTGAAGTACATCTTCAGAAGATATATTGCCGGCTGCTCCAGGAACGAAAGGACAACCACCCAGTCCTGCAAATGCAGTATCAAAACAATCAACACCCGCTTCCATTCCAGCTAAAATATTTGCAATTGCAAGCCCTCTTGTATTATGGAAGTGTAAAATCCACTTAACTTCAGGATATTCTTTTTTTACAAGTTTACTAATGTTATAAACTTGACTAGGATAAGCAACACCAGCTGCATCAGACAGAGAAATTTCTCTTATTCCCACATCTATATAGGCTTCTATGATTTTTTTCACATCTTCTATAGGTATTTCACTATCCCAAGGAGATCCAAAGGGCATTGAAATAGATCCGGAAATTCCAATATTATTTTCTTCTGCAAGTTCTACACAACTTTTAAATCCAGCTACACTTTCTTCAGGTGTCATATTTAAATTGGCAAGATTATGAGCTCTACTAGCTGAAACATTTAACTTTACTTTTTTACATCCACAGGCAATAGCTCTCTCTACACCTTTTAAATTTGCAATTAGTGCTCTATACTCAACTTCAGGATTTAAATCAGCTCTTTTAAATAATTCATCAGTGTCTGCCATTTGTGGAACTGCCTTTGGATTTACAAAAGACCCAACTTCAATTATTTTATAACCGGCATCAGTAATTTCATTTAACAATTTTATTTTATCTTCAGTCTTTAAAATAGTCTTCTCATTTTGTAAGCCATCTCTTAGTCCCACTTCACAAATTGTAACTTTTTGCATTTATCCACCTCCTAAATAGTTGCATACTCTCTGCCAGTGACGTATTTTTCACAATAATCTCTTGCTGTTTCAATACATCTCTTAGCATGTTCTTCATACCCATATTCTGCAACTTTCTTCAAATTTGGAAGTTCTATTGAATATGGAACTATTGGCATATTATTTAAAATGTCTTTAATTTCAATACCGCCTTCTCCTAAATACAATCTTTCTTCTCTTAAAATTCTAGTCATTTCTTCTTCATCACTTGGAATGTCTTTACAGGCATCACAGATGTGAGCAAAGTGAAAATACTTTTCAGGTATAGACCTAAGCATTTTAGGATCGTCTTTTGCCCTATGAACGTGATGAGTATCAATCATAATACCTGCATTATCAGCATTAGTATTATCAAGAACTTCCAAAGTTTCCTTTAAATTTTTTACTCCTGCTATAGGCACATACTCTAAATCCACTGTCAAATTATACTTAGCTGCAAGTTCGCATAGTTCGTTAAACTTTTCTATATAGTAACCTTTTTTATCAGTCCAAATGCTACTTAAAATATGTTTTGCATTTAATTCTGCTGCAACTTCCATTGCACCTTCATATTCTCTAACATCCATACCATCATAAATTCTAGCAAGTTCGATATCTAATACTTTTAAACCAGTACTATTTAATACTTCTTTAACTTCTTTCATAAGCTTTTTATCTTTTTTTAAATCATATTTTACTTCATCGCTTAGGCCCATATATATTTGTCTTAAACTAACATAGTCATATCCACAATTTGCTGCTATCTTTGCTATTTCAACTGGGGAGGTATGCAATACTGTTAGTTGAGCTAACGAAAATTCAAATTTCAAAACTATCACCTTTTCTATAAATATATTCGCTTACCTTTTTCTGCAGAAAAATAAGCTGCATATATTATTCTCATTGTGTCATAAGCTATTTCAAAATTGGAAATTGGTTCCTCATTGTTTACTACAGACATTACAAAATCTTGTAATTCTCCAGTATAACCTCTCATAACTTCATCAGCTATAAAAGCTTTATTCCAACCTATTGCAGTAGGCAACATTTCTGAAAACTTAACATCTTCCATTCCATCATCGTCTAACATATAACAATTTAATGCATCAATGGGAGTTAAATTACAGTTCATGGCAACATTATTACCATAAATTTCTATATAATTTTTCGTCCCACCTAAAACTGTATCTGATGCCATAACAACAGCTTTACTTCCATTTGAATAAGTTATTGTTATATTTGAAAAATCTTCTACATCTTCAACTTTAATTGTATGATATTTCAACTCTTCTTCTGGTATGTTTTTTGTAACAGAACCCACATCTGCAATTACACTTTCAACTTCTATTTTTTCACTACTGTAACAATTTTCAACTTTTTTTAAATAGACTATTCCACCTAGAGGGTGACACCCTAATCTAATTAGTGAGCCTCCTCCAGTGCCACTCCACTGTCCTGCAACAGGTGAACTCGAACCCTTTAAGCTCTCCTCACCCTTTAAAAACATAAGTCTAGTCTTTTTTGATTGTATTATTTCTGCTGCCTTTAAAATATTAGGCGCATATACAAAGTTCTCGGCATACATTAAATATTTATCTGTATTCTCTAGTTCATCTTTGATTTTATTTAAAGATTTCATTACAGAATTGTACATATGCTCTTTATCAACATTTACTCCTATTGGATGTTCATCGCCATCTTCGCCAAAATATCCTATTAAAGGTTTTTCGCAAATTACGTGTTTATTTGAACGTAAGCCATTTATTATCATTTCTTCGTGAAGTACAGGAGGAGTACATATATCAATAATGTCTACTTCTTCATCATTTAAGATGTCATTGTAATCTGTAGTTACTATTTCTATATTGTATTTCTCAGCTTTTTCTACAGCTAAATTTCTATTTATATCAGATATATATTTTATTCGTATATTTACTCCACTAACTTTTCCATATCCTTCACAGTGAAGAAATGCTCCATATCCTGCCCCAACAATTCCTATGACTACTGTTTTCTTTTCCATATTTAAGATTCCTCAAATAGTTCTTGTCTCACATAGTCCTGTGGCATATCTACTCCCAGCCATATTTTAAAGGCTAGTGCTCCTTGCCAAATCATCATGTTTATTCCGTTACAAGTTTCGCATCCTGCTTCTTTTGCATATTTCATAAACAGTGTTTCTCGAGGATCATATACAATATCATATACAAAAACATCACTATTGCTGATAACTTTTGGAGAGGAAATAGAACATCTATCATCTCTTCCCTTCATTCCCAAAGGTGTTGCATTAATTAAGAGAACCGAATCTTTTAGCTCTTCACTTAATTCTTTTTCAGTTTCTATAATTTTAACGTTGCATCCTTTGATGTTTTTTTCAATAGTGCTTTTTATTTCACTTGCTAAATCCTTGTCAATTTCTTTTATAACTAAATCTTTAAGTCCCTCATAGGCCAACTGAATTGCTATAGCTCGACCAGCTCCACCAACTCCAATTAAAACTGCTTTTTTTCCCTTATACTCTATGCCCTGTTCTTCTATTGATGCAATAAATCCGGCACCATCTGTGTTATAACCCGTAGTTTCTTTAGTTATAGGGTCAATTTTTACAGTGTTAACAGAACCAATAATTCTAGCATCTTCAGAAACATAATCTAAATATTTAATTACTTCTTGTTTATTGGGAAAAGTTATATTGGAACCTAGGGCACCAAATAATTTCAGTGCCTCTATTCCCTGTTTTAAGTCTTCTTTTTCTAATTCAAAACATAAATATACATAGTCTAAGTTTAATTTTTCAAAAGCAGAATTGTGCATATGAGGTGATCTGCTATGTTTTAGCGGATTACCTAACAATCCTATTAATCCTGTTGTTCCTTGAATTCTATTTGCCATAACATTCTCCTTAGTTCATACCTAATTCAGTTTCAGCTTTTGCAATTTCAGATCTCAATAAGTCAACTAGTTCTTTTCCTATTTGATTTTCTAAAGTAGTCCAAACAGATTCACTACTATTTTTCATGTCATTAAATAATGTTTCATTATATGGAATAATAGTTGTACCACTGTCTTTTACTATTTCAAGTCTTCCTGCTGAACGCTCGTCTGTTTGAGCTCTTGCATCAATTTTAGCTTCATCGGCTGCTTCATAAACACACTTTTGTAATTCTTCAGGTAAATCATCTATTACATTTGGAGAACCTATTAATGTTAAAGTGTGCAATATATGGTTAGTTTCTACAATATAGTCTTGTTGCTCATAAACTTTACTTGCAACTATAGTTTCAACTGGATTTTCCTGTGCATCAATTGAACCTTGTTGTAATCCTATATACACTTCTGACCAAGCCATAGGTGTCGGGTTTGCTCCTACAGATTTCCAAAATGCTATATGGTTTGGATTCTCCATAGTTCTAATTTTTATTCCCTTAAGATCGCTTAATTGTTCAACATTTTTATTAGAGCTCATTACTCTAAAACCTTGATCTGCTATACCTAAAAGTCTTAAATTTTTAGGTTCGTAGAACGCTTTAAGTTCTTCAGTAAGAGGACCATCTAATACTTTTCTAGCCACTTCCAAGTTTCTAAATGCCATTGGAGCATCAAATATAGCTGCCTCCGGAACAAAAGTAACTTGTGGAGCTGTAGTTTGTACTACAAAGGTGATATTTCCATTTTGCACAGCTTCTGCAATTTCTCCATCTCCTCCCAATTGAGAGTTTGGATATCTATTTACAATTATTCTTCCTTTAGACTTCTCTTCTAATATATCTGCAAATGTATTCATGAAGATTCCGGTAACTGTGTCTTCTTGACTGTCGCAGGCAATGTAGAGTTCATATACATCTCTTTCGCCCGTTTCTTTTCTTCGCTCCTCACTACTTAAGCATCCAGTTAGAGAGGTTAAAACACAAGTCAACATCAGTATTAAGGATATTTTCTTTATAAAAAATTTATTCATAATTTAACCTCCTATTAAAACTAAACTTATTTGAGGAATAAATGTAATCAATAGTAGTGCTACTATAAAGGCTCCTACAAATGGAAGCGCCTTTTTAATTATATCCTCAATCCGCACATCAGTTATTGAACTTGCAACGAATAAGTTTACTCCTAGTGGAGGTGTTACAAAACCTATTGCCAAGTTTACAACCAGCATAACTCCAAAGTGAATAGGGTTCATACCATATGCTGTTACCAGTGGTAATAGTATAGGAGTTAAAACCAATATAGCTGGTGTGGTGTCCAAAAACATACCTACTGCCAATAAAATTACATTTAGTAATAAAAGAAGTGCTATTTTACTACTTACTGAATTTGTAATTAAAGCGGCTATCATCTCTGGCGCTTTCATATATGTCAGCACACGTGCAAATCCTGTTGCAGCTGCTATAATAAATAGAATTGTAGAATAAGTTGCTACACTATCTATTAATATAGGCATTATATCTTTTACTTTTATAGTCTTATATATAAATATTGATATAAATAGCGAATAAAATACTGATATAACTGCAGCTTCAGTAGGAGATGCTATACCGCTATATATACTACCCAGTATAATTATTGGTGATAGTAGTGCCCAGAAGCTATTTAAAAATAATTTCCCAAATCCTACGCTTTTAAGTTCTGATTCATATGCACGTAGTTTTTCCTTGTCTTCTCCATTTTTCTTACAATAGTAGTAAGAATATGCCATTAGGCAAAATCCTATTAATAATCCCGGAATTATTCCTGCAATAAATATGTCTGCTACAGATACCCCTGCGGCTTGACCATAGAATATAAATGGAATACTTGGTGGAATAATAACTCCAAGTCCCCCTGCTACAGCTACTAATGCTGTGGAGAACACCTTATCATAACCATACTTTACAAGTATTGGTATAGTCATTGCGCCTACTGCCGCTGTTGTTGCAGGTCCTGAACCTGATATTGCACCGTAAAATAGACAGGTTACAATAGTTGCTATAGGAAGTCCCGCTGTTTTATTTGCTATAAAATATGAGAAAAAGTTAAAGAGTTTTTCACTTATTTTACCTTTCGCCATTATATTTCCCGATAATATAAACATTGGAACAGCTAAAATCGGAAAACTGTTAACTCCACCTACCATCGCTCTTATTATGTACTGAGGATCAGCAGCAAACCAAGGATCTATTAAGTTAGGTAATATTCCCAGTCCAGCCAAAATCATTCCTATTGGAATTCCCAATACAAGTAAAAGCACAAATACAATAAATAAACTTGCTATTGTCATTAAATTACCCTCCCTTTACAATCCGTGTTTTTGTTCTACTTTTTTATGACCTGAAAGCACTTCATAAAAATTTTGTACTATTCTAATAAGTGATAATATAGATCCCACTAAAACTGACAATTGTACAATCCACATTGGAATTCCCATTGCAGCGCTAGTTTGACCGCTTAAATAAGTGCTTCTTACAACGTCATAAGAGAAAATAGTCAATATTAAAAATAGCGCAAACATTATAATTTTATCAAAATATAGTAAAAACTTTTGAAACTTTACAGGCATCATATTTCTAAACTGATCCACCTTTATAGAGGTTCCCTTTTTAATACAATATGGAACTCCAATAAATGCCGACCACACAAATAAATATCTTACTAATTCTTCTGACCAACTTAGTGAGTTATTAAAAACATATCTAGATACAATTTGTATTCCCAATAGCACAGTCATTATTACCAATAATATAACTAAGAACATTTCTTCTAAGTGTTCATCTAACCATTTAATCATTGTATACCTCCTTATTTATATAGGGAGGAAAGATTCTCCTCCCCATTTTATATGTTTTATTCAGTAGAAACGTGATCAGATCTTTCAGCTTCTCCACTTATTAATACTCCATCTTTTACATTGTCTTTAGGAGTATAAATATCATTAATATTCCAAATTCCGTCAGTAGGAACCGGTATGTTCTCCATAGGAACATCTATTAAATATGGTTCATTACTATTTAAAGCTTCTTCAAATATTGCTTCGAAGTCTTCAGCTCTCTCTACTTTTTTAGCTTTTATTCCATAAGCTTTAGCTACTTCAGCCCACTCCGGATTATATGGCTTGCCATCTATTTTAAATACTGTTCCAAAGTTATGTTTATAGTGAGCTCCTTCAAGTCCTGCTATAGTTCCAAAGGCATAGTTATTCATAACAACCCAAACTACAGGTATATTATATTCTTTAGCTGTTGCTAAAACTGATGGATTTGTTCCAAAACCTCCATCACCTATTAAAGTTATAACTTTTTTATCAGGTTTTGCAAGTTTAACTCCAAGTATAGCTGCTGATCCAAATCCCATTGTTGCAAGGCCACCTGGATGCATAATAGTTCCCGGTTCTGTAATATCGAACTGTTGAGCTACACCATTTTTATTCCATCCAACGTCTGTACAAATAACAGCATCTTCAGGTAAAACTTCTCTTACGTCTTTTAATATTCTCTGAGGTGTCATTGGAAATCTCGAATCATTTGCTATCGGTTCATTTGATTTTTTAAATTCAGTTTTATAAGCTTTGATTTCTTCTATTAATTTAGGTCTTTGTATTCCCTCTGGTTTAATAATCTTAGCTTCTTCAAGTATCGCCTCTAAAGCTAATTTCAAATCAGAAACAGCACCAATTTCAACAGGGTAGTTTCTTCCAATTTCAACAGGATCAATGTCTATCTGTATAAACTTTGTCTTGTCGTCGTTAAAAGTTACACCTTTGTACCAAGAACTGGAATCTGCTTCCGCAAACCTAGTTCCAAGTCCCAATATTACATCCGCATTTGCAGTTTTATTGTTTATAAAATCAGTTCCCCAAAATCCCGTCATACCTAACATCAATGGATGTTTATCTGAAAGAGCACCTTGGCCCATTAAAGTTCTTGAAACTGGAATATTTAAGAAATCTACTAGTTCTTCTAATTCTTTAAATGCCTTTGATAAAACTACTCCTCCACCTATGTGAATAACTGGATTTTTAGCATCAATTAGCATTTGAGCAATTCTCTTTGCAGTATTTCTATCTAGAGCTGGTTTAATAGTATCAAGTGTACCTTTAAATGTCTTTTCAAAGTACTTAGTATCTATTTCTCTAGAGAACATATCCATTGGAACAGATATTAAAACAGGTCCCGGCCTTCCAGATTCTGCAAGTCTAAAAGCTCTATCTAATATATCTGGAAATAATTCAGGTGTGTCAATTCTAAAAGCTCTTTTTACAAAAGGCTTGTATATTTCATATTGGTCACCATCAGAGTGCATATTAACCTCTTGATGAGGATGCTTTCCATAGTAGTAACTAGGAACGTCTCCTGCAATAACAACCATTGGAATTGAATCTAAAGATGCATTTGCAACACCTGTAGTTGCATTTGTAAGTCCTGGTCCTAAATGGCACATAACCACACTTGCTCTACCAGTTGCTCTTGCATATCCATCAGCTGCTGTTGAAGCAATTTGCTCATGTCTTACAGATATATATTGTAATTTTTCACTTTTTTCTAAAGCATCTAGCATAGCTATTACTGTATGTCCACAAAGTCCAAATACATATTTTGTATCTCTTCTCTCTAGGTAATCAACTAGTTGCTCTGATATTAATTTATTCATCTAATACCTCCCACCTACCATCTCATTAACTACAATTTATTTACATTATTAATTATAATATTAATTTTCAGCTAACTCAGGGTCATAAAATTCACCAAATAGTTCTTTATCTGATGGCATATCTTTTTCAATTGGCACAGAAACCCAAGTTGTGTTCATATAGTGTTTTAATGCAATGTTTTCAGAAACTATATTTCCACCCCAAGTTCCACAACCCATTGATGATGTCATTGGCATTCCATTAGTTGCTGAACCTGAATTTGCCTTTGATTGAGGTTGTCTAACCATAATTCTACTTACAGGAGCTGCCATTGCTAATCTATTTATATGATCTTCATCAAAAGAGAATATTCCACATGAGTGCCCTTTTCCACCAACTTCATAAATTGCTCTCATTCTATCTAGAGCATTTTCAAATTCGCCTGAATATTTAAATGTTGCAAGAAGTGTTGTCAACTTTTCACTTGAGAATGGATAGTCTTTTCCAATATTGTCTTCTTCAACAAAAATAAATTTTTTGTCGCTTGGAATTGAAAATCCTGCTGCTTCAGCAAGTTTTTGAGGAGAAACAGCTACTGTATCAGATTTTCTGTGTCCTTCTTCATCCCACATAGCTTTTCTAAGTAGTTCTTTTTCTTCTGCATTAGCTCTATATCCGCCTTCTTTTTCTAGGCAATCTAATGTTTCATCATAAATTTCATCATATATAATTAAGTTTCCGTCTGCAGAACAACCACTACCAAAATCTGATGTCTTACTTAACATTGAATTGTGAGCTGCTTCTTCTGGAATTGCAGTGTTGTCAAAAATCATAGTTGCATTTCCTGCTCCCGAACCATAAGCTGGTGTTCCTGAACTATAAGCTGCTTTTACCATAGGTTTTCCACCAGTTGCTATTACTAGATTAGCTCTTCTCATAAGTTCATTAGTCATTGCAACACTTGGATTTGTAACGCATTGTAAAATATCTTCTGGAGCTCCTTCTCTTCTAAGAGCTTCTCTCATTATTTCAACACCTTTAAAGGTTGTATTTTTAGCTCTTGGATGTGGTGAAAATATTAATACGTCTCGTGCTTTTATTCCATAGATTGCTTGTCCAGCCGGTGTTAAAACGGGATTTGTAGTAGGAACTAGTGAAGCAATAATTCCAACAGGTTTAGCATATTTTTTTATACCTTTTTCAGGTATTTCTTCTATACAACCTACACTTTTCCCTCTAAGTGCGTCTCTAAGAACTCCTCTAACTTTAAATCTTTTATTTAATCTAGATTCTGGATCTCCTAGTCCACTTTCCTCAATAGCCATATCTGCAAGTTCTTTTACAACTTTTTTATTTCCAATTGCCCAACCTACGGCTTGGATAAGTCTATCTACCTTTTCCTGATCATAAGTTTCAATAATTTGTCTTGCCTTTTCTGCCTTTTCAAATAATTCATCTAATTCTTTTAACTGTTCTTCTGTAATTTCTTTAGCCATTTTAATACCTCCATCATTACCATTAAAATTAGTGTCGTTTTTCTGCATTTCTTCTACTGCTTAAAAAAATATTACCATATAAACGTTTACATTTCAATGTCTTAAGAGATAGCTCATCTCTTTATCACGCTAAATTTCCGTTGCTATCTCACTAATTTTTAGAATGATAGAGGTGGTTTTTTATGTTTTATACCGTTTTTTACAATATATTTTCACATAATTTTACTTTATTTTTTATCAAGCTCTGTATTTTTCTATGTTTTTACTTTTAAATGTGATAAAATATTGTCATTCTATTATACAGTTTTTTGTATTAATTATTAATTTATGGAGGAATTTATGAATATTCAACATTTATATTATTTTCAATCTCTTGCTAAATACGAACACTACTCAATTGCTGCAGATGAACAACTAACTTCTACCTCAAGTATTAACTATGCTATTACCACCATTGAAAATGAAATCGGCCTTCCCTTATTTCAAAAAGTTGGAAGGAATATAAAATTAACTAAATATGGAACTATTTTTTTAGACTATACAAATAATATTTTAAATACTTATGAAAATGCACTAAGTGAAATGAACGATTTAAAATTTAAAATAAGTAGTTCGGCTAAAATCGCCTGTGTTGCATCAATGAGTTTAGGATTTTTACCACTTATGTTAGCCACTTTTAATGAAGAAAACAAAGGTGAAAATATAAATTTCGAACTATTGCAAATGGATACAGCTGAAATGATACAAAATATGAAATTGGGAAAAGTATTTATGGGATTTGCAATACGAGTTGATGATCCTGAAATTCTATCCTATCCTCTCTTTAAAGAAGAATTCGTACTAATTGCACCTAAAAATAAATACTCCATTGAAGAAGATATTGATGATTTTTCAGCATTTAAAGATGAAGACTTTATTACTTATGATAAGACTTTTTCTATGTATAAAACAATTACAAAAATATTTGCATCTTATGATTTTAATCCAAATATTTTGTACTATGCACCTACTGATTCAATGGTAGCTGACTTTGTTAGTAATGGACTTGGAGTTGCTATTACCCCAAATTCTCATATGCTTGCAAATTACGACGTTGATATTTTTAATTTAAAAAATAAACACTATAGAACTCTTTGTCTACACTGGTTAAAAAGCGCTCCTATGACAAGTACTGATAAAAAATTAAAGAAATTTATTTTAAATAATTCTCTGGAGCTTGCAAATAAATTTTCAATTGTTAAATCAAAAAAATAGCTGTCTAATTAGACAGCTATTTTACATTAACTATTAATATTTTACAAATACTTTTGCTTTTGCATGACAAATTGGACATTCTGCCAAAGTTTCATCAAAAGTTATAAATCCACAAACTGGACAAAGAAGTATATTTTCAGCTTGTAAGTCATTACCAGCATCAACAGCATCTTTTGCTTCTTGATATCTCTCAGCATGAACTTTTTCAGCTTCTATTGCATATTTCATTGCCCTTACAGCAGTGTCTTCACCTTGCATTTCTGCAACTGCAATATATGCCGGATACATTTGAGTATATTCAAAAACTTCTCCACCCTTAGCTCCCTCTAAGTTTTCAGAAGTTGTTCCAATTCCAAATCCAGCCATTGATACTACAGGAAAATCTCCCTTTACATCTTTTAGTGCTTTGAAATGTAATTTTGCATGAACTTCTTCAGCGTCAGAAGTAGCTCTGAATAATCTTGCTACGTTTTTAAATCCGCTTTTTTCTGCTTCTTCTCCCCATATAATGTATCTCATATGTGCTTGACTTTCTCCACCAAAGGCAGATCTTAAATTATCGCTAGTCATTTGATTCATAAATATTACCCCCTAATATATTTTTAATTTACACCCTATTAGTATTATATATAATACTAATTATTAAATCAATATTTACTATTTTATATTAATTATTACTATCTGCATTTTCAATTTTATCAGCTTGATCACTTGCTATTAAAGTATCTATAATTTCATCTAACTCCCCATCTGTTATAGCATCTATTTTGTGAAGAGTTAGCCCAACTCTATGGTCAGTAACTCTACCTTGAGGATAATTGTAAGTTCTTATTCTCTCCGACCTATCTCCAGTTCCAACTTGTGATTTTTTTTGATCTGATAGGACTTTATTTTGTTCTTGTAATTTTTCATCATATAATTTTGTCTTTAATATTTTTAAAGCCTGTTCTCTATTTTGAATTTGAGATCTTTCATTTTGACACTGAACTACTATTCCCGTTGGAATATGAGTAATTCTAACTGCAGAGTCTGTAGTATTAACATGCTGTCCACCTGCTCCTGACGACCTATATACATCAAATTTAAGTTCAGTTGGATCAACATCCACTTCAACATCTTCAGCTTCTGGCAATACTGCTACAGTGACAGTTGACGTATGAATTCTACCTGAGCTCTCAGTCTCTGGAACTCTTTGAACTCTGTGTACACCGGATTCATATTTTAATCTGGAATAAGCTCCCTTTCCTATAATCATAAAAATCACTTCTTTATAGCCACCTATTCCTATTTCATTGGTATTTAGTATATTAACTTTCCAGTTTTTTCTCTCTGCATATCTAACATATTGTCTAAATAAAACTCCGACAAAAAGTGCTGCTTCATCTCCACCAGCTCCGGCTCTTATTTCTACAATAACATTTTTATTGTCATTGGGATCTTTAGGTATTAATAAAAATCTCAATTCTTCTTCAATTTTTTCTAAGTTTTCTTCATCTTCTTTAATTTCTTCTTTTACTAATTCTTTTAAATCATCATCTAATTTTTCAGTTAAAAGTTCCTTATTGCCATTTAAACTATTGTGTATGTTTTTTAATTCTCTATATTTTGAAACAATGGGCTCTATTTCAGCATGTTCAATTGCAATTTTTTGATATAATTTTGAATCGTTAATTACATTTATGTCCATTAACTGTTTTTCAAGCTCTTCATACTTATCCTCAAATACTTGTATATTTTCGTACATACTAAACTCCTTTACTAGCCACTACAACTCTGTCATTTCCAGATAAATCTCTATATACATCGACATCGTATCCAGCCAAAATTTTTTTTAAATCATCTGCTTGGTTGTAACCTATTTCAAATACTAAAACCCCTCTTTTTTTTAAATATTTCTCAGCATCTCTTACAATATTTCTATAAAAGTCCAACCCATCTGTTCCTCCATCTAGAGCATTTAAGGGTTCAAAATGTCTGACCTCTTCTTGAAGGTTTTCTATATCACAACTCTTTATATATGGAGGATTTGAATAAATTATATCATAGTGTCCATTTACATTTGAATATAAATCACTCTTTAATAAATTTATATTTTCTACTTTGTGTAGTTTTATATTCTTTAAAGTGTTTTTTAGAGCACTTTCGGAAATGTCTACACTTGTAAATTTACAAAATTTATATTTAAGTGCCATTGTTATTGAAACAACACCTGTACCACAACCAATTTCTAAAAAATTTTTAACATTATTTTCTTCAAAGAGAGATATTAAAACTTCCACACTTTTTTCAGTGTCATTTCTTGGAATTAATACACCTTTATCTACTAAGAACTTGTGTCCATAGAAATTTACTTCACCTATTATATATTGTAGAGGTTCTCCTAATTTTCTACGTCTTAAAATTTCAAAATATCTATCTTCAACTTCTCTATCTAGCTCTTCATCACCATGTGATACAAAGTAAGAACTATCTTTTTCCAGTAAGTATTCTAATATTAACTTAGTCTCTAAAAAAGGGTTAGTATATTCAGATTTCTCTAAATAATTTAACCCTTTTTGCAATGCCTCTACTATGCCCATAGATCACTTTCTCCATCTTCTGGTAAAACAGCTTTTAAGCTTTCTAAGGCAACCTCTATCATTGAATCGTCTGGTTCTCTAACCGTTACATACTCTTGAATTTTAAGTCCAGGAATTGTCATTATCTTACAAATTTTTAAATCACTTTTGCCTATAATTCTATTTACCTCATAGGCTATACCAGCAATAAATGGAAGCGCAACAATTCTACTTAACATTCTCATTATAGGACTAGGCCATCCAAAAAAAGATAAAACTAAAATGCTTATAATCATTACCATAAATAAAAAGCTTGTTCCACATCTTGGATGAACCATTGGATACTTTCGTACATTTTCAACTGTCAATTCATCTCCTGCTTCATAACAGTGTATTGACTTATGTTCACTCCCATGATATTCAAACACTCTTCTAATATCATCTACTTTTGAAACATAGTATAGATAAATTCCAAAAACTGAAAGTCTTAATAATCCCTCTACTAAATTTAATATTAGTGACGAATCAGTATACTTTGTTAAAAATCCAGCAACTATACTAGGTAAAATCATAAATAACAGCGCTGCAATAGCAAATGAAAATAGTATTATTATTGCCATTTCAACACTTTCACTTTTATCTTTAAATATTTTATTTAGTATTCCCTCTTTATCTTTACTTGTTTCTTCTTGTTCTTCGTCTTCCCAAAAAGAAGCTGCATACATTAGAGAATTTATTCCAACTACCATTGAATCTATTAATTTATATGCACCTCTAATAATTGGAAAATCTAATATTTTATATTTTTTTGATAGGTCATTTACTTTTTCAACTTTAAGTTCTATATCATTATCAGGTTTTCTGACAGCTATAGCAATTTTAGAAGGACCTTTCATCATAACGCCCTCTATTAATGCTTGACCGCCTATTGAAGTTTTAAATGACTTTTTTATATTGTTGTTCATAATACTCCTTAAAGAAAAATGGTTAGCCCATGCTAACCATTAATCGTTTCTTTGATATTTCTTATTGAATCTTTCAATACGTCCGCCATGGTCAGTGAATTTTTGTTTTCCTGTGAAGAACGGATGACATTCAGAGCAGATTTCAACTTTTAACTCTTCTT
This sequence comes from Anaerosphaera aminiphila DSM 21120, assembly GCF_900129925.1. GTDB lineage: Bacteria > Bacillota > Clostridia > Tissierellales > Peptoniphilaceae > Anaerosphaera > Anaerosphaera aminiphila. The sequence goes on along the minus strand of NZ_FQXI01000001.1, from coordinate 21,839 downwards.
TAACTGATCCTGTTTTAAATGTGGTTCCACAAGAAGCACAAGTAACAGTTGCTTCTTTATATTCTGGATGAATTCCTTTTTTCATTTTACACAACTCCTTTGTCTATAACTATTTTAGTTTATCATAATATTTATACTATTACAATAAATAATAAATTAGCGTCTTGTCTTACTTAATATATATTCTTTAACGTCTATAACTTCACCTGATGCCATTGTAATTTTAAATACATATTCTCCTAATAAGTCAGTACTCATAAGCCCTACACCTAGTAGTGCTGCCACAGGAGCTATTATCATTCCTATAGCTGATACTGTAAGAGAAATATTTAGCAGAACTTCTGAATCTTTTTCAACAGACAATCTGCTTGTATTTCCAAGTTCCCAAATTTCCTTAATGGCATTTTTTATGTCATTAAAGTCAATAGAATCTTTCTCTTTTTTATCTTCTTCAAATACAATTAAAGAAGAATTTATAATTTGAATTGCCTTGTCCACATCTCCATCAGAATCAAGTAGAGCTTTTCTAACTACTTCATATGACGTACTGGTTACATTCATTACATAATCAATTTTTTCAATAGTAATCAAATTATCACCTACTTCACATTTATTAATACCCAAAAATATAAAAATTATTTACATTTTTTCTATCTTTTGAATATCGGTGGTACTTCCAAGTAATACTAGGATATCATCTTTTAATAGAACTCTTTTAGAAGAAGGCGATATTTCTAATTTTTCTTGGCTTTCTATGCCAAGTATAGTGACATTGTAAAGTTTTCTAAATTGCACTTCATCTATACTCTTATTTATCCACTCAGGGACTACTTTAATCTCTGCTATAGAGAAATCAGGAGATAGTTGAATATAATCTAATATATTGTTTGATGTTAAATTATGGGCAACTTTAAAACCCATGTCAATTTCAGGATATATAATTTTATGTGCTCCAACTTTCTCAAGTATACTACCATGTCTAAGCCCATTGGCTTTTGCCACTATATAGTCAATACCCGCTTCTTTAGAAATTATAGTCGCCATAATGGCAGCTTCTAAATTTGTACCTATAGCCACTACAGCTATATCAAAATTTTTAAGCCCCAAATCCTTAGTTGCATTCTCATCAAGCACATCACATTGTACTGCAGCTGTAACTTCATCTGAAATAGATTGAACTTTATCAAAATCTACATCTATAGCCAAAACATCATTACCTAATTCTGCAAGAGTTGTAGCTACAGTAGAACCAAATCTTCCACAGCCAAAAACAATAAATGATTTCATAATATCCTCCTTAACCTACTATTACATTTCCTTCAGAATATTTAATATTCGAAGTTTTTTTCTTGCGCATAAGTCCTATGGCAAGTGTAGTAGGCCCAACTCTTCCCATAAACATTGTCAATGAGATTAATAATTTTGATAAGTCTGTAAGTTTGTCTGTTATGCCCCTAGTAAGTCCAACGGTTCCAAAGGCTGAAGTTGTCTCAAATAAAATATCTTCAAAGTCAAATTTTCCCGTTTCTATTATAGATAAACTAAAAGCTATTACAATAACCAAACTTAAACAAATAAATATCATACTTAAACATTTTAAAACTATATTAACAGGAATGGTCTTTTTAAAAGCAACTGCTTCTCTTTGTCCCCTTACCATTGATATAGTTGAAAATATTATAACACCTATTGTAGTGGTTTTTAATCCTCCTGCTGTTGAAGCTGAAGAACCACCAATAAACATTAATATAATCATTAAAAATGCTGTAGAATCTCTAAGTTTACCTATGTCTACAGAATAAAAACCCGCCGTTCTAGTGATTGTAGATTGGAATGCCGATATTAAAAGTTTTTCACCAAAAGAATAGTTTTGAATAGTCTCCGGATTTGAAGATTCTAGTATAAATATAAATACTGTTCCAATTAATAACAAACTTATTGTCATAACTAAAACTATTTTTGTGTGAACTGAAAATTTTCTAAATTGTCTTTTTTTGAACATATCTAAATATACGACAAATCCCAGACCTCCTAAAATTACTAAGGCCATAATTGTACCTGAGACAATTAAATCTGTACTATATGATGCCATAGAATCTCCCGTTATATCAAACCCAGCATTACAAAAAGCTGAAATCGAATGAAAAACACTATACCATATTCCCTTTTTTACTCCGTAATCCGGAATAAATCTAGTCATTAACAGTAAGGCTCCCACAAATTCTATAGCAAAGCTCACACTTATTACATATTTTGATAACTTCACAACTCCACTCATTGAGCCACTACTAAGTTGTTCGCTTATCAATAGTCTTTCTTTTACACCGATTTTTTTTCTAAATAGCATTGCCAATAGAGAAAATGCAACCATAGTACCTAATCCACCAATTTGGATTAATAAAAGTATCACTACTTTCCCAAAAAGTGTCCAGTATTCTGCTGTATTTACGACTACTAGACCATTGACACCTGTTGCTGAACTTGATGTAAACAAAGCATCAACAAAACCTATAGAATTACCATTATTACTTGCAATAGGAAGGTTTAGCAATAATGCACCAAATAAAATCACCCCTGCAAAAGATAGACACAGAAGCAACGGGGGATTTTTTGAAAGATTTAAAATCTTTGCTTTCATTTTAGATTTCATCGAAATTATCTCCAAAAAAGAAAGTTCCCGAAGGAACCCGATATATTATTTAATTACCTTTTGCAATTTCTACTAATTGTGAAAATCCCTTAGGATCATTTATTGCCATTTCAGAAAGCATTTTTCTATTAACTTCAACGTTTGCTTTTTTTAGCCCGTTTATAAATTTAGAATAGCTCATTCCGTTTTCTCTTGTTGCTGCGTTGATTCTAGTGATCCAAAGTCTTCTAAAATCTCTTTTTCTATGTTTTCTACCTATATAAGAATAGTTTAGTGATTTCATTACTGCTTGATTAGCAGGTCTAAATAACTTTGATTTAGCACCAAAATATCCCTTAGCTTGTTTTAATATTTTATTATGTTTTTTCTTAGCATTAACTGCTCTTTTTATTCTAGCCATTTATTATACCCTCCTACTATGGAATCATTTTATTTATTCTTCTTTGGTCGCCTGTGCTCACTAAAGAAGCTTTTCTAAGTTTTCTAATTCTCTTTGGACTTTTTTTACCAGTTAAATGACTTTTATATGCTGAAAATCTTTTAATCTTACCTGAACCTGTTCTTTTAAATCTTTTAGCAGACGCTCTGTGAGTCTTCATTTTACCCATAATAATCCTCCTTATTTATCTGTCTTAGGAGATAAAAACATAGACATATTTCTACCTTCTAACTTAGGCTTTTTATCAACTATTCCGTGCTCAGAAATCAATTCAGTAAATTCATTGAGTACATCTTTTCCGATATCAGTATGACCCATTTCTCTTCCTCTGAACCTAACTGAAACCTTCACTCTATCTCCGTTATCTAAAAATTCAATAGCTTTATTAGCCTTTGTATTTAAATCGTGAGCCTCTATATTAGGAGTTAGACGTAATTCCTTTATATTTATTACTTTTTGTTTCTTTTTTGATTCTTTTTCCTTTTTTATCATCTCATACCTATATTTGCCATAGTCCATAATACGACATACAGGTGGTTTTGCATTTGGAGAAATATTTACAAGATCTAGTTTACTTTCTTCAGCCATCTTTAAAGCTTGAATTTTTGAAACTACACCTACCTGATTTCCCTCAGCATCAATCAATCTAACTTCCTTTTCTCTTATCTCTTCATTGATTTGAAGTTCTTTAATTTCTAAGCACCTCCATATAAATTAAAAAAAGCGAGCAAAAGCCCGCAAGAATACAAATATAACTTTGCATATTCTAAACTAACCCTATAACTTAAGAATAAGGTGAGAAGCGGACTTCTTCTTTAACAACGTTAAGTATACTATCAATCACAAGTATTGTCAATTATTATTTTCTTTTTCTTTTAAAAAGGCCTGTACTTTTGTATTTATCAAATCTATTGCAACTTTATTGTACCCACCTTCTGGGATTATTACATCAGCATATTTTTTTGATGGCTCTACAAATTGTAAATGAGCTGGTCTGACAGTTGACATATATTGTAATATTACAGACTCTAAAGAACGACCCCTTTCTTTAATATCTCTTAATATTCTTCTAATTATTCTAACATCACTATCAGTGTCTACAAATACTTTTATATCCAACAAATTTCTAATTTCTTCCTCTGTTAAAATTAAAATTCCTTCTAAAATAATTACTTCCTTTGGAATTATTAGTTTTGTTTCTTCTTTTCTATTGTGTTTTTCAAAATCATATATAGGCTTTTCTATTGGCTCATTGTTTTTTAACATTTTTAAGTGCTTTATTAAAAGCTCATTGTCAAAGGCAAATGGATGGTCATAATTTGTTTTTACTCTTTGTTCGTAAGGAAGTGAACTTTGGTCTTTATAGTAACTATCTTGCTCTATTATAGTTACTTTGTCTTCTTCTATTAAGTTTTTTAACTCATCAGTAACTGTGCTCTTACCTGATCCTGATCCACCAGCAATTCCAATAATTATTGAATTTTTCATATATTATCACTTTTTCTCCTAAGTATATATCCCGGTTTAACTTTTGTATCTATCTTTGTTTTAAATATTTGTTGAGCGTGATTTGCAACATCTATCTCAACATCTTTATCGTCAGTCATATATTGTAATTTTTGATTAAAGTGCTCAGTAGCAGGTCCAAAAATTTCAACTTCATCACCTTTAAATATTCTGTTTCTCTGTTCAACTCTTGCTAATTTTGTATCTTCATCATAGTCCAATACTAATCCAACAAAATCATATCCACGTATATATGAATTTGTCTTGTAAACTTGAGAGTCTTCATTGGCCTGTCCAAAGTAAAATCCCGTTGTAAAATCTCTATGGCTTACTTTTTTTATTTCCTCTAACCAATATGGGTTTACTTTATAGTTTTCTCTATCTTCGTAGTAAGCATCTATACTCATCCTGTAAGATCTAATTACTGTAGCCAAATAGTATTCACTTTTTACTCTACCTTCAATTTTTAAGCTTGAAATTCCAGATTCAATAAGTTCTCCTACGTGATCTATCATACATAAATCCTTAGAATTCATAATAAAAGTACCCTCTTTATGTTCTTCAATCGGAAAATACTCTCCAGGTCTTTTTTCTTCTACAAGGTAGTACTTATATCTACACGGCTGTGCGCAGTCTCCCATATTGGCATCTCGCCCAGTCATGTAATTTGACAACAGGCATCTACCTGAATAAGACATACACATTGCACCATGTGCAAAAGTTTCAATTTCTATTTCATTGTGTGTATCTTCAATTACTCCTTTGATTTCATCTAAGGACAACTCTCTAGCCAACACCACTCTTTTAGCCCCTAATTCTGACCAAAATTTCACTGTTGACGAATTTGTAACTGATGCTTGAGTTGATATGTGAATATCAATCTCAGGACAAGCCTGTCTAACTTTTAAAAACATCCCAGGATCTGCTACAATTAAAGCATCAATTCCTATTTCATATAATTTTTTTACATAATCTTCTACACCAACTATGTCTTTATTGTGAGGTATTATGTTAAGTGTTACATGAACTTTTTTCCCTCTCTCATGAGCATACAAAACTCCCTCTCTTATATCCTCAAAGGAAAAATTTTTAGAAGCCTTTCTAAGACCAAAGCTTTCTCCACCTAAGTATACAGCATCTGCACCGTATTCTATTGCAGTTTTTAATTTATTTAAATCTCCAGCCGGAGCTAATAGTTCTATTTTTTTCATAAATTTACATTTCTCCCAATTAACAATATACCATCTCCTATTGGAATAATTGAAGAAATGTAAATTTCATCTTCTTTTATTCTCTTTAAAAATGACCTAAGTCTTTTTACTATGGTAATTTTTCTTCTCTTTACTAATTCTTGATTGGCGATCATACCCTTAAATAAAACATTGTCGCAAATTATAATACCTTCACTATTTAAATTTTTCAATGCTAAATTAAAATATTTTTCATATTGTCCTTTAGCGGCATCTATAAAAATTATATCATAACTATCTGTCAAAGTTTCCAACACTTCTGCTGCATCTCCATGTAGAACCTTAATAGTATTTTCTAACCCTTCAAGTTTAATATTTTTTCTTGCAATTTCTACCATATCTTCTCTAATTTCTACAGTATCAAATTTCTCAATACCTTTAAAACTATTTACAAATACAATTGAAGAATATCCTATGGCAGTTCCAAGTTCCAATATTGATTTTGGCTTTTTCACCGATATTAAAAATTTTAAAAACTCTTCTGTCTCTTCCTCAACAATGGGAACATTGTTTTCCAGTGCATAGTTTTTCATTTCTAACAAGTGCTTTGTCTTCTTCGGTATTAAGCTTCTAATATAATCTTCTATATAATCATAATTTATATCTGACATTTTAACCTCTTAAAAGGGGAATCTTTCGATTCCCCTGACTAATTTTCCATAATAATAGGTAGTATCATAGGATTTCTCTTAGTTTGATTAAATAAGAATCCTTTTAAATCATCTCTTATATTATTTTTTAAAGATGACCAATCGGTGATTGATTTACTATCACATTTATCTAATGTTGCCTTTACTACTTTTCTAGCATCATCCATTAAATCCCCAGATTCTCTAACATATACAAATCCTCTTGAGATAATATCAGGCCCGGAAATCACTTTTCCCTCTGACTTGGAAATAGATACAACAACTACTATTAATCCATCTTCAGATAGATGCTTTCTATCTCTTAACACTATATTTCCAACATCCCCAACACCTAGTCCATCAACTAGTATATTACCTGCTGGCACATCTGCTGTAAATTTAGCTTCTTTTTGTGAAAGTTCAAGGCAATTTCCATTTTCCATAATAAAAATATTCTCTTTTTTAACTCCAACATCTTCAGCTATACTTGCATGCTTTAATAGATGTCTTATTTCTCCGTGAGCCGGTATAAAATACTTTGGCTTAACTAGCGTTAAAATAAGTTTTAACTCTTCTTGACAAGCGTGACCAGATACGTGAATTTCTGTTAGTGATTCATAAATCACCTTTGCGCCCGTCTCCATTATTTTGTTGATCACTTTAGAAACATCATTTTCATTTCCAGGTATAGGAGTTGCAGATAGAATTATAACGTCATTTGGTGTCAATTGAATTTTCCTATGTTCACCATAAGCTATTCTAGTAAGAGCACTCATTGGCTCCCCTTGTGAACCAGTGGTAATTAAAACTAAATCTTCATCTTTGTACTTATGCATGTCTTTAATATCTATTATAGTTCCCTTTTTAACTTTTAAATATCCAAGTCTTTGAGCTGTCTCAGTCACATTTAACATAGACCTTCCCGATAATACAACTTTTCTATCAAAGTTTTCAGCAGCATTTATAATCTGTTGAACTCTGTGAACATTTGACGCAAATGTTGCAATAATTATTCTATTACCTGACTGAGCTGAAAAAATTCTTTTAAATGTTTCCCCAACTTTGCTTTCACTTATTGTATAGCCTTCTCGAAGAACGTTAGTAGATTCTCCTAGCATTGCTATTACACCTTTTTCACCTATTTTTGCAATTCTCTGCAAATCAATTACTTCACCTGATATAGGTGTATAATCCACTTTGAAGTCACCTGAGTGATATACATATCCTAGTGGTGTTTTTATTGCAAGAGCACAACTATCTGGAATTGAGTGATTTACCGAAATCCATTCAACTTCCATCTTTCCAATTTTAACATTATCTCCAGCACGTACTACATTTAAATCCACTGCACCTAAATTATGTTCTTTTAACTTGTTTTCTAAAAGACCTAGTGTAAGTGGTGTGCCATAAATAGGCATTTTTATTTTTTGTAATATATATGGTATTGCACCTATATGGTCCTCATGACCATGTGTTAAAACTAAAGCTTTAACTTTTTCTTGATTTTTAATCAAATAACTAATATCAGGTATTACTATATCTATTCCTAACATTTCCTCTTCAGGGAATGTCAGCCCACAGTCTACGACAATAATTTCATCTCTGTACTCAATTATTGTCATATTTTTCCCAATCTCGTACATTCCTCCCAGGGGAATGATCTTTAATTTATTACTATTTCTCATTAATTCTCTCCTTCTTATTATTACAATTTTCACAGTAACCATAGAATTTGAGATTGTGGTCAACAATTTTAAAATTTTCTACTTTTTCTATTTCTGCTTCTAAATCATCTAATAAGTCAAGTTTAAACTCTATGACTCTTCCACAGTTAAGACAAATTAAGTGATGATGTCTGTGAACTGAATTGCTTGTTTTTATTTCATACCTTATAACTCCATCATCAAAACTTATTTTGTAAAGAATACCCAACTCTTCAAACAACATTAGCGTTCTATAAACAGTTGCTATGCCAATTTCAGGATTATCTTTTTTTAAATATTCAAATACATCTTCTGTTGAAAGATGATTATCTCTATTTTTCAAAAACACATCATATATTTTTGCTCTTTGATGAGTATATTTATATCCATTGTTCTTTAAAACATTTTTTATATAATTATCATTTGCTTCCATACGGTTTCACCTCATTGCAGTTTGTCTTTGATAAGTTCTTCATAAACTTCTATTGCCTCTTCTAACTCATCATCATCAATTCCCAATAAGATTTCATTTCCATTATCATCTAAATCTATTTTTAGTATATATACTAATGGTTCTATATCATCTACTGGAACCATTGCAACATAGTCAATTTCATTAATACTAAATTTAGCTTTTACGATAAATTCAACAGCATTTCCATCTTCGTCATAAAAAAGTTGTCTTTGCATTTATTTCTCCTTTAATCCGTCAAGATAAGTTTGTAATATATAGGTAGCAGCGATTTGATCGATATATTTTTTTCTATTCTCTCTTCTAACATCAGCTTCTATTAAAACTCTTTCGGCAGATATACTGCTCATTCTCTCATCTATATAGATAATTTCAATTTCATATTTACGACTTAATCTAGAGGCAAATTTCATAGTTTTTTCGCCTTGTGGTCCTATTGTATTGTTCATATTTTTAGGTAGCCCAACAACAACTTTTTCTATTTCGTATTCGGAAATAATTTTAGAAATTTCCTCAAGGGTTTGCTTGCTTGTTTCTCTTTTAATTGTTTTTAAAGTTTGAGCTATTAGTCCAAGTGAATCACTTATAGCAACTCCTATCCACTTGTCTCCAACATCTAGCCCCAAGACTCTTTTAATATTAACCACAACCTTATTCTAAGGACATATTTTTTGTATACTATACAATATGTAAAAGAGATGGATAAATCCATCTCATTATCATTTTCTCATTTTAAATAGGATTTTAAAAGCTCTCCTAGTAGTTCGTCACGTTCTACTTCTTGTATTATGGATCTAGCATTGTTATAACTTGTAATGTAAGTCGGATCGCCTGATAGTATATAACCTATTATTTGATCTATAGGATTATATCCCTTTTCATTTAGCGCAACATATACTAACTGTAAAATCTTTTTGTATTTTTCTGATTCTGAGTTTTGTTTTTCAAATACTTGAGTTTCAAAATTTTTTTCATCCATAATATCCCTCCAAAGTAATTATAACATAATTTCAAATTTTATTATATCTTTAATTATATTAAGTTTTTTAACTCTGATAGAGCTAAGTCCAATTTGGAAATATCTTTGCCTCCAGCTGTAGCCATATCAGCTCTGCCACCACCGCCACCACCGGCGATTTTAGCAACTTCTCTAACTATATTACCAGCAGAAATATTTTGCTTTACTAAGTCTTTGGAAACTGCACATACAAAGTTTATTTTTCCATCACTTACTGTTGCAAATAGTACAATAACACTTCCTATTTTATCTCTTACTTCATCAGCTATATTTCTTACAATGTTTAAATCTACATCTTCAAAAACATAGGTTACATAATTTATAGAATTATGTTCTTTTACACTTTTTATTATATTTGAAACTTCATTTTCGGCTTCTTTTTGTTTTAAATCTTTAATTTCTTTTTCGTAATTTTTATTTAAATCAACTACACTTTTAATTTTATCTAACATATCAGAAGTGCTGACTTTAAGAAATCTTACACTCTCATCTCGTAATGACTCAAGGCTATTTAAATAGTTATATACTGAAGGGCCCGTTATAGCTTCTATTCTTCTAACCCCTGATGATATTCCACCTTCTGATAGTATTTTAAACATTAAAATTTCAGAAGTATTTTTTACATGGGTTCCACCACACAGTTCTATGGAAAAATCTCCCATGCTTACAACTCTAACTTCACCTGAATATTTTTCTTCAAAAAGTCCAACTGCTCCTAATTTATAAGCTTCTTCTGGAGTTGTAATAGTAGTTGTAACGCTTAAAGATTCACTAATTTTTTCGTTTACAATTTTTTCTACTTTGTTTACTTCATCTTTAGTCATTGATTCAAAATGTGTAAAGTCAAATCTCAACCTGTTGTCAAAAACTTCAGAGCCTGCTTGATTTACATGTGAGCCTAAAACTTCTTTTAAAGCCTTGTGAAGTAAGTGTGTAACTGAGTGATTTCTTCTTATGTTAGTTCTTCTCTTTTTATCTATTTCCGCAAATACTTCAGATTTAGTAACTATTCCAGCTTCTACTTCTACAATGTGTAAATGTAATCCCTTGGAATTTTTCTTGGTATCTATTACTTTTAGTAGAAAACTATCTGATTTAATTACACCTGTATCTCCAACTTGTCCACCTGATTCTCCATAAAACGGAGTTTTATCAAGTATTACAATTGCCTTGTCTCCTACATTTAGTTTTTCAACTAGCTTATTTTCCATAACCATTGCTATAATATTTGCATTTGTCGATTCTTCTTCATATCCTACAAATTTATTAGTAAATTCCTCGTAAATCTTATCATTTTCTTCACTGGACCAACCTGTATTGTCCGAATCATCTCTTGCACTTCTTGCCATTTGTCTTTGAAGCTCCATATTTTTATTGAAGCCATCTAAATCAACTTTAAAATTATTTTCAGCTAGTATTTCAATCGTCAAGTCTATTGGAAATCCAAAGGTATCATATAATTTAAAGGCAATATCACCAGAAAGCGTATCCTTATCTGAACCCTTTAAATTTTTTACAATGTAATTATCTAACAAAGTCATACCTTGTTCTATTGTCTCAAGAAATTTTTCTTCTTCAGACTTAATTACTGCTATAATTTTATCTCTATTATCCTTTAATTCTCTATAGTAATCTTTACCCCAAGATTCAATAATTAGCTCTGCAAGTTCACTTAAAAAACTCTTTTTAACTCCAAGTATTCTACCATGTCTTGCCGCTCTTCTAATTAACCTTCTAAGAACGTATCCTCTTCCTTCATTTGATGGTCTAACTGTGTCTGATATTAAAAATGTAATAGCTCTAATATGGTCAGCTATAACTCTTACGGAAACATCTAATTTTTCATTGCTTCCATATTCATAACCTGTTATCTCTTCAATTTTGTGAATTATATTTTGAATTGCATCTATCTCAAAAATATTATTAGTTTTTTGTAAAACTGTTGCCAGTCTCTCCAGTCCCATTCCAGTATCAATATTAGGATGTTTAAGTGGATGATAAACTCCATTTTCATCTTTGTCAAATTGAGTGAAAACTAAATTCCACACTTCTATAAACCTATCACAGTCACATCCTGGCTTACAATCTTTATCGCCACATCCGTATTTTTCGCCTCTGTCTACAAATATTTCAGAACATGGACCTGATGGACCTACTTCAAGTTCCCAAAAATTATCTTCTTTACCTAGTCTTACAATTTTTTCTTTAGGTATTCCTATTTCTTCATTCCATATTTTAAAAGCTTCATCATCTTCATAATAAACTGTAACCCAAAGATCATCTTTAGATATTTCTATTACTTCAGTTAAAAACTCCCATGCCCATGCAATAGCTTCTCTTTTAAAATAATCTCCAAAGGAAAAATTACCTAACATTTCAAAAAAAGTTGCATGTCTATCTGTCTTTCCAACATTTTCAATATCACCTGTTCGAATACACTTCTGACATGTTGTAACTCTCTTTGATGGAGGAGTTAATTCACCTGTAAAATATTTTTTCATAGGTGCCATTCCAGCTCCTATTAAAAGCAGTGACTTGTCATTTTTAGGAATTAAGGAAAAGCTTGGAAGTACTAAGTGTTGTTTGGATTCAAAAAATTTTAAATACTCCGATCTTATTTCATGTAATTTAAGATTTCTCATTCTACACCTCTTCATTTTAAAAATCCTCCCATCAAAGGGAGGAACTTTGCTATTGCAATTATAAATTGTATCTTTATATTTGTCAATTTTATACTAAATTAGAATTTCTTTCATTATATTTCATTTTTGCATAATCCAACAATATTAAAATTATAGAGACAACTGGTACTGCAAGTATCATTCCGAATACTCCAAAAGTACCTCCTCCAATTATTATTGATATTAATATCAGCATTGGATTAAGACCTGTCTTATCAGACAATAGTTTTGGTGCAAGGATATTATTTTCTACCCATTGTAACAATAAGAACATTATTGCTACCCACACTGCCTTAATCGGTGATTCTATAAAGGCAAATAGCACAGCAGGGACAAATCCCAAAAATGGACCGATATACGGAATAATGTCAGCTATACAAGTAATTGCACCTATAACTATAGCAAAGTCTACTCCTAAAACTAATAGGTAGACCATTGTGGCAAAGCCAACAAATAATGCCATTAAAAGTCTTCCCTTGACAAAATCCAACAGTGCTTGATTTATTCTCTTTGAAACATAAAATATATCACTCTTATACTTTTTAGGAATATTTCTAATTAAAATGTTCTTATATTTATCTTTATCAACAGTAAAATAGAAAGAAAAAATAAATACAAGTACCAGTCTTATCATTTTAGAAAATACTACATAAACTCCACTAGCTGCATTTTTAAGATAATCTACCAGTCTGTCTTGGAATACATTAATAGAGCCTAATAAATATTCTTCGAAACTGCCTATTATTTTTTTAATGTCTAAGTTAAACATTGATGTAGACGTTTCCGGATTCATCATACTGGAAATTTTTTCTGTAAAATCGGTAAGCAGCTTTCCACTTACTTCAATTATTTCCGGAACACTTTTTAATAAATTGGAAACTTCTTGTATTGTCTTTGGTATAACAATAGTTAAAAGGATAGTCAAAATCAAAATGGCAGTGAAATATACTATTATTACTCCATATTTCCTCTTAATCTTTTTTTCTTCTAAGAAACTCACTGCCGGATTTACTACAAATGCCAAAATAACACCTGCAACTAATGACCAGACAGTATCACCAACTATAGAATACCTTTTAAAAATTGTTCTAATTAAAAATATAACTATAATAGCTACAATTATTTTTAATACTAATTTTAAATCTATTCCCAGTCTTTTATTTTTTTCAATATATTTATTTCCTATGTTAATTAAGTAGTAAATAATTAAAAAAAGTAAAATTACAGATAGTGCAGAAACAATCATTGTAAGGGATTTAGGTGTTATGTCACTTACTTGTGGAGTAATCATACTAATTGTATTCATTCTTCACCTCTATTTTCTCAATATTTTTATTATTTTTTTTATTTCTTTTGACACTTCTTCAACTTCTTCTAGTGTATTTTCAGAGTCTAATGTCAACCTCAGACAATCTTTAGCAAGTTCGTCACTTAATCCCAACGCCTTTAATACATGAGAAGGTTTTATACTTCCTGTATTACAAGCACTTCCGCTAGAGGCACATATGTCTTTTCTATCTAAAAAAATTAACATTTCTTGAGAATCTACTCCTTCAATTGAAACATTTACATTTCCCGGCAATCTATTTTCTAATGATCCGTTTAAAGTAACTCCATCTATTGACAATAAATTTTCAATTAGTTTGTTTCTCATTTTAGATATATAATCTATTTTACCATTTATATTTTCTACTGCAAGTTCTACAGCTTTTCCCATTCCAATAATGCCTGCAACATTTTCAGTTCCTGCTCTTTTACTTTTCTCTTGAGCTCCTCCATGAAGTAAAGGTGTAATTTTAGTTTTATCTTTAATGTACAACACCCCAACTCCAGCTGGTCCATTAATTTTATGACCGGAAAAACTCATTAAATCAACATCTAGATTTTTTAAGTCAATTGGCAAATTCCCAAGAGCCTGAACTGCGTCTACATGATAAATAACATTTTTTTCTTTGGCAATTTTCCCAATTTCTTCTATTGGCTCAATCGTTCCTATTTCATTATTTGCAAGCATGGTAGATATTAATATAGTCTCATCGCAAATTGAATCTTCAAGTTCCTTCAAACTTATAAAACCATCTATATCTACATTTAAATAGGTTACCCTATATCCTCTTTCTTCTAAAAAATAAGCACTATTTAATATTGCATGATGCTCAATTTTACTTGTAATAATATGATTACCCTTTTCCCTTAAACTGTCTGCTATTCCCTTGATTGCCCAATTGTCTGATTCTGTTCCTCCAGATGTGAAATAAATCTCTGAAGGCTTACACCCCAGAGCACTGGATATCTTCATTCTGCTACTCTCTATTTTTTCTTTAGACTTTTGTGCAGGGCTATATATACTTGATGCATTAGCATAAAATTCATTTAAATAGGGAAGCATTTCATTTAAAACTTCTTCTTTTAATCTAGTTGTTGCTGCTTTATCAAAATTAATACTCATAAATACCTCACATATCTGCAAGACTCATAGAATTCAACACTTCTTCCATTCTAACTTGAAGTTTATCTAATATACCTTTAGTTGCACATTCACTAATATTTCTACAGTCAGGGCTGTTTTTCATACTACTACAAGACAGTGCCATGTCGCCTTCAAGTGAATTTAAAATCTCACCTATTTTTATTTCATCTGGAGACCTAGTTAGTTCATAGCCACCACTAGCACCTCTAATACTTTTAACAAGCCCATCTTTTTTTAATAGTGTGAATAGTTGTTCCAAGTAAGACTCTGAAAGTTGTTCTTCTTTTGCTATGTCACTTATTGAAACAGGGCCTTTTCCAAAATTAAGTTGCAATTGATACATGGCCATTAGACCATATCTACCTTTAGTTGATAATTTCATTTCATCACCTTCACTTTATGGAATGAAACTTCCCTTTACTTTATCATTCTCAATTATATCTTTTAACGTATACCAAGGCAATACTGCACATTTAACTCTAGCTGGTAAATTTTTTATGCTTTCAAAGACTACAGCATCACCAAGTTCTTCTAACTCTTTTTCATCAGAAATTTCATTTTTTACCATTGAAATAAATTTATTACACAGGGACAGTGCATCACTTTTACTAAGCCCCTTTACAGTGTCAATCATTATAGAAGTACTTGCTTGAGATATTGCACATCCTTTACCTGTATATGATATATCTTCAATAATATCTCCAACTATTCTAAGCTGCAAAGTTATCTCATCTCCACAACTAGGATTGTGTCCCAACTCCACATGTGTGGGGTTTTCTAATTCTCTTCTATTTCTCTTGTTTCTGCTCTGTTCTAAAATCAGTTCAGTATATATTTCATTTAGATTCAATTCCCATCAACCTCCTAACATCTTCCAGATGCTCTACAAAATAGTCGATTTCTTCAAAAGTATTGTAGATTGCAAAAGATGCCCTACATGAAAAGTTAATATCTAAATACCTGTGAAGTGGTTGTGCACAGTGATGCCCACTTCTAACAGCTATTTTATAACTATCTAAAATCGATGCCACGTCATGTGGGTGTACTTCCTTAAAATTAAATGAAATAATAGGGCTTCTATTTTTATCAGGAGTAGTATACAAATCCAAATATGGTAAATCTTTTAATTTGTCATAGGCATAGTTTGTAAGTTCACTTTCATATTCAAAAATATTGTCCATTCCGATTTCATCCATATAGTCTATTGCATCAGCTAAAGACTTTGCTCCACTTACATTTACAGTTCCCGCTTCAAATCTCTGAGGTGATTTTAAAAATGTTGAGTGGTCCTCATATACATATTCAATCATTTCTCCGCCATACATAAATGGAACCATTGAGTTTAATATTTCCTCTTTTCCATATAAAACTCCAATTCCCATTTCAGAAAACATCTTATGGCCTGAAAATACTAAAAAATCACAATTTAAATCAGTTACATCTACACTGTGATGAGGAACGTACTGTGCTCCGTCAACTATTGTAACTACATCTTTATTTTTGCTCTTGGCTATTTCTATATATTTTTTTACATCGGGCATTGTTCCTAACACATTTGAAGCTGCAGTTAAAGTAAAGAGTCTAGTCTTATTACTTATTTTACTATTAAATTCTTCATCAGTAATTTGCATTTCATCATTTAAGTATAGATAAACAAGTTTTGCCTTTGTCTTTTTTGCAATATATTGCCATGTTACAAGATTTGAGTGATGTTCCATTATTGACAATAGAATTTCATCACCCTCTTTTAAATTTTCAAGCGCCCAAGAATATGCAATTAAATTTAAAGCCTCTGTTGCATTTCTTAGAAATACTATTTCATTTGGAGATTTTGCTCCCAAAAATTTGGCAACTTTCTCCCTTGCACCTTCATATACCTCTGTAGACTTTAATGCAAAATAATGGGCACCTCTGTGTGGATTCCCATTTTCTTTGCGATAGTAGTCATCTATTCCCTTAATAATTTTTTCAGGTTTTTGTGTAGTAGCTCCATTGTCAAAGTATATATAATTGTCTTCTAATTTTAAAAAGCTGAAATCTTTTCTAATTTGCAATATATCATTTTTATCTAACATCCTATTTCCTCACAATCTCAACAATTCGACTCCAAAGTTTATTTTTTATTTCTTCATCACTTATTTTATCTATCGCCTTTGAAAATCTAGATTGAACTATTAATGTCTCTGCTTCTTTTTCAGAAAAGCCTCTGCTCATTATATAAAACATTAAATCTTTATCGATTTTTCCTGAACTTGCAGCGTGATTTCCCTCAATGTTGTCTTCATGAGCAAGTAGTATAGGAACTGATATAGCTGTAACTCCATCATCTAGCAAGATAGTATACTCACCTTCAGAACCAACAGATGAACTTGAGCCTTTTTTAAAATCCAAAGTTGATTTTAAGTTTTTGTAGCTTGAATCTTTTAGCGCACCATTTATTAAAATATCTGAATTTGTATTTTTCCCATTGTGACATATATTGTAAAGCATATTTAATTCATGAGAATCATAGCCAAAATATATGCCATCTAAATTCAATTCCGAATTATCTCCTTTTAAGTTACTTTGAAAATTTGAATATAATTTGCTTGAACCTAATTCATATTGGTAAATATTGACTTCTGCATCTTTTTCAACACATGCTGCAATAGATTCAAGTACCATAGTTTGTTTTGGGTCATCTTGAATTACAAACAAATTCACCTTAGAATTTTCTTCAGCAAATACTTTTATTATTGAACTTCTAAAATTTTCCAATGTGGAGTTTCCATTATAGTTTAAAATCACTTCAACTTCAGAATTTTTTCTGGCAACTATGTCATGAAAATCTAAAAGTTCATTGTATTCATTGTTAATTTCCAAGTTTACTACTTCTCTATAAGTTTCATTTTCTTTACTCTCATAGAATCTATACAAGTTTTCATACTCTTCAGTTAATTTTATAACCTCTTTAGAAATTGCATATTCCATATTGCTAAAATCTAAAGCACTATCTTTTTTATCGGACTTCAACATATATTTTTTACCAGATAGTTCCGGTATTAATATTTCTGTATTATTTACATTAAGCCAACTATATGTCTTAAAGGTTAGGTCATTGCCTATTATTTTTGTACTCATCTTTTCCTCCTAACCAATTGAACCTTCCAGTTCAAGATTTATAAGATTATTCATCTCAACTGCATATTCCATTGGAAGTTCTTTTGCAATTGGTTCAGCAAATCCTCTTACCACTAAAGCTTTTGCTTCTTCTTCTGATATTCCTCTTGTCATTAAATAAAATATTACCTTATCAGATATTCTTCCGATTTTAGCTTCATGCCCTAAGTCAACATTTTTATTTTTAATATCTATCACCGGTATAGTGTCTGATCTGGACTCAGAGTCCATCATTAAAGACTCACAACTTACAGAGTTTTTTGAACCATAGGCATTTTCATTGATTTTAACTAAGCCTCTATAAACTGCAACTCCACCGCCTTTTGATATTGACTTAGAGTTTACAGTAGATGTTGTATGTGGTGCTGCATGCACTATTTGAGCTCCTGTATCAATGTTTTGACCTTCTCCGGCAAAGGAAATTCCAGTAAATTCACTTGCTGCATATTCACCCACTAGTATTGAGGAAGGGTATAGCATTGAAACTTTTGAACCAAATGATCCGGAAACCCACTCTATTTTTCCCTTTTTTTCAACAATTGCTTTTTTAGTATTTAAGTTATACATATTCCTAGACCAGTTTTCAATTGTAGAATACCTAAGTGTTGAATTTTCTCCAACAAATAGTTCCACTCCACCTGCATGAACATTTAATGCATTGTATTTTGGTGCTGAGCACCCTTCTATAAAGTGACAATACGCATCATCTTCAACTATTATCAAAGTGTGTTCAAATTGCCCTGCACCAGGTGCGTTTAATCTAAAATAAGATTGTAAAGGTACGTCAACTTTAACTCCCTTTGGAACGTATACAAAACTTCCCCCACTCCACACTGCATAGTGTAGAGCCATATATTTATGCAAATCAGGTTTAATACACTTGCCAAAATATTTTTTTATTATTTCAGGATATTCTCTAACAGCAGATTCAAAATCAGTGTAGATTACTCCTTGATCTAATAAATACTTTTGAATACTGTGATAGACTACCTCACTGTCATATTGAGCTCCAACTCCTGACAGTAGCATTTCTTTTTCTGCTTCCTGTATTCCCAATCTATCAAAGGTATCTCTAATTTCTTGTGGAACATCTCTCCAATCGTCTGTTAAATCTGCATCCGGTCTAATATATGTCACTATTTTTTGAATATCAACTTCTGATAAATCAGGTCCCCAAACAGGATTTTTCATTTTGAAAAATAAATCTAAAGCTTCTAATCTAAAATCTAACATCCAGTCCGGTTCATTTTTTTCTTTTGAAATTTGTCTTACTATTTCTTCTGTAAGACCTAATTCAGACTTGGTTCTATAGACAACTTTATCCTTTATGTCGTAAATTCCCCTGTCCAGATCTTCAATTTGAGCTTTCTTTCTTGTTGTATCTGACAAGTTATTTCACCTCTTCCCTAATCCAATTAAATCCTTCTTCTTCAATTTTATCTATTAAAGTATAATCTCCTTCTTTTACAATATTTCCATTTAAAATTACATGAACATAATCAGGAGATACTTCTTTTATTAATTCCTTGTGATGTGTAATTATAATAACTGCATTATCTTTATTTAAAAATCTTTCAATTCCAGTAGCTACTATTTTAGTTGCATCAACATCTAGTCCTGAGTCAGTTTCATCTAAAATTGCCAACTTTGGATTTAGCATTAGCATTTGCAGTATTTCATTTTTTTTCATCTCTCCGCCGGAAAATCCCTCGTTTAAATATCTACTTGCATAAGAATGATCCATATATAACTTATCCATTTCCTTTTCAAGATCTTTTTTAAAACTTAAAATTGGAATATTCTTATCCTCTACTGATGATTTAGCAGTTCTTATAAAGTTTTCAACACTTATTCCAGAAACTTCTATTGGTGTTTGAAAAGTCATAAAAAGTCCTTTTCTAGCTCTTTTATCAGTAGACAATTCTGAAATATCTTCTCCATCAAAATAAATTTCCCCATTTGTAACTGTATATTCAGGATTATTCATTATTACATTGGCTAGTGTACTCTTACCTGAACCGTTAGGCCCCATTATTACATGAACTTCTCCATAATTTACTTTTAAATTTATATTCTTTAAAATTTCTTTACCCTCTACACCTGCAGATAAGTTTTCAATTCTCAACAATTCTTTTGACATTGTTTCCTCCCACTTTTTATTAGTTAATATATTATATTATAAAATATTTTTAATTCATATTGATTTACTATGATTTAAGATAAACTTATTATAGCATATATTTTTTAAAAAATATTCAATTTTGACAAAATATATCTACCCATATATAATTTAAGCATGAGGTGAAATATGAATTCTGACAGTTATATGTATTTAATATTATTTTTATTGTTTTTATTCTTTTCTTTTGAATTTACTCTAATTGAAAATGCTTATTTAAACCTTTCCACTTATAAAATAAAAAAATTAGAGGAAAAAAATATTGAGAATTTAGATGTTATTAAAAAATTGCATAATAATAAAAAGTTTTTTTCAACGATTCTAGTTGCTGATTACTTTTCAAACACAATTGCAGCACTTTGTTTTGGTCTTTTACTTAACTCCCTATATGGATTTATAGGATTTATAATTAGTATACTTCTATCCCCTATAATGATTATAGTAATAGGAGAAATGTTACCTGAATCTATTGGTGTACAGAAATATGAAAAAATCGTAGAAAAAAAAGCAAAACTTTCTTCTTTTTTATTCACTTTTTTAAGGCCACTAGTATTTATTGTAAATTTATTTTATTCATTACTTATAAAATTAACAGGTGGAGATAAAAACTTTAAAGAACCACTTATAACAGAAGATGATTTGATTGATGCTGTATCACTTGGAACTGAAGAAGGAATTTTAGACAAAGACGAATCATTTTTCATTGGAAATGTATTTGATTTTAAAGATAGTCTTGCTAAGGATATAATGACTCCACGTACTGATATTGTGGCTATTAACTTGGATTCAAGTTATAAAGAAGTGGTAAAAGTAGTACAAAGTGAGGCATTTTCAAGAATGCCTGTATATGAAAATGATTTGGACAATATAATCGGAATCTTACATGTTAAAGATTTATTGACTATTCCTGAAGATTCTACTTTAAGAGACCATATTGACATTTTAAAACCACCATTTTTTACTTTTGAATTTAAGGCAGTTGGTGAACTATTTGATGAAATGCGTAGAAATAAAATTTCTATTGCAATTGTCAATGACGAGTACGGCGGAACTGAAGGTCTTATTACAATTGAAGATTTAATAGAAAAAATTGTAGGCTCAATTTCTGATGAATATGACGAAGACGAAGAAGAAGATATTATAAAAATAGGTCCAAGTGAATATTTAATTGATGCTTCTACAAATATTGATGATATAAACCACATATTGAACTTAGATTTATCTTCAGATGGTACAGACTCTATTGCCGGCTATATAATAGAAAAAATTGACAGATTTCCTGAAGAAAATGAAGAAATTGAAATTGAAGGTCTTCGATTTTTAATTAAGGAAACTTCAAAGAATAGAATAACAAAATTGGTTTTAAAGGTTCATTGTCAAATGTTGGGGTAGGTTTTTTCCTACCTCAATTTTTATTCTAATTTTTTGTTTAAATTAACTGCAACACCACAAAATCCTTTTCTTAAAGGTCTCGAAATTACGATATCCATAAGATACTCGTTTAATCACTTTGATTTTATTGTTAAATCCTTCCGTTCTTCCGTTGGTAAATCTGCTTTCAAAATAATGAAGTATTTCTTCTTTCCAGTTTTCTAAAGCTTTAATACATGCTTTGAATTCAGATATTTTTGATTGTTTCGCTCTTTCTATCCATTTCTCTAATTCTTTCCTAGCAATATTTTT
>NZ_FQXI01000009.1 GCF_900129925.1 Anaerosphaera aminiphila DSM 21120 | reverse complement strand
TGGGTATTAATCCCAGTTTCCCGAGGCTATCCCCATGTCAAAGGTAGGTTACTCACGTGTTACTCACCCGTCCGCCGCTAATCCAATTCATCTTCATCCCGAAGGAATCTGTCGAATTTTCATCGCTCGACTTGCATGTGTTAGGCGCGCCGCCAGCGTTCGTCCTGAGCCAGGATCAAACTCTCAATTAAAATTTGATTTGCTCAGTCAATTCTCACTGACTTTATTTCCGCTAAGCATTTTTGCTTGTTTGCTTATTCTTTCTCTTACACTATTTAATTATCAAGGTTGTTCGCTGCTTTAAAACAGCTTATTTATTATATTATGTCTGAGCTTTAATGTCAACATCTTTTTTACTTTTTATTTAAAGTTTTTTCTCTCAATAAAAAATAAATTCATCAGCTTTTGCTGACTTAACTTAGTTTAACATTTCTTCTTTTTTATGTCAATATTATTTTTGTTAATTATTATACAATTTTTTTATATTTCAATTAATCTTAACAAGTCTTCATTGGGATTTAGTTGATAGGCTTTCTTAAGGTAATTTTTGTACTTTGGATTTTCTTGATTTAGAAGTAGTATGCCCAAGTTGTAGTTTAATAAATAGCTATCTTCTATTTCACTTATCCCAACCATATAACTCCCTATTGCATTGTCCATCATATCCATTGATACGTAGCACATGGCCTCTTGATTATAAAATTGTTCTTCTTTCTTTTCAAGTTCCAGTGAAATTTTAATACTTTCAAGAGCTTCTTCAACAAATCCTAAATTATATTGACATAGACTAAAGTAATAGTGTAAAAGTGCCTTCTCAGGATACAAATCTGAAATTTTTTGAAGTGTTGTATAGGCCTCTTGGAATTTTCCATAACTTAAATATGTCTCTACAGTTTCAATATTTGCATAGTCATCTAACTCTAATAGAACTTCTCTTACTTCGGTTTTTAAGTCTTCGTATTTTTCTTCGTCTTCTCCGTTTAAAAATTTTTCAAAATAAAGTTTTGACTTCAAATACTTCTTAAGCTCTCTAAATATATATCCCAATCTATAGTAAGCTAAATAAAATTTAGAATCTTCTTTTATTATTTCTTCATAATATTTTATTACTTGATTTAATATTTTAGATTTTTCTTCATCTTCAAATTCATTAAAATAAATATTGTATATACTCTCAAGGACATTTGCCTCTATAAACTTAACGTCGTTGTCTTTTTTTATTAATATATTAGAAGACTTTATATAAATATATGCGTCTATATAGTTTTTTTCTTCAATTGATTTTGAGCTAAGAGATATTATATATCTTTTTAAATCCAGGACAGTGCTATTGAGTATTTTTATATATTCATCTTTATACTTAAATTCTTCGTCTATTCCCAACAGATATACTATTGCCTTATTTATTATATCTATATTAACTTTTTCCTCTAATTCACTAACCTTTACTCCATCTGTTAAGTTTTCTAAATTTATTGGAAGTGGCAAATCTTTTTTTATTACATAATCAGATACTTTAGCATCTCTTTTTAACTCTAGAAATACTACATTTTTTAATTTGCCCTCTATTTCTTTTTTTAAATCCACTGTACTACCACACTCCTTATAATATCTTATATTATTTATGTATATTATCATATTTTTATAAGCTAGTTCAAATTTTTAAGTTGCCTTAAAAAATAAAGGGACTTAGTTTCCCTAGCCCCAGTTATGTTTATTATATTTTAAAGTATTATGTTTTTTAATTAACTACTCTTAAACTATTTTGTTACAGAATCTTCATTTAATCAAATATTCTCTTTAATAGTTTTACTCTCTCTACTTCTCCACTTTTTTCAATTTCTATTCTAGATTTCATTTCTTTATCTATTTTATTTAGAATTTCTTCTGATAAGTTTTTTTCACCAAAAGGATAGACTACGCCATTCTCCTTTTCAATGTGAACTCTCAAAAGATTTACATAGCTCATTGCATTGGAAATAATTTGAATTTTACTTTTATCTGATTTTCTTTCTTCAAATTTATTTAAGTGCTCCTCTAACTCCATTACGTAGTACCTTGCCATTTGATGTTCTGTAAGCATTCCTGAACGTATTAGTTTTTCAGCCACGGCTCCCAGTTGATCCATCATATATTGAAATAATATATCTTCTTCTTTTTTATGGTGAGTAGCATCAGCATATATTCTTATATACTTTACAATGTCTCTAAAAAAACTTTCGTTTATTTCTTTTCCATTTACTATGTCAATACACTCATCTTCAACTCTATCTACTACTTTTGCTATTTCTGCATGTTCTCTTTCTAAAAAATCTATTGTAAACATTTTGTTCTCCTATTTTTAATTTGTTACTTAGTATATTATCAAATGTCTTACTTACTTGCTATCTTTCTTATCTCTTCGATTAATTTGTTTTCATCATATCCGTGAACCATAGCAGCTTCTCCTAAACTTTCCATTTGAGAAGATGGACAACCTAAACAGTGCATTCCCATAGTTTGTAGAACTGAAATCGACTTAGGATACTTTCTTACTAAATCACCTATCAGCATACTTGAATTTATTTCTTCAGATTTATCTTCCGGAAAAAACAAATTTATGTCTTCCTCTACAGTGTTTATTCCGGCTATACCAAAGTTTTTCACTAGCACATCTACTACATTTTTCGACAAAAATCCAGGTAGAGTTGGGCCTAAGTGAATATTCTTAACTCCAAGATAAAGTAGTGCAAATAAAACAATAACTGCTTTTTGCTCATACCATGCTATATTGTAAATTATAGGAAGGTCGTTTATATCTTCAAATTCAAATACTTCTTTTAATTTAAGTGCTATTGCAACTAGTGAATAAGAGTCATTACACTGTCCTGCATCTAGTACTCTTGGGATTCCACCTATATTTCCCAGATTTAACTTATTGTATCTATATTTTGCACAACCTGCCGTTAAAATAACTGCATCCTCAGGAAGAGATTTTGCAAATTCAGTATAGTAGTTTCTCCCCTTCTGCCTTCCATCACAGCCTGCCATAACTACAAACTTCTTAATTGAACCGGACTTTACTGCCTCTACAACTTTATCTGCCAATTCAAATACTTGATTGTGAGCAAATCCACCAATGATTTCTCCTCTTTCTATTTCTGTAGGACTTTTACAATTTTTTGCCTGTTCTATTATTTGAGAAAAGTCTTTTTCTCCATTTACTTCTTCAATATGTTTACATCCGGAGTATCCTGTTACGCCCGTTGTATAAAGACGATTTATATAGCTTTCTTTAGGTGGAACTATACAGTTAGTAGTCATTAAAGTAGGCCCATTAAAAAGCTCAAATTCTTCTCTTTGCTTCCACCAAGCATTTCCATAGTTTCCAACGAAGTTATCATATTTTTTAAACGCAGGATAGTAATTAGCCGGAAGCATTTCTGAATGAGTATAGACATCTACGCCTGTTCCCTTAGTTTGTTCTAATAGTAGCTCTAAATCTTTTAAATCATGTCCGGATATTAGTATCCCCGGATTATTTTTAACA
Organism: Anaerosphaera aminiphila DSM 21120; assembly: GCF_900129925.1. Taxonomy (GTDB): domain Bacteria; phylum Bacillota; class Clostridia; order Tissierellales; family Peptoniphilaceae; genus Anaerosphaera; species Anaerosphaera aminiphila. The sequence goes on along the minus strand of NZ_FQXI01000009.1, from coordinate 72,556 downwards.
CCAATGCTTACCTTTGTAATTTCGGGATTTCCATAAGTTGAAGTATTCGCCTCATCTAACATAGCCATAGCTTCAACTCCATATTTTCCTGTTTCTAAAACTAAATTAATTAAATCCCTTACTTCTAGGGTATTGTCTAATGTCAAAGCCAACGCTCTTTGAATAAAAATATTTAAATTTTCATTTTCAGCTAGAAGTGTTTCTGCATGTGTTATATAGGCACTTATTCCCTTTATTCCATAGGTTATAAGTTCTCTTAAACTTCTAATATCTTCATCTTGTGTAGACAACGCTCCTACACTTTTACTTTTCTCAGCAAGTTCTGTTGCTGACAGATTAACAAAAAGTGCTGCCTCTGATAAATTATTATTGTCCTTCAACTCTAAAAGTAATTTTTGCTTTTCTTCTATTGTATTTAAAATTCTATCTTCTATGACTTTCCCATCAAAATTTGCATTAGTGATAGTTGCAAAGAGATTTCCGGTTATTATTTTATTTATATTATTTGGGATTTTATACCCTTCTGTTCTCAATTTAGTAGTTATTTCTGAAAGTCCCTTAGTTATCCAAATTAATAAATCTTGTTTATTTGCAACTTCAGGTGTCTTTCCACAAACTCCAACTTTTGTGCATCCTGTATTATTTACTGTCTCTTGACATTGATAGCAAAACATTTTATTTTCCATAGATATCCTCCATATATTTTCTTTACATTAAGAATATCTCAGGTTATAAATTTTTTCTGTAACATCGGTTACACTTATAAAAATTTATGCAATTTATTTCTATCTATTACTATACTATTCTTTCTAATTTCAATTAAACCTTCACTGTTCATATTCATAAGCTCTCTTGATATAGATGGTCTTGTCACTCCTAAGTAATCAGCCAACTCTTCTCTGGTAAATGACAACTCCACAAGTTCACTTTCTCCCGCCTGCTCGAGAAAGTACTTTGCCAGTTTTTCTCTAATAGAAAAGCTCGTTGCTATTAACAGTTTTTTATTTAAATATAGAGCCTTTTTAGACAATATTGTGAGCATATTATTTATAATTTTTACTTTAACACTGTCACTCATCTCATTAAAACTTAATTTTTCTCTTGGAATTGACAGAACTACAGAATTTTCATTTGCAGAACAACTGTAGTCATAAACCCCATCTCCAAGATATAAATACACCTCTCCAAAAACTGTTCCACTTTCTTTAAATATATTTACAATAGAGCGCTTTCCACTTTGGCTTATACTCTCCACCACTACAGCTCCCTCTTCTAATATATATAAATATTTCGGCTTATCTCCCTGCGAAAAAATTTTCTCCCCTTTTTTCACAACTGATTTTTTTGCAAGACTTTCTCCTAGAAAAACTTCCACTTCTTCTTTACTTAAACCTTGAAATAGCTCACTAACTGTAGACACCTTATCACCTCCTGTAAATTATACCCTTTTAACTGAAACTCCTTTATAGTTTTAAAATTATTTAATTACATATAAAAATCACTTCTTTAGAATGGTTACCCAAGTAAGAAGTGACTTCTCTTTAAAATTTCATATTTAAAATATTTACTTTAATTATAAACTGTCTGTTATTTGCTTGAATTCTTCAAAGCTGCCTGTGCCCTGTAAAAGTATTCTACCATTTGCATAAAATGTTGGAACACTGTTTACTCCTCTATCAGCTGCCAATTGTAGATCTTTGTCTACAAGTTCATTTAATCTATCCAGGTTGGATAAAAACTTTTCTCCATCTAGTCCTATACTTTTAATTACTTCCACTAGAGTGTCTAAGTCATTAAAGTCTCCGCCCTTTTCAAAGTGTAGAGAAAATACTTTTCTCACATAGTCATTCTGTTTACCTTCTTCAATTGCAAACTGTAAACCCTTATGCGCATTTTTTGAATTGACATCTATAATAGTATCTAAGTCATAATTAAGACCTACTCTTTTGGCAGCCTCAATAATTCCACGATACCTTTCTTTTGTTTCTGCAATATTTGAAGTTCCAAATTTCTTCGTCATGTTTTCTAAAAAAACTTTATTCACATTGTCCTTCGTTGGATTTAAAAGGAAACTTCTAAATCTCACAATATCTTCAGGTAAATTTTCTTTTTCTATAAATTGAAGTAGTTTTTCACTACCTATATAAGAAAAAGGACAAGAAAAATCAATGTGTAAATCTAATTTATTCATATTAAACACCTCCTTTAAAAATATACCCTAAATTCTAGAGTTTAAATTTAATAATGTAAAAAGAAACCCCATAGTTGAGGTTTCAATTAAATTCTATTAATATTTATTTTTAATTCTAATACTCTTTCTTCTAATTCATCATAAGAGTATCCTAGAGCAATACCACATTTTGCACTAAAACCCTCAGGTATTTCGCAAGCAGCTTTTATACTTTCGTCTGCTTCAATAACCATTGCAGAACCCCAAATAACACAGCTTCCAATTCCAAGATCCGCTGCTGAAATCATCATGTTTTCTAGTACAGTCCCAGTATTTACATAGTCACTTCCTGCGCTAGCTGCATTTTGTGAAGAAACTACAACTAAAGTTGATGTACCATAAGTTGGATCGTCATCCATTGACATTGCTTTTTTCATAGTATCTGACATTTTAGAAATAATATCTTTATTTTGAATTACTGTAATGTGAAGTCCTGGATAATTTCCTCTTCCCACCGGTGCTGCACACCCCGCTAATAAAATCCTATTTAAATCAGATTCTGATATTTGTTCAGGTTTGTACTTTCTAACTGACTTTCTTGTGGCAATTGCCTTCATTGTTTCCATGTTCTTAGTCCCCATTTCTTTAATAGTAGTTGTATTGTTAAAACTTTTTATAACATCTCTATAGTCTTTTAAATATAAAAATCTATAAATATATAAAACATTTTAAAAATAACAATATCCAATTTTTCTTGTCTTATAATTATATCACAACGGAAAAATAAATATTTAAGTTAAAATATTAAAATAATAACGCAATTACAAGTTTGTTAAAATTAAAAATACGCAAACTCAAGCTTGAATTTACGTATTTTTATATTATTTTAAAAATTGAAACATCTTATAGACCACCCATATACTGTCTCTTTCTCATTGTGCTGTTGCTTAATACCCCAAAGAGTTCAGCTCTAAATACTACATAAAAAGCAGTTATAACTTGAACTAGTAGTGTATTTAACAAAACTCTAATCATTACTATAGAAGGCATATCAAAAGAAAAATAAACATCTTGCCCTAAAGTAATTTCTATAATATTTCTTTGAATAACTTCTCCGAATCTATATCCAAAAATATTTACAATTAACATATATATAGCTAAAGGTATTAACCAGTGAATAAAATTGTCTTTCATAAAATTCATGGAATAACTATAAGCCGAAGTGTATGACTCTCCTCTAATATAAATAGCCTCTGATAGTGGATTAAATATTAAAAATACAGCTATTAAAATTAATTCTGATAATCTATAACCAAAAGCTCCGCTAAGTATATTAATTAACATTAAAATAAAATAAGCAGAATAAATTGCATAAAAATAATTTTTAAATGTAGACTTTATATTTTTAAATCCAATTCTATTATAATAATGTAAGTCCGAAAGCAAGCTAAAATAACTAGACAAAATTAATGCATAGCCAATTGCTATAATAAAGCCCATTAAAAATGATCCACCGGAATAAATACCAATAACCGATATAACATAGTTCATTACATACATTGCAAAACTATATATGAAAGGCAAAAGCAATACTATTGGATTTTTCTTTATTCTCTTTGTTGCCTCTGAAAAAGTTTTTTTATACACCATCTGTATATCATCTAAATAATTCATTTAAATACCTCCATTTTTCTATTATACCAATTAAAACTCATATCTAAAACATTTTATACAAATATTTGAGAAATCTTTCAATTAAGACTATACTAGTAGATATAAATATTTCTAGGAGGATTTTATGAAAAGTAAGTTTAATAGAATTTTAACTTTGATTTTTATGGTGTGTTTGCTTGTTGCACCGACAACTGCATTTGCTGAAGAAGCTCAACTTTCTGAAACAATTGCACCTGGAGTTACAAGAGAACAATACACTGTTAACAGAGGTGGTTATGATACTGTAGTAAATGTTTTAAAATGTGACCTTACAAACCAATACTTAAAAATAGACGTTGTTGCAGGTGGTGGTGAATACACTAATAAAGCCACAGTGTCTGAAATGGCAAATAGAACTAATGCAACTGCACTTGTCAATGGTGATTTTTTCAATATGCTACTTCAAGGAGCTCCTGAAGGACCTTCAATAGTAGGTGGTAAGCTTGAAAGTTCACCTTGTGTATATACAGGTCTATATTCCATTGGTATCACAACAGATAACACAGCACATATTGAGCAAATTCAATTTAGCGGAAATGTCACAGCTAACAATGGGAAAAAATATCCAATTGATGGTCTTAACAAGTCTTACTACTGGTATGACGGTACAAATGAATATTCTCATGAAAATAAAATTCAACTGTACAGTGACTTTTGGGCATCTGCTTCAAGAGGAGATAAAAACAACTCCGAAATACTTGTAAATGCCAATGGAGTTGTGGAACAAATAAGCGAAAAAAAGAATTTTAACTTTGCAGTTCCAGATGGAAAGATGATTTTACAAGCTGACGGTCTGGCATATGACTTCTTCAAACAAAATATTAAAGTTGGAGATACTATAAAAGTAGACTATGCAATTACACCTAAGAGAGATTTTAAATTTTTAATTGGTGGCCATGCCCTATTAGTAGATAATGGAAGTGTAGTTCCATATACTAAAGATGTAAATGTTCTTGGTGGAAGTAGAGCGAGAACAGCGGCAGGGATTTCTAAAGACGGAAAAACTCTCTACTTAGTTTCAGCTGAAGGTAGAACTTCAAGAAGTGACGGATTTAAACTTGAAACTCTAGCTGACTTTATGAAGTCAATAGGATGTGACAGAGCTGTCAACTTAGACGGTGGTGGTTCAACTGCCATGGTTGTTCAAAACTTAGGTGAATTTGACAGAACTAGAGTCATTAATCCTGAAAGAAATGCAGCTGAAAGAAAAGTCGTAAGTGGAATCGGAATATACAATACCGCTCCCAACACTAATGTAGCTGTTGGAGCAAAAATAAAAGGCCCTGACACATTAATCGTAGGTCAAAGTGGCGAATACTCACTTGGCGGTGCATGGGATGTAAACTACAAGCCAATAGATACTAAAAACTCAATTTACAGTCTATCTACTGATGTAGAAACTGACGGAGTTTGGGAAGGAAATTGGTTCTTGGCTTTAAATCCTGGAACAGTTAACGTAAAAGTAACTACATCTACAGGATTTACTACTAGTAAGCCTGTTGAAGTTAAAGGTTTTGATTACATTGACAAATTAAATATAAATGCAAATAAACAAAGAGTTAACGAAGGCGAAACTATTAATATAACTGCTGAAGCTGTACTTAAAAATGGCGAAAAAATCATCTTAAGCCCTAAATCTTTGGAATATGCTATTGAAGGTTTTGATGGTAGCTTTGATGAAAATGGCAACTTGCTTATTAAGTCACTTGGCGATGTAAATTCCGGGAAAGTAACAGTAAAAGCAGCAGCGATAACAGGAAGTGTAACTTTAACTGATGACAGTTCTAAAATTATTAAAATGAATGTAAGCAAGAAAGACTACTCTATAAATGATGTAAAGAGCCAAATGGATGCTGCTCCATATATAAGTAACAATAGGACCTTTGTTCCTGTTCGATTTATAGTTGAAGGCTTTGGTGGACAAGTTGACTATGACAGCAATACAAAAGTAGTTTCAATAAATTACAATAACAACAATATACTAATTCCAATAGGAAGTAACACTATTGAAGTTAACGGAAAGAACATGGAAATAGATGCACCTGCTGTTATTAAAAACAATAGGACATTTATTCCAATTAGATTTGTTGCAGAAGCATTGGGAATGCAAATTGACTATAACTCTTCAAATAGAGAAATAACTATTCTAGAGTTAAAACAAGCCGTTAAGACAGAAGCTGAAAAAACAGATGTTTCAACGGAAAATACAATAGAAACTTCAAATGAAAAGGCAGAAGAAGTCTTAAATAAAAGTGCTACAGATAACAATCCAGTTGACAATAATATAAATCAACAATAACTAAAGTTAAACCCCCTATAATATAAGTTATATTATAGGGGGTTTTTATTTTTATAAACTTTTAAATATTTAAATTATTACAAATAAATAATTTTACTTTCTCATTTTAATAAAACATTTCCAATTGAAGTGCCAATTTTTCAGGAGCTTCCATATTTACCTCATGACCTGCATTTTCTATAATTTGCATTTTAGCATTTTTAATATTGGCTTCTAAATCCATAGATGCTTTCTTGTTTGCAGAATCTTTTTCTCCACAGAGAATTAATGTTTCACACAAAACATCTTTTAAATTATCACTAAAATTTAAATCTGCCATTGAATTTGTAAGTGAAATTATATCTTTCTTTTTAACTCCCATTTTTTCAAAAGTCCCACTTCCCATTAATCTAAAAATTATATTTTGAAACTTTAGCAGTATTTTTGGCATTTTATATTGTGTACCTATTAATACTAACGAATTGACTTTATCAGGATATTCAATCGCATAGTTCAATGCAAGAATTCCTCCTAGAGAAAGTCCACATAAGTTAAGTGGTTCAGAAATATTATTGCAATACTCTGAAAAGGACTTATATAAATTAAAATAGTTTACTTCCTCATCACCTATTAATGAAAATAAATCAGGACAACCTAAATTAAATTCTTTAGGCATAAATGAAATTACACTACTCCAACTTAATGAATTTTGCCCTAACCCATGGATAAAAATATATTTCAATATACTGCTCCTTTAATGTCTATAATTTTAAATTATAATAAATTTCACCTTATGCTCCCAAATAGGCTTCTTTAACAGAAGAGTCCTCTGACAATTCTTTTGCACTTCCACTACTTACTATCTTTCCCGTTTCAAGTACATATGCCCTATCAGATATGGAAAGAGCTAAGTTTGCATTTTGTTCAACTAATAGTATTGTAACTCCCTCTTCTTTTAAAGTTTTTATAACTTCAAATATTTTTTCTACAAAAAGTGGAGAAAGTCCCATTGATGGCTCATCTAAGAGTATTAATCTAGGTCTGCTCATTATTGCCCTACCCATTGCCAACATCTGTTGTTCTCCTCCTGAGAGAGTACCAGCTAACTGATTTTTTCTTTCCTTTAAAATAGGAAACCTCTCATATATTTTTTCAATATCTCTTTGAATATTTTCTTGAGAGTCCTTAATAGTAAATGCTCCTAATTTTAAATTATCTATTACAGATAGTCCTGTAAATACTCTTCTACCCTCAGGTACTTGAGCTATTCCAAGCTTAGTTATAATATTGGCTTTTGTCTTTGTAATGTCTTTGTCTTCAAATATGACGCTGCCTTCTTTTTTGGGAATAAGTCCTGAAATACTCTGTAGCGTAGTAGTTTTTCCGGCTCCGTTTGCCCCTATTAAACACACTATTTCTCCCTTATTTACAGATATATCTATTCCTTTTAGTGCATGAATATTGTCATAGTACACATTTAAATTTTCAACTTTTAACATATTATGCACCTCCAGATCCCAAATATGCATTTATTACTTTTTCATCATTTATAACTTCCTGCGGATCTCCCTCTGCAAGTACTTGCCCATAATTTAGTACCATTAATCTCTCACAGATTCCAAGCACAAGTTTCATATCGTGCTCAATTAATAGTATTGTTATTCCGAAGTTATCTCTAATTAACTTTATAGTGTTCATTAGTTCTTCAGTTTCTGTAGGATTCATACCAGCTGCAGGTTCATCTAATAATAACAGTGTAGGATTTGTGGCCATTGCCCTTGCTATTTCAAGTTTTCTCTGCTGTCCATAGGGAAGTGTATTTGCCGAATATTGTTTATATTTATCCAAGTCAAATAGCTTTAAAATTTCCATTGCTCTGGAGTTTACATCAAATTCCTCACGCCAGTAGGATTTAGTTCTAAACATTCCCTCTACAATTGAATATTTCATATCTTTATTCATTGCAATTTTTACATTGTCTAAGACTGACAAATATCCAAATAATCGTATATTCTGAAACGTTCTGGCAATTCCCTTTGAAACTATTTTATAAGGAGTAATACCGTTGATTTTTTCTCCATTTAGTAAAATTTCGCCCTCTGTCGGCTCATAAACTCCTGTAATCATGTTAAATACAGTAGTTTTCCCGGCTCCATTTGGCCCTATTAGCCCAAGCAACTCTCCTTTTTTAATTTTTAAATTCAATCCCTGAACTGCTTGAAGACCTCCAAATTTTATGCCCACATCTTTACAATTTAATACTGTATCCGTCATGACTTATCACCTCTTCTTCGGGAAGCTCTATTTACTAGCGAATTTACAAGGCCGGTAATTGAAAATTCTTTTCTTCCAAGTAAACCCTCCGGTCTAAATATCATCATCATTATTAATAAAAGTGAGTATACAATCATTCTGTAATCTGAAAATTGTCTTAACATCTCAGGAATTATAGTTAAAGCTGTAGATGAAAAAATAGCTCCTGTAAAAGATCCCATTCCTCCAAGTACTACCATTACTAAAATGTCAAAGGACTTATTGTATCCAAAGTCTTTAGCACCTACAAATCCAAGATTATGCGCATACATTGCTCCGGCTATTCCCGCAAAGAAAGCAGATAATGCAAAAGCAAATGTCTTATAATAAGTTACATTTATTCCTGAACTCTGTGCAGCTATTTCATTTTCTCTAATTGATAACACAGCCCTACCATGTCTGGACGTCATAACTGAAAACATAAGTGCCACAGAAATACACATTATAGCAAATAAAATTCCAAAGCTTTGAACTCTTGGAATTCCTCCGATTCCCTGAGCTCCACCTGTAAATTTAAAGTACTCAATTAAAACTCTAATAATTTCTCCAAAAGCAAGAGTTACAATTGCAAGGTAATCTCCCTTTAATCTAAGCGTTGGAATTCCTATTAATATACCTACTAGACAAGCTAAAACTCCCCCTAGTAGGAGTCCAACTATATAACCTGGGATTCCCGGTAGAATTCCCATTTTTGCAAATATAGCTGCCGAATAAGCTCCTATAGACATGAAACCTGCATGCCCTAGCGTTATTTGTCCCAAGTTTCCAACTGTTATATTTAAACTAACTGCAAGAACTATATTTATACATACAAGTCTCAATATAGAAATAGCGTAGCTATTTAAAACTCCCAGTTTATTTAATCCCATTATTACTAAGTAAAATACAACTAGTAATATTACTGTCAATACATATATTCCCTTTTTTTGTCTAGTCATAATCCCACCTATACCTTTTCTTTTAAATTCTTGCCCAATAATCCCGTTGGTTTAATGAGAAGAACTACTATTAAAAGTCCAAATACAATAGCATTAGTAAGTCTACTGGAAATATAAGCAGTCGTTAAGGCCTCTACAACGCCTAGTATTAACCCCCCTAGTACTGCTCCGGGAATAAGTCCAATTCCACCAACTACAGCTGCAGTAAAAGCTTTAATTCCAAGCATTGAGCCCATTAGTGGCTGAGTTGTCTGTGGATATGCGGAAACATATAGCACTGCTGCAACCCCTGCAAGAGCAGAACCAATGGCAAAAGTCATTGTAAGTGTATTATCTACACTTATTCCAACCAGTTCAGCTGCTCCATAGTCCTCACTTGTTGCAACCATGGCTTTACCATACTTGGTTTTTTTCATAAAAAGTTGAAGAGCTATAGTTAAAACCACAGTTATTAAAATTGTAAAAAGTGTAGTTTTAGAAATACTAATACTGGCAGTACTTATTGCGTTTCCCTCAAAAATCGGTGAAACTGCTATAGATTCTGCACCAAATATCTTCATTACTAAATTTTGAAGCAGTAAACTAACTCCTATGGCAGTTATTAAATTTGCAATTCTTGGACTATTTCTAAGCGGCCTATAGGCAAACCTTTCAATTATAATTCCAAGAAGTGTACAAACTATTACTGAAGGTATAATTGCTAAATAAAGAGGCAATCCAGATTTTGAAAGCACAAGCTGAATTGCAAAGACAGTTGTATAAGCTCCCACCATTATAATTTCACCATGGGCAAAATTTATTAAAAGTGCTATACCGTAGACCATAGTATATCCCAAGGCTACAAGTGCATATATGGAGCCTATCTGCAATCCATTTATTATTTGTAATACTAAATTCACTTCACTCATCCTTTCTCTTAATTAACTATTGTCATAAATTGCAAATACTTTAACAATAGTTAATAAATTTTAAATAAAAAAGCGGCAAAATTTTTATTTGCCGCCTAGTTTAGAATTACTCTGGTGAAACTACTGAATCGAAGTTGTACTTTCCATCAGAAATTTTTATAATTGTCGCTGTTTTCACAGGGTTGTTATTTTCACCAAATTTAATTGAGCCCGTAACACCCTCGATTTCAACAGCTTTAATTGCCTCAACTACATCCTCATTTGAAAGTGATTTTGCTGATTCAAAAGCTTGTTTATAAATATAAACTGTATCATATCCAAGTGCTGCAAAAGCAGACGGTGCTTCATTATATTTCTCTTCATAAGCTTTTACAAAATTTTGAACTTTTTCTGCAGTGTCATTTACTGAATAGTGATTTGTAAAGTAAATTCCATCATAAGAACTTTCTGAACCTTCAGCTGCAACTGCTAAAACTCCATCCCATCCATCTGGTCCAATAATAGTTGCATCAATTCCAAGTTCTTGAGCTTGAGTTACTATAGTAGCATCTTTTTCATAGTACTCAGGAACAAGTATTACATCCGGTGCCTTATTTTTTATGTTAGTAAGTTGTACTTTAAAATCTACATCTGTATCCCCATAGCCCTCATCTGCTACAACTTCTATTCCCTTTGATTCTGCTTGAGTTTTAAAAGTGTCTGCAACTCCATTTGAGTAGTCATCTGATGTATTTCTAAGTATTGCCACTTTTTTAGCTTGTAATTTATCTGCCGCAAAGTTTGCAAGTATTTGTCCTTGTAGTGGATCTGTAAAACAAGTTCTAAATACATTGTCCTTTCCTTCAGTTATTGAAGCCATTGTTCCCGTTGGTGTAATAATAGGTGTAAAGTTTTCTGTTGAATTGTCTGCAACAGCTTGTGTTGGCTTAGATGTAATAGATCCAATAATTCCATTTACTCCCTGTTCTGTGAGTTTAGTATAAATATTAACAGCTTCTGTAGGATCCGCTTTATCATCTTCAGAAGTATATTCTATTTGTTTTCCACCAATTCCACCATTTGCATTTATTTCTTCAACTGCAAGTAGTATTCCATTTTCAGTAGTAGTTCCATAGACTGCTGCTGAACCTGTCTTTGGAATAATTCCGCCTAATTTAATTACATCAGATTCATTAGCATCATCTGTACTTGTAGTATTTGTATTTTTTCCACCACAAGCAGTTAATAACATCGTCAAAGATAAAACTGCAACTAATAATTTTTTCTTCATTAATAATTCCTCCCCGTTTTTTAAGATTTTTACCATTATATCACTTATATTACCCTATTCAAAGCTCAAAATGCCTTTTCAAAAAATTAAATTTTTATTATTTTTTAAAATTTAAATATATTTTTTATTTATGTAAGTTTTTTCACACTCATACGTAGAACTATATAGAGAACAATATTGTAAACTCAAATTATTTATTAATAAATCATACTGTACAGATGATATAATAAAATTTTAAAGGAGTTGAGTCCGTGGATCAAGAATTATCAAGAGAACACATTCAAAATTGCAAAGAAGATATAGGTAAAGATGAAGTGACTTTAGATTTTATAAGCGTCTATGATGAGTACTACACAAAAGTATATAGATATGTAAGTTATAGAATTGACAATAAAAGTGATATAGAGGATTTAACTTCACAAGTTTTCCTAAAAATATATTCTAAAATTAATAACTATAACTTTAAAAAGGGAACTCTTCCACAGTGGATTTTTACTATAGCCGGCAACACTATAAGAGATTACTATAGAAAAAACTCCATTAGAAAGTTTTTATCTTTTGATTCACTGGGCAGTGAAATTGAAGATAGTTTTTCTATTGAAGAAAATGCCCAGCAGACAGAAGAATATAATCACTTAAAAAAAATAGTAAAAGGCCTTTCAAAGAAAGAGCGCACTCTTATTTCTCTTAAATATGGAGCTGACTTAAGCTATGATGACATTGCAAAAATTATGAATATAACTTCAAATAATGTAGGCGTAATGTTACACAGAACTTTAAATAAAATAAAAGAAAATATGGAGGGATATTATGAATAATAAAAACTCTAAAATAGATGAAATGTTATACAACTTAGTTGATAGTGGAGAAAGTAATAAAAATAAAGTTTATGAAAATATAATGTCTAAGACGACTAAGAAAAAAAGAAGATATTTCAAGCCAATAGTTGTAACTTTCACACTAGTATTACTACTAACTACAACAGGTCTTGCCAAAGATATATATAATTATGTAACATATTCGGAATTACCTTCTGGTACTAATGTATCTCAATATGATACTTCATCTTTTTTTGAAAATATTCCAATACCAATTCCTAAATCATTAAAAGGCAAAGTTTTCGATGAAGACGGAAATGAAATTACTTGGCTTACTGCAAATCAAGCTAATGAAATAACTCTTTATACTAAAGAAGGAGAGCCAATAGGTGATATGGACGAAGAAACGGGGGAAGTACTCTCTGAAGAAGAAGTTGATGCTAAAATTAAAAAAATAACACTAGAGGAAGCTATCCCAAATCTAAATTTTAATCCTCTTGTTCTAAACAATAAATATACTTTAGAATATGTAACAGACAGTTATCAAAGTGGAAATCCTGAAGCTGGAGATTATTTTTCAATTCTATATTCTGGTCCAAAGGGTAAAATTTCTATTGGTGAACGCAGATCTATTCCTGAAACTCAGATTTCATATGGTATACCTGGTCCAATAATAGAAAAAACTATTGATGGAACGAAACTTACAATTTATGAAAATTCTTTAGATTTTGAAAGAGACGGTATTTTAGTTTTTGTAACATGTAAAGATGCCACACCTGAAGAATTAATTGAAATTTATAAAGACTTCATTCCCTATGAAAAGTAATTTATACTAAAACTAAACTAAATAAAAAAAGAACTTTTTTCTAGTGAAAGAAGTTCTTTTTACATTTAAATTTTAATCTTCTGATAGGCTAACTTTATTTTTATTCTCATTGGGGCTTAGTACTAACAGTACAGTAGATGCACATATTAATACTATTGCAGCTATATTTAAAAAACTTAGTTCTTCATGTAGAATAAAAAATCCAACGATTAAACTAGTCACTGGTTCAAATGCACTTAAAATAGAAGTTTGCTTTGCATTTATGGAAAGCACGGCTCTTTGATATAGATTGGCAGCTCCTACACTTAGTATTGCTGAGTACAATATTAAAACTAATAAATTTTTAGGGGAACCCACGTTGAAATTTATTCCCCCAGAAGGTATAGCCACAATAAAGGCCATTATACTGCTGAAAAGTATTAAATAAAAACTAAGTTTATTTATGCTCATGCTTCTCAAGCCGCTTTTTTCCAACCAGACAGAATATAGGCTATAAGTTAATCCGGAGCCAAAGGCCAACACAATGCCAAGTATATTATTCACTTCTCTAAAATCCATTAACATAACTATCCCAAACATTGCAAATATAATACATATTATTTCTCTCTTCGTTGCCCTTTCTCTATATATTAAAACTGACACTAAAAAAATAACAATGGGATAGGAAAAATGTATAGTTGTTGCCGCTCCTGAGGATATGTAATTATAAGAATAGTACAATAAAATTGGAGTGAATACATATCCAATAGATAATATTAACAATTTTATAAATTCACCTTTTGTTATTAATAAGTTTTCTTTATAAATGTATTTTGTCATAAACCATAATATTATAATTGACATAGCATTTCTATAAAAAACAGCATCAATTGCACTCATTCCTATTGCATAGACTCTCTTAGTCATTAATGGCATCATTCCAAAAATAACAGCTGAAGTAATTGCAAATATGTATCCACTTTTTAAACTTTTCATTTTACCCCTCACATATTTTATAATATAACATTATAATAACTAAAAAATAAGCACCAGCTATATTAATAAAATAACATAGTTGGCGCTCTATAAAATTATAATTAATTACATTTTTTCAGGTGCTGCTACTCCAATTAAGTTAAGTCCTTCTTTTATTACAGTTTTAACTGCATAACAAAGCATTAGTCTTGTGTTTTTAAGCAGTTCGTCATCTACTATCACCTGTGTTGTATTGTAGTATTTGTTAAATTGTTTAGCAAGTTCTACAGTATATCTTGTAACGAAGTATGGCTCGTATTTTTCATGAGCATCTACAACTACATCTGTAAATCTATAAAGTGTTCTCAATATATTTATTTCTTCTTCTGAATTTAAAAGTGAAGGGTCATATTTATTGTCTAAGCTAAAGTTCCCCTTTTCAAGTAGTGAAGAAATTCTAGCGTGAACATATTGTACGTATGGTCCTGTTTCACCGTCAAATGAAAGTGTCTTGTCCCAACTAAATACATAGTCCTTAATTCTTTGATTGAAAAGTTCTTGGAATTTAACTGCTCCTATACCTACTTGTGCAGCTAATTCTTCTTTATTTTCAATTTTAATGCCCTTTTCTTCTTCTCTTTGAGTTAATATTTCTTCAACTTTTTCTTTTGCCTTGTTTAATACGTCTTCAAGATATACAACTCTTCCCTTTCTAGTAGAAAGTGTTCCCTCTTCAAGAGCTACCATGCCAAAGGCAACGTGAACAACTTCATCTGCCCAGTCATATCCCATTTCCTTTAAGATGCCCTTAAGTTGTTGGAAGTGAAGAATTTGTTGTGAACCTACTACGTATATATTTTTATATGGTTTGTAAGTGTCATGTCTATACTTAGCCGCAGCTAAATCTCTTGTAATGTAAATAGTTGAACCATCAGATTTAATAATTAATGATGGTGGCAATCCATATTTTTCAAGATCTACAATTTTTGCACCTTCTGAATCTTTAAGTGCTCCACTTTCTTCCAGTTTTTCAACTATTGCAGGCATTTTATCAGAATAAAAACTTTCTCCCGCATAAGAGTCAAAGTGAATGTCAAACATATCATAAACTTTGTTAAATTCTTTTAATGATACTTCTACAATCCACTCCCAAAGTTTAATTGCCTCTTCATCTCCATTTTCCAGAGCTGTGAAGGCACTTCTTGAATCATCTAAAAGGGTAGGATCATCTTCCATTTCCGCATTTATTTTAACATATAACTTTAATAGTTCAGGAATTGGATCTTGTTCAATTACTTTTAAATCTCCCCACTTTTTAATGGCAACTATTAGAAGCCCAAACTGAGTTCCATAGTCTCCCAAGTGATTTATAGATATAGTGTTATATCCTAGAAAATCATAAATTCTCTTTATTGAATCTCCAATAATTGTAGTTCTAATGTGTCCTATGTGAAATGGCTTTGCAATATTTGGAGAAGAATACTCTACAACAACATTTCTATTTTTCCCAATATCAACTTTACCATAATCCTCTTCTTTGTCATGTACTTCACTTAATACTTCTTCAGATAAAACTTTTTTATTTAGAAAAAAGTTAATATAAGCTGATTGTGATTCAACTTTTTCAAATAAATTACTTTCTATTGAACCTGCTATTTCGCTTGCTATAACTGCAGGATTTTTTCTATACACCTTTGCCAGTGAAAATACAGGAAATGCAAAATCCCCCATTTCGTAGTTAGGAGGTGTTTCAATGGAGTTTCTAATTTCGTCCTCTGTAAGATTTTCTATTTTTTCAGATAAAATCTTAACAATTTCCTCTTTAAAATTAACCATAGTTTCTTCCTTTCATATTTATTTCTCAATTAAACTTAATTATACACTAATTATTCTAAATCTACAATGCTTACACCCATTCCGCCTTCATTATAACTAGCATCTTTAATAGATTTTACGTGTTTGTTTCTTTTCAGGTCTGCTCTTAATTTATCTCTTAACACACCTGTGCCCTTACCATGAATTATTCTAACACTTTTTATTCCGGAAAGGTAAGCATCGTCAATATATTTATCCACAATTATTTTAGCTTCGTCAAAATTTTTCCCTCGTACATCTATTTCAGATTTTATATATCTGGACTTTGTGTCAATTATTTTCTTCATCTTTGTCTTGCTCTTGTCTTCAGATGCAGTGGAGTGTACTAGTGTATTTTTAGGAAGTTTCATTTTTATCATTCCCATTTGAACTAAGACATTTCCACTATTGTCAGGTAGTTCTAAAACTATTCCCTCTGTATTTAGTGAAACCGACCCTACTGTATCGCCAATTTTTAAATTTTTTGCAGGATTCTTTGCCTTTTCAAGTTTTACTTCAAAACCATCATCAGATACACTCTTATAATTATCCCTTAACATATCTTGAGCTTGCTGTAGTCTCTTTGCTTGTTCTGTAGTAAGTTCATCTCTAATTAAATTAATTTCATCTAATATTAAATCCATTTCGCCTTTTGCTTGATTTAATATTTTCTTTGCCTCTATCTTTGCATCTTTAATTACTTTGTCTTTTTGAAGTTTTACCTTATCTATTTCTCTTTTTAATTCTTCATTTTTAGACTCCAACTCCAATTGACCTCTTTCAGCTTTTACTTTATGCTCTTCAATTTTAGTTCTATCTTCTTCAATAGACTGCAAAACTTTTTCAAACTCTATATTGTCTTCACTTATAAGCTCTCTTGCAGAGTCTATTATGTTGTCAGGTAATCCCAGTCTCTTAGAAATTTCAAAGGCATTGGACTTTCCAGGGACTCCAATTAAAAGTTTATATGTTGGAGAAAGTGTATCAATGTTAAATTCCATTGAAGCATTTTCAACTCCCTCTACTGTAAGTGCATATATTTTCAATTGATTGTAGTGAGTTGTAGAAACTGTTCTAATTTTTCTCTGCAACATATAGTCCATTATTGCTCTTGCCAGTGCAGCTCCTTCTGTGGGGTCTGTTCCGGCTCCTAATTCATCAAATAATACAAGAGATTTTTCACTTGCCCGTTTTAATATTTCCACAATATTTACCATGTGAGATGAAAATGTTGAAAGAGATTGCTCAATACTTTGTTCATCTCCAATATCTGCAAGTACGTCACTAAATATTCCCATTTCTGAGCTCTCCTGTGCCGGAATGTGAAGTCCATACTGTGTCATCAGGGACAATAGACCTAAAGTTTTTAATGAAACTGTCTTACCACCAGTATTTGGTCCTGTAATGATTAGAGATGTAAAATCATCCCCTAGGTGAATATTTATGGGAACAACTTCTTTTACATTTAAAAGTGGATGCCTTGCCTCTTTTAGATTTATATAACACCTGTCATTTAAAAAAGGTCTATTTGCCTTTTGTTCCAAAGAAAGCTTTCCCTTTGCAAAAATAAAGTCTAATTCCTTTAAAATTTCTTCATTTGCCTCTACTTGGTAAGATATTTCCGATACTGATTCAGATAGGACTTTTAAAATTCTATCTATTTCGTCTCTCTCTTCAGCTTGCAAAGTTTTTAGTTCGTTGTTTAAATTTACAACTGCCATCGGCTCTATATAAACTGTCTGACCACTTGAGCTTACATCGTGAACTAAACCCTTAACTTTAGATTTGTTTTCCTGTTTTACAGGAACTACATATCTGCCCTCTCTAATAGTAACTATTGAATCTTGTAAAAATTGTCTATCTGAGTCACTTGTAACTATTGAGTTTAATTTATCTCTTATTGAATCTTTTTTTCTTAAAATTTGTCTTCTTATTGAAGATAGCTTTGGTGAGGCACTGTCTGATATTTCATTTTCAGAGACTATTGCATTGTTTATTTCATCTTCTATGCTCTTATATGTTCCCAAACTCAAAGCTAGGGACTCAAGTATGGGATAACTTTCCTCTCTCTCTTCAATATTAAGATATCTTCTTAAATATCTGGAAACTCTTAAAAAATCTGAAATTTGTAAGAGAGCTCCCGGATTTAAAATACCACCTATTTTAACTCTTTTCATATAGTTCTTCATTGGATAAATTCCAAACAGAGGTGGCTCTCCCTTTTTTACAATAATATTTGAAGCTTCCGATGTCTCATCAAGCCTTTTATTTATTTCATCTATATCAGTAGATATTAATACCTCGGATACTTTTGTCCTACCTAAGTCAGAGACTACCATTGAATTTAATATTTCTAAAATCTTATTAAATTCAAGTACTCTCTCAGATTTTTCAATTAAATTATCCATTGATAATCCCCCTGTTATAATGGCCGTAAGTTATATTTTCATACTTAGAAACTAGAGATTCTTTTAATATTTCACTGTTAAATTCTTCCTCATTAAGAGCATTGTAATATGACATTGTAGTAAATTTTAAATCTTCTCTTACGTTTAATTTAAAGTTTAAAACTCCATCCTTTTTTAAAAACTTTGCTTTATCTAATAGTACAATTGGATAGGAGTTAAAAATTTCAGATACTCCATTTTTTCGCTCTACTAAAAAATCTGTTCCAATTTTATCTCTTAAATAAAATCCCTTTTCATAACTACAAGTACTACACTTACTGGAATCTACGCATTTTTTTACAACAGATGCAGGACAGTACTTAAGTGTCATAACGGGTATTAATCCGTGAGATAGAACCTCTACTACATCTCCATAGTTCTTTGCTATTTTTCGTATTTGAGCGTTATTTAACTCCGGTGAGAGTATAATTCTCTTAAATCCCATTTCAAGTAAATACTTCACGCTTTGAGAATTAAATATATTTAATCCAATATCTGCAACTTTATCCACATTTATATCTTTAAATATAGAAATTTGAGATAAATTATTTATAAGTACTTCATCTACTATATTTAAATTATCTTTAACCGTTTTAAAATCTCTCTCTAATTCTTTTGAATTTTGAAATTTTTTAAACACTACACTAATTTTTATTTGTCTTTTATTTAGATAGTTAAGTGTTTTTTCGTCCAGTAAGTCTATTGGAACATAAACTCTGTCCACAAAGTTAAAATCTAATTCTCTTAACATGTCCACACTATTAACTTCTATATTTAATGCAGCTTTTTTTTCTCTATATTCTCTATTTATATTTAAGTCTGATTTTTTTATTGAATAAGATGCTCTCTCTACAAGAGTAAATACTTTATTTAACTCTTCAATTGCCTCTCTTCTTAAACTGTTAATTGACGAGATTGGAAAAAATATATTTTCATCACAAATAATATTTAAATTTTCTAATGAATATACAGTATCTCCAAGTTTTGAAATGTTTTCTACTATTTTTTCTCTACTTAAAGGTGCTCTCTTAGCTTCCTCAACTACTTCTTTTGAAAGAACTTCTATTTTATTTCCTTCACTTTCAACTATGAGTTTAGCTTTTTTACCTTGTATAAAAAATCCCTTTATTTTTATTTTTCTGTACTTTCCACTTTCATTTAATGATTCATTTATATTCTCAATTAGTTTTTTAGAATAGGTCCTATATACTTTTGAACTTACTGGAATATTTCTATCTAACTTCACTCTATAGAGTTTTTCTTCTGTATCTTCACTGGATTTAAATCCGAAACTTCCCTCTTTTGAATAGAGTTCAATTCCATCTCCCTTAAAAATAGGCTCCTCTAACTTTAAAGTGTAAATACTTCCTCTTTTGTCTACTACTTCTCCTATTAACTTCCCCCTGTTGTCCGGTCTGTCATAAGATGAAAATTCTACTCCAAAATCTCCGTTAAAAAGACCCTTAGTAAATCCCCTGTTAAAGATTTGCTCTGTATTTAAAATATCTTCACTATCTAATGTCTCTTCAATAGCCTTTTTATAGCTGGACACTACTTGATATACATATTGAGGCTTTTTCATTCTACCTTCAATTTTCAAAGAGTAAACTCCCCTACTTATATAGTCATTAACTGTTAAAAGCGTATTTAAATCCCTTGGAGATAAAAAATATTTATCTTTAGATATAACACTTTTATCCATGCTTAAAATATCATAGCTCTTTCTGCAGGGTTGAGCACATTCTCCTCTATTCCCCGACCTTCCACCAATCATTGAGCTCATTAAGCACTCTCCTGAAAAACAAACACAAAGGGCTCCGTGAACAAAGCCCTCTATTTCAATATTTGTATTTTCTTTTATTAAACTAATTTCGTCTAGTTCCGTTTCTCTTGCAAGCACAACTCTACTAAATCCCCAGTCTTCAACTGTTTTTGCACCATATAAATTGTTAATTGCCATTTGAGTACTGGCGTGCACTTCAAAATCACTAAGAAATTTTCTAACCAAAATTCCAAACCCTACATCTTGAACGATTATTCCATCTACCCCTATAGTATATAAATAATTTGCAAAAGTTAGAGCGTCATATAACTCACTATCATCTAGTAAAGTATTCACAGTTACGTATATTTTTACTTTCCTCAAATGAGCATATTTTACAGCTTCTTTTAAATCCTCATTCGTAAAATTTACAGCCTTAGCTCTGGCTCCAAAATTTGACCCACCTAAATAGACGGCGTTACATCCTGCCATTATTCCCGCTTTAAGTGAATCAAAATCTCCTGCCGGAGCTAGTATTTCATAATTACTATTCTTCATTAATACTCTCTATCTCTCTACTTAGATCAATTACTTTTTTTTGAGATTCGTAAATTTGTTTTTCTAAGTTTTGTTTTTCTTTTTTTAAGGACTCAACTTCTGTTTTTAAATCTTCAAATTCTTTGTTCTTGTTTACTTTGTCCATTCTAAGTTCTCTATTGTCAGTTTCCAAGTCCTTAATACTATTTCTATATCTTAAAATTAAGCTATCATTTTTTTCTTTTTCTTCTTTGTAAGTCTTTTCTAATTTTTCATAGTCTTCAATCTTTTTAATGCTCTTTCTGTAAAGTTCATTATTTTTACTAAACTCTTTAACTTTTTCTTCTTCTTTTTTAAATTTTTCTTTTTCATCAAGAATGTTTAAAGCTGTCAACACTAAACACTGAACTTGATTGAGTTTGTAGTTTGAATTTTGAACTTTTTTAATCTTTTCATCTAAAGATTTTGCCAACCCTTTTATATAGTCATCATTATCATCACCAACTACATAAAAATTCATGTCGTTTATTTGGACTTTTACTTTTTTATCTGTTGACATAATCCATCCCCTTTTAATTTAAACCTAGAAAATTTTAATTTTCAGCCTATGATCTCAACTTTGCATTTAAACCTTTACTTAAATCCTCTACTACAGATTCAACAATATCATTTACTTCTTTATCCACTAGAGTTCTGTCACTTGCTCTAAATTCCATTGAAAATGCCAAGGATTTTTTGCCATCTTCAATTCCATCTCCTGTGTAGACATCAAATACACTAAATTCCTCTAGCAAATTTTTACCGTGTTTAGATACTATTTTTTCTACTTGTCCGGCATCTACATCTCTGTCAATTATTATAGCTAAATCCCTTTTAATACTAGGGTGTTTTACAAGTTCTTTAAATTTATAATTTTCAACACTGTAATCTAGTAATTTTTCAAAGTTAATTTCTGCAACATAACATTTCTTCTTTAACTCATAATTTTCTGCTACTACAGGGTGAACTTCTCCAAATACTCCAATTGAGTCGCCTTTATAAAATATCTCAGCTGATCTTCCAGGATGTAAATAAGATATTTCAGCTCTCTTATAGTCCAGTTTTTCCATACCTATAGTCCAAAGTGCCTTTTCAATAGTTTCCTTTAAATAGTAAAAGTCTCCTAAGTCATAAAAGCCCATTGCCAATTTAAAGTTTTCATCTGGTAGTTCTTCTTTCGGAATAAATGTATTTCCAAATTCAAATCCACCTACATTTTCATTACCTCTATGTTCATTTTTTGAAAGTACTTCCAACATATTTGATACTAGCGTTGTTCTCATTATACTAAACTCTTCGCCTAGAGGGTTTATAATTTTTACTACATTTCTAAGCGGCGAATTACTTTCCAGTTCAAGTTTATCAAAATTTGAAGGACTGACGAAAGAATAAGTCATAAATTCACTATATCCAAAGGACAGTAAAACTTTTTTAACTCTGTCTTCAAGTAATCTAATGTCCGGTTTTCCCCCAACAGTTAGAGCTCCTTCAAGTTCTTTTGGCTCAATATTGTGATATCCATAAATTCTGGCAACTTCTTCAATTAAATCTTCTTCTATTGAGATATCCAGTCTAAATGTGGGAATAGTTGCGATTATAGTATTTTCCTTAAGTGTAGTTTTTATTTCCAATCTATTTAGTAATTTCGCTATTTCTTCTATGGAAATATCTATTCCTATTAGTGAGTTACATTTTTCTACTCTCAAACTCACTTCTGTCTCATGTTTTACAATATTGTAGTTGTCAATTTCTCCAGCAACTACTTCACAGGCATTTATTTCTTCTGCCAATTGACAAACTCTGTTAACAGCTGTCTTTGCAATTGTAGGGTCCAATCCCTTTTCAAATCTGGAAGATGCCTCCGTTCTAATTTGAAGTCTCTTAGATGTCTTTCTAACACTTTCATCGTTAAAATTAGCACCTTCAAGTAAAACATTCTTAGTTGTAGATTTTATTTCTGAGTCAAATCCACCCATTACACCTGCAAGGCCTATTACATTTTCTCCATCAGTAATGACTACATCTTCACTTTTTAAAACTCTATCTACGTCATCTAATGTTTTAAGCTTTTCATTTTCCTCAGCTTGTCTTACAACTATTTTCTTAGACTTTAAATCATCTAAGTCATAGGCATGCAGTGGTTGACCGTATTCAAGCATTACAAAGTTTGTAAGGTCAACTATGTTGTTAATAGGTCTAACACCTGCTGAAACTAAGTAGTTTTGTAGCCATAGAGGTGAACTTTCAATTTTGACATCTTTTAAAACCCTTGCATAAAATCTATTACAATTTTTTGTATCTATTTCAACTTTATCAAAGTAATTAAATATGTCATCTACTTCATTTTTTATTTTTATTTCAGGTTCAATTAACTTCTTGTCAAAAGTTGCCGCTGTCTCTCTTGCCATTCCTATAATGCTAAGGCAATCTGATCTATTAGGAGTAATTTCCAGCTCAATAATTTCCTTATCCAAGTCTAAAGCTTCTATTGCGCTTTGTCCGATTTCTACATTGTCTGGAAATATAAAGATTCCGTCTCTTGCTTCTTTAGCTATTACAGAACTATTATATCCCAACTCTTCCAGAGAACAGAGCATTCCATTGGACTCAACTCCCCTTAATTTACCTCTTTTAATTTTTACTCCATTTGCCAAGTGAGAACCCACTACTGCAACTGGAACTACCGCCCCTTCAAATACATTTGGTGCACCTGTAACTATTTGAAGTGTTTCTGAGCCAATATTTACTTCACAAATTACAAGTTTGTCTGCATCAGGGTGTTTTTCTATTTTTTCTATTTTTCCAACTATTACTTTACTAAGTCCCTGTGACCTATCTTCAATTGACTCCACATGAGAACCTGTTGCTGTTATTTCATTGGCAATAGTTTTTACATCTTCATCTATATTTACATAATCTCTTAGCCATTTAATTGGTAATAACATTTTAAACCTCCATTAAAATTGATTTAAGAATCTAGCGTCGTTGTCAAATAACAATCTAATATCAGTAATTCCATATTTTACCATTGCTATTCTGTCAATTCCCATACCAAATGCAAATCCACTATATACTTCCGGATCTATTCCACAGTTTCTAAGTACATTTGGATGTACCATTCCACAGCCTAGAAGTTCCATGCTCCATCCTGTATTATTACAACTGCTGCATCCCTTTCCTCCACATACCATAC
The DNA here is from genome assembly GCF_900129925.1 of Anaerosphaera aminiphila DSM 21120. Lineage (GTDB taxonomy): Bacteria > Bacillota > Clostridia > Tissierellales > Peptoniphilaceae > Anaerosphaera > Anaerosphaera aminiphila. The sequence continues at coordinate 48,536 of NZ_FQXI01000009.1, read as the reverse complement.
AAGTTGCATCTACTTCTGCACTTGGCTCTGTAAATGGAAAATAGTGAGGTCTAAATCTGGTTTTAATTTCATCTCCAAAAAGTGATTTTACAACTATATTTAAAGTTTCAAATAAGTTTGCCAGCGATATATTTTTATCCACTATTAATCCCTCTAATTGATGAAACATAGGAGAATGGGTTGCATCTACTTCATCAGATCTAAAAACTCTTCCAGGACAAATCATTCTAAGAGGTGCTCCATGTTCTTTCATTGCACGAATTTGAACAGGTGAGGTCTGTGTTCTAAGAAGTGTTTTCTCATCAATATAAAAAGTGTCCGACAAATCTCTTGACGGATGGTTTTGCGGAGCATTTAATAGGTCAAAGTTATTTTCTACTGATTCAACTTCCGGTCCCTCATAAACTGTAAAGCCCATTCTAATAAATAAATCTTCTAACTCCTCTAAAGTTTTTTGAAGAGGGTGTTCATGACCGATTACTCTATTATTCTTTTTTAAAGTTATATCTATTCTCTCATCTTTTAATTGTTCATTAAGTAAAATATTTTTTAAATCCTTAGTTTTCTTCGCAATATTATCTTCTATTTCATTTCTAACTTCATTAGCCAAAGCGCCTACTATTGGTCTTTCTTCCTTGGAAAGTTTTCCCATTTCACGAAGAACCAAAGTCAGCTCTCCCTTTTTCCCCAAGTAAGCTACCCTAACATCTTCTACTTCTTTTAAATTTTCAGCACTATTTAATTTATCTATAGCTACATTTTTTATCTCTAAAAGTTTTCCTTCCATTGTGTCCTCCCTATTCTTTATAAATTTTATTATAGCATTTGAGCATTATATTATCAATGTTTGGGCTATTCTTATTAGTTTTTCAGCCATTTTATTGCCATTTTTTCTATTATTATTTCCACTTGATAAATTTTTTTGATTGTGTTATTATGTATTAGTCCTATGGCGACATAGCCAAGTGGTAAGGCACGGGTCTGCAACACCCTTATCACCAGTTCGAATCTGGTTGTCGCCTCCATTTAAAAAGCATTAACTAAAATAGTTAGTGCTTTTTTTATTATAATAATTAGAGGTGTCTATATTGAAAAAATTAAAATTTATACTTCCGATTTTTCACATACTATCCATTTACTTTCCCTATATTCTATACGCTCTTAATTACATTTTTAAAAATACATTTTCACATACTTCCATATCTATATTTTTAAATGAAAATTTACTTTCTATTTACGCAAGCCTGGTAATTATATCCCTAGTACTAAATTTTATAAGTACTATCTATATGTATTTTAACTTTAAAGAAGATACTAATTACTTTTTAAATACCGCACTTATTATGAAGGTTTTATCTGTTATAGCATTTATTCTCAACTTTGGTACATGGTTCTTTGCTACTTTATTTATAGCTCTCTTTACAGGCCCTCTGTCTTTGTTAGCTTTACCACTTGCAATAACATTTACATACATTATGATGTTGCCAAGTAGTTTTTACGGAATCGCAGCTATAAAAAATGTAAGAAATAAAAAATATATAAATAGCGCTGCCTTTTATATATTTTGTCAATTTTTATTTGTACTTGATGTACTATCTATAATTGTACTGTATATAAATGTCAAAAATAAAATTAAAAAGTGATACACCTTTGTATCACTTTAATCTATAGATTTAATTACAAATCCCTCTCCCCTGTGAACTGTTATTTCACAGCTATCCCCTTTTATTTCATTGCTTACACCTATTGCTGAACTTCTCTCTACAATAAGGTGATTCGTCTCATATTTAAGTCCAAAGGTAGAATATTCCAACTCACCAGTTACTGATAGTAAACTTATATAGCTATAGTTTTTTCTATAAAATTTATAAATTCCCTCTCTTACATAGTGAACTTCATTGTGATTATCTATAAGTCTTGCCCTTACTCTTCCAAATAATTTACTTAACAATAGCATACTGGCTAGCGTGTGGTCTAATCTGGTCCCTGTAGCTCCAAAAATTATTATCTCATCAACATTTTGTCTTAATAAAATTTCAAGGGCTGCTTCTGTATCTGTGAAGTCTTTTTCAGCAAGATACTTTTCAACTTTTATATTATTTTTACTTATATAATCTCTTCCCTCAGAGTCAATTGAATCAAAATCTCCAACTACAATATTGGGAATAATATTTAAGTTTACTAAATTTTTTATCCCACTGTCTGCACAAACTATAAAACTATCATCTATAAAATTATTAATAATATCTTCTCTTATTCTATTTCCACCGGCAAATAGCAAGCCTTTCATTTTAACAATTCCTTAAATTTAAAAATTTCCTCAGATGGATTTTCACTTCCAAAAATTGCCGAACCTGCAACTAATATGTCTGCCCCACTGTTAAAAACCTCTAGGGCATTATCTAGTTTAATTCCTCCATCTACCTCTATAAGACAGTTGCTTTTATTTTCTCTTATAATTTCTCTTGCCTTTTTTATTTTAGTAAGTGATGATTTAATAAAATTCTGTCCTCCAAATCCGGGATTGACACTCATAATTAAAAGTAAGTCTATATCTGATAAGGTATACTCCAATACATTTAAATTTTCTGCCGGATTTATGACAATTCCCGCCTTTACTCCAAAGCTCTTTATTAAATTTAATGTTCTGTTTAAATGTCTTGTAGAATCGGGATGTACTGTAATAATATTAGCGCCGGCCTTTACAAAATCCTCTATGTAATTTTCAGGATTTTCAATCATAAGGTGCACATCAAAATCAATAGTGGTCAGTTTCCTAAGTTGAGATACTATACTTGGTCCAAAGGAAATATTTGGCACATAGTTTCCGTCCATAATATCCACATGCACAAAATCAACGCCACCTTCGTTCATTATTTCAAAATCTCTTTTTATATTTGTAAAATCTGCTGATAAAATTGATGGTGAAATCACTAATATCTCTCCCTTTCCTTTAACTCATTGTATATTAAAACATAGTTATCATATCTGGTCTTAGGTAGTGCGCCCTCTTCCACTAACTTTCTAACATTACAATCCGGTTCATTTAAATGTCTGCAGTTATTAAACTTGCACTTAATAGACGGAATTGTAAACTCTCTAAAGTAATCTTTTAAATCCTCAGCTTTTAAACTCAAGTCCAAACTTGAAAATCCGGGAGTGTCAAATAAATATATTCCATCTTCTCCATTTAAAAGTTCCACATGTCTTGTAGTGTGCTTTCCTCTTCTTGTCTTCTCACTTACTGAGCCCACTTCTATATCTCTATTTAGTATTTGATTTACTATAGTTGATTTTCCTGCTGCTGAAACTCCACTTAGTGCTGTTGTTTTATTTTTTAAGTAGTCTTTTAATAAATCAAGTGTAAATGTGTACTTATAAGAAACCATAAAAGTTTTAAATCCGGCACTTCTATATATTTCAATTAAATTTCTGGCAGACTCTTCGTCTAAGTCATATTTATTAACTGCAATTAAAATATCTACTTTATTTTCATATTGGCAAATTAACCTATCTACTAAATTTAAATTGTACTTAGGGTCTTTTACGGGAATGACTATTAAAACTTGATCTACATTCGCAACTGCAGGACGAGTTAACATATTTTTTCTGGGATATATTTTTTCAATATATCCCAGTTTATTTTCTTCATATTTAAATTCTACTTCATCTCCAACGAGAGGTTTAATATCGTCATTTCGAAAATTTCCCCTTGCTCTTGTTTCATATACTTTTGAGTCATGGTTAACATAGTAAAATCCACCTGTTAGTTTTACAATTTTACCTCTCATTACTCCTCCTAATTTATTGTTTGAGTATCTTGTAAAATACCGTCTACATAAAGTTCAAATTTTTCTCCCTTATGAGCACCTTCTATTGGTATTTCTATAGGATTGTCTTCAGCAGATTTTTTATAGTTATAGAAGTCAATGGTACTTCCGTTTGTTAAAGTTCTCTTTACTAAAACTTGATGTCTTTCATCATCCTCTGGAACTCTAACGTTAAAGTTTCTTCCCTTACTAACTTCTTCACTGTCACTTTCCAAATCTCCACTATCTGGTTTCCCAGAGTTTATTATAAGGGTTATAGTGCTTCCCTCTTCAACTGTTCCCTTAGGTTCATAGTCTGCAACTTGTCCAGGATCCACTTTATTATTGTACTCTTCTTTTATTTTTACTACAAAGTCTTTGCCTTCTAAGGCACTTTTTGCTTCGTCTTTATCAAGACCTGTAGTATTTGGTACTTCAATTTCTTTTTTAACTTCTATTCCCTTTGAAACTGTAATAGTTATCTCTTTATTTTTAGATACTTTGTTTCCTGCTTCTGGGTCTTGACTTATAATTTTACCCTCTTCAACTTCATCGTCAAATTCATTTTTAATATTTGTAATCTTTAAGCCGTTTTCACTGGCTATTTTCTGAGCGCTTTCAAGAGTTTCTCCCACAAGTTTTGGCATATTTACTGCCTCAGGAAGTACGTTTACTACTACTTTTACTGTTGAGCCCTTTTCCACTTCAATGCCTTCTTTTGGTTCTTGCGAAATTATCTCTTCATCATTTTTATTTTCATTTTCATCAACACCTACTTGCTCAAATACTAATCCCAACGCATCTAATTTTGCCTTTGCCTCAGCTTTAGTGGTCCCTACAAGTGAAGGTACTGAAACTTTTTCCACTGCATCTTCATCTGCTTTGTTGTTAAAAACTTTCGGCACTACAAATGCCAGCAAGAAAAATATTAGCACAGCCGAAATTATTCCCAAGATTATTGGAAGTGATGAGCCCTTCTTTTTTTTCTTCTTAGGTTTTTTTTGTTCAACATTATCACTAGTGTCATCATCTCTCCTAATTACTTTCTTACTTCTTCCATTTGAACTGTTTTGAATTCTAGGATCTGACATTACTACAGTTTCTTGAGAAGATGTCTTTGTATAACTTGAACCTGCTGTTTTTCCCAATTGAACATTTTTAATATCTTTTATAAGAGCATTGACGTCAGGATATCTATCTTCTGGATTTTTCATTGTAAGTTTTAACACAATGCCGTCTACATCTGATGAAATATCTGAGTAGCTTTTAGACGGCAGAGGCATATCACTTTGAACTTGCATTAACGCCACTGATACAGGGTTTTCTGCATCAAAGGGTAGTTTACCCGTCAACATTTCATATAGAACTATTCCAAGAGAATAAATGTCCGACCTATTGTCTACTTTTGCTCCTCTTGCCTGCTCCGGTGAAAAGTAATGAACTGATCCCATTATTGCATTTGTAGCAGTAACTGTTGAATTGTCAGCCACTCTTGCTATTCCAAAATCAGTAACTTTTACTCTATCATCTTTTGTTACCATTATGTTTTGAGTTTTAATGTCCCTATGCACTATTCCCTTTGAATGAGCAGTCTTTAATGCCTCCGCAACTTGAACAGTATAGTTTAATGCTCGCTTTTCGTTTAGACGTCCCTCTTCATTTATTATTTCCTTTAGAGTTTTCCCGTCTATAAATTCCATTACAATATAATGTACTTTTTGAGATTCTATTTCTTCCGATCCAACATCATAGATACTAACTATATTGGGATGGGATATACTTGCCGCTGCAAGAGACTCTCTTTTAAATTTTCTAATAAAATTACTGTCATCTGTATATTCTGCTTTTAATATTTTTACTGCAACTATTCTATCAAGTTTCCGGTCATGAGCTTTATAAACATCACCCATGCCACCTGCGCCGATTTTTTCTAAAACTTCATATCTATTTCCTAAAACTTTCCCAATCATATGAACACCTACTCATTATCTATAATAATCAATGTAACATTGTCTATTCCGCCGTTTGATAGAGCTTCACCTATCAATTTTGTCTTGGATGATGCTAAATTATTTTCATTTAATATTTCAAAAATCTTCTGATTACTTACCATGTTTGTAAGTCCATCTGAACACAATAAATATTTTTTATCGCTTTCCAATGGAATTTTTTCCACTGTAACTCCTACAGTAGGAGATGTTCCCAATGCTCTTGTCAATACATTTTTCTTAGGATGGTTTAAAGCTTCTTCTTCACTTATTTCTCCTATTTGAATTAAGTAGTTTACAAATGAATCATCAACTGTAATTTGTTCTATTTTTTGTTTATCTACTACGTATATTCTACTGTCTCCAATATTTGCATAATATACAAAATCATTGAATATATACACTAGAGAAAGTGTAGTTCCCATCCCTCTAAAGTTTTCATCGTCAATTGACAATTGCAATATCTTGCTATTAGCTTCAGAAATTGCGCTTTCAATAGTCTCTATTAACTTATCTTCTGTATCTATAGACTCTCTTGAAAAATATTCAGATATGACATCTATAGCCATTTGACTAGCTGTTTCTCCAGCTAAATGTCCACCCATTCCATCTGCCAATATAAATAAATTTTTAATATCGCCTGGGATATAGTAGGAATCTTCATTATTGGTCCTCACACATCCTTTATTGGTTGCGGCTACAAACTCCACTGTTTCCACCTCTTTTATAATCTCGTCTCAATTGCCCACATGCTGCATTAATATCAGAACCTAATTCTCTTCTAATTGTAACATTTAAAAGAAGTCCTTCAAGTTTTTTCTTAAATATTTCAACTTCTCTGTGACTTGGTTTTTCTTCACTATACTCTTCTATTGGATTTAAGGGAATTAAATTTATATGAGAATTTAATCCTCTTAACACTTCTTTTAATTCTCGGGCATTTTTGTCTGAATCATTTTTTCCACTTATTAAAGTGTATTCAAATGTTATTCTATTTTTTGAATTTTCCGAATAATACTTACATGCCTCTACAACTTTTTCTATATTGTATTTTTTATTTATCGGCATTAAACTATCCCTACTCATATTATTAGTTGTATGAAGAGATATTGCAAGAGTTATTGGCAAATTTTCATCTACTAAGCTATAAATTTTATCTGCAATTCCACAAGTTGAAATTGTCATATTTCTATAGCTCATGTTCTTTCCCTTTTCATCATGTAATAATTTTAAAAATTTAATAACCTCATCATAGTTGTCAAGTGGCTCCCCACTTCCCATTAAAATTACATTTGATACAGTTATTCCATATTTTTTCTCAACTTCATAAACTTGCATTAACATTTCTGCTGCAGTTAAATTTCTTATTAGACCTTCTTTTGTGGAAGCGCAAAACACACATCCCATTCTGCATCCAACTTGAGTTGAAATACACTGAGAATATCCGTGTTTATAATTCATAAGCACCCCTTCAACTATGTTGGAGTCTTCTAATTCAAATAACAGCTTTTTCGTATCATCTTTTTTTGAACTAAATTCTTCTAATATTTTAACATCTTCAATTTTTTCATTTTCTTTTAATTCAATTTTTAATTTTTGAGGCAAGTTGCTATTTTCTATATCTGTCCTCTTTTGCAAATGTAAAAAATCAAAAATTTGTTTAGCTCTATACTTTTGTTCTCCATACTTATTTACTACTTCTTCTATTTCATTTAAATATAAGCCATTTAACCCCATTTAATCACCGTTTAATCTTCGCAATACTAAATCCATCAGTATTATCTGTTGATGGATACAACTTTGCAATGTCACTGTTATTTATTTTTTCAAGAGAAAATTCCTTATTTTCACTTAAAAATTCATAAATTACTTCTTCATTTTCTTCTCTAGTTAAGGTACAAGTGGAATATATAATAGCCCCACCTTTTTTTACATATTTTGATGCATTGTTTAAAATGTCCTTTTGGATTTCTTTTAAGCTTAAAACATCTGAATAACTTCTGTTCCACTTTATTTCAGGTTTTTTCCTATATAGTCCCAATCCTGAACAAGGTGCATCAACTAAGACGCTATCAAATTTTTCTTTAAAGTCCTCATTAAATACTTGTGCGTCATTTACTGCCGTTTTAATATTTTTTATCCCTAAGCGCTTAATGTTTTCGTTTATTTTAGAAATCTTTTTCTTAGATATGTCACAGGAAATTATCTCTCCCATGTTATCCATTAGCATTGCCATACTTGCCGACTTTCCTCCCGGAGCTGCACATAAGTCTAAAATTTTAAAATCTCTTTCAGGATTTAAGATTTCTGAAACTAAAATTGACGCCTCATCTTGAACATAAAAAAATCCTTTTTCAAATTCTTCAGTACTAAAAATATTGTCTGGATTTTCTACTATTATACCAAATTTAGAAAGGACTGTCTTTTTTAATATATAACCTTTTTCATTTAATTTTTCCATTAGCTCTTCTCTATTTACAAATAAGGTATTTACTCTTATTGTAAATGGCGGTTCAGTGTTGTTTGCAAGTAGTAAATCTTCTGTAAATTCTCGTCCCCTTTCTTTTAATACTGCATCTACATAAAATTGAGGATGAGAGTAATATATACTTAAATACTTGTTAATGTCAGAGTTTTTAAGCTCACTTAAGCCAAATTCATCTTTGACTATTTCATCTTTCTTCCTTAAAACAGATCGCAAAAGTCCATTTACAAATCCAACAGATCCCTTATTTCCATAGATATTTGCCAACTTTACACTTTCATTTATAATTGAGTAGTCAGGAACTCTGTCTAAGAAAAATATTTGATATATTCCCATTTCTAAAATAGTTAAAATTATCTTGTGAATTTTTTTGAATCTAACTTTTGAATTATTGTTAATTATATAATCTATTAGTGTTCTATTTTGTATAACACCTCTTGTTATATTTGAAATTAATTTATAATCTCTCTTATCAATATCTGAGTTCTGTAGTATTAAAAGTTCTTCTTTTAAAAAGGCACCTTTATAAAAGACATTGTCTATAATAAAAAGTGCCTTCTTCCTTATGTTTTTCATTGACTCTCCTAATCTCTTCTTCGATTTCCTAAAATCGCAAGTAATCTCAATAATTCTCCTATTGCCACTAATGTTGCAGCAACATAAGTTAACGCTGCAGCAGACAACACTTTTCTTGTCCCCTCCATTTTCTCAGGCTTTAAAATTGCATTTCCCAATTCAACCTCAGCTCTCTTACTTGCATTAAATTCTACAGGAAGTGTAACTATTTGAAATAAAACTGCAATTGCAAATAGTGCAACTCCAAGTTTCACAAAAAATATAGATGAAATTAACCCTATTACAATAAATACCATTGAAAGTCTTGAGCCAATGGAGGCCGCCGGAACTAGTATTCCTCTAATTTTAAGTGGAAAATAATCTGTGGCATCTTGAAGAGCATGACCTACTTCATGTGCTGCAATACTAAGTGAGGCAACACTGTTTCCATAGTAGACATCTCTAGATAAGTTTAAAGTTTTTTTAGATGGGTCATAGTTGTCTGATAGAGTTCCACTTGTTTCAAGTATGCTAATATTTGTAAGCCCGTTTCTATCCATTATTATCCTTGCTACTTCTGCACCTGTCAAACCTGTTTCACTGTCAACTTTTCGGTATTTCTCATAAGCCGACTTTATCTTTGCCTGAGCTATCATAGTTATTATCAAACCCGGCAATATATAGTATAAATACTGATATCCATATCCGTACATAATTAACCTCCCAGTATACTTCCAACTTCAAAACTGTTTCCGGCTAAATACTCCTCAATGTTCATAATTCTCTTTCCCGGAAACTGTACTTCCAGTATTTCTATTGCTCCATCAAGAGTTTTAACTATTAAATTCTTATTACTTTCAATAATTTCTCCCGGTACTGCACTTGTATTATCTTCTATTTGAGTTGCTCTTAATATTTTAAATCTCTCTGTCTTATAGACAGTTGAAGCTGCCGGTTTTTTATAAAGACCTCTCACAAGATTTATAATTTCACCACTTTTCATTGTATTAAAGTCTATATATCCCGTGAACTTGTCAATTTTTTCCGCATAAGTTGCCAATGTGCTATCTTGCTTTTGAAAAGTAATTTCTCCACTTTCAAGTTCTTCTATAAATTTTACTATTAACTTTGAGCCCAGTTTTGAAATTTCTATTTCCAGTTCTTCTGCATTTAAATTTGGAATTTCTATTTCCTCACAAAGAGCTACATCTCCTGTATCAAGTCCTCTTTCCATTTTCATTATACTTACACCAGAAATCTTGTCTCCCTGTATTATAGCTCTATTTATAGGAGCAGCTCCCCTTAATTTTGGAAGTATTGATGCATGAATATTAATTGGATATAACTTTGGAATTTTTAATACTTCTTCTTTTAAAATTTGTCCATAAGCTATAACTACAAATAAATCTGCATCTTTACTTTTTAAAAACTTCACAGATTCCTCTGAGTTAATATTTTCAGGCTGATAGACTTCAAGACCAAGTTCAATTGCCTTTTCCTTTACCGGTGGTGGAAGTAATTTTTTCCCCCTGCCTTTTTTTCTATCTTGCATAGTTACTACAAGTTCTACGTCGTAGCTTTCACTTAGGGTTTCCAGAACCGGCACAGCTATTTCCGGCGTGCCCATAAATATAATCTTCACTATATTTGCTCCTCTTCGTCCTCTGAATCTTCTGTTATTTCATACATCTCGTCTGCAATGTCAGAGTATAAAATACCGTTTAAGTGATCTATTTCATGTTGTAATATCCTTGCTAGATATTCAACTGCTTGAATTTCTTTCTCTTCACCATTTATATCTATATATTTTACTTTTACTTCATTAGCTCTTTTAACTTTCCCCTGCTTATTTGGCAGCGATAGGCAACCTTCGTTTCCCAGTTGAGTTCCTTCACTACAAATAATTTCAGGATTAATTAATGCAAATCTGGTTCCATCTCTATCGTCAACTGTTATTACTCTTCTAAGTGTTCCAACTTGTGGTGCTGCAAGACCAACTCCATCTGCATAGTCCATGGTTTCATACATGTCTTCAATTAAAACTTTAATTCTATCATCTATTTTTGAAACTTCTCTTGATTTTTTTCTTAAAATTGGATCGTTATCAATTCTTATTACTCTTTTTGCCATATTTCCTCCTCTAGACAAACTCTACATCTACATATATATTACTTTTATTTATTTCTTTCCTATTTTTTATTAATACCCCTTTTATTATATCAGTTAACTTATCAATAAAATTTGGATCAACTTTTAATGTAAATTTATACTTGTATATATTTTTTATTCTAGGTGTCTGTATTAATCGTGTATATTCAACTTTAAAACCTGAAATTTCTCTCCCGATTTCAAATAAAACTCTATTTGCCAAATTTTCAATTTTGCTATTATCTTCTGAAGAAAAATATATGTTTACTAATTTTGAAAATGGAGGGTAGTTAAATTCTCTTCTAACTTCCAACTCTCTCTTATAAAAATTTAAATAGTCTGCATTACTGGCATATATTATACTGTAGTTTTCAGGATTGTAGCTTTGTATTACCACGTCTCCACCCCTACTTGAGCGTCCTGCCCTTCCTGAAACTTGAGTTAATAAGTCAAAAGTTGTTTCATTTGCCCTATAGTCTGATATATAAAGGGACAAATCTGCAGCTATTACACCAACTAGCGTAACATTTTCAAAATCCAATCCCTTAGCCAACATTTGTGTGCCTATTAGTACATCTACTTCTCTATCTTTAACTCTTTTATAAATTTCATCATAACTTTTTTTCTTCACAGTTGTATCTTTGTCCATTCTGAGAACTTTTGCATTTGGAAATATTTTTTTAACTTCTTCTTCCACTTTTTGAGTTCCAACTCCAAATTGTTTAATAAATTTACTTCCACACTCAGGACATCTAGTAACCATCTTTTTAGTCGAACCACAGTAGTGACATCTAAGCATATTTGTATTTTTATGGTAAGTCATAGAAATATCACAGTTATCACATTTTATAACATGTCCACAAGCTCTGCAAGATACAAAGTTTGAAAATCCTCTCCTGTTTAAAAACAATATAATTTGTTCTCGTCTCTCAAGTTTTTCAGATATCAATCCTCGAAGAGATTCACTGAATATGGATGTATTTCCCTTTATTAGCTCATTTCTCATATCTACAATTTGAACATTTGGAAGTTTAGCTCCAATAACAGCTCTCTTTTTTAACTCAAATAAGTCATATTCTCCCTCTTGTGCTCTATAATAGCTATTAATATCCGGAGTTGCACTTCCCAATACTACTTTTCCACTTTCCATTTCCATTCTCTTTTTGGCAACTTCAATGGTGTCATATCTAAGTGCATTGTGAAATTTATAAGAGCTATCGTGTTCTTCATCAATTATTATGAGTTTTAAATTGTCAAAGGGTGCAAACACCGCAGACCTTGCACCTACAACTACACTTACTTCGCCATTTTTAACTTTTTGCCACTGATCATATCTCTCGCCTTGCGAAAGTTTTGAATGTAAGACTGAAACACTTTCCCCAAATCTCCCCTTAAATCTATCTATCATCTGTGGAGTTAAACCTATTTCCGGAACTAAAACTATTACCTGTTCATTTTTCCTAATGGCTTCTTCGGCAAGTTTTAAATATACCTCCGTCTTTCCACTACCCGTTAGACCATGGAGTAAACTCACTTTTTTATTGCTATTTAAAATTCCCCTAAAGGCCTTTACCTGTTCTTCATTTAGTACATTTATTTTAAACTCATCTACATTTTCATAGGGATTTCTCTCTATTTCCTTGTCTATAGTTTCTATTAAATTTTTATTTTCCAAAGTCTTAACCGGTGAATCAGATATCTTTAAATTTTGTAATAGCTCTGACTTTAAAACAGTGCCCTTCTTTTGAAGATATTCTATTACTATTAGCTGCTTTTCAGAGAGCTTTATTTTACTTTCTGACATGGTGTTTAAATAGTCTTTTCTTAATTTAATTGCCTTTTGCGACTTTGTTCCGCCCACTGTATCAACTTTAAAGCTAATAGTTAAAACCTCTTCTCTAATAAGTTTTTTTACTATTAACTTAAAGTTTTCATTACTATCTACAAATTTTAAATTATATTTATTTTTTACAAGTTCTTCGGCAAATTCAACTTCAGAATCTAAAAAAGTATAATCAGACTTTATATTTGCAATTCTCTGAATCGTTTTTATATCACCTGGTGGAAGTAATGGAGCAAAACTTTGATTGTATTTTGTTAAATACTTATTTTTCATCCAAAAACCAAGCTCTATTAAATCCTCATCTATTATAGGCTTGTAGTCTAGAACTTCTATTATTTCTTTAATTTTATATTCAGATTTTTTTTCTCTTTCTATGGACAACACGATTCCTATTTTATTTCTATTGCCCTTTCCAAAGGGAACTTGAACTCTCATGCCCACTTCTACATCCACTTCGTCATGTGCCATATATGTATAGAGGTCATCAATTCGGGATATGTTGTTTTGAATAAATACATTTAAATATTTCATAAAATCCACCCATTAAAAAAGCAAGATATTATCTTGCTTTTAGTAACTTTCCAATTTTGTTTAATATTTCATTAGCTAAATCTTTTTTGCTCATAGTTCCCAAGGATTCAACATTTTCGTCTTTGTCAATAATGCTTACGATATTAGTATCCGACTTAAATCCTGCACCTTTTTGTTTTATGTTATTTACTACTATCAAATCAAGATTTTTAGATTTAAGCTTGGATTTTCCATACTTAATTTCATCGCTACTCTCTGCCGCAAATCCAACTATTATTTGATCTTTTTTTAAACTTCCAAAGTGTTTTGCTATATCTATATTTTGTTTAAGTTCTAAGCAATTTAAATTACTTTCACCTGTTTTTTTTATCTTTTCGTCAGAGTAATATTTTGGACTGTAGTCTGCCGGTGCCGCTGCTTTTATTAACACATCACAGTTGTCAAAACTTTCTTCAACAGCATTGTACATATCCTGCGTACTTTTTATTCTAATAAACTCATCTACAAATGGCGGTTCAATAGATGTTGGTCCTGATATAAGAGTTACAAAAGCTCCTCTTTTTTTAGCTTCACCTGCTATTGCATATCCCATTTTCCCACTTGAATGGTTAGTAAGATATCTAACCGGATCTATTTCTTCAATAGTTGGTCCGCTCGTAACAACTACTCTCTTTCCAATAAGGTCTTTTTCTGTAAGTTCAAAGTCCACAATTTTTACTAATTCCTCAGGTTCTAGCATTTTACCTTCACCTATGTCATTACAAGCTAATAAATCTCTCTGGGTGTCTAAAACGACTACACCTTGGTTTTTAAGCTTTTTTATATTTTCTTGATTGTTAGTATTGTTTAACATATAAGTATTCATTGCCGGGGCTAAAATCACCTTAGACCTACTTGCCATAAGTACAGTAGTAAGTAAGTTATCACAAATACCATTTGCAATTTTTCCAATTGTATTAGCTGTACATGGAGCAACTAAAATTACATCTGCCCACTTTGCCAAAGAAACATGTTCCACGTCCATATTCATAAGTTGATCAAACATCTCTATGTGAACTTCGTTATTTGACATAGTTTGAAAAGTTAAAGGCGTTACAAATTCGCAAGCAGCTTTTGTCATTACGACTTTTACATTAGCTCCTTGCTTCTTTAACAAACTAACTATAGATGCAGATTTATAGGCAGCTATTCCACCTGTAACTCCCAATAAAATATTCTTATCTTTAAGCATTTTCCCCTTCACTTCCAATGAAATCATCTGCATTAGATTTTTCTGTTAGTTCTTTTAATTTTTCTTCTCTTATAATTTCAAGCTTGCTATTTTTTTCAAGTTCTATTTTTTTTGCATATTCTTTATCAGTCATAGATTTTCCAAATATAATATCTTTATCTAAAACTTCTTCAATAGCTATAGTTACAGGATTGTGATTATTAGTTTCCACAAGAGGCTCAGCGCCATCAACTATTTTTCTCGCTCTCTTTGCTGTTAAAATAACTAGTCCATATCTATCATCTGTAACTTCTTTTATTTCACTAAATGATGGTATTATCATAATTCTTCACCCTTCTCAGCCATTATTTCTTTTTTAATATCCTTGTGTCTCTTCACTCTAAGTTTTTCTGCTGCAATAATATTTTCAATATCTGCAACAGCATCATCTACAGTGTTATTTACTACAAAGTAATCATATTCGCCTACAAAATCAAGTTCTTTAAAAGCATTTCTAAATCTGGTGTTTATTTCTTCTTCGCTTTCAGTATCCCTCTTAATGAGTCTAAATTTAAGTTCGTCCATTGTTGGAGGAAGTAAAAATATAAAAACAGCTTCTTTATATTTTTCTTTAATCTGTAAAGCTCCCTGAACATCAATTTCTAAAAATACTATTTCACCTTTTTCTATTTCATCAAATACAAACTTCTTTGGTGTTCCATAGTAATTAGTGTGAACAAATGCATATTCCAAAAGTTCATCTTCTTCTACCATTTGTTCAAAATCTTCTATTGTTGTAAAAAAATAATTTTCTCCATTTACCTCTCCGGGCCTTGGCGTTCTTGTGGTGACAGATGTTGAAAAAATAATGTTGTCATTCTTGGCCATTAATTTTTCACTGACTGTTCCCTTGCCACTCCCTGAAGGTCCTGATAATACTAATAAAAAACCTGCTGACAAATAAGGTTCCCTCCCATATAGTTAATTATATAATTTTATATAATTTAAATTTTTTAATTAATACTGCTACTTAGTACTACTCAATATTTTGAATTTGTTCTCTGATTTTTTCTATTTCAGATTTTAAATTCACTACAGAGTTTA
The DNA here is from genome assembly GCF_900129925.1 of Anaerosphaera aminiphila DSM 21120. Lineage (GTDB taxonomy): Bacteria > Bacillota > Clostridia > Tissierellales > Peptoniphilaceae > Anaerosphaera > Anaerosphaera aminiphila. The sequence goes on along the minus strand of NZ_FQXI01000009.1, from coordinate 32,863 downwards.
ATATTGTAATATCTGTAGTTTTGGAACCTATTGTGTTTACCTCTCTATTGAGTTCTTGAATTAAAAAATCCAACTTTCTGCCAATAGCTCCGTCTAAATTTATTATATCACTAAATTGCTCTAAATGAAGCTTGATTCTGGTAATCTCTTCGTCTATTGAAAGTTTGTCGCTCATTATGGCAACTTCTGTGCTAAGACGGGATATATCCAGCTTATCTACTTCTACGTTTTGTTCTATTGTATCTTTGAGCTTTTTAATGTTTTCTTCCAAAGTAAGTGGTGCTCTTTCTTTTATTACTTCCATTATTTCACAAATATTTTTTATTTTTTCAGAAAAATCTTTTTTTAAATTTTCGCCTTCTATACTTCTCATATTTAAAAAGTTATCAAGAGCTTGATTCAGTGCTTTTTCTATTAATAAAAAATATTCATCTACATTTTCTTCTCCACTTTGATTAACTAAAACTCCCTGCATTGAATAAATATCTTTTAAGGAAATTTTCCCATTTAAGTTTAATTGTTCATTTAACTTTGTTAGAGCATTGTAGTACTCTTCCGCTAGAGCTGTATTTACAATTATATTTACATTAGTGGAATTTATATAGTCAATGTTTATAAATACATCAACTTTTCCTCTGTTTACTTTGCTCTTGATAATTCTCTTAATCTTATCTTCAAGTGATATTAAGTTTCTAGGTAGTCTTATAGCTATGTCACAATATCTGTTGTTTACAGATTTCATTTCAATTTTAATGCTCATTTCATCATTTGAATAAACACCCATTCCATAGCCTGTCATGCTGTGCACATTCATCACCTCATTTTCATGTTATTATACTTTATTTTTATAATATAATCTATAGAAAAGTTAGAAAAGTAAAGAGAATCAAATTTGACTCTCTTTACTTTATTACTATATTATATATTTTTCCTGGAACAAATACTTCTTTAACTATTGTCTTGTCCTTAATGTGAGATAGATAATTTTCATTTTCACTTGCAATTTTTTGCACTTCTTCTTTTGAAGCATCTCTGGAAACTTTAATAGTATATCTAACTTTACCATTAAACTGAACCGGCAACTCTACAATATCATCTATAGTTTTGCTCTCATCATACTTAGGCCAAGACTGTTCATTTAAATATCCACCTAATTTGTTGGCTTCCCATATCTCTTCAGTAATGTGAGGAGCTACAGGATTTAATAGCATCAAGTAAGTTCTCAAATCAGCTTCTGTTATTTTTCCATAGTCGTTAAACTCATTTAATAAGCTCATCAACGCTGCAATAGCTGTATTTGCTTTAAGATTTTCATAGTCAGAAGATACTTTTTTTATTGTCTTGTGTATACTTGACTCCAAGTCTTTTGTGTAGTTTTCTCCTTCAATTAATATGCTTTGTAAATTCCACACTCTTTCAAGATATCTTCTACATCCCTTAACGCCTTTTTCACTCCACGGTGCATTTTTTTCAAAATCTCCCACAAACATTTCATATGCTCTAAGAGTGTCTGCTCCGTAAGCCTCAACTATATCGTCAGGATTTATTACATTTCCTCTGGATTTACTCATTTTTTCATTGTTGCTTCCAAGAATCATTCCATGAGATGTTCTCTTTTGGTATGGTTCCTTAGTTGGAACTACTCCTATGTCATATAGGAATTTATGCCAAAATCTGGAGTATAGTAAGTGCAGTGTAGTGTGTTCCATTCCGCCATTATACCAATCTACTGGCATCCAGTAGTCAAGAGCTTCTTTACTTGCCAAAGCTTTGTCATTGTGTGGATCTGTATATCTTAAGAAGTACCAAGAGCTCCCTGCCCACTGAGGCATAGTATCTGTCTCTCTCTTCGCAGGTTTCCCACAATGTGGACAGGTAGTATTTACCCAAGAAGTTATTTTTGAAAGTGGACTCTCACCGTCATCTGTAGGCTCGTAGTTGTCAACTTCAGGAAGTACAACTGGAAGTTCGTCTTCCGGTACCGGAACCCATCCGCAGTCATCACAGTGTATTAGAGGTATTGGCTCTCCCCAATATCTCTGTCTTGAAAATACCCAGTCTCTTAATTTAAAGTTAACTTTTTTATATCCTAAATTGTTTTTTTCTAGATATTCTATAGTTTTTTCTATGGCTTCTTTTACTTGCAAACCATTTAAAAATCCAGAATTTATCATTATCCCACTGTCTGTATCAGTGTAAGCTTCTTTAGATATATCTCCGCCTTCTATTACAGGTACAATTTCTAAGTTGAATTTCTTTGCAAATTCATAATCTCTTTCATCATGAGCCGGAACTGCCATTATTGCACCTGTTCCATAAGTCATTAGCACATAGTCTGAAATCCAAATTGGGATTTCTCTATTTGTCAAAGGATTAATTGCCTTTATTCCCTTTATTTCAACACCTGTTTTATTGTGAACTAATTCAGTTCTCTCAAAGTCGGATTTTTTAGAACTCTCATCTCTATAACTTAATATTTCATCTAAATTAGTAATTCTATCAGTATTATTTTCAATAAGTGAATGCTCTGGAGCAATTACCATATAGGTTGCACCAAATACAGTATCCGGTCTAGTTGTATAAACCTCAAGATATTCGCTGCTATTTACAATGTTAAATTTAATTTCTGCCCCTTCACTTCTTCCAATCCAGTTTTTTTGTTGTGTCTTTACTCTTTCAATATAGTCTACATCATCAAGATCGTCTATTAGCCTTTGAGCATACTCAGTTATTTTTAACATCCACTGACTTTTTACTTTTCTAATTACTTCAGTTCCACATCTTTCACATTTGCCATTAATTACTTCTTCGTTGGAAAGTCCAACTTTACATGATGGACACCAATTTATTGGCATTTCTGTCTTATATGCCAAGCCGTGTTTGTATAATTGTAAGAAAATCCACTGAGTCCACTTATAGTACTCAGGATCTGTAGTATTTATCTCTCTGGACCAGTCAAAAGAAAATCCTATAGACTTTAACTGCTCTTTAAATCTCTTTATATTTTGCTCTGTAACTTTTGCAGGGTGAATTTTATTTTGAATTGCAAAGTTTTCAGTAGGCAGTCCAAATGCGTCCCATCCCATTGGATAGAGTACATTATATCCCTCATATCTTCTCTTCCTTGCAACTATATCAAGTGCCGTATAAGGTCTAGGATGACCTACGTGAAGTCCCTGTCCTGATGGGTAGGGAAATTCTACTAATGCATAAAATTTTTCCTTGTCGTATTCATTTTTACTAACATAAGTTTCATGTTCATCCCAAAAATTTTGCCACTTTTTTTCTATTTTATTTGGATTATAACTATTCATAAATCTCTCCTAATTAAAACTCCGCTGAACCTACTGTTCTTGGAAAAGGTATGACGTCTCTTATATTGCTTACTCCAGTAATGTACATTACTGCCCTTTCAAAACCAAGACCAAATCCAGAGTGGACTACACTTCCATATTTTCTAAGGTCTAAATACCAATCATATGCCTCTAATTCCATTCCATTGGCTTTCATTTTTTCCTCTAATATTTCAAGTCTGTGTTCTCTTTGAGAACCGCCTATTATTTCACCTACACCTGGGACTAATAAGTCCATTGCTGCAACAGTTTTTCCATCTTCATTTTCTTTCATATAAAATGCCTTTATACCCTTTGGATAATCTGTTACAAATACAGGTTTTTTAAATATCTCTTCTGTTAAATATCTCTCATGCTCTGTCTGTAAGTCTATTCCCCATTCAACCGGAAATTTAAACTCATGTCCCGATTTTTGTAGCAGGTCAATTGACTCAGTATATGTTATCTTTACAAATTCTGAATTTACTACATTTTCAAGTCTTTGGAAAAGTCCCTTGTCTACAAATTTATTAAAAAATTCCATTTCTGCTTTGGCATTGTCAAGCACATATTTAATAATATATTTTAACATTTCTTCTGCAACTTCCATATTTTCTTCTAAGTCTGCAAATGCCATTTCAGGCTCTATCATCCAAAATTCAGCTGCATGTCTTGGAGTATTAGAGTTTTCAGCTCTAAAGGTAGGACCAAATGTATATACATCTCCAAAAGCAAGTGCGAAAGCCTCTGCTTCAAGTTGTCCTGAAACTGTTAAATTTGTCTCTTTGCTAAAAAAGTCTTCTTTAAAGTCAATTTCCGAATTTTCCATTGGAACATTTTTAAGATCTAATGTAGTTACTCTAAACATTTCTCCAGCACCTTCAGCATCTGATGATGTTATTATTGGTGTGTGAATGTATACAAACCCTTTTTCTTGAAAAAATTTGTGAATTGCAAATGCTATTAAAGATCTAACTCTAAATACTGCATTAAAAGTATTTGTTCTAGGTCTTAAATGAGCAATAGTTCTCAAATATTCCATAGTGTGACGTTTTTTCTGTAGTGGGTAATCTTTATTTGATATACAAATTGGTTCAATAGAAGTAGCGTGAAGTTCTATCGGTTGATTAGCTCCTGGACTTTCTACAATTTTTCCCTGAATAACTAAAGATGAACTTATTGTATATTTTTCAATTTCAGAAAAATTTGTCAGTTTGTCATCATATACCACTTGTAAACTCTCAAAACTGGATCCATCTGTCAATTCAATAAAGCCAAAGTTCTTTGATGACCTACTGGTCTTTATCCACCCTTCAATCTTAACATCTCTGTCAAGAAATTCTTCACTATTTTTTAAAATTTCCTTGATAGTTAGCCTCATAACTCCTCCTAATATATATTAATTTTACGAATTCATTTTTACATGACTTCTATTATATAATATATTCGCAATAAAGAAAAGGCTGACGTGAATTTGTCAACCTTTTTTCTAATATTACTTTTCACTTAATAGTGTAGTAGTAAATGGCTCTTCTTTTTCTCTTGCTTTATCTGCAGCTATATATGCAAATAATTCCTGATACATCTTCTTAGCTTTTCCGTATGCATCCATTCCCAAACGCTCTGCAGTTTCTGTTGCGTAAGTTCTTGCCTTTTTTGGATCTTGATTGTATAAAACTAAAAATTCTTTATTTCTATCTTCTTGAGTTTTTATTAAGTTATCTTGATATGTGTTCCAATACTCTCTTACACTCTTACCATATTTTTCTCTATTCAACTCTGAAAGAGTACATAGTCCTCTATACATCCAGTAAGCTTGAGATTCATCATATACATGAGATCTCTTTGAATATACATCAGGTGTTTTCTCTAAATTTGGAAAGAATGGTACATATACATTGTGTTCAGAATTTCCCATTGCCAACCATAAAATTCCCGGAACTTTATCTGGAAAGTCATCTCTTAATTCTATAACATGGCTTTCAACTTGTCTTTCTATTCCTATTGCTCTAACTTCAGGATTTTTATTTACATCATATTCTGTGCCTTCATATCTGTGTTTTTGAAGTTCCATTACATCTCTTACTGAAACTTTTTTATCTGGTTTAAAAAACAAGTTGAAATCTGAATTGTAGTCTAAGTTTTTTGATGGTGCCAAATAGTTTTGTCCTCCCCAAACTCTAGCTCTGTCATAGTCTTCCATTGGAGGTGCGTAAGTTGCTCTAACAGAAAATTTGCCATCTACATTTTTTATAAGTCCATTTTCTTCAGGCATAGATATTAGCTTTTCTGATGCTATTACATTTTCCTTATCATTTACATCTACGTAGTCTATCATCATACAGTTTGGTATTACTGCAACTACATCTGTTGGAAGTTTTACAGCTGCATATTCATGTCCTGAAACAATTTCCATATACCAAGCCTCTTCACTATCTGCAATCATTATAATGTTTCCCTCTGCTGCACCTTTTTTGTCAACTATTTCAGCTAATAATTCCACTCCTTCTCTCGCTGTCTTACATCTTGAAAGTACTAATGTTGCTATGTCTGCCTCTCTAAGCCCATCTTCTATAAGCGGATCTATCTTTTCTATAGCTTCATTACAGTAAGTAGATATTGTTGCTGTAATAGCTACTCCCATTTCATTGTAGCCAACTTCATCGTAAATTCCATCATCACTATATCCATCTGAATCTGGAACTGCACAGTACTCATAAGTATGCAGTGCTTGAGGCCATTTAAATCCCGTTGTTATATCTTCATAGACATCTGTATCTTTATAGTCTGCTGCCGGATATACTACAAAGCTCTTTGGGTGGCCTCCGCCAATATCTTCTGTCCTACAAATAAGTGTAGAACCGTTTTCACTAACATCCTTTCCAACATATGTACCCGTGCATGCTAATGCCGGACTAACTGTTCCAAACAACATAATACCTGTTAATACTAAGGTTAATAATTCTTTTTTCATACTCTTACCTCCTTATTATTTTTTAGTAAAGAAATCATTTTTCACAAATAATTATATCAAATAACTTTAGAAATATATACAAACATCAAAAAAGTATTGTCAAAAAGACAATACTTTTTATAAGTTTTTAAGTTTTTCTAAATACAGTATAATTTTTTTCTCATATCCATTTTCAGATGGTCTGTAGTATTTTTTTTCTTTAAATTCTTCAGGTAAATACTGTTGGTGTATATAGTTATTTTTATAATTATGAGGATACTTATAGACACCTTCTCCACTGTCTATATCCGAACTGTGAATGTCTCTTAAATACATTGGAATGTTTGGTTTCTTTCCAGTTTTTATATCTGAGATAGCCTCATTTATTCCAAGGTATGCTGCATTTGACTTAGGAGCTGATGCCAAATAGGTTGTAGCTTGCGCTAAATTAATTCTAGCTTCCGGCAATCCCACAATATTTACAGCTTCAAAAGCTGATACAGCTACTACCAATGCCATTGGATCTGCATTTGAAATATCTTCAGATGCTGAAATTATAAGCCTTCTGGCAATAAACTTTGGATCTTCTCCCGATTCAAGCATCTTTGCAAGATAAAATAAAGCCGCGTCAGGATCTGTTCCCCTAATTGACTTTATAAAAGCTGAGGCAGTATCATAGTGTTCGTTGCCATTTTTATCATAAACTATATTCTTAACTTGTAGAGAGTCTTTTATTACATCCCTGTCTACGGTTATCTTACCATTTAAAGTATTTGTAGATAGTACTGCAATTTCAAGGGAGTTTAATACGTTTCTTCCATCTCCTGATGAATTATTTGCCAAATAGTTTACTGCATCAGGTGTGATTTCCACGTTTAAATCTCCAAATCCCCTCTTGTCCTTTAACGCTCTATAGATTAATTTTTTTAAATCACTTTCACCTAAGCTCTCAAGTGTCAATATTTGAGTTCTGGATATTAGTGCCTTATTAATTTCAAAGTAAGGATTTTCCGTTGTAGCTCCTATTAAAACTACTATTCCCTTTTCTACAAAGGGCAATAGTGCATCTTGCTGTGTCTTATTAAATCTGTGAATTTCATCTATAAAGAGTATTGAATTTTTATTGTCATACTTCAGATTGTTTTCAGCTTCCAGTAGAACTTCTCGCAATTCTTTTAAGTTTGAAGTTACAGCAGATATTTGTATAAAGCGCTTTTTAGTAGTATTGGCAATTATTCTGGCAAGTGTAGTCTTGCCCACTCCGGGAGGCCCATAGAAAATCATAGAGGACAGCCTATCTGACTTTATTACTCTATTTAAATATTTACCCTCTCCCACTAAGTGTTCTTGCCCAACAAATTCCTCTAAGGTCTCAGGTCTAAGTCTATTTGCCAAAGGAGCTGAGGACTTTAGATTGTTTTCCATATTCATTGTAAATAAATCCATTTTATTTTTTCGCTTTCATAATATCTTCTAATTCATCAAAGAAACTCTTAACATCTTTAAATTGTCTATACACTGATGCAAACCTCACATAGGATACTTCGTCTAGGTCTTTTAATTCTCTCATTACCATTTCTCCTATTTCAGTTGTAGTTATTTCCTTCTTTAAAGAATTTTGAATATTTTTTTCAATATTATTAACTGCAGTTTCAATATCATCCATGGAAACAGGCCTCTTTTCACAAGATTTAATTATTCCATTTAAAATCTTATTTCTGTCAAAACTCTGTCTATTTCCATCTCTTTTTATTACCATAATTGGCGTTTCTTCAATTCTCTCGTAGGTTGTAAATCTACCCTTACAGTCTATACACTCTCGTCTTCTTCTAATTGTAGAACCTTCATCAGTAGGTCTGGAATCCACTACTTTTGATTCTGGATATCCGCAAAAAGGACATTTCATAATATCACCTCTATAGAAAAAGTCTCATCGAGAGATGAGACCTTTAATTATCTTTTATTTGTTCTTAAAAAAGATGGTATTTTTAATTCTCCATCATTTCCTGTATCAGAATTTGATTTATCGCTAGGTTTTTGTGACTTATCACTTGAACCCACATTTTCCTTTTCATCTCTATACTGCTCAAAATCAGTTGCTATTACAGTAATTTTCACTTGATCTTTTAATGTTTCATCAATACCTGCCCCGAAAATTATATTGGCATCTTCATCTACCCAATCGCGAATTAAGTCCGCTGCTTCATTAACTTCAAAGATACCTAAATCATTTCCAGCAGTAATATTTAAAAGAACTGATTTTGCACCTTCTATTGAAGTTTCTAAAAGAGGAGAATTAATAGCTAACTTAGCAGCTTCTGTTGCTCTCTCATCTCCTGATGCCATTCCAATACCCATATGCGCTACACCTTTGTCCGCCATAATAGTTTTAACATCAGCAAAGTCAAGATTTATTAAACTAGGCACAGAAATTAAATCTGAAATTCCTTGTATACCTTGCTTTAATACATCATCAGCCATTTCAAATGCTTTTGAAAAGCTTGTCTTCTTATCAGAAATAGAAAGAAGCCTATCATTAGGAATTATAACTAAAGTATCAACTTTATCCTTTAGTGCACTTATTCCTCGTTCTGCTGATTTTGCTCTTTTCAATCCTTCAAAGGCAAATGGTTTTGTAACTACACCAACAGTAAGTATTCCAAGTTCTTTTGCAATTTCTGCAATAATAGGCGCTGCACCTGTGCCGGTTCCGCCACCCATTCCAGCAGTTATAAATACCATGTCTGCACCTTCAAGAACGTCTCTAATTTCATCACGACTTTCTTCAGCAGATTGTTCTCCAATGTCTGGATTAGCTCCTGCTCCTAATCCCTTTGTTATTTTTTCCCCAAGTTGTATTTTATGCTCAGCTAAAGAACCTTTTAAAGCTTGTATATCTGTATTAAAAACTACAAATTCAACACCTTTAACACCTGCATTTATCATTCTGTTAACAGCATTGTTTCCTCCGCCACCAACGCCTACAACTTTTATCTTTGCAAATTCGTCGTGATCCATATCAAAATCCAACATAAGCATCCTCCTCATATCCAATATTACATTTTTCGTTATCATAAAACGCTATATACTCTATTTTATAAATAAAACTTGAAATAGTCAACATTAATCACTCTTAATATAGTTAAAATCTTAATAATCAATCACTATTTAACTCCGTTGATGTTTCTAAATCATTATTTAAATTAGTATCAGTGCTTTTTTCAACATCTTCCTCAGAGCTTCCACTCTCCACTGCTATTGGATCTTCGCCCTTTTCCATATATATATCTGTGTACTTCTTGTTGCTTTTTTCAATATCGCTAAAGATTTTTTCAAGCATTTCAAATTTGTACTCAATATCTCTATAACTTCCAAATTCAATGTTAATGTTATCCTTAGTAATAAACTGTGCATTTTCCTCATTTAAATTTATTGACTTTAACTTTGCAAATATTGCCTTGTTCTCAAATATTTTTTTTAACAATTCCAATTTGTTGTCCTCTTCATCGGAAATAAAATTTCCAAGTTTTAATTCCTTTGAAGAAATTCCATTTAATTCCAGAAGATTTTGCATTGGCTCGTTTTTTACATCAATAATTTTTAATTCACTGTCTATTACATAGTAATCCGTATAATTTACTATCTGTGCTACAGGAGTTCTTTCAACAATATTTATATCAGCTTCTCCATTTAGTGAAAACTTTATTGACGCTGTCTTTACCACTGGAATAGAAGATATATCTCTGGCTCTGTTTTTCTTTGATACCAATAAGTAATTTTCGCCTATTTTCAATCCGGATCTTTTTTTCACTTCTTCTACAGATGCTGACTTTACTCCCTTGACACTTATACTTTTAACATTAAATAGACCTACTTTTAATAAAACTAAAAAAATTAGTGCCAGTAAAATAACCACTAAAAACAGTATTTTTAATATTTTTTTTCTTTTTTTAGCTTTTTTAAGCTTATTTTTTCTAGCTTCATACTTATCCATTTTATTGAATCAAACTTTCTATTTTATCTACTAGTAAATTAACAGCATTGACATTTCCAAGTTCCTTAGATGCATTCGCCATACTAAGTCTCTTTTCACTGTCACCAAGTACTATGTTTATATTATCATATAATTTCTCGCCTGTTAAATCCTCTTCTAGAATTATACAACTTGCGCCCTTCTTTTCATAGCTTTTTGCATTATATACTTGATGATTTCCTGCAGTATATGATTTTGGTATCAATATACTTGCTATACCTATAGCTGATATTTCTGCCAAGGTCATTGCACTTGAACTTGCTATAACCAAGTCACTTATCATTAAAATACTGGGTATATCATAGGAATAGTCCAATATTTTTACATTTTCAGGTAAATTATAATCTTTGATTTCTGACATAAAAGAATTATAGTGTTCTTTTCCCGTTATGTGAATTAAATTAAAATCTATATTTAAACCTTGTTTTATTATTTCAATTACAGCTTCATTAGTAGATTCTTGACCACCACTTCCACCAAAGGACAACACTGTCTTTTTACTTAAATCATATCCAAGTTTTTCAGCTGCCTTTTTTTTATCAATGTGATTAAAATCATCTCTTATTGGATTTCCCGTTACAATTACATTTTTAGAGTCAAAATACTTATTTGCCTCTTCAAAATTTAATGCCACAATATCTGCTTTTTTTGCAAGAATTCTATTTGTCTTCCCTGGATAGGCATTTTGTTCTTGAACTACTGTCTTTATATTTTTTTGTTGAGATTTATAAAGCACGGGGCCACATACATATCCACCAGTTCCTATTACAACGTCCGGTTTAAAATCTTTTATTATTGAATTGCTTTCTCCAAAGCCTCTCAAAAGGACCATTAAGGTTTTAATTGTCTTTATACTGACTTTTTTTCTAGGTAAACCCTCTATGTGAATTCCCTTGAAATTCAGTCCTTCTTTTTTTACTAATTCTTCTTCCAAACTCCCAATTCTTCCAACATAGAGTATTTCATTTTTTTCATCTCTTTTTTTTATTTCACTTGCTATGGCAAGGGCAGGATAAATATGTCCTCCAGTTCCGCCGCCAGATAAAATATATCTCATTATTACACATCCTTAGAAATTCGAAGTAGTATTCCCACCGAGACCATTGCTACTAAAAGCGCAGTTCCTCCTGAGGAAATAAACGGCAGTGTTATACCGGTTACAGGAAATAATTTTGTACTAACTCCTAAATTAAAAACAGTCTGCACACCCAAGTAAGTAGTCAGTCCCACAGCCACGTATTTATCAAAGTAATTAGTTGCCTTATTGGCAATTACATATCCACGATATATTAATACAACAAATAATAATATTAAAAATATGGCTCCTATTAAGCCAAACTCTTCACAAATTATTGGAAATATAAAGTCATTATATGCAAAAGGTACATTTCCGTACTTTTGTCTGGACTGAAATAGACCAACTCCGTTTATTCTACCCATTGCTATTGCATAGAGAGCTTGAGTAATTTGGTAGTTATCTCCCAACTGTCCGCTTCCTGTAAAATATGCCATTACTCTTTCTCTTCTATAGTCTACACCAAATACCATTACGCCTAATACTACAGCTCCAAGTCCTGCAATAGTTACAAATTGATGGGGTTTCATTCCACCTACTAAGTACATTGCACCAAGAGAAGCCCCTATTACAAGTGCTGTTGAATAGTCCTTTAAAAGTATGGGAAATACGGCAATTCCTATTACTGCAAGTATAGCTATAAAGCTACTTGTCTTTCCAATATTCTTTCGATTGGCCTCTAATATTTTAGCCAAGTATAGCACAGCAGAAATTTTTACAAAGTCTGATGGCTGCAATTGGTTAATTATCGGAAACTGAATCCACCTTACCTGACCATACCTCTCCACTCCAAGCGGACTCCATAAAAGTGCCACTAATACAATTGTTATGGCAAACAGTGGAAAGGAAAGCTTTTTTAAAAAGTTTCTCGGAATTCTGTATACTATGTACATGGCAATAAATCCAAGCACCATAAAAATCAAATGCCTTTTTGCATAATAAAATCCATCATCATAGTATTTTATTCCCTCAGGATATGCGGCACTTGTAACTGCAATTAAGCCAAATGCCAAAAGTAGTAGTGTTACTACCATAAGTGGCAAATCCAATTCTTTTAATTTTTGTCTATAATTAAGTTTCATTTATTATAACCTACTTACTAAGTTTTTAAAATGTCTTCCTCTTTCTTCAAAGGACGAATACATATCCCAAGAAGCACAAGCAGGAGAAAATAAAACAGTATCTCCCTTTATTGCAAAGCTACTCGCTACAGATACTGCCTCTTCTAAATCTTTAACTCTATATATACTATAGTTTAAATGTCTTGCAGATTCTTCAATTTTATCTGCTGTTTGACCATATATTACTAATTTTTTTATTTTGTTTTTTCCAATTTTTAACATTTCCTCAAAATCTGCTTCTTTGTCATATCCACCGGCAATTAATATTATATTGTCATCTACTGCATTTATTGCCATTATAGTAGAATCAGGATTTGTTCCCTTGGAATCATTATAGTATACTACATTTTTTATTTCTTTTACAAATTCCATTCTATGCTCAACTCCAAAAAAATTGGAAACGGCATCTTTAATCTTCTCATTAGATATATTTAAACACTTTGCAATTGTCACTGCTGTCAGTACATTTTCAACATTGTGAGATCCGGGTATTTTTATATCAGAGGTAAGTAACACTTCTTCCTCTCTAAAAGTAACATCTCTAAAATAGATTTTACCATCTTTTACGTAACAGCCAAATTTATTCGCATCTTCCAATGAAAAATAGTATATATCTCTATTGAATTTTAAACTTTTTAAGTACTCATCTCTATAGTTTAATATTGTAAAATCAGTGTTACTTTGATTTTTTAACACTTTTAATTTAGCATTTTTATAATTTTCAATTGTCTTATGCCAATCTAAGTGATCTATTGTAATATTTGTTATTGCAGAAACTTCAGGTTTAAAACTTTCAGTGTCTTCTAATTGAAAAGAACTTGCCTCCAATACGATATACTCATCTTCTCTTGCATCTAGTGCAATATCTAAAATTCCCTTTCCAATATTTCCAACACAATAAGTAGTATTTTCTCTTTTTAGTATTTCATTTACAATTGAAGTTGTAGTTGTCTTTCCATTAGTTCCAGTGATTGCTATTATATGCTTACACTTGGTTATTAAGTATGCAACTTCTATGTCCGAGAATATTTTTATATTTTTTTGTCTGGCTCTTATTAAAATCTCATTATCCGGATTTATTCCGGGACTTTTTACAATAAAATCTATTTTATCTAAGTCCTCTAAAATAAAATTTTTAAAGGAAATATTTAAGTCTTCTTTTAAATTTTCTTCGTTTTTATCGTATACATACAAATTTGAAGTAAATTTACTCATACACCTAAGTGCAGATTTCCCAGTTACTCCAAATCCAAAAATTAAAATATTTTTATTTTCAAACATAATTTTATAACCCCTAAAATAACATTTTATATGCAATAACACACAAAACTATTTCTACTAAGTAAAATACTATTACAACTTTCGTCTCTTTCCATCCCTTTTGTTCAAAGTGATGGTGTAATGGTGCCATTAAAAACACTCTTTTACCCCTAGTTTTAAAGGATACAATTTGAATTATTACAGATAGTGTCTCTATAAAGTAAATCCCTCCTGCAATAGGAAGTATTAAAGGTAAGTTTAATAAGACTGCAATGGCACTTATTGCTCCACCTAGGGCAAGTGAACCCGTGTCTCCCATAAATACTTTAGCCGGAAATTTATTATAGTATAAAAATCCAATTAATGCACCTAGTAAAATTATAGAAAACAACTCTACTTCTACTCTTCCAAGTTTATGCGACACTACTGCAAAAAATGCCAGACATATTATAGTAACTCCACTTGACAATCCATCTAAACCATCTGTTAAGTTTACAGAGTTCACTGTTCCAACTACTACAAATAGTATAAATGGAATATACAATAATCCTAAATTTACAGATTTATTTAATATTGGAATTATTATATCTGTACTAAGTCCTTCGCCATTATATTGATATACTAACAAAATTAAGGTAGTGATAATTTGAAATAAGAGTTTTTGTTTTGCAGTTAATCCCAGATTTCTCTTTTTTACAACTTTTATATAGTCATCTAAGAATCCTACTAGTCCAAAGGCCACTGTTGAAAAAATCAACATTGCCGACTCCATATTTATATTCTTTGAAATAATAGTCACCATTAGAAGGGAGGATACAAATATTAAGCCACCCATTGTTGGTGTACCACTTTTTGATAAATGACTTTGCGGCCCATCTTCTCTTATACTTTGTCCTGCTTTCATTTTTTTTAAAACAGGTATCATAAAATATCCTATTATCAATGACATAAATATAGCCACTAATATATATATATAATTTTGCATATCTATTCCCTTCTAGTTACCAGTTGTTTTTTTAGTATTGTCTTTCTTGCCTTTTGACAGTTCTTTATCTTTTGACGAGTTTTTATCTTTGCTGTTATTTTTCTTGTTTTTTAAATTGTTTTCTTCATTTTCTCTGCTATTTTTATTTTTTGATAAGTTATTTTCTTTTACGTTGCTCTTTGCCTTAGCCTCATCTTCTAGTTCCGATTCGCTAATAGACATTTCTATAGTAACTCTACTTCCCTCGTTAATCTTTTCTCCTGCTTTAATAGACTGAGAAATAGCGTGACCCTTCCCCTTTATATTATAGTCAACTTCCATCTCATCTAAAACACTTTTTAATTCTTCTTCATTTTTTTTATTTAAATCAGGCATAATTTTTATATTTGATGTGTTGTTATTTATCTCTAAGTCCACTATTGAATCTTTTGGTACATAGTTTCCGGCTGCAGGATTTTGTTTCACGACAACAGCACTGTTGGATATAGTATTTGATTTTACATTAAACTGTAGTCCTAAGTCCACAAGTTCTTTTCCTGCATCTGACAACAGTAAATTATTTACATTTGGAACTAACACTAGATTTTCATCATCGTTTTTATTTGATTTTTCAGTTTTTGGAATATTTAAATACTCCAATGACTTTTCTATTACATCATGACCTGCTGGAACAGCAACTGTTGAACCAAAAAAATCACCTTTTGGCTTTTGAACTATTACCATAACTGTAATCTTAGGGTCATTTAAAGGTGCAACTCCAACAAAAGAAGAAATGTAGTTGTTTTGATCATATCCTTTACCGGATTCTAAAACCACATTTGCAGTTCCAGTCTTTCCTCCAACTTGATATCCATCTACTTTGGCAAGTTTACCAGTTCCATCTTCTACTACTTTTCTCATAAGACCTTTCATAATATTTGAATTTTGTTCAGATATTACTCTTCTCTTATTTTCCGTTTCAAATTTTTCTATTATATTTCCATTTTTATCTTCAAGCCTATCCACCACTCTAGGAGTATTTAAATATCCTCCGTTTGCTATAGCAGAAACTGCATTTATATACTGTATAGGTGTTACGGCTATACCATGTCCATAGCTCATAGTTGCAAGTTTAACAGGAGTTATCTCAGAGGCACTTTTAGGTATTTCTCCCTTTGCCTCAGCATTTAAATCAATACCTGTTCTCTCTCCAAATCCGAAAGCTTTAATATATTTTAACATTTTTTCAGCACCAAGTTCTCTGCCAATTTTTACAAATGTAATATTACAACTTTCTGCCATGGCCTCTTCTAAAGTTCTAGGACCTCTATTACTTGAAGAACAACCGATTTTTACAGTTGGAATATCTGTATAAAGTCCATTACATACATAAGTTTTTTGAAGATTTGTAGTTGCCTCTTCAAGCGCCGCGGCTGCAGTTATTAATTTAAAAGTTGAACCAGGCTCATATTGAGAATTTACACAAAAATTATTCCAATTCGAATACCAATTGTCAAGTTTTTCTTCCTCTGTAAGTTCATTCCAGCTTTCAATTTCTTCTTCCCCCACTGGTTCTTTAGGGTTATTTAAATCGTAACCTTCATTATTTACCATGGCAAGAATTTCTCCAGTTATAGTATCTTGAACTATTATGGAAACTTCTTCTGCATTGTGCTTTTCTCTGGAGCTAAGTGCTGCTTCCTCTGCAAATTGTTGAATATTTTCATCAAGTGTTAAGACCGGATTTACTCCTTCTTTAGGAGCATAGTTCTCTTCATCTGTTAGAGGAATTTGGCTTTGTGAATTACTCTTTACTGAAATATTCTTACCTGCAATTCCCGAAAGTTCACTGTCATATCTTGCTTCAATTCCATATTGACCTGTATCTTCATCATTTGTAAAACCTATTACATGACAAGCCAGAGAGTTATATGGATAATATCTCTTTATAACGTCCTCTACAGAGAGTCTGTCTATTCCGGCTTCTCTTAATTCATTTCCCTTTTCTCTTGATACATTTGATGCAATTTTTACAACTTTACTTCCAGTCATAAGTTCTAAAATTTCTTCTGAGTCTTTATTCAATATATTTGCAACTTTTTTTGAATCTTTTTCTAATTCTTTTAAATCTTCTTTACTTAAACTTTTTTTATTACTACCAAGTTTAAAGTCCATATTGTAGTAAATATTGGACTTCGTTACGTTTAACACTAGTTCTTTTTTATTTCTATCATATATTATTCCCCTATCTGCCTTAACAGTTTCACTTTTTGTAAGTTGATTTAAAGCACTTCTCGTTAGTTCTTTTCCACTTACAAAATTTATAGAAAATAATTTTATAATTATCATCGCAAAGAAAAGAGCCAAAAGGAAAAACAGGAAAAAAACTTTGCTGTTTGCAGCTTTTAAAAAGTTCTTTTTTGTACCTTTATTTTCTCTTTTTAGCTCTTTAAAGTCATTTCTTTTATTCATAATTCCCTCTAATTTTTAGTAAAAGATTTTAACACTGATATTATAGGACTTAAAAATACATTGTTATTAACATCTTTTTGTTTTTCATCTTTACTAATATCCACATAGACAATTTGTTCTTGCTTTGGATATACCATTCCCAACTTATACATAGCTTCTTCCTGAATTTGAGATGAACTCTTAATGCCTTTAATCTCTCCCAAAAGAGAAGATTTAGTTTTCTCTAACTCTTCAAGTTCTTTTTGTTGGGCTATAATTTGCTTATCTAAATTAGTTAATTGAGCGTATGTAATTGTAGCCCCAAACAAAATTATCATAACAATTACAAGTGTTATATACAAGTTATTTTTAGAGCTTTTATTAAATATCTTAAATTTGTATGCTTTTTTATTTTTCACAGACATTTTAACACTCCTATATTTTCTCAATAACTCTAAGTTTTGCACTATGTGCTCTGTTATTTCTTGCAAGTTCTTCTTCTGAAGCTATTATTGGCTTTCTGGTAATCATATTTACTTCTCTTTTTTTACCACAAACACATACAGGTGCTTCTTTAGGACAGATACAGTCTAAATAATAATATCTAAATGTCTCCTTTACAATTCTATCTTCCAGAGAGTGAAAAGATATAACTGCCATTCTACCTTTTGGATTTAATCTGTCTATCATTTTTCCTATTGTATTTCTAAGTACATCCAGCTCATTATTAGTTTCAATTCTAAGAGCTTGAAATGTCTTTTTCGCAGGATGTCCCTTTTTTCTTCTTACAGCCGCAGGGATCGCTCCCTTAATCACATCTACTAATTCAAATGTAGTATTTATAGGCTTATCATTTCTTCTCTTTACTATTGCATCTGCAATTCTTGCAGCCCATCTCTCTTCTGAATAATCTCGCAATATTTTTGTAAGCTCCTCTTTAGAGTAGCTGTTTACTATGTCCCACGCACTAAAATTTGCAGATGTATCCATTCTCATGTCAAGTTTTGCATTATAATTATAGGAGAATCCTCTTTCACCCTCATCAAATTGATAAGAACTCACTCCTAAATCTAATAAAAAACCGTCTACTTTATCTATTTTTAAAGAATCTAAAACCTCTTCAAAATTTTTATAATTTGAATTAAATAATTTATAGTTGCTGTTAATACTACTAAGTACTTCTTCAGACTTTTTAAGCGCAACTGAATCTTGGTCTATTCCTATTAACAGACCACTGCCGTTTAATCTCTTTAATATTTCAGATGAATGCCCTGCACCACCAATAGTGCCGTCTACATATATTCCATCTTTTTTTATATCTAGTAACTCTATTGTATCATTAAACAATACGGGTTCATGATTAAATTTCATTTATATCCCCAACTCAGTCATCTTTTCAGCCATTTCTTCATAAGAAAGGCCTTCATCATCATTATAATTATCCCAATTTTCAGCACTCCATATTTCTACTCTAGTGCTTACTCCTATTACTATTGCATCTTTAAGTATTTTTGAATGTTCTCTTAAGTTTTGTGGTATTAGTACTCTTCCCTGTTTGTCAAGGGATTGATCTATTGCTCCAGAAAAAAAAGTCCTGACAAAAGATCGTGCTGCTTTATTTGTCATAGGCAAATCTTTTAATTTATTTTCAATTTTTATCCACTCATCTTTTGGATATACAAAAAGACAGTTGTCCAGTCCCTTTGTCATTACAAATTCGTCTCCTAATTCATCTCTAAACTTGGCAGGTATTATAATTCTGCCCTTTGGATCAAGAGAGTGTCTGTATTCACCTATTAACATTTCGTCACCATTTTGCACCACATTCAACCACTATCTACCACTTTGTTTATATTTTACATCATTTATACTTCTTATGCCACACCAATTTGTATTTTCAAAAAATAAGGACTATGGTCACTTTTAAAAGAAAAAAATTTGGACAGTTATTGTCCAAATTTTAACTTTCATTTTTATATTCATCTGCTATGAAATAAAAATCTGATCCCTTTCCGTATTCGGACTCAACACCATATTCATACTCATGCATTTCCAAAATACTCTTTACAATATATAATCCCAATCCCGTTCCAACTTCAGGTCTCACATGATTATTTCTCTCTCTATAAAATCTTTCCCAAATATTATCTATATTTTCTTTTTTTATTCCTATTCCCTTATCTATACAATCAAAGCGAACTTTACCATCTTTTTCAACTACTCTTATGATTATTTCCTTTTCTCTTCTTGAGTAATTTATTGCATTGTTTACTAAATTATAAATTACTTGCTCTATCCGCTTCCTATCACAAAAGATTATACAATTTCCCTCTGTTTCAAAAATAAAATTATAGTCACTTTTTTCAAAGAATATTTTAAATCTCTCAATTACTTCTTTAGACAAGTCATATAAATTTACAGGCTCATAATTTACATCTTCAAGATTTGACTCTATCTTTGACAAATCCAGTAAGTCGTTTACTAACATCGTAAGGTGATCAGCTTCATTTATAATTGTTTCAATATGTCTATTACGCATTTCTTCATTGTTTCCAGATATGTCTCTAATCATTTCTCCATAGGATTTAATTACAGTTAAAGGAGTTTTTAAGTCATGACTTACATTGGAAATTAAGTCCTTCCTCACCTCTATAGTCTTTGCAAGTTCACTAGTTGCATAGTTTAAAGTATTGGATAAATCATTTATCTCTGAATAGTCATCTTCATCAAAGTGTACGTTAAAATCTCCATTCCCAAGCTTTTTAGCAGACCTTGACATACTTATTAGAGGTTTTGAAAGCCTCTTTGAAATAAAGTAAGATAAAATCAAAGCCAATAGCAATGACAATATAGATACTAACATCAACAGCTTTTGTAGAATCTCAACAGCTGAGTCAACTGGTTCAAGCTCACTTTTTATAATAATATAATAATTTACATCGTGCTTTTTCCCTAAATAACCTGCATAGGTTATTGTTGAGTTCTCTGAGTGCTGTGGCTTGGCAGTAAAGACCCTATAAGCTTTTTCTCCTGTGTTCACACCTTCAAAGTACTCATTAAAGATTTTTTGGTCTATGATTTCAGGATTCATCATAAGCCCCATCCAGTTCATTGGATATATACGGCGCCTATCTTCATCTATAATTTCTATTTCCATGCCCTCTTTTTGAGAATAGCTAAGTATTTTACTTTCAAAGTCCTTATTTTTATACTCTCCTATTAAATAATTTCCAATTTTAGTAACTTCTCCTTCTTTCATGGATTCATAGAAACTATTTAAAAATACAATTTGAAATAACCAGAGAGATATTAATATTGCTGCAGCAAATCCGGAAAAATACTTCCAAAATGTAAACATTATGCTGTTTTTATCAATTTTTACTTTCTTATTCTCTTGTCTCAAATTTATAACCTGTTCCTCTAACTGTCACTATAAACTTTCTATAGTCTTTAATTGAATTTCTCAACATTTTAATGTGAGTATCAACAGTTCTGTCATCTCCATAAAAGTCGTATCCCCACACTTTACTTAAAAGTTTATCTCGTGAAAGTGCTATATTTTCATTTGTAGCTAAAAATACGAGTAAATCATACTCCTTTGGAGTCATCTCCACTCTTTCTTCATCAACATATACAACTTTTCCATCAAGATCTATTCTCAAACCTTCAAATTCTAAAGTTTCATTCTCAATAGTCTTTTGATGTCTCTTTACTATTACATTTAACCTTGCCATTAATTCCTTTGGAGAAAAAGGTTTTACCACATAGTCATCTATTCCTATTTCAAATCCAAACAACTTGTCATATTCTTCTCCCCTGGCAGAAAGCATTAAAACCGGAATATCTTTATGTTTTCTAATTTCTTTGTATGAAGAAAAACCATCTAGTCTAGGCATCATTATATCCATAACTATCACGTCAAAATCCTGTTCCTTACACTTATCTATTGCCTCTAAACCATCAGATGCCTCTTCCACTGTATGACCTTCAAATTCAGCATATGTCTTTATTACTTCCCTAATTTTGGCTTCGTCATCAACTACTAATATTTTAAACAATACATCACCATCCACTTCTTATACTAAATATACAGTTATATTGTGAGATAAAAGTGAAAGTTTGACGATTTATATAAAAAACTATAGTTCACCCTTTAACCCACATATTTCAGCTCTTTCTTGAAGTCCCTTAATGGTTTCTTCAAATACAATATTTTTATCCATATCTAACATTTCTAACCCGGTTAAGATAATATCTCTATCACAACCTGCGGCAAATTTTTTATCTTTAAATTTTTTATTTAAAGATTTTAAGTTTAAATCTAAAACTGATTTGCTAGGTCTAAGTAGACAAGCTGCATTAATAATACCTGTTAATTCATCTACTGTATATAGAACTTTTTCCATTAAGCTCTCCGGTTTTTCTTCACTGCACGTTCCCCAACCATGAGATACTATTGCCCTTATATACTCTTCTGGCCAACCTTCTGCTTCTAAAATTTCTCTAGTCTTTTTACAGTGCTCTTTAGGGTATTTTTCATAGTCCAAGTCATGGCACAGTCCAACAACTCCCCATTTTTCAACATCTTCTTCAAAATATTTTGCAAAGTGCATCATTGCAGCTTCTACTTGAAGAGCATGTTTTATCAATGCATCTGTTTCATTGTATTTTAATAACAACTCCATTGCTTCTTCTCTATTAATCGACATAATAGCACCATCCTTTTAACATATAATACACTATAAATAAACTAATTTAAATATGCTATTAAAAAATATATTTTTGATATAATACAGGTAAGAGGTGATAATTTGAAAGTAAAAAAAGCCATAATACCGGCAGCTGGACTTGGAACTAGATTTTTACCCTTTACTAAATCATGTCCCAAGGAAATGTTGCCAATAGTAGATACTCCAACTATAGACTACATAGTTAGAGAAATTGTAGAAAGTGGAATTGAAGACATTCTCATTATTTTGGGACGAAATAAAAATTCCATTGAAGATTATTTCGATAAAAATATTGAACTTGAATATAAATTAACTAGTGATAAGAAAAATTCTGAACTAAAAAAATTACAGGAAATTGAAAATTTGGCAAATATTCACTTCATTAGACAAAAAGAGCCATTGGGACTGGGTCACGCTGTATACTGCGCTAAAGACTTTGTAGGAAATGAACCCTTTGCTCTATTGTTGGGAGATGAAATAATTAAAAATGATATAAACGCCACTTCTCAACTCATTAATTTATTTGAAAAGCACAACTCAACTATTATTGGATTATCTGAAGTTGAAAGAAAAGATGTAGATAAATATGGCATAGTTGAAATAAATAAATTAGGTCAGATTTTAAGCTTAGTTGAAAAACCTGATGTAAATTCTGCACCAAGCAACCTTGCCATTATTGGAAGATATATAATATCTCCTAAAATTTTTGATATTTTACCCACCATTGCTCCCGGGAAAAATAATGAAATCCAACTTACTGATGCATTTATTGAACTGCTTAAAGAGGAAAATATATATGGACTAAGTGTTAAAGGTGAAAGATATGATATTGGCTCAAAAGAGGGTTATTTAAAAGCAACTATTGACTTTGCACTGGAAAGAGAAGATTTAAAAGAAAAGTTAATTAAACACATGGAGAGGGGAATTTAAAATGCAAGGAAAAATTTTTAACGGTAAAGCTGTACTTAGAGTTGACGTAGGAGAAGAAGTTATTGAGTCCATTCTTAAATTCATAGAAGAGAATAATATTAAACTTGCTTCTGTTTCAGGAATTGGAGCATCAAACAATCTTACAGTAGGTTTATTTAACACAGAAACCAAAGAGTACATTACAAATACTTATAGTGGTAAAGACTATGAAATTACTTCATTTATGGGAAATATCACTACAAAAGACGGTGAGCCCTACATTCACTTACACGTAACGTTTTCAGATGTTCAACAAACTACATTTGGAGGTCATTTAAACAAATGTGTTATAAGTGGAGCTTGTGAATTGTTTTTTGACATTGTCGACGGAACCGTTGAAAGATACTTTGACAAAAAAATAGGATTAAATACACTGAAATTTTAACTAAAAATATGCTGTAAAGAGAATAATTCTCTTTACAGCATATTTTTTTAACTATTTAATTTTTTCTTTAACAGTTCATTTACAACTTGAGGGTTGGCCTTTCCTCGTGAAGCTTTCATTACTTGCCCAACTAAAAATCCAAAAGCTCTATCTTTTCCAGCTTTATAGTCTTCAATTGACTGAGCATTTTCACTTAAAATAGTCTCCACAATTGTCTCTATTTCTGATGTGTCGGAAATTTGAATTAAACCTTGCTCTTCAATAATAGCCATTGGCTTTTTACCTGTTTCAAACATTTCTCTTAACACTTTTTTACCTGCGTTGTTGTTTATCTTTCCATCTTTTATAGTTTGTAAAAGTTCAACTAAGTCCTCAGGCGTAAATGGCAAGTCAAAAGATTCTTCAACATTTTCCACTCTTCTCAATATTTCTGTCATAATCCAATTTGAAATCATTGCTGTATCATCAAAGCGCTTAGCTACTTCTTCATAATAATCTGCAAGTTGTTGAGAAGATGTTAAAACTTCTGCATCATATTCAGGAAGTTTATAGTCTTTAATAAATCTCTTTTTCTTCTCTTCAGGTAGTTCTGGAAGTTTATCTTTTATATCATTAATCCACTCATCTGTTAAAACTACTTCTAATAAATCTCCCTCAGGAGCAAATCTGTAGTCGGCAACTGTGTACTTTTCTCTCATTAACACAGTTTGATTATTTACATCATCCCATCTTCTAGTGGTCTTTACTTCATCTTCACCGTTTTTTAAAAGTTCAATGTGTCTATTAACTTCAAAGTCAATTGCCTTTTCTGCTCCTCTAAAGGAGTTAATGTTTTTAACTTCTGTAACTTGTGTTTTTTTATTTGTTGTTTTATCTATAACATTTACATTTACATCACATCTAAGAGATCCCTCTTCCATTTTTACATCGGAAACTCCAATATATTTTAATGTACTTTTTAATTTTTCCAAGAAAAGTCTAGCTTCTTTTCCACTGTTCATATCCGGTTTTGAAACTATTTCTATTAGTGGAACTCCACATCTGTTGTAGTCCATAAGTGTTTCATTGTCTTCTGTATGAAGAGACTTACCAGTATCTTCTTCCATTTGAACTTTAAAAATACCAACTTTTTTTAATCCCTCTTCGCCTTCAATTTCCAAATATCCCTCTGAACAAATTGCCATGTCATCTTGAGTAATTTGAAATCCCTTAGTCAAGTCAGGGTAAAAATAATTTTTCCTATCAAATTTTGATTTTTTTGCAATATGGCAATTTAATGCAAGTCCCGCCATAACGCTGTAATTTACTACATTCTTATTTAAAACGGGAAGCCCTCCTGGAAGTCCTAAACAAGTAGGACAAACTCTGGTATTTGGCTCTCCTCCAAACTCGTTTGCACATGAACAAAAAGCTTTTGTCTTTGTTGAAAGTTCTACGTGAATTTCCAAACCAACTATTGTTTGATAACTCATTAGTCCACACTCCTTTCAAATCCCAAGGCAGCTTTTATTAGGTCATTATCTTTAAATCTATTAGCTGTAAGAGCTATTCCCACAGATAGTCCATCTACCTTAGGCATTGGAATACTAATAGAAGGGCACCCTGTCATATTGGCAGGTATTGTAAATAAATCAGTTTGATAACTTTCAACCGGACTCATTTCTCTTTCAATTTTAAATGGAAGTAGTGGAACTGTAGGACTTAAAACAAAATTATATTTTTCAAAAGCTCTATCATAGTCATTTTTTATAATCGTTCTAACTTTTAAAGCCTTGTAATAATAGTCTTCTGCCAAGTCTAAACTCAAAATATGAGTTCCTATCATAATTCTTCTCTTAACTTCGTCCCCAAATCCCTCTGCTCTAGTATTTCTATATAATTCTTCAATATTTTCATAGTCTTTGGTTCTGTGGCCGTACCTAATTCCATCAAATCTTGCCATATTTGGAGCTAGTTCTCCATTTACTAAAATATGGTAAGTTTCAAGCACATACTTTAGTGATTCTATTTCAACATAGTCTATAATTGCGCCCTTTTCCTTTAAAACTTCTATGGACTCATCAAAATCAGATTTTATTCTCTCATCTAAATTCATATCCATATATAGTTTTGGAACAGCTATTTTTACACCCTTTAAAAACTCTATAGACTTTTCTATATTTTTAAAGTCAAATTCTTCTTGAATAGAAGAGTTTCCAACAGAGGTTGCATCTTTTTCATCTCTTCCCTCTAGTGCTTTAAGTAAAATTACTGCATCTTCTACATCTCTTCCAAATGTACCCACTTGGTCAAAGGTATTTGCCATTGTAGATATTCCGTATCTTGGTATTGAACCATAAGTTGGCTTTATGCCCACAAGCCCACAAAAACTTGCCGGCTGTCTCGTTGACCCACCAGTATCAGTTCCCACAGAAAGTGCACATTCTCCACCTGCCAGTGCTGCTGCAGAGCCTCCTGATGAACCACCGGGGACTAAAGTTTTATCAAGAGGATTTTTAGTAACTCCAAAGTAAGAACTCTTTGTTGAAGCTCCCATGGCAAACTCATCCATATTTGTCTTCCCAAGTATTATTCCATCTTGAGTTTTTATCCTCTCTGACACTACAGAATCATAGGGAACGATAAAATCTTCCAACATCTTTGAAGAGCAAGTCATCTTTACGCCTTTAACTGCAATATTGTCTTTAATTCCTATTGGAACTCCTGCAAGTAATCCCATATCTTCTCTATTTGAAAACTTATTGTCTATTTTTTTAGCCTGAGCTATTGAATCCTCTGCACACACAGTGACATAGGCGTTTAAATCTGCATCTTCTGCCTTTATATTTTCAAGATACTCCCTAGTAACTTCTTCACAGGAAAAATCTCTATTCTCATAACCTTCAATTAATTCATGTGCTTTTAACTTAATTAAACTCAAAACCTCACCTCTATTCTACAAACTTTACAATATTGAAATATCCATACTTTTCATCTACTGTATTTTCTACTGCTTCTTTTTGAGTTAAAGATTTTCCAACTTCATCTTCTCTTAAATTGTTAACTTCATCAATAACTCTAAATGTACTTTCTACACCATCAGTATCTATTTCTTTAATTTTATTAATTAAATCCATAGTTTCTACAAAACTATCTTCAAAATTTGCAAGTTCTTCTTCTGTAAAATCTATTTGAGCAATATCTGCAATGTGTTTTATTTCACTACGCTTCATATTCTCCTCCTAATAAATCTTTTAATTCATCTTCCCTTATTATATCTATATTTAATTCTACTGCTTTATTGTATTTTGAACCAGCTGCTTCACCTGCAATTACATAGTCAGTATTTTTACTAACTGAAGATGTAATTTTAGCGCCTTTTTTTATAAGTATTTCCTCTAAGTCCTTTCGTGGCATACTAAGCGCTCCAGTTAAAACTACTTTTTTATCATTAAAAAAGGAATTCTCTATATTTAAAACTTCATATTCAGGTTTTACACCTAAACTAAGCAACTTGTCAATAGGTTTTTTAATGTGTTCGTCGTGAAAAAACTCTACAATTTCCTCTGCAGTAATAGGTCCTATATCGCCCACTTCAACCAGTTCTTCATATTTAGCTTCTCTTAAACTTTCAAAGTTTCCATAGTGCTTTGCAAGATCATAGGCAGTTTTTATTCCCACATTTCCAATCCCTAGAGCGTATATAAAATTCGGCAACTTTATAGTTTTACTGTTTTCAATTGCATTTAAAAGATTTTTACTCTTTTTTTCTTTAAATCCCTCTAAATTTATTAAGTCCTCATATTTTAATTCGTAAATTTGAGAAATTTCCCTAATATCAAGTTCATTTAAAAGCTTTTCTACAGTTTTTTCACTTAACCCCTCTATATTCATTGCATCTCTAGATGCAAAGTGAGTTAACCTTGAAACTAATTGAGGTACACAGGAAAGTGTATTGGGGCAAAATATATGCACACCATCTTGAAATAACTCTGTTCCACAGGATGGACAGTGAATAGGTTTTTCTATTTCATAAGTCTCCTCATCTGTTGGAAGTGCTCCCAATATTTCCGGAATTACGTCATTAGACCTTCTAAGTAGCACATTTCCATTTATTCTAAGTTTCTTTCTAACTATGTCATCATAGTTATTTAATGTGGCTCTTTGAATAGTTACTCCACCTATATCAACAGGTTCTAATATTGCTGTTGGAGTTACCTTTGAAGTTCTTCCAACGTTCCAAATAACTTCAAGTAGCCTAGTTGAAACTTCTTCGGCTTCAAATTTATAAGCTATTGCCCACCTCGGAAATTTATTAGTAAATCCCAAAAGTCTTCTGGTTTTCATGTCGTTAATTTTTATAGTCACACCATCTATTAAAACTTCCAGAGAATTTCTTGTATTACCTATTTTATCTATCTCTTCATAAACTTCTTCCAGAGTGCTGCATAGTTTATTTTCGCTATTTACTCTAAATTTGTTTTGTCTTAAAAAGTTCTTCATCTCTACATCATCTTTAAATTCCCTGCCCTCAATATAGCTGACATTGTAGAAAAAAGCTGTGAGATGTCTTTCTCTTGTAACTGCAGGGTCTAAATTCCTAAGAGCTCCCGCCGCTGCATTTCTGGCATTTTTAAGTGGCTCTTCATGAGTTTCATTGTATCTCTCAAGAGCTTTTAAGGGCATTAATCCCTCTCCTTGAATTTCCATTGTGCCCTTGTATTCCACTTCTAAGGGTATGGAGTAAATAGTTTTAACTTGAGGTAGTATCTCCTCACCTATTAGTCCATTTCCTCTTGTAGCTGCCATTTTTAACTCTCCGTTTTCGTAAGTTAAGTTAATTGTCAAGCCGTCAAATTTTAGTTCAATTACATATTGAGGACTTGGCAAATTTTCTCCACTTGCATTTAAAGCTTCTATTTGTTTTAAATTTCTCTCATGCCAAACTTTTAACCCTTCAAAGCTTTGAGCCTTGTCCAGTGAGTAGAGAGGCGCAATATGAGTGTGTTTTTCAAATTTAGAAAGAACTTCTCCCCCAACTCTTGTAGTAGGAGAATTTGGTAACACAAGATTGTTTTCATCTTCTAATCTTTTTAACTCATAGTAAATTTTATCATATTCACTATCACTTACCTTAGGATCATCAAGTGTATAGTAGTGGTAGTTTAAATCATCAACTTTTTTTATAAGTTCTCTCATCTTATTAATTACATTTAAATTTTCCATTTATTTCACCAGCGTAATAGGAGCAAAAGACAACATTAACTTCTTTAAACCTCTTTCATTAAAAGATATTACTACTTCATAATCTCCATTTTTTTCTGTTTTAGAAACTATCATTCCCTGTCCCCATTTTTTGTGATTCACTTTATCTCCAATATTAAAGTCTCCACTGTTTTTTAAGTCTTTTGGCTTTGGAGTTGACATGCTGCTTTGTGAGGGTTTATATTCAGTAAAGTCTTTTACCTTTACTAAGTTTTTATAATTTTCATCAATTTTTTTTGCTGGTGTAACTACTTCTATAGTATCTTCCATTTCTTTTATAAACCTAGATTCCAAACTTGGAGTAGTTTTACCATAGAGAGTTCTAGTCTGTGCAGAACTTATACATAAAATCTCTTCTGCTCTAGTTACAGCTACATAGCAAAGCCTTCTCTCTTCTTCAATATCCTCATCACTTTCAAGGGCTCTTGAAGTCGGAAAAAGTCCCTCTTCCATTCCAACTAAAAATACGATTTTAAATTCTAATCCCTTTGATGCGTGAACAGTCATAAGCTTTACGCCATTTTCCATTGGATTGGTCTTATCTACTTCAGATAAAAGGCTTATCCCCGATAGAAAATCTTCTAAAGTTCCCATTGGATTTTCCTTTTCATACTCTACAGCTGTGGAAATAAGTTCCTTTATATTTTCAATTCTAGTTCTTGCCTCTACTGTTTTTTCCGCTTCAAGTTCTGCAATATAACCTGATTCATATATTACTTTTTCAATTAAATTAGAAATCATAAGTTCATCTTTTTTACTTCTAAGTAAAGTAATTAAATTTGAAAATTCTTTTATACTCTTGCGCGCTCTCATATTTAACTCAGGGTAACTTTCCAAGTTTTCTATTACATGGTATAAAGTTAAATTATTTTCACTTGCAAAAGTGGCCATTTTGTTTACAGATTGGTCTCCTATCCCACGTTTGGGAACATTTATAATTCTAGTTATAGCAACGTCATCATCAATATTTTGAATTGCCTTTAAATATGCAATAATATCTTTAACTTCTCTTCTATCGTAGAATCGAAGTCCTCCAATTATTTTATAGGGAACTCTCTCTCTAACTAGAGCCTCTTCAAATCCTCTGGACTGAGCATTAGTTCTATAGAGTATTGCCATATCTGAAAAATTATATCCCTTGTAGTTAAACTGGAGCATTTTATTTACTACATCTCTCTCCTCTTCTTGAGAGTGCCCGTATAGTTGGTACTTAACTTCTTTTCCCTCTACTTTATCTGTCCAAAGTTTTTTATCCTTACGGTTGGGATTGTTCCTTATAACAGCATTTGCTACATTTAAAATATTTGAAGTAGAGCGATAATTTTGTTCTAAAAGTATTACTTTTGCGTCTTTAAAATCCTTTTCAAAATTCAAAATATTACTTATATCTGCTCCTCTCCACTTGTAAATTGACTGGTCGTTATCTCCAACTACAGTTAAATTTGGATTTTTTCTACACAGGAGTTTAATTAACTTATACTGAACAGCATTTGTATCCTGATATTCATCTACAAATACATATTCAAATTTATTTTGATAGTAATCTCTAATATCTTTATTTTTATCTAATATTTCAACAGTCTTTATGATTAAGTCATCAAAGTCCAGTGCATTGTTGTCTTTTAACTTTTTTTCATAAAGTGCATAGACTTCTCCAACATTTCTGTTGTAAAAGTCTGTGTGATTTGCATTTATAAACTCATCTGGAAGAGTGCCTTCATTTTTAAGTTCAGAAATTTTTGCAATAATACCTCTATTTTTATAGACGTCTTTATTTAAATCCAATTCCTTTATACAATCTCTCACAACAGTATTTTGATCATCTCTGTCGTATATGGAGAAATTCGAAGTATAATTTATCTTCTCTATATTTCTTCTTAAAATTCTCAAACAAATAGCGTGAAAAGTTCCTATCCACATTGCATCAACATTTACATCTATTAACTTGGCAACTCTTTCTCTCATTTCACTTGCTGCCTTATTAGTAAAAGTTATGGCTAAAATATTTGAGGGGTATACATTTTTTTCTTCAATTAAATATGCAATTTTATTGGTTACTACCTTAGTCTTTCCCGATCCGGCCCCTGCTAAAATTAATATAGGTCCCTCTGTTTGAAGTAATGCTTCTGCTTGCTTATTATTTAAATCTTTATATTTCATATTTCTCCTACATTTCAATTATACTATTTATAATTTCTGATGCCATTATCATTCCACACACTGGTGGAACAAAGGACACAGAACCCGGCGTTGATTTATTTTCCAAGTTAAAAACTGGTTTTTTCGGAACCTCTGTCGAGTAGACAACTTTAAGTCGCCTTACTCCTCTCTTTTTTAACTCTCTTCTCATAACTCTGGCAATGGGACATACTTTAGTTTTATTTATATCTGAAACTTCAAGTTTTGTTGGGTCCAACTTATTTCCAGTTCCCATAGCCGAAATTAAACTGTACTTATTTCTATATGCAATTTCTGCAAGAAGTATCTTTGAAGTAACAGTATCTATTGCATCTGCAATATAGTCATATTCTTCAAAATAAAATTCTTCAATTGTATCTTTACTTAAATTCAATTTAAATTTTTTAATTGAAACATCTCTATTGATGTCTTTTAGTCTTTGTTCCATTGCATCTACTTTATTTAAGCCTACAGTACTGTGAGTTGCAATGACTTGTCTGTTAATATTTGTTATGTCTACAATATCCCTATCTACTATGGAAATATTACCTATTCCACCTCTAACTAGAGCCTCACATAGACTTCCGCCTACTCCGCCAAGTCCAAAAACTAATATATTTGAATTTTTAAGTTTTTCTAAATTGTCGCTTCCGACAACCATTTCTAATCTATTAAAAATTTCCATGTTTCCCCACATAAAAGGTGAAGGATTACCTTCACCTACTTAATTTTTATATCCACTAACTGAGAGTTTTTATACTCTGCTGATATATTTAAAATATCATCTACTTTATAAGAATTTCCAGTGTTTAAATTTACAGTACTTCCCGGTGTGAAATTCGGGCTATCTGAAACTAACACTTGAAGATTTAAAGTATACTCTGCTCCATTAGAAGATATTGAAGTTACCTTTCCGGTTATATTTACGTTTTTTACTTCCACCGGCATACTCAATAAGTAAAGCTCTATAACTTCACTTTCGTTAACAACTGCTCTTACTTGCATTTTGTTTATAACAGAAAAATCTCCACTGTAAAGTCCCGTTGAGTCTACTATCTTTATAGTATCTGCATCAAAAGAATAGGTCTTTGAATTAATTCCAATAGTTCCCACTGAATTTGAATGTCCTATATAATCTACAACACCTTCAACTTCTGTTCTATTAGATATTAAATCTTCCACTTCTACTTTTTTTTCATCTTCTATATTTTTAACTTCAACATTGTGATTTTCTAAGTAAACAAGAGCTTTATCTGCAATAGATGCCACTTCTGCTCTGGATATATACTTACTGCCGTTAAATTTTCCATTTGAGCCAGTTGAAGAAAATATATTTGCCTCAACCAAACTTCCCAAATAACCCTTTGTCATGTCAGGGATACTATTTGCATCACTGTGTTTTAATAAATCTCTATTTCCATTTTCATTTAATTTAAGAGCTCTTCCAAAATACACTGCCACAGAATTTCTATCTGGGTACAATTTATTTTTTTCTTTTAAAAAGCCCTTATCATTAGCAGATTGTAGTGTCTTAGCAGTTATTGTATTGTTCTTTAAATTATAACAAACTGCGTCTACAGCCCATGAATCTATTTTATATTTCTCTACTTCACTTTTATAAGTATCTCTTGCGCTTTGTACTTCTTCTGTAGAAGGATTTTTAATGTTTTTTATGACCTGCATTATTTCTAAAAAGCTAACTGCTCTTTTAGGTTTAAATGTTCCGTCAGGATATCCTCCAAAAACTCCTTGATTCGATAATTTATCTAAACTGGAATATATCCACTGGTAATCGCCCTTAGCTGTAACATCTGAAAAAGTTTTTGCATAGACAATATTTCCCATTAATACTGTTCCCACTAAAGCAACTGTGACAATCTTTTTAATTTTTTTCACAATAAAACCTCCTAACTCATTATAGCATAATTGTCATAAGTTAAAAATATTTATTGATTAAAATAGCTCTCTTTCAAAATAACTATTTATTTTTTTAGGTTCATTGTCAAATGTTGGGGTAGGTTTTTTCCTACCTCAATTTTTATTCTAATTTTTTGTTTAAATTAACTGCAACACCACAAAATCCTTTTCTTAAAGGTCTCGAAATTACGATATCCATAAGATACTCGTTTAATCACTTTGATTTTATTGTTAAATCCTTCCGTTCTTCC
>NZ_FQXI01000023.1 GCF_900129925.1 Anaerosphaera aminiphila DSM 21120 | reverse complement strand
GTAAAAGAAGTAAAACCAGGTGGAGAATTTGACTACTTTATAACAGTTAAAAACACAACAAGTGCAACAAAAGAAAAGATCGAGGTAACAGATAAGATTAGTGATAACTTAACAATAGTAAGTACAGATCCAGCATCAGAAAGAGATGGACAAAATGTTAAGTTTACAGTAGCAAATCTAGCACCAGATGCAGAAGCAGTATTAAAGATAACAGTAAAAGTAAATGATGATGTGGCTGCAGGAACAGTACTTGATAACGTAGCAGTAGTAGATGATGAAGAAGTACCAACAATAGACCCACCAGTAGTAGTACCGGATGGCGAAGCTAAAATATTAGGAACTAAGACTTCAAATATTAAATATGGTAATAAAGTTAATATTGGAGACACTTATAAATATTATTTGACAGCAAAAAATATTGGGGATATAGATGCTAAAAATGTTAAGATGAGTGATGATATACCAAACTCTTTAGACATAGTATCTGTAAATCCAAAAGAAGCTTATAAGGGATATGGACAACTAGTAGAATATGTAGTTCCTGTAATTAAAGCGGGAGAAGAATTTACTATTACTATAGAAGTAAAAGTAAGACGTTCGACTGAAGGAACAATTATTAAAAATATTGGATATATTGACGGTGAACGTGTACCGGGACCAGAAATAGAAGTGGAAAGAGACGAAAGTGGATGGTGGTCATTTACTAGTAGTAAGCCGATAGTTCCTGAAAAAGAGCATATTGCTTATATTGAAGGATATCCAAATGGAACATTTGGACCACAAAAGAGTATAACAAGAGCAGAAGTAGCAGCTATGTTAGTAAGATTAGACAATAATTCTCTAATTATATCTGCAACTTCAAGTAAGGGATACTCAGATGTAAAAGGTGCAGATTGGTATTCTAACGCAGTAGCCCAAGCTACCAATAAGGGAATAATGGAAGGATATCCAGATGGATCATTTAAGCCAAACAAAGCTATAACAAGAGCAGAGTTTGCCGCAGCAGTAAGTAGATTTGCAAGTCTGTCATCAAGTGGATCTAGTTTTGGAGATGTATCTTCATCACACTGGGCTAAGAGATTTATAGATTCTGCTTATGCAAATGGTTGGGTGAATGGTTATCCAGATGGAACATTTAGACCTGATAGAAATATTAGTAGAGAGGAAACTGTAACAATTCTAAACAAGAAACATGAAAGATATGCTGATAAAGAATTTATAAAAGACAATATAAATTCAATTAAGAAATACAGCGATGTTGAAATGAGTAGATGGTCTTACTATGACATACAAGAAGCTAGTAATGGACATGATTATACAAGACCAACATCAACAACAGAAAATTGGATTAGACTAAACCCAACAAAATAACTTTAAAATTATAATGTCAGTTAATGTTTATTTGACATGGAGGTGGAGTATATGCTCTGCCTTTATGTCAAATAATATAAATAATTTATTTAAATGTAAATTAGTATGGGAATGATTTGATTGCAGAGAGCGATTTGTTAGATTTGTTAATAGTCTATGCTTTTATATTCAAATGTTTAAGAGAAGGTTTAATAAAATTATTGACATTATTAGGTCGTATAGTATAATAAATTCATTATTAATTTTTGAATTTATGGAAGGAGTATTAGATTGTGAAAAAATTATATATTGTTTTATTATTGTCAACTTTGATGTTAGCTTGTTTTGGATGTGGAAAAAAAGACGAAAATGAAAGTATTAAAAATGAAAGTATTAAAAATGAATCAACAGTAGGCTTTGAAATTGTGAATGAAAATGCCAAGTGATAATTTGGATTAAATAAAGAAAATATAATTAACTAGTTAAAAACTTATTTGAAAAATAAAACAAAAAATGAAAAATGGTTCAGGTAGAGATGCTTGAATCATTTTTCATTTTTTAAGGTTCATTGTCAAATGTTGGGGTAGGTTTTTTCCTACCTCAATTTTTATTCTAATTTTTTGTTTAAATTAACCGCAACACCACAAAATCCTTTTCTTAAAGGTCTCAAAAATACGGTATCCATAGGATACTCGTTTAATAACTTTAATTTTATTGTTAAATCCTTAAGTTCTTCCATTGGTAAATCTGCTTTCAAAATAATGAAGTGTTTTTTAGATATAAATTTTAGAGGGCTAGTATTTTTAGATTTTTTAACAAAATAAAAATATATTCTTTTGTATTCTCCTGAAAAGTTTAAAGATTCATAGAAACCTTTGTTACATATAAATTGTTTTTTGCGAAGAAGTGGATATAATTGCCCTAATCCAATATTACTGTTTCTTACATGTTGGAGTCTATAGTCATGAGTCATGAATTCTTGTAGTAGGTTGTTTGCAACAAGGGAAAACAACTATATTGTTAGTAGAAACTTCTGTAGTACTTTTATTTTCTGTAACCTTAATTATATAAATATCTTTAATATTGAAAAGTTTTTGGATATAATTATTTTACATGTATTTCACTCTTTCTATTTGGCTTAGTTAATTTATATTGTAAAAAATTTTGGGTATACGCTTATTATTTTAGAGCTTTTTTATAAAAATCAAGCTACAAAATGTTATTTATTTTCTAAAATGACAGGAACACTATAGGTAATTGGATCCCCAACAGATGTATGTTGTTCTGTTTTATAAATTTGTAGAGTGATATTTTCTCTACCTCTTAGGCGAAACCATGCATAAACATCATTAACAGTAGAGTTAGGTTCTATTTCTAAACCATTATTGTTAGTTTCAACTCCTGTAGCAAAGCTATATAGCTTTTTATCTTCTTGATTAGCTTTTAAGCTAAAAGCTCCAACAAATGATCTTGTTTCTTTACTGTTGTTTTTCCATGAAAATTTTAGCTGCATTGCATTTGAATTTTTTTATCTTGAACCATTTTGGCTTCTTCTAGAGTAATTTCATAGTCATCAAATTTGACACTTGTGCCTACTTCATATTTTTTGTTTACGTATGCTACTTTCACTTTGCTTGAAGATCCACAACCTGTAAGTAATGTTAATAATAGCACGGTAATAAGTAAATATTTTTTTATTGTCATTTCTCCTTGTTAGAAATATATATTTTATTAAATTATGCCATAATCATAGAGCATTTACTATTAGTTAAACATCAGTTGATACAGGCAATATTAGTGTTTTAGAGTTCAATGTTATAAATTAATATTTTAAAAGTTAATTTAATTAATTTTAGTATGGATTAGACGTTGATTTTATAGATATGTGTTATAATACCTCTAATAAAATTTAAATTTTTATGGAGTAGAAAATGATACTTTTAAACCCTGTAGTAATATCAGTTTTGGTATTAGCTATATTATGTTTACTAAAATTACCTGTCTTTATAGCATTAATAGTTGCTGCATTGACAGCAGGATTAGCGTCCGGAAATTACCTTTCAGGTACAATGCTTACATTTTTAATGGAATGGGTGGAAATGCAAATACAGCCCTTAGTTACGTTTTACTAGGGGCGCTTGTATACACTATTAATAAAACTGGAGCAGCTGATATTTTGGCAAAGAAAATTGGCTCAATGGTAAAGGGCAATAAATTTGTTTTGGCTTTTATTATAGTACTTGTTTCAATAGCTTCAGGTACTATAATACCGGTTCACATTGCATTTATTCCAATATTAATACCACCACTGTTAACGCTTATGAATAAGATGAAAATGGACAGGAGAATGTTGTCAATTTGCTTCGGATTTGGACTAAAGTCCACTTATATAACTTTGCCAATAGCGTACGGAGCAATATACCATGGACTTATAAGGGATTCTTTAGCAAAAGCTGGTCTCAGTATTGAATCGTCTCTTATTTGGAAGACAAACTGGATGGCTGGTCTTGCAATGTTTGTAGGTTTAATACTGGGACTGATTTATTTTTCCAAAGATAGAGAATATAAAGATGTAGAAGAACTTGGTGAAACAGATGAAAATCACCAAAAATTAATTAATGACCAACCAATGAAAGTGGAACTTAAACACTGGCTCTGTCTAGTTGCAGGTGTAATTGCACTAGTAGTTCAACTAATGACTGAGTCACTGCCACTGGGAGCTTTAGCGGCTTTAACATTTTTATTAATTACTAGAGTAATAAAATGGGGAGAACTACAAGATATATTAGAAGGCGGAATAGGTCTAATGGGCTTTATTGCCTTTGTAATGCTCTTGGCGTCTGGTTATGCCAATGTCATTATAAACTCCGGAGGAGTAGAAGACCTTGTTGGTACAGCATTTAGCGTACTGGGCGGTTCAAAACTGGCAGGTTCTTTTATGATGATAATGCTTGGGCTTGTAATTGTACTTGGAGTGGGAACTTCTTTTGGAACTGTTCCAATACTTGCAGCAGTTTATGTTCCTCTAGCTCAAAAATTGGGT
This sequence comes from Anaerosphaera aminiphila DSM 21120, assembly GCF_900129925.1. GTDB lineage: Bacteria > Bacillota > Clostridia > Tissierellales > Peptoniphilaceae > Anaerosphaera > Anaerosphaera aminiphila. The sequence continues at coordinate 6,422 of NZ_FQXI01000023.1, read as the reverse complement.
TTTTCACCGGCATCAGATACAACACTTGGACCAACATCTGGACTTAATGCAGACGGACAACATGATCACATTTGGGATACTTGTGTACCACAATTTGTGTTTTTTGTAATACCATTGATGTTGGTGGGAATAATTTGGCCATTATTTTTATAAGATAATTAAAGTAAAATATATTGAATCAAAGATTATGAAGAAGTAAGAACTAAATATTTTTTAAAATTAAAATATTTAATAAAGGAGTGAATAAAAATGTTAGAAAAAAAATTAATGAAGAGCATTGAAGCTCATAAGGAAGAGGCATTTGCACTTAATGAGTATTTATTTAATCACCCTGAAATTTCCGGTGAGGAATATGGCTCATGTAAAAAAATTGTGGAAGTATTAAATAAGTATGACATAAAAGCTGAAGAAAAGTTTTTTGGAATTGATACTGCATTTTTTGGAAGAGTGGTTGAAAAAAAAGACTCAAATATAAACATAGCTATATGTACTGAATACGACGCACTTCCAGAAGTTGGGCATGCTTGTGGACACTCAGCAAGCGCCGCAATATCAGTTTTAGCGGCACTTGCACTAAAGGACAATGAAGATATAGTCAATGCAAATGTAGACATAATAGGAACACCTAATGAAGAAGATGTGGGAATGAAAATTCCAATGGCTGATGGAGGAGTGTTTGACAAGTATGACTGTGCCATAATGGTACACTTAGATACTAAAAATATTCCCAACTGGAGAATGCTTGCCTTTGAAACTTATGAGTTAGAATTCACTGGTAAACCATCACATGCAGCGGCAAGTCCTTGGAATGGAAGGTCTGCTCTTGATGGACTAATGCTTTCAATACATGCTTTTGATATGATGAGAAAATGTGCAAAACCACATACCATTATAGAAGGATTTATTCAAAAAGGTGGAGTTGCAACAAATATTATTTCTGAAAAAGCCAGAGGAAAGTACACATTTAGGTCTGATTCAGCTAAGTATGTAAAAGATGAATTAGTACCTTGGGCAAGAGATGCTGTAAATGGCTGTGCAATGGCAACTCAGACAAAAGTTGAAATTGTGCCTTTTGGATATCCGTTTAGTGATATGAAGTATTTGCAAAGTGGTGTAGATGTAATAGAAAGTGTTATGATAGATTATGGAATGGAGTACTTTGTAATGGATACACCGGGAGCATCTTCAGATATGGGCAATGTAAGCTATAGATGTCCATCATTTCATCCATCAGTTGCAATAACAGATGAGGACTTGGCACTTCACTCAAAGGCATTTGCAGATGTGGTAATATCTGAGAAGTCAAAGCCATGTATTATAAATGGAGCTACAGTAATTGACGGATTTTTGGCAAGAATACTTGAAGATCCTGAAAAATTAAAAGCAATAAGAGAAGAATTTGATAGAATGTAAATTTATAAATAAGTGGAAAGAGAAAATATTATATTTATAAATATGGGGTATGAAAGTATGCTTTAGATATAATAAATAATTTTTCTAAGATTCTAAACATTAAATACATTAATTAAAATTTGAACAGTGCTTGTCAATTTGGCAAGTGCTGTTTTTATTTTTAATAGATTTACAAATTAAAAGGAATTTGTATTATACTTATCATATATACATAACTAAGGAGGTAGTAATTTGAAACTAGAAAATATGTTAACTAAGAGTATAGAAAAATTCAGTAAAGAGGCTTTTGAATTAAATTATAGTTTGGCAAATAATCCGGAGCTTTCCAGTGAAGAATTTGAATCCAGTAAAAAAATAGTGGAACTATTAAATAAACATGGAATAAAAGCTGAGAGAATTTTTTTTGGTTTTGAAACGGCATTTTTTGGAAAAGTTATTGAGAATAAAAATTCAAATGTAAATTTGGCAATACTTACAGAATATGACGCTCTTCCAGATGTTGGGCATGGTTGTGGTCATTCGGCAAGTGCGGCAATATCGGTTTTGTCAGCTCTTGCATTAAAAGATAACGAGCATTTAATTAACGCAAACATAGATATAATAGGAACTCCTGATGAAGAAGTGAAGGGAATAAAAACTCCTATGGCAGATGGAGGAGTTTTTGATAAGTATGATGCAGTTATAATGGTGCATCTAAGCAACACTAGTATGCCGAATACACGTTTTTTAGCACTTCAGGCATATGAGATAGAGTTTACAGGAAAGCCCTCTCACGCCGCTGCAAGTCCTTGGGATGGAAGGTCGGCATTAGATGGATTAATGTTATCTATTCATGGTTTTGACATGATTAGAAAAAACCTTAGACCTAGTACACAAGTTGAAGGTATTATTTTAGATGGGGGAGTGGCTACAAATATTATTCCTGAAAAGGCAAAGGGAAAATATAGATTTAGGTCAAATTCTTCAAAGTACCTAGATGGAGAATTAATACCATGGGTTAGAGATATAGTTGAAGGATGCGCAAGGGCAACTCAAACAAAGTCAGAGATTAAGCTTTTAGACTATCCATATAGAGATATGAACTATTTGGAAAGTGGAACAGATATAATTAAAAGCGTAATGGAAGATTACAATATAAAGTATGAAATATCAAAAGCTGCAACAGGCTCATCAGATATAGGTAGCGTAAGCTATAGATGTCCGGCATTTCACCCAATGATTGCCATAACAGATGAAGATGTGGCTCTTCACACAAGAAAATTTGCAGAATTGGTAAAGTCAGAAAAATCTGAGCAGGCAATATATAATGGAAGTATATTAATAGATGGATTTATTGCAAGGTTATTAGAAAATCCTGATGAACTAAAGAAAATCAAAGCAGAATTTAACAGTTAAATATAAAAAAATAATGACTTCCAGTTAAATGGTAGTCATTATTTTTTTTATATTAATTTTTAGGTGGATACTCAGTGCTTCCATCTTTTAATTTAGAAAATCGGCCTGAGTCTTTAGGATTTACAGGGTCTCCTGCAGACCATGGCCAACCGCCAAATTGAGTTTTTTCATAGTCATTAAATGCAACGTAGATTTCTTGCTCAGTATTCATTACGAAAGGACCGTAAGCAGCTATTGGCTCATTAATAGGCTCACCTTCAAGAAGGAGAATATTACTTTTTTCACTTCCGTTAGTTATTAATATCTCTTCGTCTGAAACAAGTTCAGCAGCGTAATTTTTAGAAAGTTCAGTGCCTTCAATTGAAATAGTATCTCCTGAATAGTAGTATATCATTCTGCTAGCTGTTGAAGTTGTTGGTCTAAGTGAAAATTTAGCGTTAGGCTCAAGTTCAATTAGCCAAATAGTCACATTGTTTTCTTCATCGGCAGCCCAAGAATCAGGAGCTGGGTTTGGTGCTTTGATATCTTTATAATTTCCGGCAATTAATTTTATTTTAGTTTTTTTGTTATTTTCGTCTATCTCTTCAACAATTGGAATATCTTCTGCCCAAAGCATTTTATAGTAAGGTGTTACCATTTTACTTTTTTTAGGGAGATTTAGCCAAATTTGAAATAGATTAAGGTGGTTTTCACTATTTTCATTTATAAGAGGAAACATTTCACAGTGTTGCATTCCGGAACCTGCAGTCATCCATTGGACATCTCCATTGCCATAACGTCCTGTGGAACCGTCACTATCTGTGTGATCTACAAATCCTTCTTCTACAATAGTTATAGTTTCAAAACCTCTGTGAGGATGAACTGGAAAACCTGGAATTTTCTTTCCGTGGTACATACGCCATGGCTCACTTTCGTCAAAATCTTGTCCAATATCTCGGCCGTCAATATAGTAAGTAGGCTCCATTTTATTATTTCCCTTAGGATATAAGTCATAGTGATGCGCAGTTATTATATATGGAGATTTCACGGGAAGTCTCAATCCAATGGGTTCTTTGCTTATAATCTTATTTTTCATTTTTATCTCCTTTGTCATACAAATAATTTTAAAAATAATCTGTCTATAAATAATTATACCCAATTATTTAACAGTTACCGTTTTAGTAAAGGGCATAAAAAAACACCTTTAAAGGTGTTTTAGTTAAAATTGTAAATGCCATCAGTTAAAGTTACATTAACATTTAGCATATCTCTAAAAAATTCAACTGGTACATATGTTACACCCTTATTTCTTTGAGGCTTAGCTATTGTACTTTCAGAATTTTCCTTGTATGAGTTATCTACAATAGTTGAAATAACAGTACCATCTTTTTCAATTTTAATGGACTTGTCAGCTTCATTCCAAGTTAATTTAAAGTTTAAATTTTCTGAGATTTCTCTAAGTGGAAGTAAGGGTACATCATTATTAATTATATTGTTTTTTAATATTAAATTTTTATCTTTAATTTTTACTTCAGATATATTTAGCTCACCTGAAAGACTATCTTCTAATACTATAATCATATCAGGATTAGTTTGGGCGGGAATGCTTCTGGTAGATACGCCGTATAAAACCGCAGCAATTTTATTGTAATTATCCTCTATAGATACTTTTTCTCCACTTACATCTATGGTCTTAACATTATCTGAAATATTTAACTTTAACATGTTGTCAGAACTGATTAAAGAATTGTCAAATTTATCTATTTTAATATTAAGAGGAGTTTCACTTTGAACTACTATTAATTTAGGAGATAACATAGGAGGATTGCTCATTGCCATTGGAGTTAATGAAGGATATGCAACAGAAATTTTATTTCCCACAGTTATTTCATCTACACTCTTTATTTTTTCTAAAGTATTTGCATTTACAATTAAAGTGTCTTTAGAAATAGAAAGTCTAATCTTATTTGTGGCGTCACCTTCGCTATATTCAAACAAAATTTCAGAAAATTGGTCTTCGTTGTTTTTATTGTCAGTATCTTTATTTTCATCAGCTGTTTTTTGAGAACTGGATATAGCTTGAACAGTTCCGTTGTGAATAGTGTATTGGTCTTTTAAAGTTTGAGCTTCAGTTTCTGCAAATGCATTGACCGGAAGAAGAGCTACAATTAACATTGGTATTATCAATAATTTTTTAAACATAAAATCACCCTTTTTTAATATTTTCTTACTTTAATTATAACTCATAAGTTAAGAATAGACTAAAATTTAAACAAGCTTATTTAATATTACAAATACTCTTGTAGGGAAAAAACAGTAGTGATATTATAAAAGTAGTGAGATTATAAATGGTCTCTTTCTGACTTTTACTAATGCCAGAGAAAATGTAAGGGAAATAAAAGGAGAGATATTATGTTATATGACTTAATAATTATAGGTGCCGGACCGGCAGGCGTGAGTTCAGCTCTTTATGCTGCAAGCAGAGGACTGAATACACTTGTCTTAGAACAAAGTGAGTGCAGTGGAGGAACTTTAAAAAAAGTTTCAAATATTACGCACTTCACAGGCTTTCCAACAGGTGAATCCGGAGAGGTGTTTTCTAAAACACTTGATGCACAGTTAAAGGGAAGTGGAGTAGAAGTATTACAAAAAAAGGTGACAGATTCTTCACTTTTAGGCAAAGAAAAGATGGTAATTTGCGGTGGAGAAACATTTAAGGCAAAAACTGTTATTATAGCTTCCGGTGAAACCCAGAACATACCCGAATTTGAATCTTCAAGTTCGATTTTTGAAGAACACCTACATAACTTTGCGTCAAAATATGCAAATAGATATAGTGATGTAATTGTAATAGGTGGTTCTGATGGTGCAGCTAAAGAAGCACTGTACTTATCAAAGCAAGTATTCCATGTAGATATGGTTGTAATAGAGGAAGAGTTAGTGGCAGTGCCTGAGTTTTCAGTTCCAATCAGCAAAGCTCCTAATATAGATGTGCACTTACACAGTTCAGTAGTTTCTGTTACTGGAGAAAGAGAAGTGGAAGAAGTTCACATAAGAGATAACTTAAGCAACGAAGAAAAGGTGTTAAAAAAACCGGGGGCCGGGATATTTTACTACATGGGTTCAAAACCAAATACACAGCCCTTTTCAGAATTAAAATTGGACAATGGATATATTGTAGCAGATGAAAATATGAGAACAAGTATAGACGGAATATACGCTGCAGGAAACATTAGAGTGAAACAAGTGCGTCAAATATCAACATCTATATCTGACGGTGCAATAGCAGCAATAGAAGTTTCTAAATATTTAAAGTAAATAAAAAGGTTCTATAATAAATGTTGGGGTGAGTACTCCAACATTTATTTTTTTGCAAAAAAAGAATGCACGTATCCCAAAAATCCTTTACCATATAAAGTGACTAAACCAAATAGAAAGGGTGAAATACGTGCAAGATAATTATATACAAAAACTTCTCAATATTAAAGATATTATTGTAACAAATATAACAGAAAATAGTGAAACCATAGAAGTTTCTATTAAGTCTACTAATAATACAGGTATTTGTCCTTGTTGTAAACAGCCTACTACAAGAATTCATGACTATAGACTCCAACGTGTAAGACACAGTAACA
>NZ_FQXI01000024.1 GCF_900129925.1 Anaerosphaera aminiphila DSM 21120 | reverse complement strand
AGAGGCAAAGAGTTTGCATGTTATACAGATGTAGAAGAAGAGTTGGGAATAGATTTTTACTTTGCAGATCCCTACAGTGCTTGGCAAAGGGGAACGAATGAAAATAGTAATGGGCTATTACGTGAATTCTATCCTAAGAAAACCGACTTATCGAAAATCAGTAATGAAAGTTTAATTAAAATATTATATAAAATAAATTCCAGACCTAGAAAATGTCTGGAATTTAGAACAACATTTGATGCATTTTTATACGAGATAAATAATTTGGAGTAAGTGTCGCAATAATTATTGCAATTCAGCATTAAATTCATTATTTATTTTATTGAAATAATTTTAATAAATTTATTAGTTGGATATTTAAATTATACATACAACTTACATATAATCTTACTAGGTATTCTTGCCGGAATATTATTTGGTTCTATTTTCAAAGTTACGGATATGATTTTTAATAAATTTTCCACAAAAAACAATCCTTAGTTTAGTTTACGCTTTACTAAGGATTTAAATTTATATTTTTAAAAAATTCTATATTTTAATCATATTTAGCATTAATAATTGTTTTATTTTACTTTGGACTCCTATTAATGTTTCTTCTTTTTCTTCATCTCTAAGTATTCTGGATAGATATTCCATAACCTCTTTAGCATCTGCAATCTTCTCTGATTCAATCTTTTTTAACTGTTCGTCTATATAGGTTTTAATTGTAGTAGTTTACTTATATTTGTGTTTGTATAATTTTTACTATATCCAGCTTTTATTGCTGCTTCTGTTGCATTTCCACTGATGATATATTCATCAGCAAATTTCTTTTGTTTAATTGTTAGTTTTTGTGACAAATATATCACCACTCTTCCCGTGTATTAAAAAGCTACCTTAATGGTAGCTTTTACATTTATAGGTTGTCAAAACCTCACTATATTTTTTATCCTCATAAAAAATCATTTCCTCTCGATATTTTTTATTAAATTTATTTTATATCTATTTAACTTAAGAATATTTTCTTCTATTTGTTTTATAGTCCTTTCATATTCACTAACAGCTTGCGATTTTTCCCCGTCATATTTCTCATCAAATGCTTCACGGAAAACTCTTGGCACATCAACTTTATCATGTACGGTTGCTTGTATAACACTGAGGAGCACATCATCTATTACTTCTAATTCACACATTATCCCTTCTTCTACACCATTTACCATATTTGCTAGTTCATTTATATATAAATTGTTGTTTTCCTCATTATTGAAACTTTCATTATCCTCTGCTATTATTTCAAATCTATTCTCTATTTTATCTATTAACTCTAATGCTCTTTTATTATAATAAGGATAACTCTTTTCCCTATTATTTTTTAAATCTAATAAAATCTTTTCCATATCGCAATTTGCCTTGTGCACATTCTCTTCTTTTAAAATAATTTCTTCAAATTTAGTAATATTTCCACTAATTGATTTTTCATGAAAAATTTTCATTTCCTCTTCTAAGTCTTTATGTAAAGAAATAATATCGTCAATAATTGTTATCCATAAATTTCTTTTCTCAAACTCTATCTTTATATCTAGTTCTTCTTTTAATTGCTTACTTAAAAGTACATAAGATACCAATATTGCTATCAAGGAAATACATATTGTTAAAATCGGATATACATAATCACTAAAAATATTTCCTTTAATATTATCTGCTAATTTAATTAATGAATCATTAATTAAATTAAAAAATTCTTGATTATTCATTAGGCTTCACCTCAATATTATTATACCAAAATATTAAGGTTAATCTATATACAAGTTCTATCTCCCAACTACTTAGCGCATATACTTTGAACTTGTTGTACATTCCCACTAATGACCATATAAAAAGAGAGGTTTTATCCTCTCTTGATATGTCTATTTAATTTTCTAAATAACTTTCACTTAGTTTATATTTCAGTGGTCTGCCTTTCGATTGATATACCAAACCTCTTTCCTCCAAAGATTTGAATCTTTTTATTATAGTCTGATTAGACAAGCCTAATATTTCTGCATCAATGAGATCTTTAGCTCCTACACCTTCCCCAATTCTATTAAATAAGTGTTCCTGCACAAGTACTCCCATGATATTTTCATCAACTTCATCACTAATATTGTCATCATTATCTATTTTATCAAAACCTGACTTAATTAATAATGATTTAGATTCCAATTCTTCTTTTAAGTGTTTTTGTCCTGATATTAGTAACTCTAAAAAACTATCTACGAAATAATTTAGTTCTCCTTGGCTTGATACTTGATTAGTCTTATGGAAAGCATCATAATATTTATTTTTATTAAAATTTATACCTTGAGCCAATGACATAGCTGTTAAGCTAGATAAGCTTTCGTTTAAATAAATACTACTTATAAATCTTCCAGTCCTACCATTCCCATCATAGAAAGGATGTATATAACCAAAATAATAATGTGCAATCGCAATACTAATTATGTCACACTCTTTTTCTTCCATGAAACCAAACAGCAAATTAAGTTTTTCTATTATTTTTTGCTCATCGTAAATACCTCGATGTATCTCTTTTCCAATATCTTTACCAAATACATAAGCTATTTCTTTTCTAAATAATTTGCCATCGGGTAAACTGCTTTTTTCTATTTCTCCATCAGTTATTTTATCATAAATAGTCCTAATATCCTCTACTTTATCAGGAACGGATAATTTATCATCTGATAAACTAAAATATGAATAAAGAACGCTTTCAAATCTTACTCTATTCACTTTCCCTTCGGGCTTAGATAAAACATTCCTAGCTGTTTTTACTATTTCCTCTTTACTGCTTTTCACTCCCTCTATTTCATTCGTGCTAAATAATTCTGATGCTATCAATTCTATTAAAAAATGTCTTTTCGCAACTTGCGGAATTTTTTCATCTTCTAATTTTAATTCCCCATCTAACTTATACACTTCTGAAACTAAACGCATTGTATTTTCGGTTGGAACATAATATATGTTAAATATATTGGTTTGATCAATAGGTTTCATGTCCATTTTTGTCTTTTTTGTAGTTTGTCCATTATATCTGTTTTGAAGTTCTTTAGTTCTTTCTTTTTCGCCATTTAGGTTATAAAATAATTTGTACATGTATTCCATAAAAACTCCTCCAGTTTATTAATTATATACATATCTTATTTTATAATCAACACTTTTCTTATTTTTATATTATTTGTTGATGAAACATCATCTTTCAAATGATGCTATTTTGTTTTTTTTATCATTTATATCCATTGTGTCATAATTAAAAAAACAACCTATTACACGATAGATTGCTCTTATTCAGTTATCACTTGCTAGTATTCGTCTGTGTTTCCCTTATAGGCATGTGTTTTGTTAAATTTCAGGAGGCATTGAATTTATTAAAATCTACTTCTTGATACAATTTTACATCTAGACTAAATCATGTCAACCCTGTGTCTAAAAGTGTCATCTAGTGTCATATTTTAGTTTTATTAAAATACTACCGCCATCTACTAAAGCTCTTCTGTATTTTCGATGTAGACTCTTCTTTGCTATAATTCAATTTATCTTCTATTCCTTCCCAATCCATATTTTCTAAATACTTTAATTTTAAAATTGTTGCGCACACCTTGAAGTTTATTTATTTACTTCCTTGCTTTGTCTTCTATACCTACAAGCTTATCAATATCTCTATTTATTTCGTTTTACAAACAGCATCTTCCATTGTTGTTAGTTCTTTTAACTCCTATTTTTTTAGTTCTAAAATGAATTTATTTTGTTCATGCGCTGATTGGTTGCTTTATATCTATAAAAAGTTCAATCTATCTATATTCAACTCATTTCTTTGATATAATATATTTATTAAATAATAATCTATGAAATGTCTGATTTTATGTCTCGTGTTCCAAATATTCCTAGTGCAGGAGAATTATTTAATAAAGTACACGGCGATTTAATATCACCTTACGTTAAATTAATAGTGTAACAGTCTCACTACTTTTTAGAACTGTTGCTGTATTAACTTCTCCTTTGGAAAAGTGGATAATGGAGAGTGAAACTAATCTTCAAGAAATTTCAAAACTAGTTGCCGAAAAAACATGAGAAAAATGGAACTGTTGAGCCTGAAAATTATATTGCTGTTCCAACTATACAAGATATTTTTTAGGTGTCAGTAAAGAAACAATAAATGCTAGATCTAGCAGATTATAAAGAAGATACATTGTGGTTTAAAAAAATTAAATAATGAACATTAAGGAGAAGTTAAATTAAATGGATAATGAATTAATCTATAGTGTTACAGGAATAATTGCAACTTTAGAAATTTACGACGATAAAATTATTATCTCTAAAAACGGATTGACAAAAAATATAGATAAAGGCGATATGACACTATACTATAAAAATATAATAGCTTTGGATTATAAAAAACCAACATCTATAAATAGAGGATATTTAAGATTTGTCTTACCTGGTTCTGATGTTAAAAAATCTTTAGCTGATGTTATTAATGATGATAACACTATAGTATTTGCTAAAAAAGAAGATGATATAATTCAAAAAATCATTACATATGTAGAGTCTAAATTAGGAAACAACACAATACACTCAATTAGTGTAGCTGATGAATTATTAAAATTTAAACAACTGCTCGATGCCGATGCCCTCACACAAGAAGAGTATGATATAAAAAAAGATGAACTACTTAACCTTAACAAGCCCGAATTTAAAATGACAGAAGATGATAACCCTAAACAGTCTAATCCACCTGAGTCAATAGAATTAAATCACGCTAAATTTAAAGAAGATATAAAACCAAAGAAAAAAGGCAAACCTGTGCTGGCAGTTATTATATTTGCTTTTATATTGTTTTTTGTATTTAAAAGTATGAATGGAATCATTCTTTCAACTTCTTCCAATTCCTCATCCACAAATGAAGTTCCACCACTTGTGAATATTGAACTCATTCATAACATGAATTTGAATCAGCTTACAGAAACTTTCGGAGAACTTAAATTTGACACAACTATGAATACGCTGGGATCTTATGGAGATGATACAGGACAAGGCATAATAGTTGATGTATATAATACCTTGGATTATAAATATACATTTTATTTAAGAAAAGATACAGGAACATTATATTATTTAGCCATTACAATTCCCGAAGCTGAACAATTCAAAATAAAATCTGTTGATGATATTTTAACCAGTTTAAATTTAAAAAAAGGTAAAAATATCACTCAAAATAAAAATGGTGTTACTCGATTTTATAATGTAGATGATACTAATATTGTAAAAGAGCTTTATACCTATGGTGATAGCGCTGTATACCCACAAAAAGTAAGTATTGTTCAATTATTCTTTGAAGAACGCTAGGAGGATTTACTATGAAAAAGAAATTTGTAAGCTTGTCACTTGTATTAATGATGTTGGTTTCACTAATACCTAATTATGCAAATGCACAGCAACCAATTAAACTAATAGTTGATGGAAAAGAGGTTAAATCAGATGTTGCACCATATATTCAGAATGGTAGAACTATGGTGCCAGTAAGATTTATTGGTGAAGCTTTAGGAATGAAAGTAGAGTTTTCAGAAATAGAGCAAAATGGATATGACAATATACCATTCGTATCCTTAACAACTCCAAATGGCAGATTTATTAGTATTGATGTGTCGGGAGTAGAATCTGATGGTCTTTCCTTTAATACTGGAAATTCCGACTATAATCCAAGTTTAATTATTAGAAATAATAGAATTTTTGTACCTATACGTTATATTGCTAATGCTCTTCATATGGATATATCTTGGGATAAACCTACAAATACAGTTGAATTAAAAACAAACAATAATAACAGTGTATATCCACTTTACTATGTTGATGAAGATTTTAATGAGATTAAATCTGATAAAATACAAGTCGAGTATAGAAATGAACAATATTTGGTAAAAGATTCTAATTATACTTTATATGACTATTCGTATGCTTATTGGGCAGAATTATATGGAGAAGAAGGTTTTGAAAAAATAGCTTTAAATAATAATACTATATTTAGAAATGAATTTTTAAAATACGGGAATGTATCATTTTTAATGAATTCTGAGAGAACTAAAATTGTTGGGAGTTTCTTTGTCGATTAGACAAAATTATAAATAAAAACCCTATACTCTGAATAATTAGAATAAAAAATATAAAAACAAATGAAAGAAGTGAAATACATGAATGAAATACAGTTTCTATTATATGAAAATGACCAGACAGTCGAAGTTCTTGCAAAGGATGACACTATTTGGGCAACTCAAAAATCTATTGCAACTTTATTTGATGTTGGCGTACCTGCAATAAGTAAACACTTGAGCAATATCTTTGAAACTGGTGAATTAGATGAAAATCGAACTGTTTCCAAAATGGAAATAGTTCAAATAGAAGGTAGTCGAGAAATTAAACGTAAAACTATTTATTACAATATTGATATTATACAGCCTTCTTAATGTTAAAATTAAGGAGGTGTTTTTATACGAATTTTTCAAGTGACAATCAAATATAAAATAAAATAATACACTATAAACTTATATAGATAAATCTAAATCCGCAACAACTGATAATAAACCTGCATTTTAAAAATGATTAACGAAGTTAAATACATAGATTATGTAATAGTTCACAAATTGGATAGATTTGTTAGAAACAAATATGATAGTGCAATATACAAAAATAGTATATAAAAAATTTAAAAACCAAAAAATCTATTGTCGACTATGCATATAACATATGTAGAAGATATGGAAATAAATATAATAATCATACAAATAGTGATAAATTGATTAAGTTAAAAATTAACAAAACATAATAAAAAAGGGCAAAAAAATAGTAGACAAATTAGTCTACATTTTTTACAATCAATATTTTAATACTGAAAATTGTTATGGTCGGGGTGAGAGGATTTGAACCCCCGGCCCCATGGTCCCAAACCACGTGCGCTACCAAGCTGCGCTACACCCCGAAACAATTACTTATTTATTATATGGTTTCCTTTCAACTTTGTCAATACCTTTTTTTATTTTTGAATAATTGACATCGCTTTTTACTCAATATATAATATCTAAGATGAAATGAGGAATATAATGAAAGCAGTAATATTTGACTTAGATGGGACACTAATAGATTCAATGTCCATGTGGAAAAATTTGGGAAAGACATTTCTCGAAGAAAAAAATTTAATAATGACAGATGAAGTTTCTCAAACTATGACTACCATGAGCCTTACTATGAGTTCTAAATATTTAAAGGAACACTATAATTTAAAAGATAGTTCCGAGGCAATTTACAATTACTTTAAAAAAGTCATACTGGAATTTTATATTAATCAAGCTCTCCCAAAGGAACACTCCCTTGAAACGCTACAAGCCTACAATGATTTAGGCTACGATGTAGTACTTGGAACTGCAACAAATTACGGATTTGTAGAGCCACTACTTGAGCGATTTGATTTAATGGACAGTTTTAAATTTGTTCAAACTGTAGATTCTGTAAAAACCAGCAAAGACAATAGTAAGTATTTTAAAATAATTTCCAACAAACTGGAAATTAGTCCAAATGAAATATTTTTATTTGACGATGCAAGGTTTGCACTTAGTGCAGCAAAAAATATAGGGATTAAGACCGTAGCTGTATATGACAAATATTCAGATGATCATTGGAAGGATATAAAGGTTGAAAATGACTATGCCATTAAAACTTTTAAAGATTGGTCCGCAAAATGAAAATTTTATTGTTTTTTTTAACTAGAGGAATAATAGTATTTATTTTAACATTTTCATTTTTCTCAATTATTAGAACAAAATACTTTTCTAATCTTAAAAAAAACTCCTCAGTTAAAAGAGAATTTCTATTAAGTATTTTTGTGGCATATATTGCAGTACTATTTTTGTTTTTATTTACTCCAAATGTATTTATTGCAAACCATGGCATTGACTTAACTGCAGAAAACTTTGACTTTGTGGGAGATTTTCAAGATAGAATTAATTCCGGTTCTTGGGGAGTGAATTTTCATCCATTTAAAACTATAAAAAACTATATAAACCACTCAAGTTTTCAACATGCTTTTTTAAATATTGCAGGAAATATAATTCTATTTATTCCATTAGGTGCTATACTTCCCACAATTTATAAGGGCTGCAGAAAATTTTATAAGACAACTTTGTTTTGCATATGCTTTAGTTTGTTTATTGAGTTTGTACAATTTTTTATAGGCCGCTCTGTTGATATTGACGATTTAATTTTAAATACTATTGGTGGAATTGTTGGTTATGTTTTATTTTACATCTTAAATAAAGTAAATTTAATCAATATTTGACCCCCTATTTAATTTCATATATAATTAGAGGATACGGGGGCGAAATTGGCTTCGACGGGGGTTTGGAGCTTTTAGTAGCGAGCCGTTGTGAGGAACAACGATAAAAGTCTCAACAAAAATTAAACGATAACGATAATTACGCGTTAGCTGCCTAAGCGGCGGCTCATCCATTAAGAGAGTCCCACGACTTTTAACTGGGTGTCAAATTAGTGGGAAACGAAGCTCTGTAAGTTGCCATAACAGAGGGGGTATTAATGGTAATATAGTTTGGAAATCCTGTTAATTGGAGTTTTAAACCGAACACTAAATAATTAACTGCGCTCGGAGAAACTGACTGGGAAGGACTTTCGGACGTGGGTTCGACCCCCACCGCCTCCACCATACATATGTGTATTTTTCTATTTAGTCTTATGACCTTGGAAAATACACGTTTTTTATTTTTAGTTACTTGTATTTTCTTGTTTTGTTTATGTGTTTTTCTTTTCTGGTAGGACATTTTATATAAAACAAGGCTGTATAATATCAAAAAAGATAGGAAACTGGCGAAGTTAAACTTTTTATTGATAAATTTGAGTTAGAGAGGTTGAAAAACTATAGTGAATAAATTTATTGTTACTGTACTATTTATATTTCTCTATATCTTAGGATTTATTGTTCTTGGAAATATTATAGACTTATTTAAATTTTCTCAAAGTACTATAAATACAATTCTTGGAATGTACACAGGTCTAACTGTGTACATTGGGATTAAAGTCTATCAAAAATATAAAATTTCTTAACTTTTAATAAAACTACAGACAATTTTATTTCAATAATAATTTCTCCAATACTTAAATTTAATCTCGACAGTTTTTTACCTCTGTGATAAAATTTATTAGTAATTGAAAGTTTATTATGAGATGTTAAACTTAAGGAGGAAAAACAGATGAATACACTTTATAACGGAAAGACAAAATCTGTGCTTACTGATGATGCAGGTGAAGTCTATCTATTCTTTAAAGATGATATTACAGGAGAAGATGGTGTCTTTGACCCAGGTTCTAATACAGTTGGTGGAAGTGTTGAAGGTAAGGGGAAAATAGGACTTACAATTTCTAAATACTTCTTTGAATTAATGGAAAAAAACGGCATTCCAACTCACTACCTAGGTGCTAATGTTGATGAGGGTTTAATGCATGTTAGAAAACTTACTGTACCCGCTTTAGAGTTTGTACTACGTTATTTTACTGCAGGAAGTATGTGTAAAAGATTTACACTTGACGAAGGTATTCCCTTCGATCCTCCATATCTTGAAGTTACTTTAAAAGATGACGAGCAAGGTGATCCTCTTATAAGTGAAAGACTTTGTCTAATGAAGGGACTTTTAAAAGAAGGCCAATACGATGAAGCTCTTGATGTATTAGTTAGAGTTGGTGAAGTTCTAAGAGATGAGCTTGCTAAAATGAACTTTACTTTAATAGATTTTAAAATAGAATTTGGCTATGATGAAAATGGAAAAATATACGTAGCTGATGAAATAACTCCGGATATTTGGAGAATTCGTGATGAAAACGGAAATATTCCAAATCAAGTTGATGCTTCAAAACTTATTTTAGAAAAAATTAAATAGATAAAAATTTCCCCCTTAGTTTATTTACTAAGGGGTTTTTATTGGTTCATTGTCAAATGTTGGGGTAGGTTTTTTCCTACCTCAATTTTT
>NZ_FQXI01000026.1 GCF_900129925.1 Anaerosphaera aminiphila DSM 21120 | reverse complement strand
TCTATTTTTAAATGCAGAAAATAAAAATATTGCTAGGAAAGAATTAGAGAAATGGATAGAAAGAGCGAAACAATCAAAAATACCTGAATTCAAAGCATGTATTAAAGCTTTAGAAAACTGGAAAGAAGAAATACTTCATTATTTTGAAAGCAGATTTACCAACGGAAGAACGGAAGGATTTAACAATAAAATCAAAGTGATTAAACGAGTATCTTATGGATATCGTAATTTCGAGACCTTTAAGAAAAGGATTTTGTGGTGTTGCAGTTAATTTAAACAAAAAATTAGAATAAAAATTGAGGTAGGAAAAAAACTACCCCAACATTTGACAATGAACCTATTATTTTAACTGTAAATAATTAAAGTAATATTCTAACATTTAATAGAGTATATTTTTGTGAAATTTACTTTATGATATAGTTCGCAATATATAAATATGGTATTATTTATATAAGAAAATGTAAGGAGGTATAGGCATTGGGAAAATATATAAGTAAAAAAATTATAGGGTTTTTATTAGTAATGATATTCATGTTGTCAGCTACATTCGTATATGCAGATAATAATGAAATTAGGGTGACAAATGAAGTAGAATTACAAAGTGCTGTAAATAGTTCTAACGATGTTACAATAAATGTAGATGGGACTATTAACATTTCAACGGGGATTACAATTCCTGCAGGAAAGACATTCACACTTACAGGGGGTACTCTGTTAAGAGATGATAACTACGGTGGGCAATTAATAAAAATCAGTGATGGAAGTAGTCGACAGACATCTAGCATAGTACTTACAAATATTATAATAGATGGTGGAGCAGAATGGGACAGGAGTAACATTTATCGTGCAGAAAATAACGGACTTACAGCTAGAGAATCCTTAATATATTTAGGTGAAAATAGGGCACTTACTATCTCTGATGGAACTGTTCTTCAAAATAATGATATAATCACAATTGCAAATCCAAATAAAAATAATTTTGGAGAGCCTGGGGCAATAGCATTGACAGATAGCAGTAAACTTGAAATAAGCGGTGGAGAAATAAAAGATAACAGCGCCTTAAACGGTGGTGCAATATCTTTAGTATATACAGATGATGAAGATGACAATAAAAATTACACAAATATTTTAATAGCTGGTGGGGAAATCACAAATAACAGAGCTACTAAAAATATAGGCGGTGGAATTGCTATTCTTGACGGAAAATTGGTGACGACCGGTGGTAAAATTTCAGAAAACTACATAGGTGGAATAGAAGACTTAGATGGAAATACCGTTCCGGAAGGTGGCGGAATTTATAGCCGTTCAGGCATAGTGGAAATAACCGGTGGAGAAGTCAGCGAAAACATATGCACCAATGGACGTGGCGGTGGAATTGCCACCAGTATAGGAGAAATAAACATAACCGGCGGAAAAATTGAAGGAAATATTGCTGATTATGGCGGTGGAATCTATGTAGGAAATGAAAAAGATCCTACGGGAGGGCTTACACTAAATGGTAAACTGTCTATAAAAAATAGTTTATTACAAGAAAATGAATCCTATAAACATGGTGGTGGAATTTTTATTCTTTCAGATGCTGAAATCACAATTGAGAATACAACAATAAATAAAAATGAAACTTATGGAAATGGCGGAGGAGTTTACCTTACACCAAATAGTAATTTATCTATAAAAGAAAGTACATTTAGAGACAACAAAGGACAATATGGTGGAGGATTGGATATAGAATTTGAAAGTACAGTATTTGTAGAAAATTCGACATTTCGAGGAAATACGGCTTATGTTGGTGGAGCTATAAATGTGTTGCCTGAAGACAAATCAGAATTAATTGACGATGAGGACTCAAAATATTATGAGAACTTAATAGTAAATGGAACTACGTTTGAAAATAATTTTGCAACAAAAGGTGGATATAAATTTGATGACTCAAATGTTAATATAGCTAAAGTATATGCTTCAAATATAGCGGATGTAGTGTCATTATCAACACCCTTTGGGCTAAACAGCGATAAAGCGTATAATAATTACGATATTAGCTACATTGGAAAAGAAACAATAAAAGAGGAACGGTACACGGTAGATTATTATAAAGACAATGAAGATGAAATTCTACTAGGTGTATCTCCTGTAGATGAAAACAGTCCATATGTAAAAGATACATTGGTTACAGTGTTGGAAAATAAAACACTGACAAAAGAAGGTTATAAATTTGTTGGCTGGTCTACTGAACCTAATGGAAAAGAAATACAATATAGTGTTGGAGATACATTTAATATAATTGAAGATACAGTACTCCACCCTGTATGGGAAATCAAAACTTATACAGTGAGCTTTGACAGCAATGGTGGAGATAATATAGATTCTAAAACTATTAAATATAATGAGCTTGTTGATAGGCCAAGTGACCCGGTGAAAGCAGGAGCAAAGTTTTTGGGATGGTTTAAGGACAGTAGATTATCAAATGAATGGAACTTTGCCACAGATACAGTGAAAGATAATGCAACACTGTATGCTAAATGGGGAGAGTTTAAAGTAACATACGATGAAAATGGGAATACAAGTGGTACAGTTCCAATAGATTCAAATGAATTTTATGCAAAAGATGATGAAGTAACAGTGTTACCAAAAGGAGATTTATCTAAAACAGGTTACACTTTTAAAGGATGGAACACAAAGACTGACGGAAGTGGAACATCATATAAAGTTGGAGATAAATTTAAAATAACAGCAAATACTACACTTTATGCAATCTGGCAAAAAGACAGCGAAGACTCAGGAACAGGCTGGACTTGGAGTGGAGGTTCATCAACTACAAGTAAAGAAAGTCCAAAAACTGAAGTTGAAGAAACACTAACTCACATGGCATATTTAAATGGCTATCCTGATAACACAATAAGACCACAGGGCAGTATTACAAGGGCAGAAGTGGCAACAATATTTGCAAGATTAAAAGTAGGTGAGGCAAATATTCCAAGTGCTACAACAAAATACAACGATGTAAATGCAAGTGATTGGTACTCTAAATATATAGCCTTTGTAACAGACAATAAAATAATGGAAGGCTATGAAGATGGAAGTTTTAAGCCAAATGACAAAATAACGAGAGCAGAATTTACAGCAGTAGTAGCAAGATATAATTCTCTTGTAAATGTAGAGTCCAGCTTTGAAGACGTAAGTGGACATTGGGCAGCAGGTTATATTGGCTCAGTTACTAATAAGGGTTGGATAAATGGCTATCCGGATGGAACATTTAAACCTGAGAAAGACATATCAAGAGAAGAAGTAGCAACAATGGTAAATAAAATGCTAGATAGAAAAGTTGACAAGGATGGTTTAAATAATCTAAGCATTAAAAACTTTAAAGACTTAGATAATTCCAGCTGGTCATACTTTGACATAGTAGAAGCAAGTAACTCACATAAATCAGTGAGAAGAACACTTGGCGATATTATGGAGAACTGGAGAGAACTATTGTAGTTTAAATTTAAAAATTTAAAACAGGTGAGATTACTGATTAGTAGTCTCGCCTGTTTTTTAAAGTATATTAGAGAATTTTAAATAAAAAAGAAATGTTAAATAAAATTATATGATATTTATTTTTAGCTATTCTATATGTTTTTTAAAAAACTAATTTATTAAAATATTAAAATATTTAAAACAAAACCATATAACACTGTATTAGTATACATAAGTTTCAAAATAGTATTGTCAAATAAAATTTTATCTTAAAACTAATTTCACATTAGAACTTTTACTGATTATAAAAAAATACCGATTAAAGATTTGTTAAAATTTTAATTAAAAAAACTAATTTTACATAAATCAGAGAATTGAGGCTTTGTGTTCTAGGAGTGTATAAAATTTTAAAAAAATATATTTCACCTAATTAACCATTTATAAAAATTTACATTTGCATTAAAGGTGTATTTAATTTTACAGGACACTACATAGGTGTTATACTACATATTATAGATATACATTGAAAGGGGATTATTATGAAACAAAGGAAAACTAAACTACTATCTTTTCTTTTAGCATTTGTATTACTTATATCAACACCGCTGACATCTAGTGCAGAAGTGGGGTTAAATATAGGAAATTCTATTAGTGATACAAGTACCGATAATAAAAATGGAGAAGTAGTAGGAAATGAAGAAGTAGCAGAAAATGAAGATGAAGCAGAAAAAGGAGACGTACCTAAGGAAGATGAGATTATTTTAGAGGTAGAAGTAACTCAAAGTGATTTAGATAAGGCAAAAGAAGATGCGAAGGCAGATATTGAATCTGTTTATTTAAAAAAACTTGCTGGAATTAATTCTTTAGAACTTTTAGCAGATGAATTAAAACAAGAGTTAATAGAAAAGCTTGAAAGTGCAAAAGTTGAAATAATATCTGAAATAAGTGCAGCTGAAACCATTGAAGCAGTACATATTGCTAAGGAGAATGGATTAAATAAAATTTCATCTATTGTTATTCCACTTATATCAACAAGAGCTGATGCATTAGCAGAAGGCGCTACCACGGTTTCAACAGTTGATGAATTAAAAGCAGCAATTGCAAATAAGGATATTAATGAAATTGTAGTAACAAAAGATATTGAAATAAGTGAACAATTAGAGATAGGTAGACCACAAATGGCGAGAGAAAGACCAATTACTATAAAAGGTGTTAGCCTAAATGAAGATGGTACTCCAAATATTACCTTAAAGGGAATAGGTAGTAAGGCATATATGTTTGATATTAGAAATACAGAATTAGTGAAATTTGAAAACTTAATTTTTGATGGAAATAATCAAAGAAGCGCAATATATAGTAATAATATAAATTTAGAAATTTTGAATTCCAAATTTATAAATAATACTTCAAGTGGAACTGGAGCAATGAATTTAACTGGTGAAGGAAATACTACAATTAAGAATTCTTATTTTATAGACAATAAGAACCCAATCGATGGTGGAGCAATTTATTTTAATTCCACTTCAGGAGATATAAATATAGAAAATACAATATTTAAAAATAATGAAGCGCGTTTCGCAGGAGCATTATATTTAAATAATGTCGTAGGTGTAAATAAGCTTAATATAAAAAACAGCGCTTTTGAAGGAAATAAAGCTGTTGGCCCTGGATATAATCCTACAGGTTGGGGTGGAGCTATAAGTTTTGAAGGTTTTGGAGAATTGAATATTGATGGTTCAAAATTTAATAATAATATTGCATCCGACTCAGGAGCAGCTATACATGTAAAACATCAGAATTATGAACCATTAAATGATATAGGGCTAAATGTTAATATTAACAATACTGAATTTAATAAAAACTTGGTCATTATTCCAGATAGTTATTATGCTTATTTTGTTGCTGGTGCAGTTGATATTTTTGGTGCAGGTGCAGATTGCTCAAATAGGAAAGTAACTATTAATAACAGTAAGTTTTTAGGGAATTCTAATGTTAATGAATTTGATATTTTAGGATTTGGAGGAGCTCTTACTATAAGAGATGCTAAAGGATTAGCTGTAGATATAAATAAAACTGAATTTAAAAGTAATGAAGCTACTCAAGGTGGAGCAATTTTTTCCAATTCAGGAAATATAAATATTCAAGAAAGTAATTTTAATGGAAATAATGCAGTAACAAAGGGTGGAGCTATAAATATATTACCATTTACAGATAGAAAAACCACAGATGGAGATTCTGTATATTATAATACATTAAAAGTAAGTAATACGGAATTTTCAGATAACACAGCTGGAGATGGAATATTTGAACTTGATAAAACAGAATATCCTAATATTTTTTCAGTATATGAAACAAATATAACGAATATAAAATCATTATCAAAACCTGCAAATATAAATAAAAACATAGCTTATAATAACTATGATATTAGTTTTGTAGGAGATAAACCAATAGATCCAATAGAAGAGTTTACAGTAACATACAATGGAAATACCAATGATTCAGGAACAGTACCAACAGACACAAAAAATCCATATGCAAAAAATTCAGAAGTAACAGTGTTGCCAAAAGGAGATTTATCTAAAACAGGCTACACATTTAAAGGCTGGAACACAAAGGCAGATGGAAGTGGAACATCATATAAAGTTGGAGATAAATTTAAGATAACAGCAAATACTACACTTTATGCTCAGTGGGAAAAAGATAGTGAAGATTCAGGAACAGGCTGGACTTGGAGTGGAGGTTCATCAACTACAAGTAAAGAAAAGCCAAAAACTGAAGAAATATTAACTCACATAGCATATTTAACTGGCTATCCAGACAATACAATAAGACCACAGGTCAGTATTACAAGAGCAGAAGTAGCAGCAATATTTGCAAGATTAAAAGTAGGTGAAGCAAATATTCCAAGTGCTACAACAAAATACAACGATGTAAATGCAAGTGATTGGTACACTAAATATATAGCCTTTGTAACAGATAACAATATAATGGAAGGCTATCCAGACGGAAGTTTTAAACCAAATGACAAAATAACGAGAGCAGAATTTACAGCAGTAGTAGCAAGATATAATAGTTTAGCAGATACAACTTCAACATTTGAAGATGTAATAGGACACTGGGCAGAAAAATACATTGGAGCAGTGACATCAAAGGGTTGGATAAATGGCTATCCAGATGGAACATTTAAACCAGAAAAAGACATCTCAAGAGAAGAAGTAGCAACAATGGTAAATAAAATGCTAGATAGAAAAGTTGATAAAGATGGTTTAAATAATCTAAGCATTAAAAACTTTAAAGACTTGGACAATTCCAGTTGGTCATACTTTGACATAGTAGAGGCAAGTAACTCACATAAATCAGTGAGAAGAACACTTGGCAATATTATGGAAAACTGGAGAGAACTATTGTAGTTTAAATTTAAAAATTTAAAACAGGTGAGATTACTGATTAGTAGTCTCGCCTGTTTTTTTAAGTAGATTATAGAATTTTAACTTGAATTTCAGTTAAATACTCTTTAGAAATGGCAGTGTATCTATTGTCTATTAAATAAATTTCATAGAGAGTGTCGTCAATATTAAAGTTGTTTTTCTTAGCATAGTCTTTAAGTAATTTAAGATTACTGCGCAGTTTAGTGTAGGGGCCTCTATATGAAAGACATAAGTACTTTCCTGAATTTAAAATTTTTTGTGATTCACTTGTCTTTTTATCTTGAATGATAAAGACGCTGTTAAACTCTATGGGATTATTTTCTTTAAAGTCTTTAAGAGATAAACTGGCACCAATAAAATTGTTTTGAAATTGATTAACAGTGAAGTTGCTTTCCATTTGCAGCACTCTAATTGAAAAGTCAAACTCCTCATCAAGTAAAATAGAAGTTTCAAGTTCTAATATATATCTATTGGGAAAAGTTTTTATAGAAAATTCATTTTCACTTTTTGTCTCATATTTATTAAGAAAACTTATTTGATGGTCAATTAAGTTTTTCTCTATTTTAAGTTGGTTAATTTGCTCTTCAATAACACTGCTTTCATCAGCTAGTAGGGAGAGAGTGTTAGAAAGAGAAAGGTCTTCTAGATATTTTTTAATTTTTCCAAGTGGAAATTGAAGTTTTCTAAGTTCAGATATAATATTAAGTTGGTAAATTTCACTTAAAGTATATTGTCTGTAGTTATTTTTATCACGCTTTGGCTTAATAAGTCCGATTTTTTCGTAGTATCGAAGAGAATCGGGACCAATTCCAAAGAGTTTTGAGATTTCATTTATTTTAAAATATTTTTTCATAAGCACCTCTTGACATTAGTATTATACTAAGGTTTATTATATATAGCAAGGGGGCATAAAAAATGAACATAGAGAAAATACTAAAAAAAATAAAAAAATTGTTCCCTGTGTACCGAGTTGCAATGATTTTAATAGGAGCAGCTATTTATTCATTTGGAATTTATAATATTCATCAAAGAGTAGATATTACAGAGGGAGGAGTTTTAGGTTTAAACTTGCTTATAAACCACTGGTTTGGAATTTCTATGTCCTATATAACTCCGGTGCTTGATATTATTTGTTATCTATTGGCACTAAAGTATTTGGGAAAGGATTTTCTAGTTGTATCGGTGTTTTCAACACTTACATTTTCAGGTTTTATAAAAGTATGGGAAAAATTTCCACCGATATTGCCTGATTTATCAAATCACTTGTTAATAGCAGCTATTTTGGGAGGACTTTTTGTGGGGATAGGTGTTGGATTAATAGTTAGATCCGGTGGGAGCAGTGGCGGCGATGATGCCTTGGCATTGGTAATATTTCAAAGATTTGGCGGTAAAATTTCATGGGCTTATATGTTTACAGATTTTACTGTGTTATTGTTGAGTTTAAGCTATATTCCCTTTAGTGAAATTATCTATTCTCTAATAACCGTTACTATATCTTCAAATGTAATAGAAGTTGTTGTAAATATATTTAGAGGAAAAGAACCAAAGAAGAAGTCAGCTGTATCGAAAAAAACAGTTAATGAAGGTCATTAATAGAAGTTGTAAATTTTATATGGGAACAATTATAAAGAGACGAGTAAATTTAAGTACTCGTTTTTTTATTGGCATAGAGAAAGTAAAATGAAAAATAAAAAAACAGAGTAGAAATATTTAAATTTCTACCCTGAATAAAAGTTCAACTTTTTAAAATTCCATATGTTTTTACTAAAGTGTAATTATTTCATAGCCATCTTGAACATATGGAGCCATTGGAGGATGACCTAATAAATCTCCATTTAAAGGCAAGTTTGTGTTGTCTTTTATAAAGTCTAAAACTCCCATTTGGTTAGAACAAGCTTTACATACGGAGTCAATTAAATCCAGTTCAACGACTTCTTTAAATAGTTTATTTTCTTTTTCAATCATAATCTTTATAAGTGCAGTTGCTTTGCCCTCAATTACTATTTTTGTTTCAATTCCCTTTTTGTGCATGTCAATGGCATTAAATAAAATGTGCATAAAACACATTTCCTCCCCTTGGAATGCAAAAAACACTACTTTCTTCATAAAATCACCCTTAATCTAATATTATTATAATGTTACCCTAAAACTTTGGGTAAATAACATATAAGCAACTAAGATATTTTAATGGAGATGATTTTGTGAAGTGGGAATGTGTTGTATGTGGCTATATACACGAGGGAGATATGCCTCCGGAGTTTTGTCCGATTTGTGGCGTAGGAAGAGAAAAGTTTATTATAAAGGAAAGTGACAATTAAATATTTGATAGATTGTAAAATTAAATGCGACACCTAAAATAAAAACTCATAACAAATTTGTATTTCGTGTAAAATGTTAATTACCACAAAAAACAATCACGAAAGGAATCTGTTATGAGTCATAAATATCTTACCATGGATGATAGAAATAAAATAGAAGTGTTGAATAAAGAAGGATATTCTGCTAGAAAAATTGCCAATATATTAGGGTTTCATCATTCAACAATTAGTCGAGAACTTAAAAGGTGTAAAGCCGAATATTCAGCAGTAGATTCTCAAAAGTACTACCAAGAA
>NZ_FQXI01000028.1 GCF_900129925.1 Anaerosphaera aminiphila DSM 21120 | reverse complement strand
TTTTAAAAATAGAGTAACGGAAGGTTTGTTAAAATTACTCTTTATAGGGATACGGCGGTATCGCCGTGTCTATTTTTAATTATCATAGGAAATACAAATTCTATGCATTAAAAAAAGCCTATATCCCCCAACGGAATATTATTGCTCTCGATATGATCACACACATCATCTAATAAATGTAAATAGTTCAACTAATGCTCGACTGTATTTTCAGTCGGGCATTTTTATGTCTTTTTTTAAATTATTTCAAAATGTTTCTCAAAAGTTTGGCAGTTTTGCAATTCTCACCGTAATAGTGGTGAAAGGGAAACAGCGGAGTCACCACCCGAAAGGGGGTGAGAATGTGAAATCTAACAGCCATGAGCAGGACAAGCAACATGCTTTTGACAGCTTTTGCAAAAAGATACTTAAACATGAGGCAAGGGATTATTATGATGAGCTGAAAAGGCAACGAGGTCGAGAAACAACTTTTTCAGATTTATCAGCAAAGGAAATGGAGCTACTTTATACAGAGGATAAATACTTTGCTATCGAGCAGGTTTTTAATGTTTTAGGTCTTGATGTTATTGTTACTGATTGTGTTATTGCAGAGGCATTAGAAAGTTTACCAGAACGCAAGCGTGATATTATCTTGCTTTCCTATTTCCTTGAGTTGTCTGACCGAGAAATCGGGGACAAGCTGAATATGCTGCGTTCTACTGTCCAGTACCAAAGAACAAGTACATTGCAACAGCTAAAAAAATTTATGGAGGTAGATATCTATGAGCAACAAGAAAAGAAATAATCACCTGCTTTCCTACCCTGTTATTGTACTAGCTTCTGGTGGCGATGTGGATGCTATCAATACCGTTCTGAAGCATTATGAAGGGTACATAGCTGCATTGTCTATGAGGACATTTTACGACGAAGGTGGCAATCCGTATTTATGTGTAGATGATGTTTTACGTCGTAGATTAGAAACTAAACTGATAACCAAAATCTTAACTTTTAATGCGGCTTAATAGATAAATCTATGGAGAAGTATGTCCCCCCTTTCCGTACTTCATCCATGGTTTTGTTGAATCAGTGCACCTTGACAAAGAAAGCAAGTCAGATAACGGCTTTGCAGTATAAGGTAAAACGGATACATTCCATTTATATCGAGCCAAGTGGCTGATACGCCATGACCTCTGTTTAGAGTGAGCGAACAATATCAAGCTACAAAACAAATATGGCAGTTTGTTAGGCGATGACATATAAATGGGATAATGATACTCCCCTATAGCCATAGTCCGAGCGTTAAAAGCGTCACAGGCATGGCTATTTACTTTAATGAATAATAGTATTAACTTAGAACATTGTGCTAAAATCTCACTTGCAATGTAATAGCTTTTTATTTGCAATTTAAGTTTGCAGTATTTACTCATGTCCTATCGAAAGAAATCCTCTAAAATATAGATAGTATATAAAAATTTAGATAAATAAATCTATATTAATTATTTGGAGGTTTATAATATGGAACACCGAAATGTTATTGAAATAAAAGGGCTTGCTAAAAGCTTTGGAAAAGAGGATTTATATAAAGATTTCAATCTTAATATTAAAAAAGGGGATGTTCATGGATTAATTGGGCCGAATGGTTCGGGAAAAACAACACTTCTTCGTCTTATTACTTCCTTATATCAACTGGACTCTGGTAGCATAAAAATGGATTTAAAGCATTCTATGTTGCTGGAAAATGATTACTTGTATGAAGAGTTTTCTGGAAGGAAAAATATCGAACTTTTTGGCCAATATTTTGGATATGAAGGCAAGAAAGAAAACTATAAAAGATATTCTGACTTACTAGAACTAACAGAACATCTTGATAAGAAGGTTAGCAACTATTCGAAAGGAATGAAAAGGAAGTTGTCTCTCCTTATTGTTGTAATGATAGGAGCAGATATTATTCTATTAGATGAGCCTACATCTGGAGTAGATCCAATTTCACGTGTTGAGATTAGAAGTCTTGTTTCAGAATTAAAAAAAGAAGGGAAAACAATCATTATAACCTCTCATGATTTAAGTGAAATCGAAAAGATAGCTAGCCGAGTAACCATGATTAAAAGTGGCAATTTAATCTTTGATAAAGATGTAAATGAGTTTAATGGGCAAACATTAGAAGATTTATTCTTGGAGGTAGGAAAAAATGAAAAGAAATTATAATAAAGCAGCACGGAATTATCTTCTAAAAAATAAAGATACGCTTTTGAATGCCATTATATTTTTAGTTTTAAGTATACCTGCAACATTTCTTGTGCAATCAGATATGCTTGCAACCAGAGGTGAAAACTATCAGCTTTATTTAATGTATCTATTAATTCTTGGTATAAGTTTTATACAGGGTAGTTCAATGGTTGTAGATTTGACTGTAAAAGATAGACTCAGTAGAAGATTAGAATTTTATTTAGCCTCTGGTGGAGATGTAAAGGAAATTTTAAAAGCCTATACTTTGGAGATGTTTCGTATAGCGGCAATCATTCCATTCTTTATATTTATGGCATGTTTCTATATGATAGATTGGACTGTCCCCTTTGAAAAAATGATTTTGATTTATGTCACTACATCAGCAGTTTCTTACTTAGGAATTTATCTTTTAAATACCCTAGTCTTATCAATTAAAAGGTTCAAGCTATTTAAGAATATTCTTTTTTTTAGTAATTTCCTTATATTTTTTATAGGAACAAACCTAGGACCAAGTTTACTTGACTCTAATATTTTTAATATTCTATCCTTAGATACTGCTATTCTCTTCTTCAATCTAATCATTGGTGTAGTATTATTAATGATTACTTTAGCAAAAATTAAACATGTGAACAATGAGGATATTATCAGGAGAGATGCCCTATGGGAATAATGATGATGAAACAAAGCATAAAAAAAGCACTAACTCCCAGCTCTTTATTCATGGGTATAATTGCTTTAGTAATTATTGTCTATACCAACATGATTCAAGAGGCTACAAATGAATTGATGGGTTACTCTATTTTTGAATTTTTTTTAAAAGGAATTGTCTTTCTATTTATTATGTTTTCCAATGAGTTAAGTAAAGATACATTACAAGAAGAAAAGCGAACTAAAAGGATAGAGTGGTATTTAGCAAATGATTTAAAAATATCGATTATTATGTTTAGTCATAGTTTCGCTACATTTATAGCGACGAATATTTTGATAGTGCCAATAATATTAATTACAAGTTTTGTTATGAAAGAGTTTTCAATCTTTGGTTTTGTAGAATATCTATTCAACACTTTTTTGTATTCTCTCATGTTAAATATTATGATACTGAGAACAGTAAATATGAATCGTTTTAAGAATATATGGAAGAAAATAGTTGTGATAAATTTTCTTTTGCTAATACTGGACTTTTTACTAGAAATTATATTACCAGGAGTAATTATATCGTCAACTAAAATTATTATCTTGAGTATGGGATGCTTTTTATTGTATCGTTTTACCAATAAAGAAATGATAGTATCTGCATATTATTAAGACCTAGAAAATAGGATTATTGTTTGTAGATATACCATAAAGGATAGATTAAATAAAGTCTTAAACTATACTTAATCTATCTAATGTTATAATATTGCAAAGAGGTGATTTTTTGAAGAAAGTATCTATATTTGCAATCATTTATGCCCTTGTTATCATTCTATTATCAACTTTATCTGCTAACAACTTAGCAATAGAAAATGATGGTTTAGTAAATATTTATTTAACAAGTTTTGCTGTAATTAATATTAACTCTTTTTATATATTAATTACTTCATTATTCTCAAACTCAAAAGATATTTTAAAAAAAGAAATGAGGTCCATATTTTCAGCTATTACAGTAGTATCAATGATATATAAAGAACATCTACCTTTAATGTTTTGGCTTATTGGTTTATATTCCATAATTATATTAGTGGTTATGATAAGTGATGCAAATAAAAAAGAGTACCTAATAGACTTAATTGCCATATTGTTTGCAATAGGAGCAGTGTATCTGAACTTAAATATACTACTTTGTCTATTTCTAATATTCTATGTAATTTATACTACAAATAAATTTTATGGATATAAAAACTTAAATCAAATGACATTACTTCCTATAGGAAGAGATAGAATCCCTATTTTCACAATAATTTATTTAATTGTTTTTTTAGCATTGATATATATATTGGATTTAGATGCATTACGGGCAAATATTATTAATCATATTTTTCTGTTTGTTTTTGAACTTTTAATATTATTTCATATTTTAGATCATGGTAAGGCGGAAAGAAATCCTTATAAAAACATTAGCGAACTATATTATCTTTCAGAATATTTATCTAAAGAAAGAATTAATTTCTCGGAAATTTTACATGATGAACTATTACAAGATTTAATGGCCTCTTGTAATATGTTAGAGCTTAAACAGCCAGATTCGGAAGCTGCATTAGAAATATTAAAACCCTTACAAAATAAGATGAGAAAACTGATGAATTACTATAATTCTGTTGTCTTCTACGACCTTAGTTTTTATGATAATTTTGAAAGCATATTGGATACTATAGGCCCCATATATCCGAAGCAAGAAATTAACTTTCAATTCCATATTACAGAGAGAGCTACAGAATTATTGAAAAATAAGCAAATTATGAACACAAGTCTTAAAATAAGTAAGGAACTGATAAATAATGTATATAAACATTCACAAGCAACATATGCAGAATTTAATATATATGATAAAGAGAATAGGATATTTATAGAGTGTTCAAACGATGGTGTAAACGAAGAGAATTATAGAAAGGTTATGAAATCAAAAGGTGGCATCTTAATATTAGGTATATTGGTTTCTAATTATGGGGGAGATATAAGATTTGATTTTGAAGATAATATTTTGAAAGTATTAATTCGATTGGAGGGACAGGATGAAAATTCTTATATTTGATGACCATACCTTGTTCGGTCAAAGTATGGTTAAGTTGTTAAATGAATATTCTTTTATGGAGATTTCTTTCTGTAACACAGAGAAAGAGTTGTTTAAATCATTGAGAGATAAGATAATTGATATATTGTTATTAGATATTAACCTCAAAGATAGAGCAAGGAAAAATGGTATAGAATTAGTGAAAGATTTGCTAATAATCTATCCGGATTTAAAAATAATCATACTGTCTTCTTATGATTTACCTATTTACAAAAAAACAGCATTTGAGTACGGTGCAAAGGGTTTTTTAAATAAATCCATGGACGTAGATGAATTAGTAGATAGCATTAAAAAAGTCTACCAGTCTGAATTTATAGCAAAGTTTGAAGCACCTATTGAAGCTTTAACCAATAGAGAAATTGAAGTTATAAAAGCATTAAGTACTGGTAAGAAAAGAGAGTTGATTGCAAAGGACTTATATATAAGTGAAAGAACTTTATACAATCATATCAACAACATTTATGAAAAATTTGGAGTAGACAACATTATAGAGGCCTATAATTGTGCTATGGAATTAGGATATCTTGAACCTAAATTTTAGATGGTTTAATTTAATAAAACATAATTAATTTAATATAATATCATACCGACTTCAGCGGAAATAAAAAAAACCGTTGTTGTGCGGTCAGATAGTTGTGCTAAGCAGAAATATTATAGCTTGATGGCGGTTTTGAAATATCAATCAAAGCCGCCGTTTTTCTTTTCTTAAAACTAAAGAACAGAGGACATATAGGAGTCGTTTTTCAGAGATACGGTGGTATCGAGGAGGTATCGCCGTGTCTATTTTTTATTACCATAGGTCATACAAATTCTATCCATTAAAAAAAGCCTATATCCCCCAACGGTATATTACTGCCATCAGTATGAACACACACATCACCTGGTAAACATAAACAACTCCACCAATGCTCGACTGTATTTTCAGTCGGGCATTTTTACGTCTTTTTTTAAGTTATTTCAAAAAGTTTCTCAAAAGTTTGGTAGTTTTGCAATTCTCACCGTAATAGTGGTGAAAGGGAAACAGCGGAGTCACCACCCGAAAGGGGGTGAGAATGTGAAACCTAACAGTCATGAGCAAGACAAGCGACATGCCTTTGACAGCTTTTGCAAAAAGGTACTGAAACATGAGGCAAGGGATTACTACGATGAGCTTAAA
>NZ_FQXI01000030.1 GCF_900129925.1 Anaerosphaera aminiphila DSM 21120 | reverse complement strand
AGGTTGTTCGCTGCTTTAAAACAGCTTATTTATTATATTATGTCTACTCTTTAATGTCAACATCTTTTTTACTTTTTATTTAAAGTTTTTTCTCTTAATAAAAAATAAATTCATCAGCTTTTGCTGACTTAACTTAGTTTAACATTTCTTCTTTTTTATGTCAATATTATTTTATAAGTTTTTACTAAATCCGCTCTACTTTTTACTTCCAATATTTTATATAGCTCTGTAAGGTTGTTCTTTATTGTCTTTTCACTTAAAAATAATTCAGAAGCTATTTCTCTATTAGTTTTATTCTCCAATATTTTACTAACTAGTTGTTTATGTCTTGAGTTTAATTTATTTAGCTGTTCCTTAAACTTTAATAGTTTTTGTTCTTCTATTTCTATAGTACCTTGTGTATATATTTCATTTTTTACAGCCCTGTCTAAGGCTATTAATAGTTCTTCTCTATTGGCACTTCTAAGTAGTTTAATCTTTGCCTGTGAATATATGGCTACATTTAAATCCCTATATATTACTACTGAATAATCTCTAATGATATTGTCATCTGTAATTAGCAGGTCAGTTTTTCTAATCGTCTTATGATTTTTAACTTCTCTAACTATATACTTATCTTCTAATATCTTTTCTATTCCAGTTCTAAAGATTTCTTCTTCTATTTTTAAATATATTTTTTTCATTATATTTAGCTTAATCTATTTTCTTTACACTATCCCTTTTTAAAATTTCTACAGGTAATAGTATTCTCTCTTCAGAGAAGTTATCTTTATCTTCTATCTTTTTTAAAATCCTTCTTATTGCAACTGCCCCTATGTCATAGTATGGAATTCTCACAGTGGTGAGTTTAGGTCTATATATGTTTGTCATTGCAGTTCCGCCAAATCCCGTTACTGAAATATCATCTGGAATTTTCATTCCCCTATCAACTAAGTAATTCATTAAATGAAGGGCAATTTCATCTTGAGAGCAGAAAAATGCCGTTACACCATTTTTAATTGCACTGTCTATTTCATCTGAAATATCTAAAAAGCTTTTTTCATCAATTCCAAGAGTATAGATATTAGAGCTCTTTAAACTGTGTTCCTTCATCGCTGATTCATATCCATCTACTTTGTATTTTTCTTCTGTCCTATCTATATCTTTTCTTATAGCTAACGATGCTATTTTTTTATGTCCTTGTTCTATTAAATACTCAACCATATTAAAGCTGACCTCTTCATAGTTGATTCTAACTGTTAAATCTTCTTCTATATCGTAAAATCTATTTATATTTGCATATGGAATTCTTGATTCTTCAAGTCTATACATTAACTTTTGATTTAATGTTGAAGATATTATTATTGCCCCTTCGACTTGTTTTTGAAATAAAAGTTTTGCAAACTTTAATTCTAATTCAGGATCACCATAAGAGCTTAAAAGAATAATATCATAATTGTACATTCTTCCAATTTCTTCTACACCTCTTAATACGTAGCTTACGTACATACTTCCTATATCATCTACTATTACTCCTATTAAATTAGATTTTTTTGTAACTAAACTTCTAGCCACTTCATTAGGCCTGTAGTCCAGAACTTCAATTGCATGAAGCACTCTTCTTCTAGCTTCTGGACTAACAGGTTTCGAATCATTTATAACCCTTGAGACAGTTGATATAGATACGTCCGCCATCTTTGCCACATCTTTAATCGTTGCTACCATTTTTATCCTCCTCTTAATTTACTACTAAATTCAAAGCCTCTTCTAATATTTTAAATGTCATTGGTAAACTTCCGGCTTTTTCTCCATCAACATCAATTGCCACATCTTTATTTGCATCAAATGTAATTTCTTTAGTTTTTAAGTAAATTACTTTATCATGTCCTGTGTGTGAACCGTTTAATATAGATGGTAGAAGTACAGGGATATCGTACATCTCCAGTTCTTTTACTATTAATACATCTAAATATCCATCAAATACTTCTGCGTCCGGAGCTAAGTACTTAAACCCTCCAACTGAAGCTGAATTTGCTATAACAAACATTAGAACATCTTCTTTAGCAGATAGTTCTTTACAATTAATATCCGCCTTAATAATATTGGCATCCGGATTTCCCAGTTTTGCAAATTCTTTTACTCCTTCAATATAGTAGGCCATTCTACCAAGTAGAGTTTTTTTATCTTCAGGCACTTGATATGCTATATTTGTAAACATTCCACCTGCTGCTACATTTGCAAAAACTCTATCTCCCGCCATTCCAAGATCAACTTTTTTTACATTTTTCTTTTTTACCATCTCATAAAAACTTCTCACATTACTTGGGATTTTTAAAACATTGGCAAAATCATTTACTGTTCCTGCTTGAAAAATAGCAAGAGGAGTATCTCTATTGCTTTTATATATACCATTTACTACCTCATTTAAGGTTCCATCTCCTCCAACAGAAATAATTAGGTCTTCTCCTTCATCTTCTTGGGCGAAAAGCATGGCATCTCCTCTTTTTGAAGTAAATCTTAAATCTATTTTATATCCATCTGAACTCATTAAATTAATTAGTGCATTTATTTTATTTACAGCTTGTTCTTTTCCTGATTTAGGATTGGCAATAATTTTTATTTTTTCCATACCTACCTCCTACTCCTCTATTATACTAAAAAAATGTCAAAATATATAGGTTCATTGTCAAATGTTGGGGTAGGTTTTTTCCTACCTCAATTTTTATTCTAATTTTTTGTTTAAATTAACTGCAACACCACAAAATCCT
>NZ_FQXI01000032.1 GCF_900129925.1 Anaerosphaera aminiphila DSM 21120 | reverse complement strand
TTACTCGATGGCAACTAAAGGTAAGGGTTGCGCTCGTTGCGGGACTTAACCCAACATCTCACGACACGAGCTGACGACAACCATGCACCACCTGTATATATGTCTCCGAAGAGAACTCATTATCTCTAATGCATTCATATATATGTCAAGACTTGGTAAGGTTCTTCGCGTTGCTTCGAATTAAACCACATGCTCCGCTGCTTGTGCGGGTCCCCGTCAATTCCTTTGAGTTTCATACTTGCGTACGTACTCCCCAGGCGGAGTGCTTAATGTGTTAACTGCGGCACCGAAATCTCTCCCGACACCTAGCACTCATCGTTTACGGCGTGGACTACCAGGGTATCTAATCCTGTTTGCTCCCCACGCTTTCGTTCCTCAGCGTCAGTATATGGCCAGTAAGTCGCCTTCGCCACTGGTATTCCTCCTAATATCTACGCATTTCACCGCTACACTAGGAATTCCACTTACCTCTCCATATCTCAAGAAATACAGTTTCAATTGCTTACAGAGGTTAAGCCTCTGGATTTCACAACTGACTTGTCTTTCCGCCTGCGAACCCTTTACGCCCAATGATTCCGGACAACGCTCGCCCCCTACGTATTACCGCGGCTGCTGGCACGTAGTTAGCCGGGGCTTCCTCCTATGGTACCGTCACTATCTTCCCATAGGACAGAGCTTTACGACTCGAAAGCCTTCATCGCTCACGCGGCGTCGCTGCATCAGGGTTTCCCCCATTGTGCAATATTCCCCACTGCTGCCTCCCGTAGGAGTTTGGACCGTTTCTCAGTTCCAATGTGACCGTTCACCCTCTCAGGCCGGTTACTGATCGAAGTCTTGGTAAGCCGTTACCTTACCAACTAACTAATCAGACGCGAGTCCATCTTTGACCGCTAAATCACTTTGATTATTTGACCATGTGATCAATTAATTTCATTGGGTATTAATCCCAGTTTCCCGAGGCTATCCCCATGTCAAAGGTAGGTTACTCACGTGTTACTCACCCGTCCGCCGCTAATCCAATTCATCTTCATCCCGAAGGAATCTGTCGAATTTTCATCGCTCGACTTGCATGTGTTAGGCGCGCCGCCAGCGTTCGTCCTGAGCCAGGATCAAACTCTCAATTAAAATTTGATTTGCTCAGTCAATTCTCACTGACTTTATTTCCGCTAAGCATTTTTGCTTGTTTGCTTATTCTTTCTCTTACACTATTTAATTATCAAGGTTGTTCGCTGCTTTAAAACAGCTTATTTATTATATTATGTCT